>CAYZZF010000033.1:0-2155 GCA_964483115.1 uncultured Gammaproteobacteria bacterium | reverse complement strand
TTGCAGCTAAAAACGCATCGCGAAGTCTATTAAAAGCTTCAAAAATCTCCTCTTTATTCAATATTTGATATCGCCTTCTCATATCAGTAGTCTAGTAGACTAGTATACAGTATTATTCTAGTATTAATTTATTAATTATTTAAGATGGAAGTGCAACTATCACAAGCAAAGTCAAAACAAAGAGGTTTATCCCCCAAAAACATAATATTATACAGCCAAAAATACAAAAATGCAGTAAAAGAGGATTATTTGTAGCCCACTTGCTGAATTCTTTGATTCAGCCACCCCTGCATCTGTTGACGAGTGTTTTCTGCAACAGATGCAAAATATTCCTTTCTCGCGTCTCTATCTTCAACTGAAGGAGAGTTATCAAGTCTTACAGGAGGTAAAATTCCAAGTTCAAACCCGCTATTTGGATTAAAATATTGACATATGGGGATAACCTGTATGTCTAATTCCTGAGCAATTGCAAGCGAACCTCTATGGAATCTATCAAGATCATAAGGCCCTCCCATATTTCTTTTGCCTGATGTACCCCCTTCTGGAAAAATTACAATTAGAGAATTAGGATGTTGAGAAATTAATTGTCTTGTACGCTTTCTAATGTCTGTAAAAACGTCATTATTTTTAGGAATAACCAGTAGTCCGGCAGCCTCTTGTATCTGTAAAATAGAACCTGGTATCTCAAGATGCGCATCGTAAAGTTCGTCTTCTAGTTTCTGCGCAACAGGAACTAACGATGAAAAAAATATAGGGAAAGGGTAAATCTCAGGACTTTCTGGAACATCAAGTTCCAGCTCTTTATCTTGTATTGTAACCAGCTTGTAAGCACTGAAATGATTAACAAGAGCAAAAGTGGGATGTCTTCTCTTGAGAAAAGATAAATTATCTTCTCCATCAACAATTTTTGAATTTGTGACTTCAACCAGACGCTTTAATAAATCTTGCGTAGAGTCATGGATATAATTTGGGTCATCTAAATTCTCCAAACAATTCTTAAAATAATCTAGCTGCAAACTGTGAACTTGCGCAAACATTTGGCTACCCAGTGTTGTCGAATAAACTTCATCGGCTATAAGCCTTCTTATTCTTTGTTCTAAGGGATCATCCTTCTTGGGATGTGGATTTCTTCCTTTGTGTTCCATACCTGTTTCCACAACAGTTCTCATTATATCATTAATTTATTGACTTGCATAGAATATCTAAAGATAATAATACTGTCAATTTTTAGAGAAAATTTACAAAATTTATAAAATATGTTAAAATTTAAACATATCACTTTGTTCGATGTAAACTAATTAAACTTTGTTCAGTGTAAACTATGATTACCGTTCCTGAAGCTACAAAGAAAATAATTTTGCGTTCCCGCTATCTTACGGAGGCGATGTCAAAAGGAATTATCAATAATTCCTCACTTGCCCGTTATATAAAGCCGGAGCTTGAAGAAATGTTGGTAAAAAAAATCAGTGATTCTGCCATAATTATGGCTTTAAATAGATTATCTAGTAAGATAAAGCCAAAATACTCTACCAGAAATATTTTTAAAACCCCACCGCAAATTATTATCCGATCCAATTTATTTACCAAAGACCTCAAGATTAAAGATATAATAGAAGATTTTGCAAAAGAAGGAATAAAGCTAGATAGACTAGCTTCGATAATAATAACGCTTCCTAAAGAAGCAGCAAAAACACCAGGGATTCTCTATTTCTTTATCAAATCATTAGCCTGGGAGGGAATAAACATTATACACGTTAGTTCATCTTTTAAGGAAATTACATTAATTCTTGAGGTAAAAGATATAAACAGAGCTTTTGAAACTATCCAGTCTTTATTTGCTAAAACTGTTTGAAGTTAACTAACTGACATGATTGTGTAGAGTACTTTTCCGGCAGGAGCCTCTACTTCTACTTTATCCCCAACCTTTTTACCTATAAGAGATTTTCCCAAAGGGGACTCGTGGGAAATTTTCTTTTCTTTTGGATCTGCTTCCCATTCGCCTACGACTTTAAAAACTTCCTTTTTGCCTTTTACATAAAGAGTGACAGTAGAGCCTAGTTTTACAACAGAATTGGAAGATTTTCCGCTTGCATTTATAACAACCGCCTGTTTTAAAAGCTCTTCAAGCTCGTCAATTCTCCCGTCTATGAAAGAC
>CAYZZF010000032.1:0-2265 GCA_964483115.1 uncultured Gammaproteobacteria bacterium | reverse complement strand
CATTTTTTACATAATGAAAGGCGACTGATTTCAATTCATAGGAAAGTCCGTTTGGTGCTTTGGAAACATTCGTTTGAAGTCCCGCTAATCGTTCCAAAACCAAACCTTTCCAACCTTTATTTTGTTTACCTGTCTCGTACGTGGTTATATTGTACTTCAATGCTAATGTCCGCAAATTTTGCCCAATATACTTTTTCAAATTTTTTATGGCTGTAGCCCGCGTTACGATTTTCATACCTTTTTGATTAACTTATTTTTCATATTGCGATCTAATTCCTCAAATCGCTTTATTGATAAATTCAAAAACTTTGAATCGGTATCAATTCCTATAAATTGACGACCCAAAAGATGGGCGGCGATTCCGGTTGTCGAACTTCCTGTAAACGGATCAACAATCAAATCGCCTTTGTTTGTGCTAGCAAGCACAATTCTTTTCAACAAATCTTCTGGTTTTTGTGTCGGGTGCTTACCAAATTTTTTTTCAATCATTTTTGGTGTTCCAATAGACCAGACTGAACGCATTTGTAACCCAGGCTTTTTCAGGGCATCCTCGGGCCAAGCCCCGTTTTTCATTAAATCATAATTGAAAATATGTTTTGCTTTTTTATCTTTTCTCGCCCAAATAAGAGTTTCATGACTTGCAGTGAAAAAACGGCAACTTAAATTTGGCGATGCGTTAGGTTTGAACCACGCGATATCATTGAGAACATGAAACCCTGTAACTTGAAGCGCAAAACCGCATTGATAAATTGAATGGTAAGTCCCACTGATCCAAGTTGTGCCGTGCGGTTTTAGAATTCTTTTGACAGCTTGTATCCATTCAAGATGAAATTCAAAATCTTTTTTTAACCCGTTGCTTTTATCCCATTCGCCTTTGTTTACGCTAACGCGCCGCCCCGCATGAACGGTAAAACCGCCGTTCGAGAGAAGGTAAGGCGGATCGGCAAAAACCATATCAACCGAGTTTTCAGGAAGTTCAGCGAGAATATCCAAGCAGTTTGCTTGGTATAACTTAAACTTTGGTTTTTCGTAATATGGTTTTTGCATAAATTTATTTGTAATATCTCTCTATTTCCTTGAATTTCTCCAAGAGTTTATTTACAAAATCGGTTTTCTTAACAAGATATTCTGTAAATTTTGCCATTGATCCTTCCTTGAGAGAAATAGTAACTCTGCGCCCAGTGTTGGTGCCGGATAGTCTCACTTTTTGCCCTTCTTTATGGACAATTTCCGATGGGATAAAAGCGAGTTTGTCGTTTATCTCAAGTTCTTTCGGATTAAAATAGACTCCAACAACGAAAAGAGTGTGGTGTGGGTGTAAGGTTTTGTCTCCAATTTGTACAAGCAGATTTCTCCCGCCGCGCAGTTTATAATTACTCTTGATTTGTAAAAATAGAGGTTGATAAACGCTGTTTTTAACGACGATTAGATCAATCCCTTCAGTATCATTTGTCGGTTTGTATACGTTCAATAAACCCTGACCATAAAGCAAAATGAGTTCTTTTATGCGATCCTCAACGATATTTCCTTTTGCTTGCGAGGAGAGACCTGACAAGTCAATAATTTCTTCAGCCTCTTTTTCGGTTATTTCTTCCTTTTTGATTTCTTCCGGTGTTGTTTTTACAAGGTTCAATTTATAAAATTCAATTTTGTCACTTTTACTACTGACAAACTCAACGATAATCTTGTCTCCTGGTTTTGCATCCTTTTCTTTATAAAAATTCGTGAGGCCAAAAATTCTTTGATGTTTTTTATTCCACGTTGATTTAGTTACTGGTTTATCTTCGTATTGGAGCCATACATTGCCGGATTCCGGCGACATAAAACCAACGCCTTCTTTGGGGATACGCAAAAAACCGAGTTCTATTTCTATCGCGATTAACTTTTTTTCAAATTGCACCTTTTGGTTCATAGAAATTATTCGAGGAGATTATTCGCGCTAACATCTAACGCCTTGGCGATTTTCTGCAGAGTTTCTATTTGCGGAGAGGGGGGTATCCTACACTTTACGTTTCGGATTACCATTTCTCCCTTCCTGAAAATCCTTCGCTAAAGCAACGGAAATCAAATGTTTGTAGGCAAAAGATTTACCCGATCCTGATTTCAAGTATACCTCAAAATCACGAGCTTCTTTTTCGGTATTGAATGCACCGTACCAAACTAATTTCCAGGGGACTCCGAATTTTGTCGATAGGACTTTACCGTGATTATGGAGTTGCAGTCGCTCGAACAAATCTTTTGCAGATCCAAAATAAAACCGATGTG
>CAYZZF010000031.1:0-2337 GCA_964483115.1 uncultured Gammaproteobacteria bacterium | reverse complement strand
GACTCACTTCATTTTCAGTTTATTTTAAGCTTCGTGGTATAATTTTAGGCTATGAGAGTTCTTGTCATTGAAGACGAACACAAGATTGCAAATTCTATAAAACAGGGTTTGGAACAGGAAAATTACGCGGTGGATGTTGCTTACGATGGCTTCTCGGGTTTGGATTTGGCAATAGGAGAGGAGTACGATGTGATAATCCTTGATAGGTTATTGCCCAAGATTGAAGGGTTGGAAATTATCCGCGAACTTAGAGAAAAACAAATTCACACGCCGGTTCTTATTTTGACGGCAAAAGGGCAAGTAAGCGATAGAGTCGAAGGGCTCGATTCGGGAGCAGATGATTACTTGGTCAAACCTTTTGCATTTACAGAACTTTTGGCTCGCATCCGGGCATTGTCGCGCCGGCCAAAAAATTCACTTGGAGCAATACTTAGGGTATCCGATATTGAGCTTAATCCGCAGACCTTTAAAGTTAAGAGGAAAAATCGGAAAATTGAATTATCAAATAAAGAATTCTCTCTTCTTGAGTATCTTATGCGCCATCCTGGACAAATTATAAAAAAAGATTGGATTATTGCCCATGTTTGGAATTATGATTCGGACGTCTTGCCAAATTCCGTAGAAGTCTATATAAAACATTTGCGTGATAAGCTTGGAAAACCGAATTTAATCCAGACAATTCGTGGCTTCGGCTATCGGATTGGGAAATCTTAACTTTTGAATTTTGAATTAATTACATATGTTTGAAAACGCACGAATTAAACTAACCGCCTGGTATTTGGCAATAATCATGGTGATAAGCCTTTTGTTCAGCTTTGGTATTTACTCCATGATTAATAATGAGTTTCATCGATTTGAGAGGCTTCGAGTTTTTATCCGGGAGGATCAGGACATTCACCCTTACATTCAAACATTTCAAGCCCCGCGTGAGCGAATTGACCCTACTTTTATTCAAGAGTCAAGAAGGCGGCTTATAGTATCTTTAGTTTCGGTTAACATATTGATTTTTGTCTTAGCGGGAGGAGCTGGATATTTTTTGGCTGGGCGAACTTTAAGACCGATTAAAGAAATGGTTGATGAGCAGAATAGATTTGTCTCGGATTCATCGCACGAGCTTCGAACTCCTTTGACAAGTTTGCGTTCGGAAATTGAAGTTGCCCTTAGAAACAAAAGATTGGGTTTAACTGATGCAAAGGAAGTGTTAAAAAGCAATCTTGAGGAGGTAATGAGTTTGCAAACTCTCTCCGATAGATTACTCGAACTTGCGCAAAATGGAGAATCGCTAAATCAAGTTTCAATGCAAAAAGTTTCTCTTTCAAATGTAGTTCAAGATGCAATTAAAAAAGTCAGCGCTTCGGCCAAAGCAAAACAAATAAAAATTGAAAATAGTGCCCAGGATTCAAAAGTTTTAGGAATCCCCGATAGACTCACCGAAGTTTTTGTAATACTTTTGGACAATGCGATAAAGTATTCAAAAGTCAAAGGAAAAGTTGAAATCGAGTCGAAAAAAACGGATGGAAAAATCGAAGTTTCGCTAACGGATTATGGAGCGGGAATTTCCAAAGAAGATTTACCTCATATTTTTGACAGGTTTTACAGGAGCGACAAATCGCGAACAGAAAAAGGTTTTGGCCTTGGGCTTTCGATCGCAAAAAAAATAATCGAGGGGCACGGCGGAGAAATAACCGTTGAAAGCAAACCTGACAAAAAAACCACATTCACAGTTTCTCTTCCGCACCGCTAGTTTAAATCATCATCTTATCTGTCTTTTCTTCCGCACAACAATCATTGTACGACATGAATTCAATTTTCATGCGAGAAAATGCTATAATACAGCTCCTGTTATGATTAGAAAATTATTTGTTGTTTTTATTCTAATTTTTACTCTTTTTAATTCCGTCCAGAAAACAAATGCCTCCTATCAGGAGACAGAAATGGACAAGAAAAAATTGTTCAAAGTCGTTAAGGTTGTTGATGGCGATACGATTACAGTTAGTATTCGAGGGAAAAACGAAAGCGTAAGGCTTCTTGGAATTGATACTCCTGAAAGTGTGGATCCTAGAAAACCAGTTCAATGTTTTGCAACAGAAGCTACAAACAAGATGAAATCTTTTGTCTTTGGAAAATTTGTAAAACTCGTTGATGACTCTACGCAAGGAAATAGAGACAAGTACTCAAGACTGCTTCGATATGTTTACCTGCCAGATAGTAAGGCAACTTTTGTTAACGGAGAAATGGTAAAGCAAGGGTATGCTTATAGCTACAGGCAGTATCCGACAAAACTTCTTGATAGATTCAATAATTGGGAGAAATATGCAAGAGAAAATAATTTGGGAT
>CAYZZF010000030.1:0-2698 GCA_964483115.1 uncultured Gammaproteobacteria bacterium | reverse complement strand
AAACTGCCAAAGAACCTGAAAAAATATCGGCTCGAACTTCATTTTGGGCCAAAAGCGGGCTTCCCTCATTATTAATTGAAGAAAAACGAGATACATGTTAGTATAATAATGTGAGTTATCGACAGCCATCAACATAATACTAACATAGTATGGAAGAAAATAAAAGTAAAACAATTGGGGAAAAGATTAAAGCGTGGCGCAGGAAAAGGAATTTAACGCAAGACGCATTGGCTAAAAAAGCGGATATTCCCTATACAACACTGGCTAAAATTGAGTCCAATGTTATTCAAAATCCTTCTTTACAGACAATAACGAAGGTTGCCGAAGGCTTGGATGTTTCCCTAGACGAATTAGTTAAATAATCACTATGACTACTAAAAATATAAAAATTATTGGCGCTAGAGAAAACAATCTAAAAAATATAAGTCTTGAAATTCCCAGAAACAAGATTACTTGTTTAGTTGGTGTTTCTGGCTCTGGAAAATCAACAATTGCCTACAACATTCTTTACAGCGAAGGTCAGCGTCAATTTTTAGAATCTGTTAGCACTTACGCTGCCAGGCTTCTCAAAAGAACACAAAGACCAGATGTTGATGATGTAACTAATCTATCCCCGACTATTTCGATTGACCAAAAACAATTAAAAGGCAATCCACGCTCTACCGTTGGAACTGCTACTGAAATATATACTTATTTAAGATTGTTATTCTCTCGTTTTGGTTCTGTTCCAAATTTAAGTGCTGGTCATTTTTCTTTTAATAACCCTAAAGGTGCTTGCCAAAAATGTAAGGGTGTGGGGTTGGAATTTACAGTTGACCCAAAGACGATAATTGATTTTGATAAATCTCTAGCGGAAGGTGCGGTAAATCACAACAATTACAGGCCTGGAAATAGACTATACAATATAATCGAGTCGTCCGGAAAAATAGATGTGAATAAACCTATAAAGGATTTTTCCAAAGACGAGTTATTTTTTCTCTTATATACTCCTCGAGTTGAACTAAGCAATCAAGATCAAGGTTTCATTCAAAGGTTTAGCCACGAAGGGATTATTACGAGACTAATAAAGCGGGCTGGTGATTTAAGAGGCATTTCAGAGAGAAAAGAAAAAACGGACAAGCCCTATTTAGTGCAACAACCTTGTTCCGAGTGTTTAGGCGGAAGGTTAAAGAAGGAAATACTCCAATCAAAAATAAGGGAGAAAAGTATTGGCGACTATTCAAATATGGAGATAGCCAAGTTAATAAACGAAATTAGTCAATTTAAGGTTTCCGAAGCACACGAGCTGATAAATAGAATACTTGAAACATCAAAATGTTTGGTTGATGTAAAACTTGGTTATCTTTCATTGAATAGAAGTCTAGATACATTATCGGGTGGAGAAGCCCAACGACTGAAATTAGCCAGAGAAATGGGGAATAATTTAATTGAAATGATTTATATTTTGGACGAACCAACATCGGGATTACATAGCCACGATTGCGAAAATATCATCAAGATAATTAAAAATTTAAGAGACAAAGACAACACGATAATTGCTATCGAACACGACGAAAAAATAATGAGAATTGCAGATAACCTAATTGAATTAGGTCCTCAAGCAGGAAAAAATGGAGGAAAAATTATCAGTTCTGGCAACATCAACGACTTGATAAATGATAATAATTCTGTCACCGGCAAATACTTAAAAAATAATAAGTTACTTCAAGTCAATCAAAGCAGAAGAAAACCAAACGGCTATCTCGAAATTCAAAATGCCAATGTTAATAATCTTAGAAACGTGAGTTGTCGTGTTCCTCTTGGTGTACTGTGCGCTTTTACTGGGGTTTCTGGTTCTGGCAAAAGCTCACTACTAATTGATGAATTTACAAATAAATATAGAGATAAGGTGATCGTTATCGACCAAAAAGCGATGTCTGGAATGGCACGAGGGAATAGTGCGACTTATATAGGTATTTTTGACAGAATTAGAGATTTATTTGCAAAAGAAAATGATGTTAGTAAATCAATTTTTTCCTTTAACAGCAGTGGTGCTTGTCCAGATTGCAAAGGGCTTGGCTATAAAAAAATTGATATGCACTTTATGGGTGATGTAACCGTAAAATGCGAGACTTGTTTAGGAAGAAGATATAAAGAGGAAATATTAACCTATAAATACAAAGGCAAAAATATCCATGAAGTATTGGGGATGACAATAGACGAAACTTTTGCCTTCTTTGACGATGAGGTTATTAAACATAGGGTAGAAACTTTAATTAAGGTTGGGTTGGGTTATCTTGAACTTGGTCAAAGTCACGACACTTTTTCTGGCGGAGAAGCTCAAAGGTTGAAGCTTGCTAGTCAGCTTCATAAAAAGGGAGAAATTTATATTTTGGACGAACCAACTGCAGGCCTTCACTTTGCTGATATTGAAAAATTACTCAAATTACTTAACGAACTTGTGGAAAAGGGCAACACCGTGCTCGTTATAGAACACAATATGAACTTTATTAGAAATGCTGATTGGATTATAGATTTAGGTCCGGGTGGAGGACATGAGGGTGGAAAAATCGTTGCGGAGGGAACACCTGAATTGGTTGTAAAAAATCAAAGTTCGTTTACAGGACAGTATTTAAGAGAGATAATATAAAAAGAATTTGCCGCCAAACTGGGCGAAGCCCAGAGTTCCGCCAAAAGCGGAACGAAAAACTTGAAATCG
>CAYZZF010000029.1:0-2747 GCA_964483115.1 uncultured Gammaproteobacteria bacterium | reverse complement strand
AGTACTGGCTGGGGAATTGGAGACAATAACCCTTCACATTATCATCCTTATACATCTGGGGGGGGGCAACATCGATAATGGGAGGACTTGAATTATTAATTATGGCAGCAGAGCAACCATCAGGCTGGGTATCAAAAGAGCAATTAACCATCCCTCCTAATCAAGAAGTGGTAAACATGAGTAGGGAAATTATAAATAAATTAACTAAATATTTTGTCCCTCTTGTAAGCGGTTATGATAAATATGGAATAATAATTCCGCAATGATGTCTTAAGATGAAAAAGTTACTGCCCTTATTTTTCTTCGGATTACTGCTGATTAGCTTATTAATTCTTCTTCCTGAAAAAGTAAGTGCTCAAACTTGTACAGGAACCAGAGAATGTGGAACAATATCAACTACGTGTGTATATTCAGATGGTTCGGATTGTTCCCAGGTAAACCCACCTTACTGTGACTCTCCGTGTTCCTGGAAGACAGACTGCACTAATCCTCTTCCAAACCCCATCTCTTGTTCAGCCTATAATAATAGTCAAAATATTTGCCAGGGGAACACAGGAGGGTGTGGTACTGGTCACGGATGTCTGCCCGGCAGCTATCCTACCCTCTTGACAAGTGCTTAAATTTTGTATAACATAGTATATACAGTGATTGCCGACAAGAAACCGGTTGAATTTCAATGGGATAAAGGGAATATTGAAAAAAATAAAAAACATGATGTCAAAGACAAAGAAGCAGAAGAATCCTTTTTAGATAAAAACAAAGTTATTTATAATGATAAATTACATTCAGACAAAGAAGAAAGATTTGTTCTACTGGGAAAAACTAAAAAAGATAGACTATTATATATAATTTTTACTAAAAGAGGAAATAAGATTCGTATTATCTCGGTTAGAGACATAAACAAAAAGGAGGTGGGTATATATGAAAAAGCAGCTTAAGATTCCAAAATTTAAAAATGAAGATGAAGAAAGGGAGTTTTGGTGGAATTTGGATCTCTCTGAATATTTTGAACCATCCGATTTCAAAAGAATTAGTTTTCCAAATCTTAAACCTACTACCCGTTCTATATCTATTAGAATTCCAGAGTATATATTGAATCGAGTAAAAGAAAAAGCCAATGAGATTAATATACCCTATCAATCTTTAATCAAACAGTACATAAAAAAGGGCGTTCTATCCTAAAAATGTCCCTCAATCGAAAGGCAATCCTTATCAGAAGTTGCGACTTTCAAAAACAGAACTTGTAGGTTTGTAATAACTATAGCGAAACAATCAGGGCTTCATTTATTCCATCTATATGATTTCTAAACTGCTCTAATCTATAAAGTTTATCTGCCCGCGTTTCCCCTCTTTCCTTTTCCGGACAAGGTAATTCCAAAGGAATTGTATAGATACTTTTTCCAAGCCTATTCACAATAATAAGAAGATAACTCATCCAACCCCAACCGATTTCCTTAGATGCTCTATTTAAATAAGGAATAAGATCTCTTAAGATAATTCTCGGTCCATAAGCGAAATCTTCATCTCCTGCTCTTCCCATCAGTTCTTTTAAGAGCCTGTTTAAAGATAGTTCTTCTTCTCGTTGAAAAGATGGAAAAGTGGCAAAACTCCCAGAAGTTCTTGATGGCAAAACAATCCCGCAGTTAGGATCTCTTTCCATATGCTCAAATGCTTTTTGTACAAACTCATCAAGAGAAGTTTTAAAAAACTGCTCTTTATTGGATTCTGCATAAAAGATATAAGGAGAACTTTCGCCAGATGCTTTATTTAACGCTTCCTTTGTCTGTACGAACAATCCTCCTCCTTTTTGAACCAAAGAAGTTCTCGGAATAGCACCTAATCTTGCAATAAAATCTGAAGAAGAACCTCCATCTACTATAATTAGAGAGGGAATATTTTTTGAAGATAACATTTCAATCCCGCGCACAATAGTTTCCTCCTCTTCGCGCGTTTTTGCCAAAGTAACTGTTGAAAAAACCAGTCTCTCGTAGCTCACGAAAAATATTATAACAATTTAAGCATTCAATAGCTAATCAAAGGCGTACCTGCACTACCACACATACCACACCTGGTGTGGATTAGCTTGCCACATCTGGTCGCATGGATTTGTCAACACGGGGTCATATAGCAGCTGTCAATAACCCTAAAGTATGAGAAGGCTTGATATTTATTTAATTTGATGATAAAGTAAAGGCGTCTATGGCAGCTAAAAAAATTAATTATTTAGATTTTTTTAGAACGGTCGGGAAATCAAAAAGATTGCTCCGAAGTGGTTGGATTAGAGAAAAAATTAAAGATCCAGAAAGTGTTGCTGAGCATTCCTTTAGGGTTGGGATTTTGGCAATGGTACTTACGGATGCACTCGGCGATGGCAAACTTGATAAAGACAAACTCATAAAAATGGCTATTCTTCATGATCTTGGAGAACTTGTCACTGGAGATACAGTGGTAGTAAGTCCTAGAGGAGATATTATTGATGTTAAGAAAAATGCAGAAAAAGAAAAAGGAGAAAAGGAAGGGATAAGAAAGATTTTTAATAAAATTAGTCAAGGGGATAAATATGCAGAGATTTTTGATGAGATGATCGGTATAGTTACGCCAGAGGCAAAAATTTTTTGGCAGCTTGATAAATTAGAAATGGCTATCCAGGCGCTTGAATATGAAAAGGAGCAAGGAAAAAGTTTAGATGGATTTTTTAGAACTGCTGATTTATATATAAGAGAGCCGCTCCTGCGAAAGATGTTTGA
>CAYZZF010000028.1:0-2929 GCA_964483115.1 uncultured Gammaproteobacteria bacterium | reverse complement strand
ATAGGAGATCTTGAATTTGATGATATGCTTTCTAGCAATGTCAAAAAGGGGGATATTATTGGATATATTGGAAATACTGGAGCTTCTAATCTTAACGGGTATAATTTAATATTTGAAGTTGAGAGATTTGATCCAAGTACCCAAAGATTTTTCAACCCAGACGATGTAATTGAACAATTATTTCCTGGTTTGTTATCAAAACCAGCCAATAGTACAACTTTTAGCGGAGAGACTAAGCTAACTGGAAACTCTGTATATGACCAATCACCCCCTCAGTAATAATTTCCTCTTGACACGTAATCTCTGGATGCTCTAATCTTAAACTATGACAGATTTGTTTGAAAACCCCTTTTCTGGATTGGGTTAATTACCAAGCTACGCCCTCGTGGGGTAAAAGGTGAATTTCTGCAAGTCGGACAAATTGCCTAATCTTTTAATTGCATTCTTACTCTAAAGTGTTATAATACCACCGTATGGTAAAAATAGAGGTTTTATCCCCTAAAGAAGACTCTCATGAAGTTTCCGAAAGGAAACTTCCATCATCTGTTGATTTTATGCTTTTGGGAACTTGCGAGCTCCATTGCGATTTTTGTTATGGACCGCAACATGAAATAAAGGCAATGGATACAAGTGATATAATCTCGGTAATACAAAATCTTTCTGCAAACGGTGTTGAACGTGTCGTTTTTACTGGTGGAGAACCTACCATCATTAGGGACTTACCTGAAATTCTACAAAAAGCGAAAAGTGAAAGTCTAACTACAGTCCTCTCATCAAACGGTTTAAGACTTTCGCATAATCAAACACTATTGGATAGAATAGTTCCCCATCTTGACTGGATTGGTCTTCCTTTAGATGGCGATACGCCTGAAGCGAACGCTTCAATGAGAATTGGTTTTAGTGAAGATGCGGGAGTAAAACATTTTTTTTCTGTTCTTTCGCTCATCCAGAAAATTCAAGCAGAATACCCTGAACTGAGAATAAAACTTGGAACTGTAGTTTCTAAAAAAAATTTAGATCATGTTGCGGACATACCATTTACGCTCCAAAGAGCTGGTGCTACGCCGGATACATGGAAACTTTATCAAATCTCCCCCAGTGGATATGGAAAATTAAATTATGAAAAACTAAGAATTGAAGATAAAGAATTTGAGCAGATTTTTCAAAAGGCGAAAAGAAGTGCAGAATCAGCTGGAATTACAAATGTAGTAAGATACTCAAATGCAACAAGACCAGGTAAATATTTATTTATTGACCCCAAAGGAAATGCTCTCATTGTTAGCGAGCAAGATAATGACTATCACCCTATTGGAAACTTTGTTAGAAATCCAGAAGATGTAATAGTAAATTGGCAGAGATTTGTAAATTCAGGACTTCTCGTGCAGAACTTCGACGATACTTATCCCAGGCACAAAACACGCAGACCTAAGTCTTCCTAAGCATCTTTTTATAGACAGTATTTTTGGTTATTTTCTCGTCAATTAAATTTCTTAGAATCTCAGCCTTACTTACTCTATTACCATTACTTACCCACTCAAGAAAATTATTTTGTGTTTCATTTATCATAAGATTAAACCTACATTTAAGAGTTTTAGTCTTTGTTCTCTTGAAAAAAACCTCAATTACATGTTTTAATTTATTCTCATTTTTAGAATCATAACAAGCAATAGTTAAAAGTCTACTTGGATCTCCAAGTAAAAGACCATGAGGAATTGTCATATAAAGTATTAAAACTGGTTTGTACATATCTAGAGCGATTCCAACAAGAAGCCCTATTCCAATACTTGGTACTGTCCCCTCAACTACCATCGCATCACAATTTTTTATTTCTTTTTTTGCTTTCTGAAAGTCTCTTGCATGCTGTTCCTTGTTTTGCTGGTTCACTCTTTCATAATCTCTTTTCATTATATGATCAGCAACTATCTCATGACCCATTTTTTTAATAACATTCACTATTTTTTTATATTCTCCTAAATATTCTGCCTTACCAGCAAGAGATGCATTAAAATAAATTCTCATATACATGGCGATTATATAACTTTTACTTATTGACAACAAGACTTTGTTTTGTTATATAATTACATCACATAATATTAGGAGGATAATTTTATGACTTCTCCAAGAGAAGTAGATCGACCTAAGGAAGCGGGTAATTTAAGATTGGCTGTAGACGTAGCTATATTTGACAGAAAAGGTAGAGTTCTGCTTGGAAAAAGATTAACAAATGAGGGTTTCGGAACATGGGGTTTTCCAGGAGGTAGAATGAATCCAGACGAAAAAATTAATCAATGTGCTCAAAGAGAATTAAGAGAAGAGCTTGGAGATAACATTGAAATAGAAATCAGTAATCAAGTTATAGCTGTTAGAGAAAATAAGATCCCCCCTAATTTTGTACATCATGTCACAATAATTCTTAAAGGTTCATTAAAAAGCGGTAAACCAAAGGTTGTGGAACCCGATAGATGCGGCGAATGGAGATTTATTGAAATAGAAAATCTGCATAAGTATCCTCTGTTTTCAGGAATAAAAGAAGCGTTGAAAAATTATGTCCGAGACGAGACTCTTACAATAACAGACTGGTAAAAATAAAAGGAGTATGAAGCATAAAGACATTAGCAGGCTTATAAAAACTTTAACAGATTTAGATAAAAAGGTACAAGATCTTGATGAAATAATAAAAGATGTCAGAGTAGCAATCAATGAATTCTTTTGGGATAATGCACAACTACGAAAGAAGTTAAAATATTCACAAAACCGCATAATACATAAGTAGCAGATTTGAAATTCCTAAAAGTGTATTATCAGCCTGACAAGTTTGTCCGTGGGTGAGAAAATGCAAGTTACCCAAATCTTCATTGAGTGCTACCTGTGAGTGCTACCTGGAAGGTGAAACAGCCTCGCCATTGATTTATTATCTCAAATTGCTATA
>CAYZZF010000027.1:0-2940 GCA_964483115.1 uncultured Gammaproteobacteria bacterium | reverse complement strand
CCAATGTCGTCTCTACCACCACTGTACTTACCGCCGGATTTTCAGCCGGTTGCTGGACTTGCGTTTTTACCTCCGGCGGACCCTCGTTTTTCACCGGCGCAGTGGGTGTATGGGTTACTAAGTACCCAATCGCCATCAATACTACGGCTATTACGATTACAGCGGCAATTCCTTTTGGCAATCCCGTTTTCTTTCCATATGCGTCCATATTATATCACTTTTTCTCCTGCCCTAAAGGGCTTTTTTGATTTTTTGAAGGAGCAATTCCTCCTTTGGCAAGCCATAGCTTTCAGCGACGGCTGCCTTTGGTAATCCGAAGCCTTTGGCAAAGGATACCTTAAAGAACTATCTTAAACATAGCAGATTTTAGGAGAGATGTCAAGGACGCTTGACAAATTTTTTTGATCTCCTATAGTTATACTCAAGAAGGATGGCTGGATAGAAGCTATTCAGCCAGATGAGTTCTTTTAAAATAGAGGTGGTGAATAAATTATGACAAATGAATTGTCTGCCCCAATTGATGTACAGATTGAGATAACACAAAATTGCAATCAAAATTGTCGCCATTGTTATAATTTTTGGCGACAAGTAGATGGCAAAAGGTTAATTCGCGGTAGATCATTAGGCAAGAAAAAATTGGAAAAAATAATTCAAGAATTGGTTGCAAATAAAATACCATCCGTAACCATTACAGGCGGGGAGCCATTTTTGTGCTCTAATGATGTATTTTGGTTGCTCGGAATAGTTAAAACAGGGGGAATACGTGCTTCTATTAACACAAACTTTAGCATAGTTAGCGAAGATGATATTAAAAGATTGGCCAAATTTCGAGTGCCGATTCTTGTCACACTTTTGTCTTCAACTGCAAAAAAGCACGAATATTTAGCAGGCGCCGCAGCTGGCACATACGAAAAGGTAATTAGAAATATCAAAATAGCCCTTCGTGAAGGAATCTCGGTAAGTATTAATATGGCACTTTTACAGGAAAATCTTGCTGAAATTGTATCAGTTGCTAAAGTCGCAAAAGAACTTGGTGTTAAGACCTTCTGCGCGACAAGAGTACTGCCAAATACATGCACAAAAGGTAGCTCTTTCCTTTTATCAGCGGATGAAGTTTTGTGGTCGCTTGAGAAACTTATAGAGATAGAACAGGTAATAGGAGTGCCTGTGGAAGTTTTAGGATGCTATCCTAAATGCCTTCTTGCCGGGACAAAAGCATATCACAGATTTTTCCATCGTGCTTGTGTTGCTGGGCGTACCACAGTAACTATAGACCCTAATGGTGAAGTTCGGCCATGTCCTCATGTCGAGCTACTTTATGGAAATATACTTTACGAACCTTTTGCGTATATATGGAAAAAGATGAATCGCTGGCGTCATAATGAATTTGTTCCTCAATCGTGTTCTAAGTGCCCGATTTTGCCATACTGCAATGGTGGTTGCCGTGTAAATACTTCTGCATTGAATTTAAACGACATGGATTACCACGCTAACACTAAACGTCTCGCCAATTTATCGCACAAGGAGTTATCGCTACAGATTGCATTACCAGATAATAATAAATTGCCTCTTGAGGTCATAGTTAACCCAGATATAGAATTTCGAGAAGAAATATTTGGTTCTCTTGTAACTTGTAAGAAACCGCGTTGGGCAATTATACTTTTAAACAAGAGCGCTACAGCCTTTTTAGAGATAAAAAAAGCAGAAAAGAAAAGTTTTTCTTTCACTGATTTTATTGAAGAGTCAAAAGCTGTGGATGAGGCGGAAAAAGAAAAGGTTAAAAGACTATATGGAAAAATGGTCCAAAAAGGCATACTTATTCCACTGGATACCCTAAACAAATCGATAATTCTTGACAATTCAAACAAGATAGAATAATATGTTATTAAGGAGGTGCATAAAAATGCATAAACCTGCCAACGAAAACGTGGAAACATTCGCCGAAGTTCCTCTTTTTGGTACAGGTACGATTAATGGCACAGAGATAAACGGCGATTGCGGCTGTGACAGTTGCGACGGAAACCCATGCGTCAAAATATACGACTAAGAGGTGAATGATTATTCACCTCTCTTTTTATTGACAAAAATATTTTTAAAGTTATTTAACAAAATTTTTTCGCTTTTTTGTTTTGAATAGACGGTTAATATCTTTAATAATGAGTCCTGTGGTTTATAAGTGGCAATAGAAGTGATAAAATTTGGCCATCCAATATTTTTTACAAAAAATAAAACTAATAAGCCAGCAATTTGGTATCCATTATGTTTAACTACCGTACTCCATCTTAAATGTTGGAATGGAGTACCTGATTGTGATACAGCGTTCCAATTAGCCTCCGAGATAAAAAAGTTAGACATTTGCCGACTCAAATACACTGCCGTACCTTCTTTTATCCAGTCCGGTAATTTTGGGTTCAATGCATTTATATACAAATGGGCAATTTCATGCGTAAGCAATCGTGATGATTCTTTTTGTTTCAATGATTTATTTTTTTCAAGAAATAAATAAATATTCGATGTGCTGTTTGGGGGGATATAGGCTTTTAGCCAACCAGAAGCTCTGGGCTTATTAATCGCTTGTAAAAACAACCTTCTGTTTTGAAATATACAAACTTTAATGTATTTCGGAGAACGAGGAAATAATTTAGAAAGTCGTTTTGTAATTAATGCTACTTTGTTATACAAATTTTTATAGTCTCTATCGTTCTTGTCCAACGATTTGATTTTAATTTTGATTGATTTATTTGCCATAAAATCATATTTATTCACTTTCGACTTTATCATTTATCGGACTCGGAGTCAATTGCCAAATTCAGCTTTTGCTTTAAAGAGGGGCATGTGGTAAGGAGATTCTAAAAATTACCTCTCTGATAAAAGTAGTAAAGAAACTTAATCCAAGAAAGCCTGGCGGTTATCGCATCAGAAGCGCCTAAAACCAAAAAC
>CAYZZF010000026.1:0-3753 GCA_964483115.1 uncultured Gammaproteobacteria bacterium | reverse complement strand
CTTGGTCTACTTTAGGTCTTTCGGCCCTTCTTGGCGCAAAAATAACCCATTTTTTAGACAAAGGATTTTGTAAAAATTGAAAATCCATCTCTAAATAGTATTAAATATTATGTATTAAGTATCAAGTATCAAATAAGGGCTTAGTTATTTCTATATTCGTTGAATTTGTTGATTGGTTTATTTGTTAATTAGTTGATTATATACCCTTTCGTACCCGTCCACCATTCGCTCAACCGTAAAATTTTCTTCAATATGTTTTCTGCATGTCTTTCTGTCTATTTCTTTTATTCTTTTTACTGCTTCAACTAATCCCTCAATTCCCTGCTTTTTTATAATAAAACTTCCTTTCAAAGGTCTAGGCTCATCATCTGGATCTACAATAAATCCAGTTATGCCGTCTTTAACAATTTCAGGAACCGACCCATGGTTGTAGGCGATTACAGGTGTTCCACAGCTCATTGACTCAACCATTACAAGCCCAAAAGGCTCTTCCCAGTGAATTGGATAAATAGTACATAATGCATCTTTATATAACATCGCTTTTTTCTCTCTTTTAATTTCCTCCTCAAATTCGATAAGACCCTTGGTTTTGGAATCAAAAATTAAAGGATAAAGAACTGTCTCACAATATTCTCTATCAATGGGATCAACAGTCCCAGCAATTCTAAGGTTCATATTTAGAATTTTTGCAGTTTCAACTGCATCAACAGGACCTTTTTTTTGGGTAATTCTCCCAATCCAGCAAAGGTATTCTCCTATTTTCGCAGAAAAAGGAAATTCCGAAGTATCAATGCCATTATAAACTGTAGCCACATAATTTAAGATATTAAGACCCCTTCTTTGGGCATTGCTTATGGAAACAAAATTATGGTCTTTGAATTTCTTAAGAGTTTGTCTTTTTTCAGTTTGGGGAACGTCTTCTTTTGAAAATGAACCATGAATAGTATGAACAACAGGAGTTTTGACTAAATCTGCCAAGAACATAGCGTAATACTGAGCATGATTATGAATAATGTCAAACTCAGAAGCCCTCTTAAAGCATTCAATATAATGAAGAAGGGGGTTTAGGGGTTGGTTTTTGAGCTCCCCCCTATTCCCGATGGCATTTTTAAAAATTGAGAAAAGATATGCTTTAGTTTGAGAATCTCCAGAGGCAAAAAGAGTTACTTCATGTCCCCTTTGCACTAATTCTTCTGTTATGTAATGAACAATCATTTCGGTTCCCCCATATCCTTTGGGGGGAACTGAAATCCATGGCGGAGCAAGCTGTGCAATCTTCATATTTCTATTCTGAGCAGAGCTTTTTCATAATCATCTACCATTTTTTCAACCGTAAAATTTTCCTCAACGTGTTTTCGGCAATTCTCTCTTTTTATTTGGTTTATTTTCCTAATCGCCTCAACCATCTGACTATCATTTTCTACAATGTAACCAGTCAAACCATTAACTACAACCTCAGAAACTGCTCCATGGTTAAAGGCTACAACAGGAGTCCCACAACTCATTGATTCAATCATAACAAGGCCAAAAGGCTCTTCCCAATTAATTGGAAACAGGAAGACTTTAGCCTCTTTATAGAGCTTTACTTTATTCTCAAAACTAAGTTCGCCAAACCATTTAATCTTTTCTCCGTCAATATCCTTTTTAAGTTCCTCAAAATAATTCTTGTCTCTAATTTTTCCGGCAAGGATCAGTTTCAGTCCAAGAGCCTTAGCAACTCTAATTGCTGCACCTTGATTTTTGTGCCATCCTATTGATCCAAGCATTAATAGATAATCGCCAGGCCTATCACTAAAAATGAATTTTTTGGTATCCACACCATTATAAACAGTTGCAAGGTAATTCAAATCCGGGTAAGATTTACGTTGGGAATTACTAATTGTGATAATCTTTGTGTTAAAATCTCTAAACAAACCTGCCAGCTCGTCAAATATATTAAGATGCATTACATTAACAAGAGGTTTATCTAATAATTTGGCTAGTGGTAGAAATACGGCTTCTCCCCGCATATTATTTAGAATAATATCGTAATTGTCTTTAAGTTCTAAAAGCTTTTCGCCAACTTTTGAAAGATAGGCTGTCTCTAGTCTAAACTTTCTCGATCCTTCTACTAATGAAGGGTCAAGGGAAATTTCTGCTTTACTTCCCGAAACTAAATTACCTCCCCCAACCTCAACAACTCTGATGTTGGGGTTTTTAAAATTTTCAGCCGCCGCTCTTGAAGCAAAGAGAATAACTTTGTGCCCTCTTTCGGAGAGTCCCTTTGCCTGATGATAAACAATCCATTCTGTTCCACCTTGAAAAGGAGGAGGAACCGGAACAGCTACTGATCCAAGTATTGCAATTTTCATATTCAAAAAGGGTCATTTTCTAGTTAGGACTCTATTTACCAATTTATCCAAAGGACCAGCATCTCTAACACTTTCTACTCTTTTAAATTCATGATATATTCTTTCATACCTTTGGGCAATCTTATCCCAAGTAAATCTTTCAAGTATTGTTCTCCTTGCTCTTTTTCCCATTTTTTGCCTTAGCTCATCATTTGCCAAAAGAACATTAACCTTTTCTGCAATTTCTTTAGCATTCCTTGGTCTAACAAATAGACCGTTAATGCCATCCTTAACAGCAAGAGGTATGCCGCCTTTTCTAGTCACTACAACCGGTGTTTTTGTCGCCATAGCTTCAAGAACGACCAGACCTAATGGTTCATCCCAAATGCTTGGTACTACACAGATATCGGCTCTGTAATAGAGTTTTATAAGATCATCATTATCAATAAAACCAAAAAATTTCACGTTTTTAACTCTTAGAACGCTGGCAAGATTCTCAAGATTTCGGCGCTCTGGTCCTCCGCCAGCTATTCCAATTATCGCGTCTATGTTTTTGGCTGCTTGTATAAGGTATTTAACCCCCTTGTATTTTGTGAGCTTTCCTGAAAAAAGCACAAGTTTATTATCTCCCAGTCTGAATTTTTTATTAATATTTTTTATATCCATCTCTTCTGGAAAATTTTCAATGTCTACTCCTCCGGGAATCACTCGTATCTGATGCTTAACTTGATCACTAAAGATTTTCAACATCCATTCTTTTGTCCAAAAACTGTTCACCACAATCTTCTTGGCTTTAAGAAGAGCCTCCTGGGTAAGATACGGATAGCGCTTATCGTCTTGAAGAGTTGGAAGCTCTGACCCATGAACTGTAATTATAAAGTTAAGACCGTATGCAATCTTAATAAATCTTGCAACCCAGGTAAGAGGCATTAGGTGGTGCACATGAATAATATCCGGTTTAAAATCATTTACGGCGTGGACAACCGATCTAAAATACGCAAGGTAATTAGCCGAAAGCTCCTTCCCTGAGACCTTTGTATAAAGCAGTGAGTTCGGCCATTCTGGATGTCCTGTAAAAGAAATTTTTACAGGCAGATTTACATTATATATCTTTACGCTATCAATTTTCCGCTTATCAGGAACAACCATAGCAACTCTGTGATTTTTTGCGACCTCTTTAGCCAACTCCCTGGCATAAGTTCCAGAACCAGAACCAAATAGGGGAAACGTTTGCAGATAAAGAATTTTCATAAGTGTTCTAATTATAGCATCATTGCTAATTTTCCTACATGAGCGAAGTTAGAAAATAACTATGAATTTTGGAAGTTTTTCTTTAATCATTAAAAAGGCAAACTCAATAAGTGAAATTTGGCGTTTTATTCGCCATGGCTGAATTATCAATCTAAAAAGCCACTCAAGCCCA
>CAYZZF010000025.1:0-4463 GCA_964483115.1 uncultured Gammaproteobacteria bacterium | reverse complement strand
CCATTTGTTTTGCCGTTTTCAATTTTGCCATAATTTAATACTAACACAACATTCTTAAAATCTCAAGATTTTAAGAATGACTGGGTGGGCGGAAAAACAGGGTCTTAATATAAAAATGGATGAGCGAAGGAACGTCAGACGTTCCGAAGCAAGAACGGGAAAAGAAGTAAGAATTTGAATCGGCATCAAAAAGTCAAATATTTTATTTTTGAGGCTAATTCTTCTGTCTTAAGAATGCATGGATGTCCCAGACAGACATTGTTTCTAGCTTCGTTTTCTACCAAACGACCTTAATTAAAGGAATACCTTTTAAAGTCTTAGGAAGAATATAAACCTTTTAACAAATCAGGTCAAGTAGAAGGATTGGGATTTAGTATTAGATCGTTGGCAGGTAGTTTATTTGGAATGCTATTTACCGTAAGATACAGTAGGAATAAATTACCTAGTGGTGTCAGTAAAAATTTATTGCCCTGTTTATCCTCCACCATCAAACCTACATTTATAAGAAATCCTGTAAAATGTTCAAGAGGAATATTAAGACTAGATGACCATATTGTTCTCCTGAAAATTGATTCTGCAAGCGGTTTAGAAATTTCTCCAAAGCTTTGTATTGTAGTGAGAATTAGCATTTGACTTGGGAAAATTATCCTATATGTTTTTTCAAAGTGATATCCTAAAAAATATGTGTCCTTATCTCTTGCTGTATACTCTTGAAGTTCCTGAAGCTTCTCTTGTGCCTTTTTTGTAGTTTCGAGCTCTTTGTTTAATGCTTCGATTTCTCTTTTTTCTTTAACACTGGTTTTTTGCTGCTTCTGAGCGGTCTCAACAGAGACTCCTGGTGCTGAGAACTTCCAACCTCCACTTTTTATAAGCACTCTCAACTCTTTCCTAAAAAGCCAAAAAATCAAGAAAACTACGGCAAAAGGAATTATAGTTTTGATAATATCCGTTCCGAGCGTGGCTAATGTTAACCAATTCTCTGTAGTCATAAATACAATTGCAATTATAGCAAAAACTTACTTAGTATTAGATTCTGAAATGGTATTCAGGTCAACTCGGGGTTAATTTCGTCTTTCGATATGCCTGCAGTCAGGGTATCCTGAACAACCATAGAAGAAGCCATACCTTCCCTTTTTCTTTACGACAGGTCTTCCGCATTCTGGGCACTTTCTGTCGGTTCTAACAGGATCGCTCGCATCTACCTTTTTATTTCTACTTTTGTCGATATACTTACATTTTGGATACAAGGAACAACTGTAAAAAACTCCATACTTACTACTTTTGGGAACAATCATTCCATTTCTTCCGTTTTTCAAACACTCTGGACAGGGTATTATTTCTTCCGTCTCATCTAAGTTAAGAAGCTTAGCTATCTCTTTCGCACCTTTGCCAGACTTCAGTTGAACTCCAGTTATATTTTCTTCGTCAATTAAACAAAAAATTCTCTCGCCATCAATAATAAAAAAGGGGTCTCTCAGCTTTGTTCTCAGATTACATTTGATTCCTTGCTCCTGAAGGCTTTTTATAGTCTCATCCGCTAAGGTCTCATAGTCTTTTGTATAAACACTTGGCAACTGAGTAAAAAGATTAACGATAATTCCATTTTTCGAAGCGGATATTAAAGACTCTCTTACATTTTTAAATAAATCAGATGTAAAAAGGTCCGATATTACAACTTGAATCGAGCTTGTAGCTAATTTTATATCCCTTGCAATATCCTCTGCGGATGAAAAGATAGAAATATCAATACCACCCTTATTTTTCTCACTAAGTATACTTTCGTAAAAGAGAGTTTTGTTTTTATTTTCTATAGATGGGACAACATTTTTGATAAGCGAGCTATCGCTATGTTTTGAATTTATAAATTCACTGTTACCAAGGAGCAAAAATTTATCCTGAGCCCTTGTAATTGCCACATTTATAAGTTTTGCATCGTCTCCGTGTTCTCTTTGATCATCAACGATCGGTGCGGGCTTGAACATTGGAAAATCATCAGTGGTGTCAAAAACAATTACTTTTCTTTGATTACCTTGAAATTTATGGACCGTGTTAACCTCTGTGTATTTAGCAAGTTTATAACTCTTGCCATTTAGTTCTATTTCGATGTCTATTAGGAGTTTGGAAGCCAGATTTGCCTGTGCTCTGTATGGAGTAACTATTCCAACAATATCTTCTTTTTCGTCTATGTCAATGTTTCTGTCCTTCAAGTAGTCTTTTACTGTCAACTGAGCCAAATATAAATCTATAAAAGCATTTTTTAATGTGTATCTTGACCCGCCTTCCCGTTTTCTACAATAAGCAGCAATACCCTTCGTATCAAGAAAGCCTATATGACCATTAAAAGGAGCACGGTCAGCATTCTGGGCCCTTTTCTCCTCAATTCCCTCTCCATCTCTCAATCTCCCTTTGTATACAAATTTATTTGCTAAATTTGAAATATCTGGGTGCATTCTATATTGTTCCAATAATGGTTGCATTTGAGGAATTATTTCTCCTTTTTCAAGGAAGTTTTTAGAAATATCAAAATAGTCAAAAAGGTTGGTTGCTAACCACTTGTTTACCATTTCCGTGTCTGCTTGTGTTATAGGTGGTAGCTGGAGAAAATCTCCAACGAGAATGGCTTTTTTACCCATACCAATCGCCACAAAAAGATGCGGTATTTGTGCCATTGAAATTTCATCTATTATTACTACGTCGAATTGCTGGGAAAGAACTTCAGAGCGAAGGTAACATTTTGTAAGGGTCGTTGCAACTACTCTGGCACTATTTAGAAGAAGTTTTGACAACTGATCCAGTTGTTCTTGTATCGATCTTTTATCCGCTTTGAGGCTATCTATTTTTGAAAGGTTTTTTTCAAGCTCTCCCACCAAATCTTGCGAGTTTATGTTTTCGTTATAAATTCCTTTGTATTGTGAATTAAGCTCATCGTTTATTTCAGAAAGCTCATTTTTTAACTGAGTTTGTTTTGCCTTGTTGTTGCTTATGTCTTCGACTATTTTATTTTTATTAAATTCTTCTGAATCTAGCTGTTTTAACAATTTGCTTGCATTTAAACCCTGTAATACATTACTAAACCAATTATTTTCACTCGCTTTTTTAAGCTGTTGTTTTATTAAACCGATTTTTTCTTCCTGGTTTCTAAGTGAATCCTCAAGTCCATCGAGAGTATTTGCTATTACTTGCAAGGCATTCTCTAATTCTTTTTTCTTTTGAATTATGTGCTGTATTACTCGAAGATTGTTAAGTTTAATTTCTATTTTTTTATTTATGTCCACTAATTGGGAAGCTTCATTATCAATTTTTGCGAGCTTATTTAATAAATCACTTGAATTTTTTGCTGAGATATTTTCCCCAAAAACCATTGGGTATCCCTCAAGTCCAGGCAACTGGTGAATTCCTAATCGGAGAATCTTTCCTTGATCATAAAATTCTCTAATTCCTTCATTAAGTTTACTGTCTTTTTCCAAAACATCTCTTAGGGCAGTATCGACCGCTATATTGGTATGGGAAGTAATTAAGACTCTCTGATTATTTTTCAAAAAATGCTCAACAAGTTTTCCAATAGTCGTTGTTTTCCCTGTTCCAGGCGGTCCCCAAATAAAAGAGACTTTGCTTCCTAAAGAATTTTTAATTGCGATCTTTTTGTATCCATCTATCTTATCAGTGTCAACAGTTTTATCTAATTCCGCATCCTGGGCTGGTGGGAGATGTTTCTCGCCTATGATTTCGTGGGGAAAGTTAAAATTATAGTTTTCAAGACTTGGAAGTTGTTCTATAACTGCAATCAGGGCTTTAAGAAGAAAAATGGGCGAAATAATGAGTGTTGCACTCGGAATTTTTTCTCCCAAATTGTCTGAGATGGATATAAGAATTGTATTACCTGCTCTACCAACAAATGTCGCTTTATATCGTTTCCCTTGGTAAGAGACCTCAATAGGTTGATCATCAGTAATGGCAATTATCTCATCGACAACAAAAGAATAAACATATTCTCCTGATTCGATTTTTGATAGTTCACCATTAAAAACTTTTATCTCACTCTCACCAAATTGTTCTAATTTTTTAATTTCATCCTCAAGGGCTACTATAAATTCTTTTAGATAAGGATATTTATCAAGGTTCATGGTCGTAATTACAGTATAGCGGATTAGTAACGCTTAGGGGAGGCTTTCGCAGGCTAATCCATCATGGTCAGCATCAAGTCTGTGCGGATCTCTTGCAGGACCACCTTGAGAAATAAAAAATGCCTGAGCTTCCGCATGTGTTGCAAAATCCTTACAATCTTTATCCCCTCCTGAATAATTCGACCCTGATCCTGATTGAACAGGAGACTTTTGTGTTTGTTTTTGGACAGAGGTAGTCTTTTGATCTCTTGCGGTAGTCGTATTTACAGGACAGCTCCCCCATAATCCCAAATTATTTTCTCTTGCATATTTCTCCCAATTATTGAATCTATCAAGAAG
>CAYZZF010000024.1:0-4528 GCA_964483115.1 uncultured Gammaproteobacteria bacterium | reverse complement strand
TCATATGCAGGTTTAGTTGCAACACCAAATCCAAGTGAGGCGGCTGGAACTCCAACGCCAATAGCAGAGAAGACTCTTAGCAATCCTGCATCAAAAGATGCAAATGGAAATTGGATAATTAATAACCCAGATGGACAACCAGAAAAGATATCAGCTGTTGATGGATTTACTCCTGACAGCAATTTGGTAGTAGCACCAGAATGGGGCAAGGCAATGCCTCTTGATCCAGCAAGATTTGCAGATTTTCAGTCTTCGCTTAATGATCCGAATCGTCCATTAGTCGGATACACATATGGTGAAAACGATCAATCAGATAATCCAGATTACAGAAGAACTTTACAGGTTCCTATGTATTCTTGGACTGTTATGACAGGCGAAGAAGTAGATGTACCAGGAATTGGACATTTAGTAGGCGGTCCTGGTAAAGCAGTTGAGCTTATGATAATGAATATCGCCGACAACGTTGGGGATTTTGGACCAAACAATCTTGTTATGATAAAACATGGTTTTACAGGAACAGGAAGGATTTGGGATGGAAACAATGTAGTCGAAGACGAAAGAGGAATAAGCTCTCATTATATAAGCAGGTTGCAAAATGGTGTAACTTTACCGGGTGAATCCGGATTTATTGGCCAATGTGATCTGCCTGAGAATTGCAATCAAGTTTTGGTAGTATCTGTCATCCGAAGACAATGGGGAAACAATCCGGACGGTTCAAAAAGATTTCAATATCAGCTTTTAAGAGAAGAGGTATTTAGTAAATAACTTTAACTATCTAAAACTTAAAAAGGCAGGGTTTTCCTGCCTTTTTTGCTGTTATAAGGCAAAGCTTTTTTGCAGAATCAGAAAAATCAGTGTAATCTCTAACATATGATAAAAAGATTGACAAATAATCTGCCAATCATAGCACTTGTTATAATAACCCTGTTTTTAGCCATTAGAAACTACACTACGGGCACTTTTCTTTCCGGCTGGGATACTCTCCATCCCGAATTTAATTTTGGTCTTAATTTTCAGAGGTTAATCTTTGGTGTATTCAGAGCCAACCAAGGGCTTGGGGCAGTTGCCGCTCACTCTCATATGGCAGACCTACCTCGCGTATTAATCCTTTATTTATTCCACTTTTTCCTGCCGATACAATTTCTCCGCTATGCATACATTTTCTTAAATCTAATAATCGGGCCAGTTGGTATGTACTTTTTCTTAAATAAAATTGTTATTAAGAATAAAATTGCTTCATTCCTAGGCGCACTTTTTTACCTTCTTAATCTTGGCACGATGCAGCAATTTGTCGTTCCTTTTGAAATGTTTGTTGTCCAATACGGAATATTACCCTGGATTTTCTTGTTTGCAACACAATATCTTGAATCTACACCCCAAGGGCGTAAAGCTAAACTTTTGTGGTTTGCAATAGTCACTCTTCTCTCTTCCCCCATGGCTTATGCCGCAACTTTGTGGTACATGACTTTTTTTGTTTTTGTTATTTATATCTTTTTCTTTTCTTTGCCCAAGATTTTAAAAAAAGATTTTTCAATTCTTAAAAAACCGGCGGTTTTAATATTTACCTCTTTATTAATTAACTCATTTTGGATTTTACCCAATATCTATTTTGTTCTAACATCGGGCCTAAACGTGACATACGCCAATATAAATAAACTTTTTTCTCCTCAGGCATTTTTGTACAACAAAGAATTTGGAAATATTAAGGATATTGCGCTTATGAAGAATTTTCTCTTTGACTGGGGCGTTTATACCCAAAGTAATCATTTTGAAAACCTTCTTAAGATCTGGATAGACTATTTGAATAGACCGCTTGTAATTCTAATCGGTTATTCTTTCGCTTTTTTAGCGATCGCTGGACTGATTTATTCTGTGTTTAAGAAAAATAAAATCGGGCTTTGCCTCTTGCCAGTCTTGGGAGTTATCTTACTTTTCTTGATAAACGACAATCCTCCTACTTCATCCCTATATTTATTTCTTGAGAGCCACATACCTCTTTTTAAAGAAGCCTTTAGATTCCCAGGAGATAAGGTGCTTGGGATTTTTATATTTGTTTTTTCGCTCTATTTTGGACTAGGACTTATGAATCTTATAAGTCTTATAGAGAAACTTCCGAGGTTTTTGGTCAAACCGGTTCTAATTGTTAAAACCACACTTTTATCACTACTTCTTATTTTCTATATGCTTCCAGCGTTTAATGGCAATCTGATAAGCCCTTATATGAGAATCAAAATTCCAAATTATTATTTTGATATGTTTTCTTATTTTGACAAACAAAACGATAATGGCACAGTTGCGGATTTTCCAATTCAGTCCCCTTGGGGATGGCAATACTATAACTGGTATAATAATCAAACCCTACCTACCGGCAGGCAGGCGAGTTTTCAAGGAGCTGGATTCATCTGGTTTGGTATAAAACAGCCACTTTTAAACCGTGATTTTGACAGATGGAATCCTTTGAACGAGGAGTATTTCCGGGAAATGTCTTATGCGGTTTATTCCAAAAATGAGGATCTCTTCAAAAAAGTAGTGGAAAAATATAATATCCATTTCCTACTCTTGGACAAGAGCATTATCGCACCCGAAAATGACGCGCGGATTCTATATTATAAAGAACTCGATGATCTCTTCGAAAATTTGGAAAGGCAAAACTTCATAAAAAAAGATGCCCAATTTGGAAAAGTAACAATTTTTAAGGTTTTAGGAAATCCAAACTATGTTTATCTTAGCAAAAACACCTCAAAGATTGCGCCCTTGGCAAAATCTTACTATGAAGATTTTGCTTACGAAAAATATAACGATTATATAGTATCGCAAAGTATTGACGCTACCTATTATCCTTTCCGAAATTTAATTGATTCCCAGAGCCAAATTCAAGATGACATGGTTAAGATAACACAGAATGGAGCAGTTTTAAGTTATAAATCTCAAAAAAGCACCTCTTTTCCACTTTTTGTTGAAAGCGAAAATTATATCCCCTCGGACTTATTTGTTGAAAAATCAGGCGCAAGCATCTCAATAAGTCTTTATCCCCGTCTACCCTATGAAAGTTTTATATCTTCTGAACCGATAATTGCATCGGCAAACATTCAAGATAAGAGTTTCATAATAAGCGTAAATGGAGAAAGAAATTTTGCAGTAGATAATATAGCAAATGAAACTCCTATATCGCTTGGAACTGTATTTCTTAACACCAAAGACCCAAATTCAATATCAATATATAAAAGAGTGCCTGATAAAATAGTAACTCCTGATTTTTCGTCTCTCTCCCCTTATCTTTCCTCCTGCGAAGAAAAAAGTTCTAATCAAGTCATTGGAATTGAAAAAAATACTAATGGATTTAGTATCTTTGGCAAAAATACGCCTGTTTGTATGAGCATATCTTTATCAGAAATATTTAAATATACCAACAATTTAAATAACTTGACAGACACCCTTCTAACTTCAAATTTTACTTATGAAGGTAGGCCGCTTTCTTATCTTTGTATCGCTGACGCAAAAACTGGTTCATGTTTAAACTATAGTTTTAAGAATTTTAGTTCTGGCCGATTTCCTACAAACTTAAGCCTCTCTGAAATAAAAAGAGATAAGCTTCAGGATTTATCTGTTAAAATATTCCTTGATGCAACCCAAACAGGTAACATTGAAAAGGTCAAATATTCAAATGTAGAATTTGCATTAACCAAGCCTCTTTATTCTGCCTCTTTTTCTCAGAATTTAATAAATCAGTCTATCTCCCAAATTGTTCCTGACTTTAAAAGCGGAGAACTTACCATACCATTCTCCGGTAGCCAGGACTTTAGTCAAGACATTACAGCGCTTCCAAAAACTTCAATCAGCTGCAATCCATCACTGCCCCTCAGCCATAATCTATCAAAGAAGATAATAAGCAGGAGCAAAAATAATTATATTGAGTACGAAGCAGATGAGGGAACTTCCTGTGATCATTTCTCATATCAAAACCTAGCACAAAATCAAGGATATCTGCTTTTGGTGACATCAAGAAATTTGAAGGGGCTTCCTCTTACTATGTGCGTATTAAATCAGGCTTCAAGGCATTGCGATTTATACACTAATCTGTCTTTATCTTCGCAGTTTAAGAGAGACATATTTTTAATTCCGCCGATGCAAGGGGGTGAACGGGGATATGATATTGATATTGCAAGTCTTGGCATTAGAGGAACCAAAAGCATAAATGATTTATCTCAAATTCAATTTATTCCCCTACCCTATTATTTCTTATCAAAAACAGAGGAGGGGGAAAATTATAAACAGTCGCAAAGGATTTCTATATCAAGCCAAAAAGAAGAAAACCCGTCTTTGTTTGAAGTTGAATTAAATCAAAATAATAATACCGTTCTTGTCCTTTCAAAATCTTACGATAAGGGCTGGAAAGCATACAAACTAAAAGTTAAAAGTCTTTTAGCTACTGTTTTACCTTTTCTTTTTGGTGAAGAATTAAAAGACCACGTCTTGGTAAACAACTGGGAGAATGGCTGGATTATCGATAACCCTCAACCCTCAACCC
>CAYZZF010000023.1:0-6978 GCA_964483115.1 uncultured Gammaproteobacteria bacterium | reverse complement strand
GGCCAATGGCAACGTTTGTACTTCCTGCCACTTCCGCACCAACAGGGATCATTGCGGCCAAGTTTCTTTGGCTTATTAGTTATTTGTTGTTCGTTATTGATATCCGATTGACTTATACTTATTTCTCTCGTCTGGAGTTCAGGTGAAACTGAGGTTTCTCCTGCTGCCTGCTTTACAATATGTTGATGTTGTAGTATAGGCGGCGGAGCTTGTTGAACCTGAATTTTGTAAATTCTATGAACAATTTGGTCGTCAATCCCTGCTATAAGTTGTTCAAACATCGTAAATGCCTCATTCTTATATTCAACTAATGGGTCTCTTTGTCCATATCCTCGAAGACCTATTCCTGAACGGAGATTTTCAATAGCATCTAAATGATCCACCCATAAATTATCAATAACAGACAAGGTTACAAACTTTTCTATTTGTCTCATTAGTTCAGTTCCTATTTGATTTTCACGCTGTTTGTAAATATCTTTAGTAAGACCAATCAAAAAATTTACCTTTTCATCGGTATTTGGTAATTGAGTAAGCTGTTGAGCTAATTGTTTCTGCGACTCCTCATCAAAAGGTATAATTGTCACAAATTCCTCAATTATTCTTTGATCTATAGATTTTTCCTGCCCGTCCGGCAGGCGGGCATCTCCAAGACTTTCGCTAGCATGCATATTTACCAACGAAGCTATTGCATCCTCTATCTTTTGTAATGTTTCATCTCTTAAAGAGATCGCATTTTTATCTTGGTCAGATGATTCAAGAATCCTTCCTCTTCTTTTATAAATAATCTCTCTTTGTTTATTCAAAACGTCGTCGTATTCAACTAGATGCTTTCTTATGTCAAAATTAAATCTTTCAACTTTACTCTGCGCCTGTTCTATTGCGCGGGATACAATCGAATGCTGAAGCGGTACATCCTCGGGCATATTAAATCTAGTCATAATACCCGCAATTGTATCTCCACCAAAAAGTCGCATAATCTCATCATCCAAGGCGACGAAAAAAAGTGACTTGCCAGGATCGCCCTGGCGCCCGCTTCTACCTCTTAGCTGATTATCAATTCTTCTAGACTCATGTCTTTCTGTTCCTATAACATAAAGCCCTCCTAAGCTTACTATTTCTTTATGATGTTTTTCCCACTGCTCCCATTCCCTGGTACTTCGCAATTCTTTCCCGTCTTTGCCTTTTGGTGTATCACCTCCCAAAATAATATCAACTCCTCGTCCTGCCATATTGGTTGCAACAGTAATTGCTCCTTTTTCTCCAGCTTTTGCTATAATTTCCGCTTCTCTCTCATGGTTTTTTGCATTTAATAATTCATGTTTTATTCCATGACGCCTTAAAACTTCTGAAATTATTTCATTTTTATCAATTGAGGTTGTTCCCACCAGAACCGGCTGTCCATTTTTATGAGCTTTTTCTATTTCCTCTGTAACCGCTGATAATTTGACCCTTGCCGTTTTATAAACAACATCCGAAAGATCCTCGCGAATCATTGATTTATTAGTTGGGATAACTACAACGTCAAGCTTATAGATTTTATGGAATTCTTCAGCTTCTGTAACAGCTGTTCCTGTCATCCCGGCTAGCTTTTCATACATGCGAAAATAATTTTGCAAAGAAACGGTCGCGAGAATCTTTGACTCCTTTTGTACTGGCACTCCTTCTTTTGCTTCCAAGGCCTGGTGTAAACCCTCAGAGAGTCTTCTTCCTATCATAAGTCGTCCTGTAAATTCATCCACTAGAATCACTTGATTATCTTTTATTATGTAATCTTTCTCCCTTTTAAATAGGGTGCGGGCCTTTAGCGCTGCTTCAAGATGATAGACAGTATCAAAATCCTTCTCGTAGATATTTGAAATGCCGTACAGTTTTTCAATTTTTGAAATACCGTGATCTGTCAAATGGGCTGTACGCAATTTCTCGTCAATCTTATAATCTAAATCCGGCGTTAACTTTTCAACAATTTTAGCGTATTCAAAATATTTCTGAGCAGGAGCTTCATCCGGAGCTGAAATTATATGAGGAGTTCTTGCTTCATCAATAAGAACTGAATCAACCTCATCAACAATTGCAAAGTTATAACCTGTCTGTACAATGCCTGAAGCATCCTGGGCCATATTATCTCTTAAATAGTCAAATCCAAATTCAGAATTTATTCCATATAGAACATCTGCTTCGTAAGCTTCCTTTCTTGTTATAGGCCGAAGGTGCGAGAGTCTGAAATCCCAAGTATCTTTATCTAGAAAATCAGGGTCGTATAAAAAAGACTGATCATTAATAATTGAGGAGACTTTAAGACCTAACAGATGAAATATCGGACCCATCCAACCTGCATCTCTTCGAGCTAGATAATCGTTAACAGTTACCAGATGAACAGTCTTGCCCAGAAGACTATTAAGATAAAGTGCTGGGACAGCGGATAGAGTTTTTCCTTCTCCTGTTTTTTGCTCGGCAATTTTTCCAGAAGCCAAAACAATTCCTGCCATAAGTTGTACATCAAAATGCCTTTGTCCTATTGTGCGCGCTGCAGCCTCTCGAGCCAGCGCAAAGGTTTCTGGAAGAATAAGCTCAAGAGACTCGCCGTCTGAAACTCGATCTTTAAATTCTTTGGTTTTTTTAGCAAAATCCTCGTCTTTTAGTTTTTTTATCTTTCCCTCCAACGGGTTTATCTCATCGACAATTGGCTTAAGTTTGTTTATTTCTTTTTCATTGGAATCTAAAAATTTACCAAAAAGTGATATCATAGCTTGTCTATTTTATCATAGCCAACGCCAATTAAAAACCCTGTCGAAATATCTAATTTAAGACAGGGTTTTTACCAATTGATCAATTGGTAATGCTCCAAATAGCTTACCAATTTATCCCTACTTAGGAAATTTACTTTCTCTTCTTTCTTTTCTTTGCCATGTACTGGATCACCTCCTTTTCTCTTAAAAAATATGTTTTAATCGTGAATAATTTTTAATAATTTGTCAAGTAAAATACCTTGCTTCAAAATGATAAATTTAGATTGAAAAGACGGCAAAAATCATAAAGCTATTTTTTTGGTTTTATTGACGTTTTTTTGAGATATTTTTGCAAAATTTTTGGAATTACGATACCTCCATCTTTTTGCTGATAATTTTCTAAAATCGCAATAATTGTTCTTCCAATTGCAAAAGCCGTACCATTAAGAATGTGAACATATCTCTTTTCAGCGCCGTCTTGATATTTGATATTTAATCTTCTTGCTTGAAAATCTGTCGTTGTTGAAATTGAATGAGTTTCACGATGTTTATTTTGTGAAGGCATCCATATTTCAATATCAATTGTTTCTGCGGTAGGAAATGCCAAATCCTGACTTGCAAGTTTTATAACCCTGTATGGTAATTCTAGCTTTTGTAATAAATTCTCAACTATCGATAATAGCTTTTTTCTTTCTTTTTCATCGTCCTCAGGTTTTACAAATTCAACCATTTCTATCTTATCAAATTGATGAACTCTAAAAATTCCTCTCGTATCTTTTCCATAAGTTCCTGCTTCTCGTCTAAAAGATGATGAAAATCCAACATATTTTTTGGGAAGATCTTTTAGATTAAAAACTTCATCCTTATGCATTGGAACAATTGCGTGTTCTGCTGTCCCAATAAGATACATTTCTGGACTTTCCGTTGGGTTTGCCTCTCTAGGATCGTAAACTAAATAATAGTTTTCGTTTGCTGTGTGCTTTTCGTCTAATTTTCCCTGCCAATATCCTAATTTTTCAGTTACTTCTTTTTTTATTAAAACTGGAGGAACTACAGGAATAAATTCTTCTTTTAGAAGATATTCCAAAACAAAATTAATCAATGCAAACTCGAGAAGCGCTCCCTCATTTTTAAGATACCCAAATCTTGTACCAGATACTTTAGATGCCCTTTGCACATCAATAATATCTAAGTTTTCCCCAATTTCAAGATGGTCTTTTGGAACGAAATCAAATTTAGTTTGTTTTCCGACATTTTTAATAATTTCGAATTTACTTTCATCTCCAATAGGAACGTCTTTTGCTGGTAGATTGGGAATATTTAAAAGAAGTTTCCAAAGTTCCTTTTCTTTTGCTTTTAAATCTTTCTCAAGTGCCTCGAGGTCTTTTTTAATTTTTTTTCCTTTTTCTATATTTTTTTCGCGGACTATCTTATTTTTCTCCTCCCGAAATTTTTGAATAAAAACTGATAATCTTCTACATTCCGCGTCAAGTTTTAAAATCTTCTGAATATCAATTTCTATTCCTTTATCTTTTGCTCCCTTTTGAATAAACTGTGGATTTTCTCTGATAAATTTTAAATCTAACATAAACTAAGATTAAAGAATTAAAATGATAAGTCACCCTTAAAATCCTTATCGCTTTAATCCTTTAATCCTAATATTTTAGCGATTATCGGCTTAAGCCGAGTAATTGCTTTGTATCTATGATTATACATCTTTTGTTCTTCATCTGACAGTTCGTTCTCGTGATAATATTTTTTAATTTTTGGCAAATAAAAAAATGAGCGGTAGGGATAGCCGATAATTCTGCGGCTGTGTGGGTTTTTTGCAATTATTCCCTTTACGCTACCTTGGGTACTCCAAATTTTTCCACTTGAGAGAGCAAACGAAATTACCGTTTTGAAAACTGCTTCTCTTTTGTCATCCGGCATATCTTTTGTTAATTTTTCTAATTTTTGGATAATATCATTTTCGTCTTTTGCCCATCTTTTGCTGTAAAGACCAGGTAAACCTTTTAAAACATCAATTTCAATTCCTCCATCATCTGCGATTGTCGGAAGCCCTGTCTTTTTAGCGTAAAAAATTGCCTTTTTTTGTGAATTTTCCTTGTAAGTTTTTCCTGTTTCTTCCACATCTTCATCTATTCCGACATCTGATAAAGAAACTGTCTCTATAGGCAGTCCTGACAGAAATTTTTTTATTTCGCCAAATTTTCCTTGATTTCTTGTGGCAATAAGAAGTTTTTTCATTTACTTTGAGAGATCTTTAAATCTCTTTTCTACAAAATCTTTATCTAAAGATAATATAAGCCAGGCGGCTTTAGGACCATAGTCTTTACCGATTAAAGAAAGATAAACTGCCGAGAAAGCGTCTTTTGAGGAAATATCAATTTCTTTTGTCAATTCATAAAGAATTTTCTGGAGCTCATCAGCTGTCCATTTTTTATCTAATTCTTTAGAAATTTTCTTTAGAAACTCTTTTTGTTTTTCTGAAAGTTTTTTTGCTAGTAAAGGCAATTTTTGCTGGACTAAAAACTTTTCAGACTCCGGGGCATATTTTTCAATCCATACTTTTGCATATTTTGCCCATTCCAAAAGATTCTCTTCTTTAATTTCATTTTGCATGTTTGGCATCTGTACCCATTGAGCAAGAACAGAAAAGCGGATTTTAGGAGGACTTTCAATTTCCCCAACCTGAGATAACTCAAAAATTCTGGAATTATTATCATTTTTATTTTTAAAATAAGCTTCTGCAAATTTTTGATAATCATCATATAGTTTTGGTATCAAATTAGTTCCAAAAGGCATAAATTCAACTGCCTGGTTTGGGGGAGTTTTAATAAGCAAAAATCTATAAATTTGAGGAGAAATAACTCCAAGGAGGCCTTCCGCAGTTACTCCAATCCCTTTTGAGGAAGACATTTTTTTGCCGCCTGATAGAAAATGTTCATAAAGAAAACTAAATGGAGCTCTCTTTTTAAATACATCTTCGTAAATTTTCTTTGAAACATCATAGGAGCCTCCCGCAGACATATGGTCTTTCCCAGCACCTTCAATTGTTACACCAAAAGTCCACCATTTTGCCGCCCATTCAACTTTGTATGGCATTTTCGAAGCGCCTTTAAAAGGAGAAGTTTTCCCTTCTTCGCCACAACCTTTTGCCCAATCAACTAATTTTGACTCACAGGAAAAAGAAACTTCTTTTCCATCCCATGAAGTAACTTTTGTAGTTCCTAACTTTCCGCATTTGGGACAAATTACTTGAAGAGGAAACCAATCTTTTCTTAATTCCTTTTTGTAGATCTCTTTATAGACTTGTCTAATTTTCTCTGCATTATCTAGAACAAAAGAAATTGCTCTATCAAACGTTCCATTTTTATAAAGTTCACTAGTTTTATAAATCTCTGCCCCAACATCAAGCTCTTCAAAAAGTTCTCTCATTAAATTTCCAAAATAATCTCCGAATAAACCTTTTCCATTAGGAGAAGGGGCCATAAAAAGGGGAACGCCCATGTATTTTAAATGAGTTTTAACTAAATCTGCCGGAAGCCCGTCAATAGGATCTGCATCATCAAATCCAAAACGATATATAGTATCCTGTTTTCTTTCTTTTAAAATTTTAAATAAAACATCGTGAAGAACAGGACCTTTAACTCCTCCTATGTGAATTATTCCAGAAGGAGTCCAGGAGTCATTTATAACCTGCTTGCCTTTTTGGTTCTCTAGAAATTTATCACCCCAAAACATATTTCGATTATACCATCAATAAATATTTGAACAATAAATATTTGAAATTTCAGAGATGAATTGACAACATTGTAAAATTATCCGTCTACTAGTATACTAGTAGATTGTTAAACAATTATTGTCTTTTTACATCTTTTCTTTTAAAACCTGTGTAGTCTTTTTTTTTAAAAATTAATTTCGGCCCGCCAACTGATTTATATGATTTTTTTCTATATTCTTTCTCGACAATATTCCTTCTTCGTTCTATTAGCTTAAAACTGCCTTCGTATTTCTCGAGTCTTCTTTTAACATGCATCACTGTGTTTCTTCCAACCTTAAGCAACTTGCTTATTTCTTCGATAGGATATCCTGCGATTAAATACTCTGCGATTAAAATTCTTCGTCCGATTTTTAATTTCTCATCATGAGTTAAAAGTCCATCTGTTAATGTGTCTACTTCGCTACCATCTCTTGCAGCTAAAAACGCATCGCGAAGTCTATTAAAAGCTTCAAAAATCTCCTCTTT
>CAYZZF010000022.1:5408-7206 GCA_964483115.1 uncultured Gammaproteobacteria bacterium | reverse complement strand
TTGTCCAATTTCCTCTTGACGCATTAAAATTTATCTGGTAAACTCATAAAACCTAAGACAGCAAGAGTTCAGTGGGGCTAGCGATTAGCGACTGGCAACTAGAACATAATACTTGCCGATGGACCGGACGAGCGAAGCCAAATTTGCATTGGCAAAGCGGTGCAGGTCGCCTGCAAAGCGTAAGCGAAGACAGGCGTGAAACTAATCACTAATTGCTAGTGGCTAGTTGCTAACTCTCTCTTAGGAGAGTTTTTTTTATTTTTATGGATGCCAAAATTTCAAAAAACAAACAAAGAAAAATAGAAATAGTATCTGATATTTCCGAAAAACTTAGTAAATCCAAAGCTGTTATTTTTACTGACTATCAAGGTTTGACTCATAAACAGCTTGAAAACCTCAAAAAGGCACTTAAGGCCATAAATGCTGAGTTTGTGGTCACCAAAAATACTCTTCTTGTCCGCGCCCTTCAAAATGATAAATGGTCAATGGTAAATAGTAAATCTTTAGAAGGCCCTACTGCCGTTCTTTTTGCGTATGATGATGTAATTCCTGCTTTGAAACAAATTGCAAAAACTATAAAGGAGTTTAATAAGCCTGCTCTCAAATTTGGCATCCTAGACAATCAAGCGCTTACAGGTGAACAAGTGCTAAAATTATCTTCACTCCCGTCTCGCGACGTGCTTCTTACTCAAATCGCAGGAGGCCTTAAATCCCCAATCTACAATTTACATCGAGCGCTAAACTGGAAACTGCAAAAACTCGTTTTAATCCTGCAAGAAATAAAAAATCAAAAAGCAACTAGCCACTAGTCGCTAGTTGCTAGTAGCTGATCTGAACGGAGGTGAGATTATATGGCAGACAAAAAAAGTAAGACAGAAGAATTACTTAAGACGATTGAACAAATGTCAGTTCTTGAGCTTTCCGAGTTTGTAAAAGCTTTGGAGGAGAAATTTGGCGTATCAGCAAGTGCTATGGTAACCTCAACCGCCCAAACAACTCCAACCGCCCAAACGGGAGAAGAGCCGAAGGAAGAACAAACTGTATTTAATGTCGTAATCGCAAACTCAGGTGCAAACAAAATAGCAGTCATTAAAGCCTTAAGGGAGTTGGTTCCGAGTTTAGGGCTTAAAGAAGCAAAAGATTTAGTAGATGCTGCGCCAAAAGAAGTAATTACTCAAGTCAATAAAAAGACAGCAGAAGAAGCTAAAGAGAAATTAACAGCGGCAGGCGCAACCATCGAACTTAAGTAAGAATTACGATTTGTTAACGAACGATAACGATACGGGATCGTTATATTTCGTCATATTCTATTCTTTTAAAAAACCTGAAAGATGTTTTAGTTGCTCTAATGATCTAGCATAATTCTCTTGATCAAGTAAAAATTGTTTGTAATCTTCTCTTGTCTTAAAGTTGCTCAGTATCAAATCTGGGTTAGATAAGCCATCTTCCCTATTTTCAATGTAAGCAAGATAGGAAGACCATAAATAATTGTCTAAACCTGAGACTAAGCCAGACACAAGCGGATTGAGATGAATATATCGGGATACATGGAGCAGTTGCTCATCAGACTCAATAAGAACGCTTTTAAATCGGCCCTGAAATAATGGACCAATTCTTTTATGTTTGACATTCACATAATGAACATAGCTATTCATAAAACGCCTCATGTAAGACGATATAGCATTCTCATTAAGTTGTTTTATTAAAAAATGAAAATGATTCGGCATCAAACAATAAGCAAGAACCTCTATCTTGGGCTGAACATCTCTCTCCGTCGAGACTGACGATACGGGATCGT
>CAYZZF010000022.1:0-5308 GCA_964483115.1 uncultured Gammaproteobacteria bacterium | reverse complement strand
CAAGTATCGTCAAGTATTTCGTCAAATATTCTTCAAGTATCATCGAGTAGATAAAATGACTACTTGACAAGTCTGTTATACTTTGTTATTTTATAATCGTATAATTACTATAGTGATTATATAAGTTATATATTTGAGGCTATGATTAATCAAACTCTATCAATCGATAACCTACCAGATCTCTTAACAGTTCGTGAAGTTGCCCAAATTCTTCGAGTTTCCCCTCTTACTATCAAGCGCTGGGGCAAAAGAGGAAAGCTTCCAGCAATAAGAATAAACTCACGCGGTGATCGCCGCTATAAAAAGGAGGCAGTCCTTTGGTTGCTAGGAATACAAGGCAAGAACGAGTAGTCTGGCGTTCTAAATCTAATCCTTCTAATTCCTCATGCTTATAATTCTTGAAAAAATCTTAATCAATTCTTCGCTTTCATCTTCTAAATTATCGATTGTTTTATGAGACCTACCGTTATTTGATTCTCTCAAAATCTTTAGCCAATACTTTATTTCTCGCACCTCTTTTCTAATATCGCTTACTAGGCAAATAAGTTCTTCCTCTTGTCTGGCTTCCTTTGCCTTTTCGTAAATCTCTTCAATCATTTTAATTATGCGGGTGATTTGATTAGACAGGACAAAATTAACATTATCAAGCGGAATCTCGCCCTTTAATTCCGTAGCAAAAAATAAAAGGCCTACTATTCTTTTTTCTATGTAGTTACTTAATTCAACACTCATTGTCTACATCTTCAGTACTTTATAGATTAATACATCGCCTTTATCGTACACTTTCATAAGATAAGGTTTTGCGTCTGGCTTAAATCCGTAAGAAAGCATAGAGTCATCCCTGCCTAAAAATATGTAGGTAATCCCATTTTTCTTAAGAAAACTGTTAGCTTCGTCCGAATTCTTATTCAGTAAAAATTTATTAATTTCCGAAATTTTCCGATCAAAAAACGGGGTTTGAATTTTATGTCCGACAAAAGATTTTCTGCCGATAATTCCGGGAATTACATTTCCGTAAAACCAATTCGCAAGAATTATATCCCGATAACTTGTCTGTTGTTTAAGCCAATACATAGCCTCGATTTCCTGCTTTAATAAATGGTAGTAATAATAAGATAAAGAATCTTGCCCAATAACTTTAATATCTTTATAAACCTGCGTAAAATTCCCTAAAGATAAGATAAATACAATCCCCAATATTAAAATATAGAATACTTTTTTTCTTATGCCCCCTACCATAAATTTTGAAACAAAGCTTCCAAGCCATAAAATTCCGAAAACCGCAAGGATGGCCAAAGGGATATGCAATCCTTCGGAAAACCGGCGCTGGAAGAAGATTGGCGAGTAAAGAAGGGCAAATCCCGAAGCAATCCATGAGAGCAGTAATACTTGCGGCGGTTTTTGCTCTCTAAGGAATTTTTCAGCGGCGATAAGAGCCAGCACAAGAATTAGCCCATATCCGGATATGTAATTGATCGGATCAGGCGATATTAACTTATTCTGAATAGCCCAGAGACTCATTACGGGATTTTGATATGTTTCATAAATCTGATAGAGGGTTCCCGCAATCAAAAAAGGAATTATTATAATAAGCGGGAAAACTAATTTTCCAATTAAAGTCTTTTCTTCCCTATTCTTTGAAAAATAAAACCAAATAGTAGTTAAAACAAGAGTTGCACCGACTACGCCGATATTAAACGGATGCTCGAAGGAAAGAAAAAGAAACAAAAATCCCGAGAGTAAAAACAGCTTTAGACTATCTTCTTTCATAACTCCTTTTAAATAAAAGTAGAAGCCCCAAAGCATTAAGATAATAGAAAGGATAAAATGAGGGGCTTGCGAAAGCGAAAGAAAAGTAATTGACTCAGGAACCCAAAGGTCAGTAGAGTTCGCAAGCCATTTACCAAAAATGAATCCTAAGCCCGATGAAGAAAGAACAATAAGAAAAGCCAGAATTTTGCCAAAACTTTTCTCAAAAAAGAGCGAGAGGAAAAAATACAAGGTTATTAAAAACCCTATTGTCAAAACTAATCGCGACAAGTGATAAGCCCAGATTGAGGAAATATTAAAAAAAGCGGCAAGTTTTCCGATAATTATATATGAAGGACGAAAAAGACTCGACTGCTGCGGTTCGGACATAAACAGATTTTCAAATAAAAATCTCCCCTGTTTTGCCTGCTCAATAAAAGAGACATAGGTATAAGTGTCCTGGGAATTAATCTTAGTCCTTCCAAGAAAAACTAGGTTGTCTTTTTCGCTTATAGCACCGTAAATAAACGGCAAATTATTCAAAAGGATAATAAAAACCGAGATGATGATAATAATTAAATGTTCTTTTTTCATTTTTCTCTCACCAAATAAACTGCTCTACCATCCTCATATTTGACATCCCAGTTTCCTAAATCTTTTGTCTTAAGCTTTTTTGCAATTATGGAGTTTGGCTGAGCAATAACCCAATCAAAGTTATACTTATTAAATTTTGCAAAATCTCCCTCATAATACATTTTCTGAAATTCCATAAAAGGTTGGTATCCATTCGATCGTTTCCACAAATCCATCCTTCCGTCAATAAAAAGTTTTGCTTTCACTCCCCTGCCGATAAGATAGCCGCCCCAATCGTAAAAATTAAAACCGCGGCCTTTTGGTGGGTTCTTAAGAAGATAGTTAGTCAAATCTTCAGAACAATTTGAACTCCAATTGCAGTAATCCTTAATCGTGTACGAAAAGAGATTAAATGGAGGAATCCTTCTAAATATTCCAATTTCCAAACTAATAGCAATCGCTATTAAGAAAACAAAACTAGTAGCTCTGAACTTATCTAAGGCTAGATTTAAATCTTTTAAAATCAAGGCGGCAAAAGGCAAAGTCACAATAATATAAGTTGCCATAAAGCGTCTTGCACCAAAGGCAAGATAAAAAACTGCAATTGTAGTTATTATAAGTGGTAAATCCGAAATTTTTCTCCTTTTTACAAACCCAAATACCAAAAATAAAGTATAGACAATAAATACATTATAAAAAGGGCTTGGAAATTGAACAGGAACCCATTCAAGAATATAGGTAAGCGAAGGGTTACGAAAGTACAGCAATGCCTGAGAATAGACAAGATAAGTAAAAGGGTTAATAAAAGTAAATAAAATTGAGACAAAAAATGAAGCAAGAAAAAAAATCAGAGATTTCGGAATAAAAACTTTTTGTAGAAAAACTTTTTGATAGAGATATGCCTTGCCTTGCGGGATAAGAACGGTCACTATTAGGGCAGAGGCAACAAAAGCACCAAAAATTAACATGCCAAGAATGAAACTGCCATGAAGATTTACCCAAAGAAGAATAAGCAAAGGCAAGGCAAAAAACGGCCAAGCAGATTTGAGATTTGAGATTTGAGATTTGAGATTTGAGATTTTGATCAAAAGGTACATCAGTGTAGAAAGAAGAATAAATTCAAGGACTTGAGAGCGAAGACCCTCCCAGAGAACTCCACTTACAAGCCAGGAAAAAAAAATCGCCAGTATCCCCTTTTGCCAAAAAGAAAGTCTATAGGCAGAAACCCCAATATAAAAAGCCAGAAAAGCAGCAACTGAACCGGCAAGAGAAAGCCCCAAGAATGAGAAATTTTTAAAAATAAGGTACATAATTGGGTCATAAAGCCAAGAATGATTAATCCAGGAAAATCCAGCCATTGTCCAGGAAAAAATATCCTGTCGCAAAAGATGGCCTGTTTTAAACAGATACTCTCCATAGCGATAATGCCACCCCCAGTCATAATCACTATAAGGATAAATTAGAAACAAGAAAAGCACCAAATAAATTAGTATTGAAAAAATTCTTTCTTTATTTCTACTAATTAGTTTAACTGTCTTCATACTTTTTCTTCCTATGGACTGCGCTCATCCACCACCCACCAATCGAATTTAATATCGCTTGTGTATGCTGTCTCGATTGCAGCTGTAAAGCTGTCTCCTGCGGTTTTTGAAGAAACAAACAGATTTCTATCCCCTGTCTTGGTGGTAGGTGTTATAAATATTCTGGACTTGTCCGTAACTGCAGTTGTCTTAATTTCAACCTCTATCTCCCCTGCCGGCAAAACTGCCGAACCAATGCTCTTTGACTCTTGCGAACCGGACGCTATGTTAATCTTTTTGGCAGTTATCTCACCTTGAGTCTTTATATTTCCGCTCGTATCTATAGTAACTTTACCTGAAAGAACATTTATTCCACCAAGCTGGTTATTTTGAAGATAAAGATCTCCTATGCTATTTATAGCAGCGACTCCAGTTCCTGATCCGATCGATGTATCCAAGCCATGAATTGAAAGAAGTCCTGTTGAAATATTTCCGGTTACTCCAAGGTCAGCAACTGTTGTTCTTCCCGTAACCATAAGCTCACCTGATACAGTTGCACTATTAATACTTAAGTCGTTAAGATTTGCGGAAAGACTACTAGATGTATCTTGCCTCAAAACACTCTGCTGAGAAAGGAGTGCTGAGATACTCGCATTTTGCTCAAGAAAGCTAAGTCGTAAAGAGAGTAAGTCTATATTGTCTTTAAACGTTTTACTATTTTTCTCTAAGTTATCTACTCTGCCTAGTATATCTGACGTATTTATCTGTGCTGAAATCGTCGCAGAAAAGGCAGAAGAACTTGCGGAATTGTTCCTTAAAAGCCCCAGTACATCCAAAAGATTATTGCCAGCCAAAGTAAGCTCTTTCACATCAATCGAACCGGCTCTAAGATTCCCAATCACAGCATCGGAAAATATTCCATTCTGAGAAATAGTTTGCCCGGTTACATCGTTTAGAACAAAACTTGTGCGCAAACTTGGAGTGAGCTGTGGTGAAGTTGGGACAAAGCCACCTTGCGCGTTGGCAATTATACTTACATCGCCTGTGTCTGTTATGTAAACCGAGGGGTCATACCAGGAGACATTGATAAGAACCATGATTTTACATTGTTCAATTGTTCCATTGTTACATTGTTTGCCGTCAAACGGCTCTAGTGCCTTCCCAACAGTTGGCCCGGCTCTTATAGCTTTCATAGCAACACCTGGTATTGAAGAAGAAGTTAAAGCGTCGCCTACTTCTATTGGTCCGTTTTCACTTGAGACTTTAACAGGAACTCTTCCGGCAAGAGCAAGCTGTATGGGCTTTGTGGCTCTATCAGGCGCAGTATCATCTGCCAAGACATATCCAGGCTTAGTGCTGACAGCTCCTATAATTGAGTTTTGGTAGGGTTTGGTTGTCTTCTTTACACCGACTATGGGCATAGAAGCATCTTCTGTTAATAGGTCTCCAGGCTCAATAGAAGGATC
>CAYZZF010000021.1:0-8637 GCA_964483115.1 uncultured Gammaproteobacteria bacterium | reverse complement strand
AGGGGCAATATGCCAAACGAACCCGGAGATAGCTGGTTCTCCCCGAAATATATTTAGGTATAGCGGTCACCACAACGAATTAGGGGTAGAGCACTGAATGGCCTTCGGCGGGGCGACCTGTCGAGTCCAATCAAACTCCGAATACTAAAAAGTTATGGTGAACTAGTCAGACTGTTCGGGCTAAGCTGATCAGTCGAGAGGGAAACAGCCCAGACTCTCATCTAAGGTCTCTAAATAAAGGCTAAGTTTTTAAGGAGGTCAAGTTCCGAAGACAACTAGGAGGTTGGCTTAGAAGCAGCCATCCTTTAAAGAAAGCGTAACAGCTCACTAGAGGATGGTACTTGGCGCCGAAAATGTATCGAGGATTAAGTCTTTTACCGAAGATGGAGATCTTGTCCGTAGGACAAGAAATTTCAAATCACAAATATCAAGTTCCAAATAATATCAAATTTTCAATGACCAAAATTTCAAAATGTTTTTGAATTTGAGATTTGCAAATTGTTAATTTATTTGAGATTTGTAATTTAGATATTGGAATTTCTCGCCCTGCGGGCGAGATGGTAGGGGAGCGTTCTATCTGTAGTGAAGCGAAGTCGTAAGACTTGGTGGAGCGGATAGAAGTGAGAATGCCGGTATGAGTAGCGATATGCCGATGAGAAGTCGGCACGCCGAATACCCAAGGTTTCCTCCGCAATGTAAGTCAGCGGAGGGTTAGTCGGCCCTAAGGGTGTCCCGTATTTAATTGCGGGGTAGCTCGATGGACAAGTCGTTGAAATTCGACTACATGGAAAAGTGCGTTTTCCCCGCATTGAGCGGGGTGATACTCAAGGATTGACCGGATTGGAAGAAGGATGGGGCGTCGACGCCCTCTAAGTCGCAAGGCAGTTTTGATTGGTAAATCCGTCTAAACGTTTTAACCGAACGACAATGGCGAGTCCGACGTAAGGTCGGGCAAGATCTTTACTTTCAATTTGCAAGAAAAGATTCGTGAGGAGTGTTTTTCTGTGCCGTACCGCAAACCGACACAGGTGGGTTGGTCGAGTAGACTAAGGCGATCGGGAGAAGGATGATCAAGGAACTCGGCAAAAAAGCTGGGCGTAACCTTTGGGAGATGCCCTGTCCGACGTTACGTCGGACTACAACAAAAGTTTGCTTAGCGACTGTTTATCTAAAACATAGGTCTCTGCAAAACCGAAAGGTAAAGTATAGGGGCTGACGCCTGCCCAGTGCTGGTAAGTCAAAGATGGAGAGTAAAGTTCGTAAGAATCAGCTTTTTATCTAAGCTCCAGTAAACGGCAGCAGTAACTATAACTGTTCTATGGTAGAAAAAGCTCGCTGCCATAGTAAAACTTGACTATATGCTGGAAAATCCTGTATTCTGGATCTACTATGGGGAAATACTTACATAGTGAAAATGATACCAGTAGGGACAATCAGCAGGAAAGACTAGACCCGTGGTGGATTGTAGGATTCGTAGATGGTGAAGGGTGTTTTTCTGTGAGCAAGTTTAAAAATAAAACTTGCAAAACTGGCTATCAAACTCTTTTTGAGTTTGTTATAACTCAAGGAGAAAGAAGTAAAGAAGCACTTGAAGCAATAAAAGATTATTTTGATTGCGGAAATATTTATATAAATCGCCGCTACGATAATCACAATTACAATCTTTTAAGATACTGCGTGAGAAAACAGAGCGATTTAAAAGAGATAATTGTTCCGTTTTTTAGAAAACACAAACTTAAAACCACAAAGCAACAGCAATTTGAAAATTTCTGTAAGAAATTAAGGGTTTAGAATCCTCAGAGACTATACGTCAGGATTTCGAACAAAAAACGGAATAAGATATAGTCCAAACTTCAGAAATGAAGATTAGAGCGAAGTTCCTTGTCGTGTAAGTTACGACCCGCACGAAAGGCAGAACGACTGAGCAACTGTCTTGATCATCTACCCGGCGAAATTGAGATGGCCGTGAAGACGCGGCCTAGTTGTCCTTGGACAAAAAGACCCCGGGAGCTTTACTGTAGCTTGGCATTTGAAAACTCTTTTCAACTGTTTAGAATAGGAGGGAGCTTGTGCGGAGCATAAGGATCTCAAAAGTCAGATGTTAAATCTCAAAACTACATCTTAAATCTCAAAACTACGCAATTTTGTAGTAAAGATTTTAAGTTTTGAACTGTAGATTTGAGATTTGCGTTTTGCGATTTGAGTTTCTTGTGCTCTGTACGAGCGCAAGTGAAATACCTCTCTTTGAAATGAGCAATCATTACCTTTAGACCTTAGAAAAATCAGGTAAAGGAACAGTGTCTGGTGGGCAGTTTAACTGGGGAGGTTGACTCCTAAAACGCAACGGAGTCGTACAAAGGTTGGCTACTCGCCGATAGAAATGGCGAGGATAGTGCAAAGGCATAAGCCAGCTTGACTGCGAGACCTACAAGTCGAGCAGGGCGGAAACGCGGTCTTAGTGATCCTCCGTGGCATAGTGGTATGCCCGGAGCTTAACGGATAAAAGCTACCCCGGGGATAACAGGCTGATCGCATCCAAGCGTCCACAGCGACGATGCGGTTTGGCACCTCGATGTCGGCTCATCCTATCCTGGGGCTGAAGAAGGTCCCAAGGGTCGGGCTGTTCGCCCGTTAAAAGGGTACGCGAGCTGGGTTAAGAACGTCGTAAGACAGTTCGGTCTCTATCCAGGACAACCGTTTGAGATTTGAGGAGATCCGTCCCTAGTACGAGAGGACTGGGATGGGGGAATCCCTGGTGTGCCAGTTGTTCCTTATAAGGGCAGCGCTGGGTAGCTATATTCCCAACTGATAACCGCTGAAAGCATCTAAGTGGGAAGCAGTCTCCAAGATTAGATCTCATTGTGCGTAGCACAAAGGACTTTAGGAATAAAGGATTAAAATGATAAGTCAACTTATCTCTAATTCTTTTAATCTTAGAATCCTACGTGCTGCGCACGTAGACTCCTTGTAGACCACGAGGTTAATAGGCGGGCGGTGGAATTATGGCAACATATTAAGCCTACCCGTACTAATAGTCAAAGAGTAGATTAAAGCATTTTTTTCTCTTCACTTTTCAGAGAGCCATATTAGCTTATGGTATTTGGCATATAGCATGGTTCAACCATATAAACAAAAACTATGTGCTATAATGCTTTTTGCTGGTCTTTGGAGCGATGTGGCACCACCTCTTCCCATTCCGAACAGAGAAGTGAAACGCATCAGCGCCCACGATACTTCTCGCCTTAGCGGGAGGGACAATGGGTCAAGGCCAGCATTTTTGTGCAGAAGAAGAGAATCTATTTGTAACTGACGTGAAGAATCCAATAGGCAGTGCCTAAAACTTCATTAACTTTTTCCCTACCGAGTATTTTTCACATTTCTTGAAATGGAGGGGCAATATGAGGAAGAATTCTTTCGTATCCTGCTCCGACATCAATTACAGTTTTTGCAGAAAGATTTTCCACTTGGGTGAGGAGGTAATTCAATTCAATTTCCTCATACTGTCTCATGATAGGGTGAGAGCTATCAGACCAATTGTAGTTTAATGGTGGATATCATCTATGAAAAGATTGTAGCAAATTTTGTTCTATGATACAATAAGAGCAACTAATAATTAAGGAGGGATAAATGAGTGGCTCGAAATTTCAAATCTCAAATTTCAAATCTCAAATCTAACTTGAAGCCTCGGACGATGGCGGAGCTTATGAGATCGCAAAAAACTTCGCTTGTGATTCTTCACAAAGGGGATATGATCGAAGGCACAATTACCAAGCTTACATCTTCGGAAATTCTTGTTGATATAAATGCCAAGACAGAAGCAGTGGTTTTAGAGAAAGATAAAAAAATACTTAATACAATTCTCTCGAGCTTAAAGGTTGGAGATAAGGTAACTGTTCAGGTTTTGAATCCAGAGTCTGATTTTGGCTATCCTGTAATTTCGCTTAGAAGGTTTTTAGACAATCTTCTTTGGGATAGGATTTTAAAGTATCAAAAAGAAAGAGAGGTTTTAAATGCTTCAGTAAATGAGACAGTCCGGGGAGGATTCTTAGTTTCAACTTCGGATGGAATTTCAGGGTTTCTTCCATACTCTCAAGTTTCTTTTGCTCAATCACTTGAGAAGAGTGTTAAGACAGCAGACCTTTCACCAAATCTTGCGGGGCGTAGCATAAAAGTAATTATTCTGGAAGTAGATCGCACAACTCACAAAATTATATTTTCCCAGACTCAAGCACTTAGCTCCAGAGAATTCGAGGCAGAGGTTAAAAATCTAAAAACTGGGCAAAAAATACAAACTTTGGTCAAAAATATTACTCCATTTGGGTTATTTGTTTCTGTGTCAATTAAGAATCATACAATTGATGGATTTATTCATGTTTCAGAGGTTTCATGGGATAAAATTTCTGATATTTCATCAATATATAGAATAGGTGATAGTGTGGATGCTAAGATTCTTGATTTTGATAAAGATACAAGGAGAGTGAATTTATCTATAAAAAAATTACAACTTGATCCATTTAAGGAAAAAATAAAAGACTTGTCCATAGATAAAAAGATAAAAGCCAAAGTAGTAGAAATTACTTCATCTGGTGTTCTGCTATCGCTAGGGGACAACTTAGAGGGAATAATAAGAAAAGAAAAAATTCCTCCAACAGTTTTTTATAAAACTGACGATATGATTGATGCTATGGTTTCTGAGATCGATGAAAAAAAGCGAAGGATTATTCTTGTACCAATACTTAAAGAGAAACCGCTTACCTATCGGTAAGAATAATACCAATATCAAATACTACCAATAAATACAAATATATTGAAATGATTTGCAATTTGAAATTTGTAGTACTGGTAGTATTATGAGGAGGAGCGATGAAAACGACGACGAGTTGGGTTTGTCAGGAATGCGGTTATGAAAGTCCAAAATTTTTGGGGAGATGTCCTGAGTGCAATACTTGGAATTCTTTAAAAGAATTCCAAGTAAAAACAGAAATCAAAAGTTTAAATTCAAAATTAGAAAAAGGATTAAGGCCCAAGAGACTTTCAGAGATTGCTTACGAAGAAAAAAGTCGTCTTTCAACTGGTTTTTCCCAGATGGATGGAGTTTTGGGCGGAGGGATAGTTAGAGGAAGCGTGGTTCTTTTAGCTGGAGATCCAGGGATTGGCAAGTCGACTTTGTTGTTGCAGATAGCATTGACCATTGCAAAAGATGACAAAGTTACCCTGAGTAAAACGAAGGATCCTGCGGAGATTCTTCCTTCCGCTCATAATGACAACGTAAGAAAAGTCCTTTATATTTCAGGGGAGGAATCGGAAGAGCAAATAAAACTTAGAGCTCTTCGGCTTGCTCTCTCCAAAGGCGGGCAAAAAGAACAAGCTAGTTTAAAAAAAGAAGAAAACCTATTTTTGGTTTCCACTACTAACACCAACGAAATTGTAAATCTAGTTACTGACACAAATCCATCTCTTGTCATTATTGATTCTATACAGACTATGGAATCCGAGAATCTTTCAGGTTTATCTGGAAGCGTTGGTCAGGTAAGATATGCAGCTTCGCAGTTTATAAAAATTGCAAAAAATCTAAACATTCCAGTTGTTATTGTAGGTCATGTAACAAAAGAAGGTATGGTCGCAGGGCCAATGGTCTTATCTCATATGGTTGATACCCTTCTTTTTCTTGAGGGAGAAAAAGCTATTCCGACCAGAGTTCTTAGAAGTCTTAAGAATAGATTTGGTCCAATTGATGAGGTTGGAATTTTTTCTATGCAAGAGGCAGGAATGGTAGAAATTAAAGATTCATCGCATTTTTTTTTGGATAAAAACACAGAAAATTCCCCGGGGGCTGTCCTTACGGTTACCCTTGAAGGGACCCGTGTATTTTTGGTAGAGATTCAGGCATTGGTCGTTCTTTCCAAATTACCTGTTCCCAGAAGGGTGACATCGGGCATTGATTATAAGAGACTTGAGCTACTTTTGGCAGTACTTCAGAAGCATTGTCATATGCCTTTAGATACAATGGATGTTTTTGTTAATGTTGCAGGAGGATTAAAGCTTTCTGATAGAGCTTCTGATCTGGGTGTTTGCCTTGCAATATTTTCAAGCTTTAAAAACATCGTACTCTCAAAGACTGTGGGGATCGCCGAGGTTGGACTGCTTGGAGAACTGCGAAGCATTCCTAATCTTGAAAAAAGAATAAGAGAGGCAAAGAGACTTGGACTTAAAACAATTATCAGTACGGATACAAATAAGAAACTTTTGGAGGCATTAAAATCGTTAAGCAAATAAACTATGGCTAAAAAAGTAAAATCAGCAAAAGTAAAAGCCGTTGAGAGAAGCCCTTCATTCTCGCCAAAATTAATAGGTTTAATTGCGGATGAGGTGGCAAAAACGGTAATAAAAAGACTACCGGCATTTAGAAGACGTAAAAAGAAGAAAAAAGCTAAAAAGATAGAGAATTTAATCTTCTTGGATACATCGGCAATAATTGATGGAAGGATTTTTGATGTTATATCTCTTGGGCTTTTCTTTGGAACCTTTGTAGTTTTGGAAAGCATACTCTTGGAACTAAAGCATATTGCAGATTCCCAGGATACGGTTAAAAGAGAACGCGGCAGAAAAGGCCTTGCGCTTTTAGAAAAACTTAAAAAGACCAAAGGGGTAAAGTTTATGTTGCTGTCGGATGAGAAAGCAGAAATTTTGAGATCAAAAAACCTTAAAGAGGTTGATGAAAAACTTATTCGTGCGGCCCACGCATATAAAGGAAAAATTATAACCTGTGATTATAATCTTGAGAAAAAAGCAAGCATCAATGGAGTCACCACAATAAATATGAATACTATGGCAGCGCAGCTTAAGGTTCGTGCTGTTCCAGGCGAGACGCTCCATATAAAAATACTGCATAAAGGAAAAGAACCATCTCAAGGAGTAGGTTATTTGGATGATGGAACTATGATTGTGATTGAAAACGCAGTTCCTGATTTAGGAAAAGAGATTGATGTTTTGGTAGCAAGAGTTATTCAGACGACTGCTGGACGAATTTTATTTGCCAAAAAAATTTAGAAGAGGTAGGAATCCCTGCCCAAGACTCCTACCTCATCTAAAACTGCAAATATTACTAGCATTTTTTTCTTAAAATATCAAACTATATCAAGAAAAACTATACATTTTAGCCTCATCAATTTTTCTTGACATTTAGACGAAATTTTGATACTTAAAAAGAAGGCAATTAGTTTTATTATCCTGCCTAGGGACTACTTGCCATTATTGCAAGAGCATTGCTTTTCGTACCTGAAATTATTAATTGTGAGTAGCGAAAGCGATGCTCTTTTTTAATATTTATATTATAAAAGTACGATTGGTACCGACAGCCCTTTTTTAACAAGGGTTTTAAATTGTTCTGCTCCGTGTTTTACAAGAATTTCTTGCTTATAATCAAAAACTGTTTTTTTGTTTCCCCGTTCGCGCTTGTTTTTTAGATTTAGAAAGGCAAATCTCATACAAAACTCATTTTATCATATCTTGTCAAGTATGTCAATCCTATAGCCAAAAATCTATACAAAATTTCTGTATCTTATAGTAAATTATTGATAGTTTAGATTGACTTATCAGTCTTTATTATCTTTTATCAAAAATTGTGGATAACTTGTGAATTAATAACTAATCCTAGGCCGATTTAATTATGGGAGCGAAGAAAGACCCAAAAGTTTTGATGGAAGAATTGTAGTTGTAAAATGCCATTGATCTCACCCATAGCTTTATAAAACGAATGGGGTTTCTTCGAAGATCCTTAAAGTATTCATTTGGATGATTTCTGTGATAATGAAGATGGTTTTTAAGATTGGCGAATTTACCGTACGGCAGTAATTTTATAAAAACATCGCTATAGATAAATGGATTAGAGTTAATATCAAATTTTAGAATATCTTTTGGCAGTAAGGTTTTATTAATCATCGCAGTTTCAAACTGCATAGATATACCGTGAAGAGGGGAGGCATATATATTTTTGTTCTCCTCTGGGAAATTGCTTTTGTTAATTTTTTTGCCATTTTCTTTTATAAATATGCATTGGGTTCCAACGGCAACCACCTGTGGGTGGGATACCAAAAACTTAAGTTGTTTTTCAAATCTTTCTCTTGAACTTAAATCCCCAGCGTCCATAAATGCGATATAATCACCTTTAACTCTTTTTATAAGTCTATTTAAAGTAATCGCTATTCCATATCTTTTTACATTTCTTTTGACCTTAAACCTTTTGTCTTTTTTGGCAAAAAAACGCAGGATTTTATATGAATCGTCGTTTGAGAAATCATCAATCGCGAGAATTTCTATATTCTTATATGTTTGGCGCTTGAGGCTCTTTAGGCATTCAGAGAGATATTTTTCGCTATTATGAACAGGAAGAATAATTGATATTAAAGGTTTTTTATTTTTCATTGGAAGTTTTATTGGGGCATGTGCGGCAGTTATTTATTTGTTTTTTATTTTACCAAATATCAAACTCGCTGTCAAATAAATAAAAGAAATTATTAAAAGCAGGAATCCAAGATACTCAAGATACTGGGGGAGATAGACGATAACGAGTTGAGAGTTGAGGGTTGAGGGTTGAGGGTTATCGATAATCCAGCCATTCTCCCAGTTGTTTACCAA
>CAYZZF010000020.1:0-9223 GCA_964483115.1 uncultured Gammaproteobacteria bacterium | reverse complement strand
ACCTAAACCAGTACATGGACCAAAAGACGGAGTTGTACCACCTAATAGACACTGATTTGAGGTGCCTGCTGCTACCTGGGTTAGAACTCCTGAACCATTGGTATATAAAGGTCCACCGTTTGATGTAAAGGACGAGAGGGTAAGTCCTAAAAAAGTTGGAGATGAACCTGTACCAATATCTTGCGGTAGTGAAAGAGTAATTGAGCCAGTTGATGCAGAAACATTGATTTGATTGCTTGTACCGGTTAAAGATGTTACTCCTGAATTTGTAATTGTGAGACCAGAAACTGATATACCAGTACCAGCTGAAAGACTTAGCGATCCCGTACTTCCCCCAAGAGATAGAACACCTGTATTTGCAATTGTCGGGTTTTGTCCCGAAGTAACTGAAATGCCGCTTCCAGCACTAATTGTTAAAATTCCGGTATTGGTAATGGTTGGGGTCTGGCCAGTCCCTACGCTTATACCGCTGCCACCTAATGCGCCATACAAAACATTGGAGGCTGTAAGTTTGCCTGTACCTGCATTTATGTCCTGATTTTCTGTAATAACTCCACCAGAAAGTGTAGCAATACCTGCGACCCGAATCGTATTCAAAAAGTTCACCGAGCTTTCAAATTCACTTGGAACAGCGACATTAAAGACTAGACTGCTTGTTTGCGCACCAAGAACTGCGCGTCCATTCTTTTGAGGAATTTCTACAAAAACAGGTGCATTTTCTTTTTTCTGATTTTTGTTAATACCCACCCAAGAAAGGATTTTTGAAAAAGAATCTTTGTTTAGAAGATTAGTTGATTTAAGTGCTGAAACAGTTATGGCGAAAGAAATTAAGAAAAGAATAATAAAAAGAGATGTTAATGCAAGTTTTTTAAAAACTACAATGCTTTTTATGACATCCTCAACTCCATATTCTTGATGTTTACTCTGCTGCTCTTGAGGCAAAGACTTGGACATTTGATCCTGTAAAACTGTTTCTCCAGCTTTTTGTCTTTTAAAACTATCAATTTGCTCTTGGGTGTATCGGCGTTGATTTCCAGGAGTTCTCTGAGGAACAAGGATACCGCGCTCTTCCCAACGCCTCAAGGTTTTTGAGGAAACACCCAGGATACTTGCTGCTTCTTGGATGCTTAATAATTTATTCATAGAGCGGGTGAATGTCCAGGTTTGTTTGTTTTTTGTTGAATTTTTGTCTAATTATGTCCAGATTTCTGTCTAAGTTTGTCCAAGTTTTGTTATAATATATATTACTGCACATTAGTGAAAATTTGTCAAGTAGTAATATTATGTTATCATAATCTTATCATTATATAAGATTTATATATTGGAAATTCTGGGAATTTTAGGAATTAGTTTTCACAAAATGCCTATTGATTTAATGATAAGATTATGATAAATTTAATTTTAGAATGATTAGTCTATCCTACAATCTTTCTCCAGCTCTTAAAGAGAGACTTGAAAAAATAGAGTCGATGCGTCGAGAAATTCTTCTTACCCCTCTTTCTCCAAAAATTGAATTGCAGATCCGCTGGAAAGCAATGATTGATAGAATTCACAGTTCACTTATACTTTCAGGACATTCTTTAACCAAGCCGCAGATTATAAAAGTTTTAACCTCCCCTATTGCACCAAAAAAAGAAAATGATGTCTTAAATTACAAAAAGGCTCTTGATTACATTAACCAATACTGGTTAGTGTCCCATAAAACTGTTTTAGTAAAAGATGTTCTGATGCTTTATGATATATTTTGTAAGGGTAGGCTTAGAGTGCCTCTTTCTCGCATCCAGGAATTACTTGACTATCTTCAAGCCCAAAAAGAACATCCAGCAATTGAAGCAGGCATTGCAAATTTAGGAATAGTAAGGATTCGTCCGTTTACAGACGGCAATGGCCGTCTTGCCAGACTCCTTGCCCTTCTGTTTCTTTATAAAGAGGGCTTTGATATAAAAGGTTTTTCTGTCTTTGAAAAAACTTGGGCACAAGATAGAGAAACTTTTCGGCAAGCTTCCCAAATCGCGCTAAATTCAGCAAGCATTACTCTATGGCTTGAGTTTTTCGCTCAAACTCTGCTTGCTCAATTAAGAGATCTTTTGGATGAAATAAAGGCTTCATCCTTAGACACCGGGCTGCCCTCTTCTTTTTGGGAGATAAGCGATAGACAAAAAAGAATACTAAGTTCACTAGATGAGCCAGGTGCTGTAGCAACAAATAAAAAGATCCAAAAGCAGTTTGAAATATCTCAAATAACCGCATCTCGCGACTTATCGAAATTAGCCAGCCTTGGTTTAATTTTTAGCCATGGAAAAGGAAGATCGGTTTATTACACCAAGGTTTAGTTTGACATTAGTAGATAAGACAAATAAGATTGAAATATGCCTGAGAAAGTATATAATTTTAAAGAACAAGAAAGGCGGAGATCCGGTTTACTAAAACTAAAAGTACTAATTTTGCTTTTTATAACCCTAGGTTTTGAGATGATTTTTCCATTCCAAACCCTTGCTCAAGCTTCTAAAACATCACTAGGAATAGCAATCACAGTACCGATTGTAGACAAAGATATCCGTGATGGAGATATAATATCTGCAACTCCTAAGGGATACAAACTCTCAACTTATGACTATGACCCGTCAATTTATGGAGTAGTTAGTCTAAATCCAGCAGTCTTATTAAAAGAAGCTCAATCAAACAGCAAGGAAACTCCTATAATTACTTCTGGGAAAGCATCTGTCAGGGTTTCAAGCATAAATGGACCAATAAAAAAGAATGACTTTATTACAAGTTCCAAAATCAAAGGTGTGGGAGAAAAAGCAAATATCAATGGTTTTGTTTTAGGAACTTCTCTTGAGGACTATAATAATTCCAATCCCAATGCCATAGGAAGAATTCAAGTTTTGATAAACCCCCATTACAATGCGGTATTTATTGCCACGAGAACAAATCTTATAGAAAATATTAGAACTGTTACTGGTTCTCCCTTGCTCTCTCCTTTAACTACTCTTCGTTATCTTCTTGCTGCTATAATTGCAATAGTCTCTTTTGTTTTAGGATTTGTCTACTTTGGTAGAATAGCCAGAACCGGCGTAGAAGCATTGGGAAGAAACCCTCTTGCGGCAAGAATAATTCAGCTTGGTATTGCAGTAAATGTTATCCTGACTGCTTTAATCATACTAGTTGGAATTGGCATAGCATACTTAATTTTAATCTTGTAACATAGAACTATGAATATAGATCCATTAGTTTTTTTTGATCTAGTTGTAGCCGTATTCATTCTAGCCACAGCTATTGGAGTTATTGCTTTGTCGTTTGGTCGGATGGTAAGAAAGTTTAATTCTTATCAAAAAGAAGCAGATTATATTATGGAAAAAATTCATAAAGAAGAATCCGATCTTCTTGAGGAAGCACGTCTTAAAGCAACAAAAATAATTGAAGGGGCAGACGAAAAAGCAGCGCAAGTAATAAATAAGGGAGAGATTTTAAACAGCGACTCTAAGAGAAGACTGGAAGAAGCTTTGGAAATACTTATCAAGCATCAAACAGCGTATTTTGAAAAGGCCTCCGAGGATTTTCTAAAAACTTACAAAGAACAACTTAATAGTCTAAAAGAAAAGAATATCCAAATACTTACAAATGCATCAAAAGATATAGAAGTGCATAGCTTAAAAGAGGTAAAGGATTTTGATACAGTCTTAGAAAAGGAAACCGTTGACTCTCAAAAGATTATTGAAAGTAAGATAGAGCAAGAATACGCAAGAGTACAAAAAGAGGTAGAGGATTATAAAAATCAGATGCTAAAAAAGGCTGATGAGCAAATTTACAGAATTATTAAGGAAGTTTCAAAAACTGTAATTGGCAAAAGCTTATCTTTAGAAGAGCATGAAGAGTTTATCATTGATGCATTAAATAAAGCAAAAAGGGAGGCATTATTTGGAAAGTAATTATATAAGAACTGTCCAGGAAAAAGAAGAGTTTTTATCACAGCTTGATATTCTTTTGGCTAATTTATTTAAAACAGACGCATTTAATTTTGAAGATACTCTTAAAAAAACAGTAAGTCTTAATAATGTTTGGATAATTAAAAGGGGTGTCAAAGACCATAACATTGATACAAACGATCGGACAGCAATTGAAAACCTCCTAGGCAACATAAAGACTCAGGTCGAAAAACTAAAGGTGCTTAAAATTTATCTAGCCTTTGATCCAACCACTGAAATTATTGATGATATTTTTAATTGGACTTTGAAAAACATTGGGGAAGAAGTTGTTTTAGATATAGAAAAAGATGAATCAATACTAGGAGGGGCTATCATAGTTTTTGAAGGAAGATATAGAGACTTTACACTTAAAAGGGGCCTTGAGGAAATATTTCAAAATAAAGAGAGCGGTTTAAAAACTATTCTCACTTTTTAAAGATGTCTGAAAAATGAAGGATTTTACTGCCTATCTTAATAAGACCCAAGAGATTGGATATGTTGAGCAGATAGAAGGCCCAATAGTCTATGTAAACGGGCTGCCTAGCGTTAAACCCGAAGAGATTGTGGTTTTTGAAACCGGAGATTTTGGCCAAGTCCTTTCTATTGAACCTGACCTTGTTGAGGTGCTTATCTTCTCTAAAGATTCGGTAAAACCAGGGGCAAGAGCAACTCGAACAGACGAATTATTAGAAATCCCAGTAGGATTTGAGCTTTTAGGACAAATGATAGATCCTTTAGGTAATTCTATCCATAGTATTAAGCCTTCAAAAAAACCTAGCTTATTTCGTCCGATCAGATCAACGCCACTTGGTATAGAAGATCGAAAAATTATAACCGTTCCTCTTGAAACTGGGGTTATGATCGTTGATCTTCTAATGCCCTTAGGCCTTGGACAAAGAGAGCTTGTTATTGGAGACAGAACTACAGGAAAAACTAATTTTCTTATGAAAACTGCCATAAGTCAAGCAAAAAAGGGCAATATATGCATATATGCTGCGATTGGAAAGAAAAAATTTCACATAAAACAAGTCGAGGAATTTTTTGTAAGAAATAAGGCCCTGGATAAAGTAGTTATTATTGCTAGTGCATCTGAGGATTGCTCAGGCCTTATATACATTGCTCCTTTTACTGCAATGACGATAAGCGAGTATTTTAGAGACGAAGGCAACAATGTTATTCTTATACTTGACGATATGACAACACATGCTAAGTTTTACAGAGAAATTTCTCTTTTAGGCAAAAGGTTCCCAGGCAGAAGCTCTTATCCAAGTGATATTTTTTATACTCATGCAAAGATTTTGGAAAGAGCTGGAAATTTTATTACAGACAAGGGCGAACACTCAATAACCTGCTTTCCAGTGGCCGAAACTACTCAGGGGGATCTATCAGGCTATATAGAAACCAATCTCATGTCTATGACTGATGGCTATCTTTATTTTGATAAAGACTTATATTATCAAGGACGAAGGCCCTCTGTGAATCCTTTTTTGTCTGTAACAAGAGTCGGAAGACAAACACAGTCAAATTTAGGAAGAGAAATAGCTCGTGAAATTACAAGCTTTTTAAATCTTTATGAAAAAATGCAAACTTTTATTCATTTTGGCGCAGAATTAAACGAGAGTATAAAAACAACCCTTGCAACAGGAGAAAAGGTACTGCAATTTTTCAACCAAACAAGTGAAGATGTCGTAACTACTAATCTTTCGACAGTTCTTTTTGCAATGTTATGGGGAAATATCTGGGAGAAAAAAGATTATAGTCAGGTTGAAAGTGATATCAATAAAATTAAATTAGCTTACAAAATGAATAAAGAGGTAAGAAGTGTAATCGACAAATTATTAGAAGCGGACTCTTTTAATAAGCTTCTCGGGCTAATAAAACAACAGGGTCCACAAATATTAAACTTGTCCAATAAATATGGTAAGTAAAAAAGAAATCATTGATGAATTTAATCGTGTTTCATCACTTAAAAATATCCTTGAAACATATGAGCAGATCGCAGCTTCCCGTATGCGAAGCACCAGAAGTTCAGTTCTTCAAGGCCGTGATTTTATTACAGAGCTTAATAATGTCTTTCAGGAAGTAAAAAGATCTTACAAAGATGAGGTCCAAAAATTAATGAAAAAAGACAAAGTTAAAGATCCCACAAGGCTAACATTTACAAAACGTAATGGAAAAACTCTTTTTGTTTTGCTTTCTTCAAATACGGGGCTTTATGGAGATATAATAGGACGAACATTCAATTTGTTCGCCGAACTTGTAACTAAAGAGCCTTGCGATGCAGTCATTATTGGCAGACTTGGACTTGAATTTTTTAAAGCAGCGAATCTAAAAATTCCCTATGCTTATTTCGACCTTCCTGACAGCATGGTAGATAGTGAAAGTGTCAAAAAAATTGTATCCTACCTTATTCAGTATGAAAGGATTTTTATTGTTTATGAACAATTTGAGAATGTAGTTTCCCAAAAACCAATTGTAATAAATATCTCAGGAGATTCCCTGCCGCAAAAGTCGCAGGGTCCAAGTATCAAATACTTTTTTGAACCAACTCTAGGAAAAATTATGATGTTTTTTGAGAAAGAAATTTTTGCCTCTCTATTTGAGCAAACCATTTTTGAATCACAGCTTGCCAAGTTTGCTTCCCGTATGACCTCGCTTGAGGAAAGAGTAGAAAATATTGAAAAACTATTAAAACAAATGAGCTTAGAGAAAGCGAAAGCAGGACATAGAACTATGAATAAGAAGCAGCTTGAGACTTTTTCTGGAATAGCGTTATGGAATATTTAGATATGGATAAGAACCATGGAAAAATCACAAGAATTCAGGGACAAATAGCTGAGGTTGAGTTTGAAAAGGAATTCCCAAACCTACACGATATTTTAGTGCTGGAAAATGACAACAATACAAAAATGGAAGTAATAAGATCATCAGGCGCATCTCGTTTTTTCTGCCTATGTCTTACATCTACCAGAAATCTTTTAAGAGGGGCAAAGGTGATAAATACGAAACAACCTATCCTTGTACCTGTAGGCAAAGGGGTTTTAGGTAGGGTAATGAATATTTTTGGAGAAGAGCTTGATGGACTTTCAGAGATTGAGTGCGCCAAGAAAATGCCTATTTACGGAACTTATCCATCTTACAGTGATTTATCAACCCGTCAGGAAATCTTAGAAACCGGAATTAAAGCAATTGATTTTTTTTCGCCCATTGTAAGAGGTGGAAAAATTGGTCTCTTTGGTGGCGCCGGTGTGGGCAAAACCTTACTTCTTACAGAAATCCTCCATAATGTGGTTATACTTCGTAAAAGTCAGGGGAAAGCTGTCTCGGTCTTCGCAGGCGTAGGTGAGAGAACACGAGAAGGACATGAACTTCGTGAGACACTTTTTTCTCAGGGTGTACTTCCTTCTGTAAGCTTAGTTTTTGGACCAATGGGTGAAAACCCTGCAGTTCGTTTTCTAACAGGTTTTACAGCCGCGACTGTCGCTGAATATTTTCGTGATGAGCTTAAACGAGACGTCTTGTTCTTTATAGACAACGTCTTCCGATTTGCTCAGGCAGGCAACGAACTTTCAGTTCTTATGAACGCAATTCCATCAGAAGATGGTTATCAAGCAACTCTAACATCGGAAATGGCATCTTTTCATGAACGATTAGTTTCAACCAACGACAATTCAATAAGCACAGTTGAAGCAATATATATACCAAATGATGACATTCTGGATCAGGGAGTTCAAGCAATATTCCCCTATCTTGATTCAACAATTATCCTTTCTCGAGATGTATACCATGAGGGGCGCTTGCCCGCAATTGATCTTATTTCTTCATCTTCGTATAATTTAGATCCACAGATTGTCGGACAAATTCATCATGAGATAGTACCAAAGGCACAAAACTTATTGAAAAAAGCTGTAGAGCTTGAGAGAATTGTTTCATTGGTTGGTGAATCAGAACTTTCCCCAGAAGATAAACTTGTCTATAAACGTGCCCATAAAATCCGCAACTATATGACTCAAAGCTTTTTTGTCGCAGAAAATCAAACTGGAAGAAAAGGGGTATATGTATCGCGCCAGACAACAGTTGAAGATGTAAATGCTATTTTAAGTGGGCAATATGATGAAATCCCTGAAGAAAAATTTCTTTATATTGGAAGTATAAAGGAGACTAAAAGTGGATAATAAACTACTTCTTGTTGTGGTACGCACTAAAGATGGAACATTGTTCAAAGAAAAAGCAAAAGCGATATCTTCATATAATGACAAAGGCTTATTTGATATTCTACCAGAACATGAAAATTTTATTTCTCTCATAAAACAGGAATTAACAATTCATACACCAGATGGAAAAGATAAGCAGATGAAAATCGATAATGCTATTATGAAAGTCTACAAGAACGAAGTCCATGTTTTCCTCGGCCTTTAAACTTTCTTTGCGTATTCGGCTTGGTGCTCTCTTTTTATTTTTTCCTCATCCGGAGTTTGCAGATGCTCTTTAATAAACGCTAATGTTTTGGCCGGATCCTGTGTATTGACAAAAATTCCTGTCCCTATCTCAAAACCGCCAGGTATTTTTGCACGAGGTATTAAACGCAAATACCAAGGGAGTCCTGGATAAATATAAAAGTTAAAAGAAAATTCATAGCCGTGGCGCAGATCAAAAATCTGAATTAAGCGAGAACTTAGAAATGCAAATTCAGAAATTTCTTCATCCGAGATTTCTCCGAAATTATTTGCTTTATTTCTAGGATAAATCCATACCTCATCAGGCCATTGGCTTGTATTTGGACAGGAAATTAAAAAATTGGAAGCCTCAATTGTTTCTACTTTGGAATATTGACCCAATGGAGAAATTGAAACCTGTATATTATTGGGAATAACCACAAGTTGGGTATGTGGATGTGGAAGACTCTCTCCACCCCCCTCTCCCCTATTATGAAAAATATAAACTTGACCTTTTTTTTTATGGATGTTATAACGCTGGCGGTATGTTTTTAAAATGAGTTCGACTTGATCTTGTGGCAATTCGTCAAAGTTTTTGTGATGATCCGGTGAGTGAATAATAATCTCATGAATTTGTGCGAAGGGAAACTTATTTACAACAACTCTTACCTGCCAGTTACTATCTCCGATCTGTCCCCCGATTCTATAAACTTCATTCTCTTCTTTCTCTCTGCCTATGCAAAAGGGGCATATTGGCCCTATCCCTTGGTCTACTTTAGGTCTTTCGGCCCTTCTTGGCGCAAAAATAACCCATTTTTT
>CAYZZF010000019.1:0-9999 GCA_964483115.1 uncultured Gammaproteobacteria bacterium | reverse complement strand
CCTACAAGTGGTTCGGTAAGTACAACAACAGGGAACTATACAATAGGTAATATTCTGGCAGGCACATACACAGTATCTTACACAGCTCCTGCCGGATACAACATGACTTATCCTACTCCGGCCTCTTTCTCGGTTACTGTAGGAACAGGCTGCACATTTTCTCCAAAAACAACGAACAACAACACTCCCAACGGAGCTTCTTGTAATCCACAAAATAATGTGATAAATCTCAACTTTGGCATAACCAATTCTATTCCCTGGGTCCAGTCAACTGGCACAGATATAAGATTTGATAGCGGATATAGTTACCAAATACCTCCTTCAACAACAAGCTGTGGTACAATTCCCGACTATGCATCAATTAACTCAAGCGGAGGAACTCCTGGTATTATCTATTCAGGCGACTCTTTGGCGAATTTTTTTCCTGGGAGTGCATCAAGCAAAGGTTGGACAGTAGGCAGCATAGCTTACCCTGAGGTTTATTCTTCGCAAAAAGGAGTTATCTCAACTTCTTACGGCTACGTAAGAGCAGTTGCAAAACAAGGAGGAATAACTCCTATTGATATTTCAAGCTCCTGCACAGGTGGACTAGGCAGCTGCAGCCTTCCAGCAAATTTGAGCCATGGAGCTTACATTGCAAACGGAGATCTTACCTTGACGGCAGCAGGATCGCCAGCCTCTTACACCTTCCCCGCCAACAGCAACTATGTAATATTCGTAAAGGGTAATCTCACATTAAAAAGTCAGATATATGTTCCTCAAGGTTCAACTGCAACATTTATTGTATCTGGCAATATCTATGTAGACAGCAGTGTTGGGGAAACTTCAAATACATCAACAGCAACGAATCTTGAGGGATTTTACAGCGCCGATAAGAGCTTTATTGTCCAGGGGCAAAATAATTGCTCGGTGGGCTCTGATAAAAGGCTTAATGTTGGAGGGGCAATTATCGTTAATGCGGGAAGAACTGGAGGAGCGTTTCAAAATCAAAGAAATTTATGTACAGGAAATCTTCAATGTCCTTCTTTATCAGTAGCCAACAGGCCTGATCTTATTTTAAATGCTCCCCAACTTATCCAAAGGTCAAATGTAATCTATCAGGAAGTAGCGCCATAAACTAGCAACTAGTGGCTAGTGGCTAGTGGCTAGTGGCTAGTGGCTAGTGGCTAGTGGCTAGTGGCTAGTGGCTAGTTAAGAATTGTATTTCTTCTTCGAGATTTATTTGATATTTATTTCTAATAATTTTTTTGATCTGACTAATTAGTTTTAAAACGTCGTCTGATTTTGCATTACCAAGATTGACGATAAAATTTGGATGTTTATCGGAAACCATTGCGTTGCCGATCCTTTTTCCCGCAAGTCCTGCAACAGCCAGAAGTTTTGCAGTTGGTAAAATTGGGAAAGGATCATTTTTGATAGATTTAGAGAGCTCATTTGCCGATTTTTTGGGTAGATTTTCAAAAGGGATATTTTTAAAAATGCTTCCAGCGTTTGGATAATCCAAAGGATGACGGTCTTTTCTATAATTTATCTTCTCGTCAATTTTTTTTGCTATCTCATGCTTAGCACCTCTTGTTAAAGTCAAAATAACACTTACAATTATCTCTGGGCTTGCTGGCTCTTTGACTCTCTTTTTGCCTGCCGAAGCATTGGCGCAGGCGCGGCTCTTTGACTCTTCTAAACTTTGACTCTTAAAAATACTTGAGCGGTACGCAAAGCCACATCCTCTATTTTTTCTTTTCTTAATCTCAAGCGTTTTAATATCTAAACTTGTAACCTCATAAATATTATCTTTTATCTCTCCCCCAAATGCGCCTGCATTTCCTCTAACTGCTCCACCTATTGTTCCGGGCAGTCCTCCTGCCCACTCAAGACCCGAAAGAGAATTTTGAATACAAAAATTAATCAAATCTGAAATTTTAGCCCCTGCCCCAACCAAAACTCTGACTCTCTGATTCTCTTTTTGCCTGCCGAAGCATTGGCGCAGGCGCGGCTCTTTGACTCTCTTCTCTTTAATCTTTATAAAATCTATATTATTCTGAATTACTAATCCATCTAAACCTTTATCGCCAATAAGAAGATTAGTTCCGCTCCCGAGAACAAAAACATTTCTTTTTTTTCGAGAAAAATTTTTGGACAATTTTCTCCATTTATCCAGCATTTGCAACAAATTTTTGATTGTCTCGACTTTAACAAAATAGTTCGCTTTTCCACCAATCTTAAAACTATTGAAATTTTCAAGAGGTACGTCTTTCTGCATGAAAGTCATAAATGTTACTGATTCGGGGCGGATTGAAGAGTTGCTGAAATATCGATTGTTTTTCCATTCCTCCAAAGAGAAATAGATATTGTGTCGCCTACTTTGAGCTCATTTATAATATTGGAAATCTCGTTATTAGCTGTTATTCTTTTACCATTTACTTTTGTAATTATATCTCCTCTTTGTATTCCCGCCTTCTCTGCGACCGAACCGACCACAACATCTTGAACATAATCTCCCTCCGGCACATTATTAAGAAGCGCTACATCGCGGCTAATCGCTCTGTAAACTATGCCAAGATAAGGTCTTTGAAATTCTCCATTCTCTGAGAAATTCTTGAGCGAGTCCTTAACAATATTTATCGGCAGGGCAAAACCAATATTTTGTCCACTTGAAGCTATTGCGGTATTTATGCCAATTACCTGACTAGAAGAGTTAACAAGCGGTCCACCACTATTGCCTGGGTTAATAGCAGCCGAAGTCTGAATAACATTATCCAGCTTTTCTACATAACCTTGAAATTGGTCTCCTGCCGTAATTCCGCGGCCCAAACCTGATATGACTCCTGTTGTAACTGTGTTTCTAAACTCACCCAGAGCCGTTCCTATAGCGACTGCAAATTGACCAACCTGAAGTTTTGATGAATCTCCCATCTCAACCGGTTTTAGAGTTTGTCCGGGATTTTCACCTGGATTAATTTTGAGAATTGCTATATCATTTAAGGGATCGCGATAGATTTTTTGTACTTTATATTTTTTATCATTACTGCTTATGACCTGATATTTTGCGCCAATATCTGAGACAACATGTTTATTGGTCACTATAAATCCATCCGAAGATACTATAAAGCCTGAACCAATACTCTGCGGCTGTGCTTGCTCTTGCGGCAGACCAAAAATCGAGAATGGTCCGAAGTTAAAAATTTGCTGCTGAGGCGGTGACTCTTCAGCCACTGTTATAACCGACGGCCCAATCTTTTTTACGGCATTTATTGTTGCTGACTCTTCACTAACTACTTTTACTTTTTCTCCTATAATGTTGGGAGCAACTGATTTAGGCAATATGTTTATTTGAGGCAAATATGTCGTTACCGCGCTTAAAACACTCAAAACAACAATAAGTATTACAACTAAAACAATTAATCTTCGCATAAGCTTATTTTAGCAATTCTTCTACTGCTTTTTCAAGTTGGGTATCGCGGTTTTGGTCTTTTGAATCAAGAGATACTGAAATATCAGGCGTTAAGCCTTTGCCGTTGATCCACTCATTATTAGGTGTTAACCATTTTGCAATAGTTATATGAAGACCGGCGCTATTTGTCAAATCTTCAGCTTCCTGAATTGTCCCTTTCCCAAATGAAGTTTCTCCAACGAGTTTTGCCCTTTTGTAATCTCTTAAAGCTCCCGAAACAATCTCACTTGCCGAAGCAGAACCTTTATTGATAAGCACAACAAGCGGCGTATCAATAAAGAGCCCGCGGCGATTTACAGAAAATGTTGTTTTTTCTCCTGTTCCTGTTTCTTGTATAACAACAGGTTTACCCTCGCTTAAAAATTCTCCTGCGATAAATGTCGCATCGCTTAAATATCCTCCGGGATTATTTCTAAGATCCAAAACTATGCCCTTGAAGTTTTTGTCGTTTTGAGATTTTACAGCAAGACCATTTACTAAAGACAGCCAATCTTTATTGGTGTTGTCTCCAAATTGAGAAAGTTTTATGTAGATAACATCATCATTTTCGTAAGTCTTTAGTATGCCGGTCATTTTAATTCCTTGTATATCTTTAATTTTTTTAATATATCCATCAACACTTTTTACAGTAATTACGTCTCTTGTCATCTTTATGTCCACGGGACTCTTTGAATCTTTATGTAAAATTGTTAATGTAACCGTTGTCCCTTTTTGTCCGCGAATCTTCCCAACTGCCTGAGAAAGATTCCATCCATCTGTGGATGCACCGTCTACCTTAAGGATTGTATCGCCTGCTTTTATACCAGCTTTTTGGGCAGGACTTTCATTAAGTGGCGCAATTATAATAATCTTTTTGTCCTTCATTGCAAGCTCAGCCCCAATTCCTTGAAACTGACCGGCTAATCCCTCTTTAAAACTGGTATTTGAAACTGGCGGCAGATACAAAGTGTATGGATCTCCAATACTTTGTACCATACCTGTAATTGCCCCATTTAAAAGTTTTTGGGGATCAAGCTTTGTTCTATCGTAGTATTTATTTTGAATATCTTGCCAAACGATCCAAAAATTTGAAAAATCTACGTTCGATGCGCCTTGAGGAGGCTCTTTATTGATAATTGAAATCGACGGCCTGTAGTTTTTCCAATCAAAATTTACTTTACTAACACCAAAATAATAACCTAGGAAAAATGCAATTAAAACAAGAAGAACCGCCTGAAATTTTTTAACGCCCTTCATAATTTATAGAAAATTTATAGAATAAAACTGAATCTAGCCTGGCACAAAAGGCAAAAGAGCAAGATGTCTTGCATATTTTATGTTCTTGGCTAAAGCTTTTTGGTGTCTTGCGCATAGGCCGCTTCTTCCTCTTGGAATTATTTTATTTCTTTCTGTTAAAAAACGTCTTAAAACCGAAACATTGTGAAAAGACGGAACTTTATTCTCTTTACAAAAAGAGCACGGTTCGATTTTCCTTAAACGAGTAGTTCTTCTGATTGTTTTTTTTACCATAGGTTTCTTAAAATCTGTCCGCTCAGTTGGACAGATTAAAAAGGGATATCATCGGGGACAATTTCTTCCTCTTTTTCTCCTTTTTCATTCTCAACTTTCTCAGCAGAAGGTGAAGCTTTTGCCGCACCAGAGACTTTTGAGGATTTTGCTTTTTTTGAAGCTATTCCTTCTTCTGATTTCTCTAATTCTGGTTCTGGCTCCCTTTTCTCTTCGCCTTCCAATTTTTCTTCTTCAGTTCTTCTTGAATCAAGAATAATCATGTCCGAAGCGATTATCTCAGTCGTGCTCCTAGGAGTCCCATCTTGAGAATTCCAGGATCTTGTTGAAAGTCTCCCTTCGATATAAACTTTTCTTCCCTTTAGAAGAAATTGACTGCAAATCTCTGCCAATTTATTCCAAGCAACAACTCTGTGAAATTCTGCCTCTTCTCTTTTTTCTCCCGTATCTGTTGTCCAGCTTCTGTTAGTTGCAACACTAAAAGAACAAACAGCAGTACCGTTTGGGGTATATCTAAGTTCTGGATCCCGCGTTAAATTGCCAATTATCTGTACCCTATTTAAACTTCGTGCCATACCTCAAAAATTTACAAATTTTAAATTTTCAATTTTTAATGAATTTTTATTTATTAAATTTTTAAACATTTTTATTTCATTTCAAATTTCAAATTTCAAATTAAAAATTATTTTACTCGCAAGAGTAGGTGTCTAAGTATATTTTCGTTTGTTAAAAATTTTTTCTCAAGGTCTTTTGGAATTTCACTTTTAAGCTCAAGAACCAAATCAATATAAAAACCGGAAATTTCTCTTTTTATAGAATAACTTAAAGGTTTTTGCCCCCATTCATCCTCTTTTATAATTTTAGCATCTTTAAAAAGACCTTTGATGGTTTCAAGAACTTTTTTTCTGTTTGCCTCGCTTAAAGAAGTTTTCAAAACCAAAACCAGCTCATAAACTTTCATGTTTTCATTCTTGACACTTTCTCTCCGAAGTTTTAACGAAGGAGAGTCTCCTAATCCTAACATATCCAAAAATATAATTGCAAGAGGTAAGTTGATTTAGAGAAATCTATTAGTTTAGTTGACAATGGTTCTTGAAATATGGTAATATACTTAATACTTAAGTTGATATGACTGAGGCAATTAATTCTCATCCGACTGAAAGCGGAGCGACAGTACCAGTACCTGAGATTCTTAAGACACTCCACACACACACAGTGGTTATGCCCTATTCTTCCAATCTTAAAGACTCTGAGCCAAGACGAGGCGAGTCGCGACTTTCGTTCTATTCCGCATTTGCCCTAAACTCCGCATACGAACTCTACAAAAATGGACAAACAAGAAAACTTATTCTTTGCGGAGAAACAACATTTGGGCATGGCAAAAAATCAACAACAGATCTCATGAAAGATGCTCTTCTGGGACTAGGTGTACCAGACGAGGACGTCATAATTTTAGGCGTCCCTAATTTAGATAATATTCCTAATTTAGATAATACTGCTCTCCAAATAAAAGCGGTTGCAGAGTACCAGAAAAGTAAAGACTTGCAAAATGAAACATTTCTAGTTGTGAATTGGCAGTTCCACCAAGAGCGAGTGAGAAATCATATACAAGGATTTGGATTAAATGCAGAAACCGTCACGGCAGAAGAACTACATAAATACTTTATGCCGTCTTTTGATCTTGAAGAACTTAAAAGAGTTTTGCCAGAGGAATTTGAGAAAAGGGAGAAAACTCCCCGAAGAATATCAAGATTTGACAAACGAGGATTTGTTCCAAGACTTTTGGCAATGCTTAGAGGGCCAAGTGTCACAGATATTCAAAAAGATTATTCCAGTTTAGATAAATCTGCAATGACGGGAAGACAAAGACCTTCGTTGCGACTGTTAAATACTACTGGAAGAAAGCGATTGAAAGAGATCAAAGAGACTTAATAAGCTTTTCTTTTGATTTAATCCCCCAAAATTTCTTGTTGACCTTCAAAAATATTTCTGCTACTCTTTTTTTATATATCTATATGTCAAAAAATAAAGGCGGAATTGGTTTGTCTCTTATTTTGATTGTTGTGGTAATTTTGTTAGCAGTAGTTCTGGTCGGGAAATTTATATACCAAAATAAAATAAGCTCTAGTACTAGCAATAATCCCCTTATACCGGTAGAGATGTCGCCTGATCCAGAAAGAAAAAACCTACAGCTTAAACCTATAAAGTTTTTAACGCTGGCTCCGCCTCCAACCAGCCAGGACTGCGGAAATGGAAAATTGAGAGGAACTGCTGAACCAAATATTGTCTGGGCAATAAGTCCTGATCCCGGCGGCTCTGTAGGGCCAGGCGGGGCTATCAAAATATGGTACACTGATGAGTGGCCGCTTACGCTTGGAGCAGGAAATGTGTCTCCTCTCTCCAAATCCCCGGATCATATAGCAAGTCCAAATATAAACATAGGAGATGATACGGCAAGAGATCGCAATAATTTACCTTACTTCCCTGCTCTTTTTCTTTCGGATATCACAAGTGACCCGAATAGCAAATCAGGTGATGCAGAAAACGGAGGAAAACCTTATAAACCTGATGAAATTTATGGAACATGGAAGTCAAAAGATCAAGAGAATTTCACTATATCTAAAAAAATAGAAAGGAATTATAAAAATCTTGGGCCAGGAGCTGATCCTTTTCCAGCTCAACGAAATGTTAATTTCCCAAATGCATGGCCATCTGAACCGGGCTATGGTGCAGAAATAATTTGGCGCGTGGATAATCTTGGTCTTACCCAAGGACATTCATACCGAGCAGAATTCATTATCCGTGATGGCGATAGGCAGGAAGGCGATATTGGTCAAGGTTGCACTACAATAAAATATTAAAATAAAATATTAAAAAATCTTATTGACAAAATCTACAGCTGACTTGTATTATCAATTTATGGAGCAAACAGAGGAAAATCCAATTGGGGAATCCCCGACCGAAATTAAAAAAACGATCTTCTCCTATATCGATCCTCGTACAAATATTTCAGGCTTTTTCATTCTTCTTTTTTCCATAATAGTTCTTGGTGCAGCATCTATAGGAGTTACTTCAAAATCATTTGAAAAACCTAAAGGAAATTCACAATCCTTTCTAAATCCTTCCTCTCTCCCAATCCCTATCTCCTCCTACACTCTTGTCTATGGGATTTGGACAGGTAACAGCTCTGTAGTAAAAGCCTATGATATGGCCAAAGGAAAAGAGTTTATCTTAGCAGAACTTCCTAATAATATTAAGAAAGTAACAGTTCTCTCCCCAACAGAACTCCTTTATATTAACAATACTGATGACAAAGATTATGGAAGAGAGATTGCAATCTATAATATACAAAACAACACAAAAAAAGTAGTTGCTTATGCGGCGCCTGGATTTAGCGTTGATGACTATGTAGTTTCTCCTAACAAGCAATATCTTACTACTTGGGAGGTGGCGTTTTCTTCCGGGTCGGCAGTCTTAAGGAATGGAAGCTCGCGGGTATATTCTCTTGATCTTCAAAAACCCACCCAGAAGTATCTTATCTATGATGAATCTGCAAGCCAACCAGTGCATTATCCAAGAGCAATTACCAACTCGGGTGAGATTTATCTTGATACCTTTCTTCCCAACTCTGGTGCCGGGTGGGCATATGGAATGAGTGTATCAGATTTTACAGGCAGTACCAAACAAGACCTTAAGAATATGCAAAACGGTACTTATGGAACTCAACCAGTTCTTTCTCCTAACGGCAGGTATCTTGCTTTTGCCGGATACGATGGGAGTAATGGACCTGGAACAGATGCAAAAACAGTAAACGGGAAAACCTCTCGTCAGGCAATTCTTATTCCAAACACAATAGATCTATTGGATACCCAAACAAAAACAAGGATAAAACTTCCAAATATCTCTAATCAAAATATCTACTCTTTTATTTTTTGGGACAAAGAAGGAAGGAGTCTCGTATTTACCCGATTACTCCTAAATGATAAAAAAAACGAAGTTGTCTCAACAGAATTTTACTATTATGACTTGAGCTCTCAAACACCCAAAAGAATTGAAAATCTAGGCTATCCTCAAAATACTTTTGTAAGCTTTGTTTCCCCGCAGATGCTTCTTGTCGGAAAGGAGTCCTACTCACTCTCGACACTTGGCAATCTTGGAATTTCTTACGCATACTTTCTCACAAATGCCTCAACATTGGACATAGCTACATCGCGTCTTAGCCCAATAGGTCTTAAAGACGGCTTGATACAATTTATTGGGATTACCCCCTCTTCTTATTTTGCTGGTGGTGAAAAACCGTCGAGTACGCAACGCCAGCAACTGCAACTTGAAACATTTGTCTTCAAACCCAATCTTGCGCCAAAAAGATTTACACAACAGAGTAGCGACCTTCCATATACAGAAACTCTACCCCCAATCGCAGATTTTGGTGGTTGCACCGGCACAACAAACGAATTTGGACTTGCTGTTTGCTTTGGTAGTCCGCTCTATTTATATGGTCCAGAGGGTATGAGGGTGAATGTAAAGATACTTACGGATATATACTCTCCCAGCCCGCCATATCCGCCAAATGGCTATAATGTAGTCCTTAGTCCAAATGGAAAGATGGATATTAGTGGAAATACATATGAAAGTATCGAATATAAGTACACACCTGCAACACAAGATATTACTCCCCCGCCTTATGGAACTGTGGCTTCAGAAGAGAACCTTTCAGAAGTTCTTTCCTATTATGGGAAGAGTCTTGGGTTAAATGAAAAAGAGACAAATGATCTTACTGAATATGCAAAAGAAAAAATGACTTCACCATATATCTTTGTTTCCTTCTTTGATAAAAAAACTTCAAAACAAATTCTTCCAATCTCGTTTGATCCGCAACCTAACACCTATATTAACATCGTATTTTATTTCAGATCCTTAAAAGATAAACCTGCGACGTTTCCTCCCATGCCCACATTTGCGCAAATTCCAAAGAGAGGCAATTTTACTGTTGTAGAGGTAAGTTCGATAGTAGAAGATAAGTAGGACTTCATCTTCCAATT
>CAYZZF010000018.1:0-10171 GCA_964483115.1 uncultured Gammaproteobacteria bacterium | reverse complement strand
TGGAGAGTATCTGATTGCACTAAGAGCTATCTTTAGAGTCTCATCTTGGTTATGAGAATAGGTATTTATAACTAAATCATAGTAATTTTTATCCCAGTAAACCCAATTTGCATCACTCTCTGCGTAAAGTCTACTCCATTTTTCCAAATTTCTTTTTTCCCTTTCTTTTACCTCATATTTTGCCTGCCTGACAGGAATTTTATCTCTATTTACAAGTCTGTCTATCCTAATTTCTGTCTTGTCCCTACCTTTTTCATCTTCGCAAACCAGGAGTATTTTAAAAACTCCTGGAATATTTTGTGCATCAAATCCGGCTAAATGACTTTGTATAATTTGGTGTTCTTCTTTTCTTAAAATCTTTTTTACTCTCTCTTCATATTCAAGGTCAAATTTGTCAGGTCTTTTATCTGTCTCGACAACTGTCGCACCAACATCTTTATTGACTTTTCGCAAGATCTGCCCGCCCTCAAGCATTTTCCACCCCAAGACTTCTGAAAGTTTTTTTGCCAAGGTTGTGGCTCCTGAACCAATTCTTCCCGAAACCGTAATGTTTTTAATATCGGGTAAATCTATCATAAAGAATTTCCAATTATTCTAATTAATCTAGTCAAATCATAAATCCAAAGTTACAAATCACAAATAAATTCAAAATATAAAATTCCAATACCTAAATGTTTTGGATTTTGAAAATTTGAATTTAAGTATTTTTTGGAATTTGGTGCTTTGAGATTGGAATTTAAGTTTGGATTTGTGATTTTCCAACTAAAATCACCTCTTCAACCAGCCTATTCGCATATCCATATTCATTGTCATACCAGGCAATGATCTTAACTAAACTCCCGCCAACTACCTGTGTTAAAGAAAGATCAACTATGGCAGAATGAGGATTGCCGATTATATCACTTGATACAATTGGATCTTCTGTAGCTTGAAGAATTCCTTGATATTCTGGCTTTTGAGTTTCTTTTCTAAAAATTTCATTTATCTTATCAACAGTAGTATCATCTTTTAGTAAAAACGTAAAATCAGAAAGTGAACCAACCGCAACCGGAACTCTAATGGCAAGACCTGAAAAAATGCCACTTAACTGCGGTAGTGCTTGGGCGGCTGCAATTGTTGCTCCAGTTGAAGTTGGAATTATGTTTTCTGCTGCTGCTCGAGCCCGCCTTAGGTCTTTGTGTCCGCCATCTTGAAGCCTTTGGTCTGATGTGTAGCCATGAATTGTTGTCATCATCGCTTTCAAAACTTCAAAGTGATCAACCATTACTTTTGCAACTGGGGTAATACAATTTGTAGTACAAGAGGCATTATTTACAAGCTTTTCACCTTTATAATCTTTTGAATTGACAGACATAACATAAGTCGGAACATTTCCCTCCTTGATAGGAGCTGATAAAACTACTGACTTTGCCCCTGCCTGAAGATGGGTTTTCAATTTCTCTTCTGTTGTAAAATGACCCGTTGATTCCATAACTACGTCCACATTTAAATCTTTCCAAGGCAGAAGGCTTGGGTCTTTTTGTGAAAAAACCGGGATTTCTTTCTCATCAATAACAAGCGAGCCAATAGAATCTTTGAGATTTGAAATTTGAAATTTGAAATTTAAAGTATGATCACGGAGCACTCCGTAAGACGTGTCATACTTTAAAAGGTACATCCAGCCTTTTATATCAGTTGAGGAACCTGCATTAATAGCAACTACATTAATTTCTCCCGTATGTTTTTCCAAAATTACTCTATGGGCAACCCTTCCAATTCTCCCATAACCATTAATTGCAACTCTTATCATAAAATATAGAATACATAAATAAAAAAAATTTATCAAGAGACCTATATTTGTTGCTATTTAAAAAGAATTGATATACACTAATTTAATACGATGTTTATCAAAAATTTTTCTAATCTTGCCAAAACTCCAAACCGAAAAATTATACTTGACCTTATAGAATCTGCTCTCTCTTCAATTCAGCCGGAGGAAGTAACTGACAAAAACTTCAAATTAGAAAATAATCTACTTACTATAAAAGACAAAACTTTTAACCTTGGAGAATTTGATAGAATATTTTTGCTTGGTTTTGGTAAGGGATCTTCAAAAAATTCAAAGATCATCGAATACAAAATTGGAGATAAACTTACTAAAGGATACGTTATAGACACTAACCCGGATACTTTTACAAAAATAAAATTTACGCAAGGCACCCATCCTCTCCCTTCTCAAGTCAATATAGATTTTGCAAACAATGTTTTAAGAGAAATAAAAGATTTAACGCAAAAAGATTTGGTAATAGTTATTATAGCAGGTGGAGGATCTGCACTTTTTGAATCTCCAAATATTCCACTTGAAAGATTAATTGAGATAAATAATCGTCTTTTAAAGTCGGGTGCAAACATATCCGAAATAAATACTGTCCGAAAACATTTATCCGCCGTTAAAGGCGGAGGCCTTGCAAAACATCTTTATCCCGCAACTGTTATAAGCCTAATTTATTCTGATGTCCCTGGAAATGATTTTTCTGTTATTTCGTCCGGCCCCACTGTAAAAGATGATACAACAAGTGACGATGCCAAAGAGATATTAAATAAGTACTTTGCAGACTTTGCAGGGTCGGACCTTGTTTCGGAGCTTAAAGACAGTCTAATTGAAACATCAAAGGAAGACAAGTATTTTAAAAATGTTTTCAATATTTTGGTTTTAAGCAATCTTACCGCACTTGAGGCAATGGAGAAAAAAACACAAGAACTTGGGTTTATAGCAAAAATATTTTCCGACAGATTTCAGGGGATAGCAAGAAATGTAGGGAAAGAGCTCATTGATAAAACTTCTGACAATTCAGTTCTTTTAGTCGGAGGAGAAACAACGGTTAAAGTAACAGGAGCAGGACTTGGTGGAAGAAATCAGGAAGTTGTCCTTGGAGCCCTACCCTTTTTGGATGATAAAACTGTAATCGCTTCTTTTGATTCAGATGGCTTTGATAATTCCCATTTTGCCGGCGCCATAGGAGATTTTAAAACACTTAAGAAGGCGAGGGAGTTGGATTTAACTCCTCAGGAATTTTTGGACAACAATAACAGTTTAGAATTTTTTGAAAAAGTTGATGATGGAATGGAAACAGGAAGACTAGCCTCGAATGTCTCAGACCTTATAATAATATTAAAGTCTTAAGTATTTCGCCAATTCGAAAGTGAAATGCATGAGAAATTAAATGAGTGCACCAGGAGAAACCAGTGATATTGCAGAGGGGTGTTATCACCCAATAAGAAAGTTTAATTTCGAAAGCATGAAATGGGATGTTGACGAGAGCTTTTGCTTCTTTTCTCGACAGAAAAGAAGAAGAAATTTGCAAATCCTTTTACTTTTTCTGTAATATAAAATAAGAATGATACCCGAGCTTCATGATGAAAAGTTAAAAGAGCTTGAACTTATCGCTGTTAAGACACGACGGCTTATTATAGAGTCTCTACTTGAGGCAGGATCAGGTCATTCAGCCGGACCTTTAGGAATGGCAGATATCTTTACAGCCTTTTATTTTCATATCTTAAGACATAATCCAAAAAATCCAGGTTGGGAGGATCGAGACAGGCTTATTCTCTCAAATGGTCATATCTGTCCTGTTCGCTACGCAAGTATGGCACTATCTGGCTACTTCCCCATCGAAGAACTCAAGACTTTGCGAAAAATTAATTCACGTCTTCAAGGCCATCCGCACAGAGGTACAGTTCCTGGAGTTGAAACAACATCAGGACCACTAGGGGAAGGACTTTCTCAAGCAATAGGCATGGCACTTGCAGCAAAACTTGATAATAAAAAAAATCATATATACTGCATAACCTCTGATGGAGAGCATCAAGAAGGAAATATCTGGGAGGCAGCTATGTTTGCTGGCAAATATAAAATAAACAACTTAACTAACATTATTGACAGAAATAATATCCAAATTGATGGATTTACCGAAGATGTCATGCCTCTTGAACCGTTGAAAAACAAATATGAAGCATTCAACTGGGAAGTTCTGGAAGTTGATGGAAATAATATCAAAGCTTTTGTTGATACTATAAAAGAGGCATGTGCGATAACTGAAAAACCAGTTGTAATAATCGCATATACAATTCCTGGCAAAGATGTTGATTTTATGGAAAAAGATTTCCATTGGCATGGCAAACCGCCGAATAAGGAGGAGGCGGTAAAAGCTCTCTCAGAACTTAGAACTTTGCAAGGGAAAATTCGAAGCGAACACCAATGAAATCTCAAATCTCAAATCGCAAATCTCAAATAACACTGGGAGACAATCCGCTTACAAATGAACTGGATGCCGACTGTGGTCTTTTAATTAAGTCCTGAATTAGTTATTGTTAGTCGGCGTTACTTAGCAAGGCAGACAAATTTTTAAAAATAATTATTGCAGCCAAGCGTCATTTACAATGTGCGATTGTCGACCAAAGCGCAAAGATATATGTTAAATAAAGATTTAAAATTAAATCCAAAACTTTTCGATAAGGATGTTGAACAAAAGGCAACCAGAAGAGGCTATGGAGAAGGGTTGGTTGAATTGGGAGAGAAAAATCCAAATATTGTAGTTTTAACAGCTGATCTTTCAGAGTCAACGCAGGCAGAAGGATTTGCAAAAAAATTTCCAGATAGATTTTTTGAATGTGGAGTAGCTGAGCAAAATATGGCCGCAATCGCCGCAGGTCTTGGAATTTCAGGCAAAATTCCCTTTATTTCATCCTATGCAACTTTTTCTCCCGGTAAAAATTGGGAGACAATAAGAACTACTATTGTATATAACAAATCGAATGTAAAAATTGCAGGGCACCACAGCGGAATCGTCACAGGCCCTGACGGCGTAACTCACCAGGCAACTGAGGACATCGCTATAACTAGAGTCTGGCCTGATATTACAATAATAGTTCCTTGTGACACTTTTGAGGCAAAAAGGGCAACTTTAAAAGCAGCAGAAATTGACGGCCCTGTTTATCTTAGATTGACACGTGATAATACTCCAGTTATTACAAGTAGTGAAACTCCTTTTGAAACAGAAAAGAATCAGACCTTCTGGATATCAGAAAATCCCCAAACTGTGATTTTTGCGACCGGCCATATTCTTTATCAGGCGCTTCTTGCGGCAAAAAGTTTAGAGGAAGAAAATATAAATACCCTTGTTGTAAACACATCAACTATAAAACCGATTGATGCTGACAATATTGTTAAACTTTCAGAAAAATGCGGCGCTGTAGTTGCAGTAGAAGATCATCAAGTCATGGGAGGGTTGGGTGGAGCAATTGCTGAAGTTTTAGCTAAAAATAGGCCAACTCCTATTGAATTTATAGGACTTCAGGATACTTTTGCTGAATCTGGTAAACCTTCAGAACTTATGAAAAAGTACAAAATGGATAAAGAAGCCATAGTTCAAGCAGTGAAAAAAGTAATTGCAAGAAAATTATAAATTCAAAGCAACAAATCCTAAATAATATCTAAATTCAAATTTTCAAAATCCAAAACATTTAGGTATTGGAATTTTATATTTTGAATTTATTTGTGATTTGTAACTTTGGATTTGACTTTTATGGATCCGAATCTCTTAAATAAACTGGAAAAAAATATTAAGGGTGATGTTGTAGCAGATGATCAAACTCTTACCGAATACAGCCATGATGCTTCACTTTTTGAAATAAAACCTAAGCTTGTTGTTTTTCCAAAAGACGAAGAAGATGTAAAAGCTCTGGTTAAGTTTGTTAACGAAAACAAAAAAAACAATCCGTCTCTTTCTCTCACCGGACGGGCTGCTGGAACAGACATGGGGGGAGGCTCAATTAACGAATCTATTATTGTTGCCTTTGGTAAATACTTCAATAAAACACCTATAATAAACGGGGATACGGCAACGACCCAGCCGGGTGTTTTTTATCGTGATTTCGAAAAAGAGACATTGAAATATAATCTGATTTTTCCTTCTTATCCTGCATCCCGTGAACTTTGTGCAATGGGAGGAATATTTAACAATAACGCAGGGGGTGAAAAATCCCTTAAATACGGTAAGACTGAAAAATATGTAAAAAGAATGAAAATGATTTTATCTGATGGAAATACATATGAATTAAAACCACTTTCAGAGGAAGATTTAAACCAAAAAATGGTAAAGGATGACTTTGAAGGAAATATTTATAAGAAAATGTATGAACTAATAACTAACAACGAAGAACTAATAACTAAGGCGAGACCTGATGTTACAAAAAATTCAGCCGGATATTTCCTTTGGAATGTCTGGGATCCTGAAAAGAAAAATTTTGACCTCACACAATTATTTGTGGGTGCTCAGGGAACGCTCGGTTTACTTTTGGAAGGAGACTTGCGACTTGTTCCGGTTCACAAGCACCGCGATATGTTAATTATCTACCTCCACGACATGTCCCATCTTGGACAAATTATAAATGACGTTTTAGCACTTTCGCCTGAAAGTTTTGAATCCTATGATGACAATACCTTAAAACTTGCCTTAAAATACTTTCCGGAATTTCTAAAACAGCTTGGTTTCTTTGGCTCTATTGAAGCGGGCATTGCTTTCCTTCCGGCATTTTTCGATCTATTTACAGGCAGAAGTTTGCCAAAATTAGTGCTTCAGGTTGATTTCACAAGCGATAATCTCTCGGAAGTTAAAGAAAAAGTAGCCAAATTGCGCAAAAAGCTTGAGCCTCTCCATCCCCAGACTCAAACAGCGCTTGAAAATAAGGAAAAAAGATACTGGCTAGTAAGAAGAGAGAGTTTTAACCTATTGCGAAAAAAAATAAGAGATAAGCATACCGCTCCTTTTATTGATGACTTTGTCATAAAACCTGAGTTTATTGGAGACGTAATTCCTAAAGTTACCGATATCTTAAAACAGCATCCAGAGTTTATCTTCACGGTCGCGGGGCATGCAGGAGACGGAAATTTCCACATAATTCCTCTGGTTGATATTAATAATCCTAATGTCCGAACCGCAATTCCTAAGATTTCTGATCAGGTTTATGAAATTATCACCAAATATCACGGATCAATAACCGGAGAACACAATGATGGACTTATAAGAACTCCCTATCTTAAACAAATGTATGGTGAAGAAATCGTAAAGCTTTTTGAGGAAACCAAAAAAATTTTTGATCCGCAGAATATTTTTAATCCGAAAAAAAAAGTCGGGGGAGATTTAAACTACGCAATAGATCATATCAGAACAAGTTGGTAAGTAAAGATTCTTAGGTCGTAATTAATGAATTAGGGTTTTTATCCCTGGCAGTTTTTTTCTGAAAGAAACTCGAACGTTGCGCCGCCGACTTTAATTTAATTTTTATAAGCTCCTTGTCTATAAACCACACTAACAATAATGAAAATAAAATCACTCATGGCATTAATATACAACATTATGTATAAGCTGTTAAGGGCTAGTCAAAGCCTCAATTCCCGGCAGTTTTCCTCCGGAGAGAAACTCGAGCATTGCGCCGCCGCCGGTTGAAACAAAGGAAAACTTGTTAAGAAGATTAAGCTCTCTCAAAAGTCCCAAAGTATCTCCCCCTCCCACTACTGTATATGCACCGCTTCCAATAATTCCCCCGGCCAACTTTGCGCTTGAGCTATTTGAGATTTGTTCCACCTTTGGTGGAGTTAATATCTTGTCGATCGGCCCATTCCAAACAATTGTCTTGGCAAGGTTTATAATCTGAAGAAAATTTTCCAAATCTTTTGAAGTTATATCAGTTTCCTTCTCGCTTAAATCTGCAACAAGAAGAACTGACTTTCTGCCACCTGGCGGATTTACTTTCTCATGTTGCACCTTAAGGAGAGTTTTTACCTCCTCAGCTATTTTTCCTCCAACCAAGACATAATCAGCAAATTGATGCATCTTCTCAACTACTGGAAGTTTTGTCTCGATTTTTGCTCCTCCAACAATAACAACAAGAGGTCTTTTGGGGTTTTCCAAAATATTTCCTAAACTTTCTACTTCTTTTTTAAGCCTAAATCCCGCAAAATGAGGTAAGAGCTTTGCGACTCCGACTATTGAAGCATGGCTTCTGTGAGAAACTGCAAATGCATCATTTACGTAGATATCTGCCAATGAGGCAAGTTTTTCACAAAATTCAGGATCATTTTTCTCCTCTCCGTCATAAAACCGCAAATTATCTAGCAGAAATAAATGATCGGAAATTTTCCAACCATAAAATTTACCGATTGGTATTTCACTATAATGATTTATATCATTAAAATGTCTACTAAACCAGCTAACTATAGGTTTGAGATTAAATTCTTTTTCTGTCTTTGAAAATTTAAAATTTAAAATTGAAAATTGTTTGGTGGGTCTTCCTAAGTGCCCTGCAATAAACACAGTCGCTCCCTTCTTTAGAAGATACTCAATCGTAGACAAGGAATCTTTAAGTCTTGTATCATCTTCGATTGTTGACTGTTGATTGTTGTTTGTTGTTTGTTGCGACAGCGGTACATCAAGATCTGCTCTTAAAAAAACTTTTTGGCCTTTAACTTTGGCATCTCTTAAATTTGGGAATTTATACATAATACTTACTACTTAATACTTGATGCTAATCTGTGAACTCCTGACAAAACATCTCTCCATAAATCTCTCCATCAATTACCCCAATCCCAATTTTACCAAAATTAGAAAAGAGAATATTTGCCCGATGACCCGGGCTCTGCATGAATCCTTGCATCGCAATTGTAACATTTGGCGCCAGAGCCAGATTCTCTCCAGCGAAACTAAATGAAACATCATTTTGTGCCATTCTATCAAAAGGTGATAGTCCCTCTGGCGTGTAGTGGGAGAAATAACCGCGACTAAACATATCTTCGCAATGCTCGCGTGCTACTTGGGTAAGTTTTCCATCAATAACCAATGCTTTAAAACCTCTTGAAGTGCGCTCGTTATTAACCATAGAAAACATTTGAATCTCGGCATTTCGATCTACAGAAAACTTATTGGTTCTAAAATTAAGATTAAGAGTTTCATTACTCTCCGGCTTAACAGTTAAAAAATTCAAGGTCTCATTAATAGCCCCTCCAAATATATTATTAAGATCTTTTTCAAACCTTTGCGTTCTCGCATTTAATATATCGCCTATTTTCGACTCTGATACTGAATGTTTGAGAAAAACCGATACAGGCAGGGCAATAATAACCGTTAAGAGGAAAGCTATTAAAACAAGACCTGAAAAAATCCCAGATACTGCTCCAAGAACATGATCAATATTCTCCAAAATTCGGCCTTTTATTCTAAACCGAACTGTGAATGGATAATAAATAATTTTTCTCAAAAACAACCCAATAATTATTTCGGAAAGTGAAACAATGATTAAAAATCCGATTGCATTGGAAAATCCCGCAGATACAGAAAAATTTCTCGTCAAAAGAGCTGCGATAAATGAATAAAATTTTAATCCTATTATAAACGAGAGTACAAAACTTACAAGATCAAATAATGCTAAGATAAATCCAGCAGAGTATCCCTCAACTGCATAAAGCAGAAGCACAATTAAAATAACAGAATCAAGCCAATTCAGACCTAATTTCCCAAGAGAAGATTTTAGAAATAAATTTAAGCCATTAATCAAATCCATATTTATATTACTTAAGGTTTCTATTGTCTTATTGTTTAAAATGATGGTATCATATAACCTATGTTAAAAGCGAGCAAAAAAATTAAGTATTTAAGAATTATTGTCCCTTTCTTCATCTTGTTTGCTATTCTATTCTATGCATTTATATTAAAAGATCTCCCTTCCCCGACCAAATTATCAAGTAGTAATCTCTCCCAATCCACTCAAATCTTTGACAGAAACGGCAAGCTCTTATATACAATCTATGCCCAAAAAAATCAAACTTTTACACCTCTGTCTTCAATGCCAAAGTATGTAAGAGAAGCGACTATTGCAATTGAAGATAAAGATTTTTATACTCACGGAGCTATAGATATCAAAGCGATTATACGCTCAATCTTCTCTATAGTCGTAGAACGTCAAGTTCAGGGAGGATCAACTATTACACAACAATTGGTAAAAAACAGCCTCCTTACTCCAGAACGAACAATACTTAGGAAAATAAAAGAGGTTTTACTTTCTTTTGCCACAGAGGCCTTATACCCAAAAGACAAAATCTTGGAGATGTATCTAAATCAAATTCCATACGGAGGGA
>CAYZZF010000017.1:0-13047 GCA_964483115.1 uncultured Gammaproteobacteria bacterium | reverse complement strand
TGTGGGCCCGGAAAGAGTCGAACTTTCGACAAGACTTTATAAGAGTCCCGTTTTACCGTTAAACTACGGGCCCAAAATTCAAAAAAATTATACCACAAGTCAAATTCTTGTGCTATAATAATATGCTATCACCTTAATCCCCATCATAACCTTCTCCTTTAATCTAATATCGATAACAGATAAGGCATATACGAATCTTGTGCGTTATTGTCAAGAAGTATTTTGTGTTTTTAAAGTTTTGCCCGCTTGGCGATTTCGGCTTCAACCACTGCTGCATCTCTCCCATATTTAAGTCTTGAAAGTTCCCTAATTAACTCTGAAACCCTTGGGTTTGCAAGTTTTTTCTCCTCGCTCATATCTCGGGTTAAATCCATAGAAAAAGGTGTAACCGGCTCACCATTTACAATGGTTTTAACATAAGTATTAAATCTTTCAATGTTTATAAGGTCTGACTCCGAAAAGACAGGTTGAAATTCGTGCTGAAGATAATTTGCATCAGTCACCCCAACTCTAAAGGCTAAAACGCTACCTACGTTGCCAAAAATGGCATTTTTAACTTCCTCTTCCATTTGTCCAATAAACTGGTTGGCAACAATCAAATTAAGGCGGTATTTACGGGCTTCCGATAGAATTTGGGCAAAATCAGGCGTTGCAAAATTTTGAAATTCGTCGACATAAAGGAAGAAGTCATGTCGCTGGTCAATTGGCACATCTTGTCTTGACATTGCAGCAACCAAAATCTTGGGAACCAGAACAAGTCCTAAGAAGTTTGAATTTTCCTCTCCTATCTTGCCCTTTGAAAGATTAATCAATAAAATCTTCCCTTCATCCATGACGCGTCTGAACTGAAATGAGCTGTATGATTGTCCAATTATATTTCTAATATTTTTATTAGTAACAAAACGTCCAAATTTTGATACGATGTAATCTAAGACTTCGGATTTATGAAAGTCCGAAGTCTGCGCAATTTGATCTGTCCAATAGCGTCTCACAATTGGATCCTGCACTTTGGGTAAAATCTCTTGAACATAAGAAACATCAGTTAAAGCCCTAACGACCTCAACAAAAGTGCTATCTGGCTCAGACATCACTGTAAGCATTGCATTTCTTATTGCATGCTCGAAGCGAGGACCAATAATTCCTGTCTGATGAGGATCAAAGAGTTTATACATAAGACCTATAATTGATGAGACAATATAGTGTCTTTGCTCTTCAGTCTGCGACTCAAGCATATTAAGCCCCATGGGTCTTTGTGTGTCTGATGGATCAAATAGAATAACGTCTTCTGCTCTTTTTGGCGGAATAAGTTTTAAAATTTCATCTATAAGATCTCCATGCGGATCAATAACCGAAAGCCCTTCGCCGTTTCTTATGTCTTGCATAATCATTGATTTTAAAAATTCTGATTTGCCTGTTCCGGTTTTTCCGATAATATACATATGCCGTCTTCGGTCATCAAGAGTCATGTATACGGGTTTTACAATACCTCTATATGTACTTTTGCCCAAGAAAAGTCCACTTTGAGGGATCTGTACTGGCGCTGGTGCTCTTTTGGCAGTAACCCAAAATATATGAGGCGTTTCAACGGTTTTGTTAGGAAAATGAAAAATTGTAGCAAGCTCTTCATTGGTTAAAACCGAGGTCTGTCTACGTAGCGGCATAAACCTGTAAATAAAATCCTTCACAAACATCCCCTTAAATCTATGAGTGTTTCTGGTAAATGAGTTCAAGCCGTCGAATTGGCTAAAGCTATTTACAATATTATTAAGATGAGCTTGTGCCTGTTCGATCGTCTTTGATGAGACAACTATTCGGATAACGACATCGAAACCAGGTTTTCCAATCTTATTTTCAATTCCCTCAAGCTCTTTTGGGTCTGCCGCATATTTTGCGGTTTCAGGATTTGATTCCATTTTTTTGGTTTTGGCAATATAATTTCTTCCTAGCTTTTTCCATTTAGAATCTGCGGGGCTTACTATAATCTGGATCGCCGCGCCCTCGCCTTCTGCCATTTTTGCCAGAACCGATGTTAGCGAAGATAAAGGGTCTGTTGGTAAATCTCTATAAACTTTTATCGGCAGATAGTTCGAAGACTTAAGTCTTAAACTTGTAAATACTACTTTTCCCTCTTTTGGAAAAATGTTATAGTCATTTCCAATAGCATACCCTTCTTTATTAAAATTTTTGCTTTCAACTTCTTTTGTTTCTGCTTCAGGATATGCTCCGTTAATCTGTTTTTCTACAAAATCACGAAGATTATTTGGTGTATTTACATAAAAACGGATATCCTCAGGCATTCCTACAATCTCAAATGAGAGATGAGGTTGAAGTTTTAAAAAAGAGAATCTCCCTCCTTTTCTAATTGAAGCAAAACTTGTAAACATTTGCTCGGCAACATCGATTTTAATTTCATTATCGCGCGGGAGTAAAACCTGAATAAGAGTTGAGTCTAAAGATTCCTTCTCTCTGCCTCTATTTCTATATAGAATAATAAGAACATATCCTAGTAGAAATAAAAAAAGGGCAACAATGATTATTCCAATAAAGGCTAGTAGAAACGTTATTAAAAATGTCGTAAGATTTTGTATGAAAAAATTTGGATTATACATAGAATTAACTCTTTAAATTTTTATGCCGATTGAGTCTGTATTTTCCTATTTTTTATCTTAAATATTTCTCTAAGAGTTGTCCATGCTCGCCCAAAACTCGTATCCGTAGGCTTGCTGTTTTTTTTAAGCTGCATGGCCTGGGTTTCTGTCATTGGCAAATCTGAAGCTAAAGGAATTGATACAGGTGATACTTGAGCAACAATAGGTTGTGTTGGAGTTACAACTTGTTCTTGCTGTCTAAATTCCAATGTTGGTTCTTTTGGCGCACCTTCAACGCCAATTTCTCTAAGCTCTGGATTAATTTCTGGTCCAGCATCTGATAGTTTAATAACTTCTTTAGGCTGCCCTTCTTTTGATGGTAAAGTTGAAACAGGATTAACGCCCTCTACGGTTTCAGTTCCCGATGCGTCTACCCCATCCGATACCGGCTGTTGCAAACCTGATTTATTAACATCATCCATACACAAACATAATAGCACTAAATAAGCACTCTGTCATTATAATTGCTTGACAATATATTACGCAGCAATCTTGAAGCTTTGCCCTCTTCTCATTTCCATATCACAATTTCTGCAAATACCACAGGGGCCGCATTTAACATCACTTCCACACCTCTTGCAAGGACCCGGTTTATCAAAACTATAATCTGAATCGAATTCGGAAACTGACCATGGGCTATTATCGTTGGCGTTTGCTCCGGATTTCCCCGGGCATCCTGTTGCAACTTGCCGCACTTCTTTCTCTTCAAAATATCTTACTTCATTATAGGATGGAACATAATTTGAATAATCTATATTGCCATCTCCTTGTTCTCTTCTCTTTTCATTCTCCCAAACTTCATCTGCAAAATTAAGAATTGCATTAAATGAGTGGGCATCACGATTTCGAAGATAACGCTCAACAAAAGTTGAGTACCTAACAATCTTCCAAATCTCATCAAAATCCGAAGATTCCATATATTCATGCTTTTCATGAAGTTCTTGGTGAATTTGTTCGGCAGTTATAAAAACATTGTTGATTAAAATAGGATTTGCCAAAAACTGTGCGGCTGAAAGAGGATTTTTTGGATATAGATCAAGACGCAAACTATAATCTTGCGCTGTTAAGACAGAACTATACCGTGACATCTCCACATACCTTTTTCCATTTCTTGCTTTAAGAGTAAAAATGTCATAAAAATTATGCTGGTATTTTGACCCTTCTTCTCCTTTTAAACTAATAGATAAAATCTTACTTCCTAGAGAAGTTTGTGGATTTGATAAAAATGGATCAATTTTTTCTTCAAAACCTCTCACCTCTGCATCTTCCCTGTCAAAATCAACAGTATTTAGACTAAGACTTTGAATAATATCTCTTCCTCTTTTTATAGAATTTATGAATGGTTCAGTTTTTCCTGGCCTTACCAAATGTTCATCGATTATCTCATATTCGACTGTTGAGATTAATGTATTAAATCGTTCCTTTAAATGAGTTTGAATTTGAGTTTTCAAAAACTCAGAATCGCTTTCATGTCTATCGTAATCAATGTTATATTGAAGAAGTTCTTTTGCCATATCTACCTTTTTTCATCCTCCTATAATCGCAACATGAGACGTGTGCGAATAGTACTGAAAAGCCGAATGCTAAGATTTGGAGGACCAAATAATTTCTTTTTTCCCTTCTTTGAAATTCACAAAACGCGCCATAGTGAATAATAAGTCAGATAAACGGTTGAAATAAACAATTATATTTTTATTAACTTCCTCTTTGGATGCTAACTCAGCTATTCTTCGCTCTCCTCTTCTTGACACCGAACGAGCAAAATGCAACATGGCCCCTGCATTTCCGCCCCCTGGCAAAATAAAATTGCGAAGAGGTGATATTTTTTCTGTCATTAGATCGATAAACTTTTCAAATTCTAACACTCTTTTGTCTAAATTTTTAATTCGCGCCTGCTCATTGAGACTTCTTGGCGAGGCTAATGCTGAACCGATATTTAATAAATCTGACTGGGTCTTAATTAATTCACTTTTTACTTTTATCCGCCAGCTGGCGGATTGGTTTTTTATTTTTGATTTTTGCATTTGCCCAATCACCACGCCAATTACACTATTGAGTTCATCAACTGTCCCATACGCTTCAACGCGCCGGGAATATTTAGGCACTCTTTTACCTGAAAAAAGTGATGTTTTTCCTTTGTCTCCTGTTCTTGTATAAATTGGCATAATTTAAACTAAAAACTAAAAATTAAAAGTTAAAAGTTTGTAAATAATTTTGCAACAAAAAACCTTCTCTCTCAAGAAGGATACATGTTAACACGCCCTTGCTCGAGGAGAAAACATTATATGGTTTTCTGTATTTAACAGTAGCGGCACTTCGGTCGAATTTCACGACCTTTACCCATATAATGATTTTAACGTATTAAAACTTTTGGATTTTAACTTGTAGTTTTAACTTTTGCATTTTGACTTTTGAATTAGCATTCTGAGTAGCCACAGCTATAGCACTTTCTGCAACCTTCTTCATATGCCAAACTTCCGCTTCCACATTCAGGACAAATGTCATAAAGACTTGTCCCAGACTCAAGTTCAAATGAATTCTTATTGTCAGAAGAAACACCGGTCCCTCTCCCAACAAGAGCAAGTTGTTGCATTTTTACAATATCTGGGCTTTTGGGGGATTCTATTTTTATTTCCTTGGTTTCTCCATTTTTTTCCGTTCCATTGGTCGTGGTGAGTTGAGCTTTAATTTTTCTATCCTCAACATTTCCATTAACTGCAAATCCAAAATGCATAGCTAAAACTTTCGAAACAGCATCTGGTAAAGATCGCACCTTATCTTTACCAAATCCAACACTGCGTGCACCCCCTATTCCTGCAAGCTGGGCAACAACTTGCCTTATGCGTTCCCGAGGAGTAAGTCCTCCTAAAAGACGAAGGTTTATAGAGATCATGCGGCCCAAAGCATCTGCCATTGCTGCAACATCTGAACCTGACTTCCCAATAGTTATGAATACCTCAAAGGGTTCCTTATTTTCATCATGATTAATAGTTATGTAGGTTTTACCAACGGGTGTTTCTACCCCATATGTTACTCCTTCAAGTTGCATCGGTCGAGGCGCGACTGATCTTTCCGCTGACACTGCTTTTTCCTCTTTTTCTTTTCTATCGTCAATGCGCGTTAAAACTCCTTCTCTTGAACCATCCCTCATATAAGTAATTCCTTTAAGTCCTAAGTCGTAAGCTGCCATATAAAGTGTTTTTACATCCTCAACACTATGATTTTTAGGCGCATTGACTGTTTTTGAAATCGATGCATCAATAAATTCCTGCGCAACGGCTTGAACTTTTGCATGCTCCATAGGCGTCAAGTCATTGGCACTTACAAAATAATCAGGAATTGTAGTTTGCTGTGAGGCGGTCGGTGAATGTTCTTTTTTCCATTCTTCAAAAAGAGGATGAAACATTATATGCTCACCCGTTCTGTCGCGTCTAATAAAAGTGAATTCGTACACTGGTTCAATTCCAGAAGTCACTCCTGCCACAAGCGAGGTCGTTCCTGTTGGAGCAATTGTTAGAAGGACTGCATTTCTTATACCCTGCTTTTTTATTTTATCTTTAATGTGTTTAGGCAATACCTTGATATGAAAACCCTGCATATAATTTTTCTTTACAAATTTTGGAAAAGTTCCTTTTTCCTTTGCCAAATCAGAAGAAGCTTCATAAGCATTGTCCCGAAGAGTTCTAAACATTTTTTCGATGACTTCAAGCGATTCATCTCCCCCATAACGGATTTTCATTTTGATAAGCGCGTCTCCAAGCCCCATTATGCCAAGACCAATCCGTCTTATTTCTTTTGCACGCTTTTCGTTTTCTTTAAAAAAGTAATATGTTTTATCAATAACATCATCCAAAAATCTTACTGCTGTCTTTACATCTTTACCAAAACTGCTGTAATCAAATTCTCCTGAATCCTTAACATAAACTGCCAGATTCATTGCTCCAAGATTACAAATTCCCCAAGGCCCAAGAGGTTGTTCGCCACAGGGATTAGTTGCAATTAATTTTTCAAAATACCAAGTGTTGCTTCTTTTATTACTTCGCTCTAGGAAATGGAGGCCTGGTTCAGCACTTCTCCAGGCAGCTTCACAGATAAGATCCCACAAATATCTTGCTTTAATTGTTTTATAAACTTTGACTTTTCCGTCCATTTTTCTCCAATCATCAATTTCCCCATTCCATTTTTCATCATATTTTGGGTCATCTAGGTCAGGGAATATTAAATCCCAATCCTTATCTTCTTTAACAGCCTGCATGAAAGAATCAGAAATACAAACCGAAAGATTGGCGCCGTTAATTCTGCTTAAATCCTGCTTGACAGTAATAAATTCTTCAATATCAGGGTGCCAGTCCCAAAGCATAAGCATTGTTGCGCCTCTTCTTGTTCCTCCCTGCTGTACTACATCATGAGTGGCATAAGAGAAAAGTCCTGCCCAGGTAACAGGACCTGAGGAATTTCCATTCACTTTTTTAACCCGGGCTCCTCGAGGACGAAGAGATGAAAGATTAAGTCCGACACCTCCTGATCTTGATTGGATTTCAACCAATTGTTTTAGAGATTCCAAAATCCCCTCTCGAGAATCTTTAGGAGAAGGAATTACAAAACAGTTAAAGTAAGTTACTTGGTAATCAGTTCCTGCTCCTGATAAAATTCTGCCTCCTGGGACAAATTTAAAATCACTTATTACATCGTAAAATTTTTGCTCCCAATATTTTCTTTTTGCCTTTTTTTCATTTTCAGCAATCCCCCGGGCAACTCTTGTCCACATTTTCTCAGGAATATGCTCCAAAAGACTCCCATCTTTATCTTTCAAAGCATATCTGTCCAAAAATACTTTATTTCTTATTCCATCAAGCTTCATATTAATTCGGCAATTTAATATTATTAGAACTGTTATTTATCTTTTTGAAAAACTCTTAACAGGGTCGAACCGACCTCTCGATTTCCTTCTTTTAAAATAAATCTGTAATCTCCTTCTCCTTTAAACCCTAAGCCTGCAAGCTCCACTATTAAATTATTTTTTCCATTAGGTGCAGTAGAAGCATTAAGCTCAAAACTATTTTTTTCACCTGCAAATCCTTTACCCGGTTCGATTTTTAAATTTAAATTATAAGAAGTATTTGGAGTACCGACAATTGTTGCCACAAAAAATACCCGCGGTATTCCACCCGGAAATTGCGCAACTCTTAGCTCATCAAAAATTCCATTAATACTAAGCTTTCCTTCTCTTGAAACACTTGCATAATCGCAAAGTGCAATAATTTCAGTTTTTAATTGTTTCATTTTATTAACCTTTTAACCTCTTTCTCAAAATCCTCAACGTCCACAAATCTTTTAAAAACGCTTGAGAATCTTATATAGGCAACTTTGTCTATTTTTTTAAGTCTTGCTGAGATCATTTGTCCTATTTTTTTACTTTCTATTTCTAAAGATTCTCCGCTTCTTAGTTCTCTTTCAACTTCTGTAACTATTTTTTCAATGTCCTCAAGCGATACTTTTGTTTTCTCACAAGATCTTATTATTCCGCTTCTCAACTTATCTCTATTGAATTGTTCTCTTCGACCGTCTTTTTTGATTACTACTAAATTGATGTTTTCAACTCTTTCATAAGTAGTAAATCTTTTATCGCAGGATAGACAGGCTCTTCTTCTTCTAATAGTCTCCAAATCTTCACTATCTCTTGTCTCTACAACTTCTGTCTCACCTGAACCACAATACGGGCACTTCATACATCTAGCGTTTAGTAAAGTAGGGTTTAGCGTTTAGTCAAAGCTTAGGAAATCAATGAACTACATCCTGTATGCTAAACGCTAAAATACTATATTTAGTGCTAAAATGGATGTTAGTACGCTAGATCTACTGTGTCAAGTGGAAATTTTTATATCAGAGTATATCAGCTTAGTTTTTAGCTTCATTTTTATCATCTTTACAAAAATTTCCAGAAAATAGAGTAAAAAACTTAGACTTCTTGCAAAATACAGGTGAAATAGGAGCGTAAAAATTTGTTCATTTATATATTTTTAGTCTGTTATTTAGGTATAATATTCTTAACCTCTCTTTGAAAGTTTTCCACTCTTTTCTCCTGCCCTATCAATTTTTGTTTTAAATCGCCTTTTGTTTTATCTATTAAGTTTTTTATTATCTCTTGATGTTTAAGTGAGGATTTATAAAGTCTTGGTGCTATATCACTTATTGCCTCTCCCTGCCTTTTTGCCTGATTAAGCTCCCCCAATGCCTTATTAAAATAATTTTCTCCCTTTGAAATTGTCGATTCTGCTAAATTATATTTGCTTTCTCCTTTTTTGAATAGAAATATGCCTTCGTTTAATCGTTTGTCTGCCTGGAGTAAATCAAATTCAGTCTTTTTCAAGGGGTCAGATATAAGAAATCCTACGATTCTATCTCTTATAGCCTTCAAAAAATACAAAGGGCTATCAGGTAAAAGTCCTGGATATGGAAGTGTGTACTCAACTTGTGTTACTGTTTGTGCGGAATTAGTTGAATCGGTAGGTTGTTGTGCAAATAATACATTACTTTTAAAAATAAGAAGAGAGAGGATAAAAAAAGTAAAGAATATAAGCTTCTTCATTTTCTTATTTTATTGCTTATTTTATTTAATTGCAACAACATTTAACCAATCGCTCTCCAAAGGCTTAAAGGGTTCTTTAAAAAGTCTACCTAGAAACATCCCACCATAAAATGAAATTTTATTAAATCTGTTTTTTTTAAGAAGGGTTTTTATGTTATCCTTATTAAGATTGACAATTGGCGTCGAGTTCATAGTTCTTAACTTCCATCTTTTTCCGTCAAAGTCAAATATAGCAGTGGTAAGAGTTAAATATCCACCCCTATTTCTAGGAGGGTCGTAGAATCTTAGAAATACGTGCTCGCTAGGAAACCCAGTTTTTGAATATCCAAAATTTAGATCAAGAAATCTGTTTTTTGTCTTAAAAATTTTTTCAAAATTTGTAATTTGAAGCACAATGACAGAACCTTTTGGTAAAAGTGCAGCACTAAGAGCACTTAATACCTTTTTGTAATACGGGACAAGATGTTGAAATGCATTGCCCATAAAAATTGCTGCACCAAATTTTCTCTGCTCTTTAGAGAGTATTTTAATATAATCTCCATTTACGAAGTTTAATTTTTTACTAATATTTTCTGGAAGATTATTCAATTTATTTTCTGCCACTTTATACATCAAGCTACTTATTTCTATGCCTAGAATATTAAAACCTTCTCTTGCTAAAGCTATATCATGTTCACCGGTTCCAAAACCAATATCTATTACATCATTAATTTTCTCTTTTTTAAATAAAGCCACCAAATCCGGGATTTCATTCTTTAATCTTTTCTCCCAGTTGATAATTATATCGTAATGTTTTGCCTGCCAATCATGGTACTCTTCTTCTGCTGTAAAGGATAATTTATCACCAACAGCTGCTCTAAAAATATCACCCTTTGCTATCATTCCAACAATGTTTCCTTTACTATTGACAACAGGAAGTCTTCCAACTTTATTTAAGAACATCAAAGATTGGGCGCGAAGAAGAGGCATATCTGGTGTAACAGTTAGTGGATTCCTACTCATAATTTCATCCGCAGTAAGAGCAAATATTTGCTCTATATTTTCCTCCATTTTCTCAAAATTACCCTCTCTGAACGGATCATCTGTATATTCATGAACAGATGGATAAAATTTAGAAAGAATATCTCTTTCTGTAATAAACCCTATAACTTTCTTCTTTTTACAAACGGGTACGCCATTGATGCCTCGTCCGAAGATAATGCGGCATACATCCTTAATCTTAGTGCTCGTACTTACATAGTCCACGGTTTTTGACATTACATCAGATACTTTCATAATAGCGCCTTAAATTTATCACGAAACGCTTCAAATAGCAAGAATTGAATTTATTGATGGTTTAAATTATAATCATTCAATGATTCAATGATTTCAAAATACTCTGATCTTATTTTTGCGGTTCTTTCACCCTTCTTTTCAAGCATCGCAACAGTATTTAAATCCGGGGCAGCAAAAACTCTTACTCCTCTCACCGTTGTGGTAGTGGGAGGATTTTTGGGTTCCTTTCTTCTTTTTTTACTTGCGAGAGTTTTCAAAGAAAAAGTTACACTTCACAAAATTAAGCTACACCTTCGAAGTCTTTCCGCATTAGTTCTTTTTAGAACAATTCTTGGCGAACTTTTTTTTACATACGGACTAAGTAAAACAGATGTTATAAAAGCGATATTCTTTACAAAGATAGAGCCTTATTTTGTTCTTCTCATTGGCGTACTTTTTTTAAGAGAAAAGATAAAACTTCATCATTTATTTTTACTCACCATTCACCTAACAGGAGCAGTTTTACTCTCGACTGGAGGAAGTATTGGATATGCAGGCAAGGCTCAAATTGGAGACCTATTTATCATTATTGCTATGGCCCTTTTTGCTTCCTCTTATAATTATGGCAAAAAACTTGCTCACAGTATCGGGTCTATAAGCTCTAATGCGGTGGCAATGGGAGTAGGAAGTTTTATACTGCTTCCCTTTATGATTTTTTTATCTCCACCAAAACTCTCTTTTAATATTGGTTGGGCTTATTTACTGATTTATGTAATTCTCTTTAATGTAATTGCTTTAACCCTATGGTTTGCATCATTAAGAAGTGTTCGTGGGTGGATAGTGTCAGCTCTTCGATATATTGGACCGGTGTTAGGAGCTCCTATTGCATATTTTCTTTTTGGAGAAACGCTAAATACAATGCAAGTTTTCGGTGCGATCATAATTATTTCTACATCTTTTCTTATTGCCCGCGAACATTTACGTTCTAATTAGTTTACTTTAATTAGTTTATTATCATTCTTTTTCTGTTTTGAAATTGTCCTCTGTTTTAAAATTTGATTAAATAGCCTTTTTAATAAAGGGTCTTTCAGGTATAAACTTGTGTTTACGAAGAATTCTTCTAAGTTCTTCCCCTGCTCCTCCTCATATTCAAATGCTTGCAATGCCATCTCAAGTCTCTCTAATTGCCAAAATGCTTTTGCCTCAGGAGTAACCCTTCCTATCATCTCGTCATATATGGCAAGGTACTTTTTGCTATCGTCAACTTCATCGAACAGCTTTTTTATCGCAACTCTTTCATCTCTTTCCATTTTATCCTTTTCTTTAATATCGACATACTCTCCACGTTCCGTAACAACATCTCCGGTTGCTAATTCTCCGATATCAACGAGAAGAGCCATTGTCATTAGCTTTTCTTTATCCAGATTATATCCAAGCTTATCACCCAAACTCATTGCCAAGGCTCCAACCCTAAATGAGTGTTCAGCAACACTTTCTGGATCTTTTATACCCTCTCTTACCCATCCAGTTCTTAGTAATCTTTTTGATCTACCAACAGTTTTCAGAAATTCTATATAATTTACTTTTTTAGCTGGCATAATCGCCTTTACTTTATCACCAAAAAGCGTAAATAGCAAGAGATAAAAAAATGTAAAGTTAAGAAGAAATTATTTGGGTAAATATCTTGGGAATTCACCTCTTCGAAACGAAGAGATGGTTTTGATATCTTTTCCAATATTGAAGGTATCTCTTTGAACAAATCTACCCGTCCTATTATCCCAGCTCACGCAATTTCCTCGACCATGATGTCTAAATGTATAACCCTCATTTAAAAATAATTTAATTGCAGAATTATCACCTTCAACTCCCTGAATGATTCCGGCTTGTGCTCCTGAATATTCAAGACCGCCTTCAGAAATTTTCGAAAGGATAAGCGCGTCGGCAGATCTAAGAAGTCTTTTTCCTATTCCTTTTCTTCTCACATTTTCATCAACGACAAGTCTTGAAACTCCTGCCCAAGTAATTCCTGTCCCTCCAGGAACCTCAACTGTAATGGCTCCAATAACGCCTGAAGACTCAGACTCTGCAATAAGTAATTTCAAAGAAGGCCTTTTACGATAATACTTCTTTACATCTTCTGGTGTTGCCATAAGTATATTAAGATCAGGATGTCTATCTCTATATAGACTGACATTAATACCAGGGAGGGTTTCTTTTGGGGCAACTCCGGAAAGATGTTCAATAGCAGAAGATTGATTAAATAAATAAGCTATTCTCTCTGCGTCTTTTTCTAAACCAGCAAATCTTATTTCAATTCTAGACAAATTTTCGCCTTCTTCCAGAACACCAAATAATTTTGCACCATCATTTCTTAGTTTTTCACTTTCCTGCGTCATTTTTAGACTCCCCCTTACTAATTTATCAGGTAATTTTATAAGGAGTGCACTATTTTATATTACTAGAAGCTTAATGTCAATATGTTTTAAAATATATTAATCTTTTGGAGAGTATCTGATTGCACTAAGAGCTATCTTTAGAGTCTCATCTTGGTTATGA
>CAYZZF010000016.1:0-16142 GCA_964483115.1 uncultured Gammaproteobacteria bacterium | reverse complement strand
TTCGCTACCTGGAAGGTGAAACAGCCTCGCCACTAACCTTAAAAAACTTACATTGAACACTACAGAGTATTCGCTACCTGGAAGGTGAAATAGCATCGCCACCTGTATTCGCTACCTGGAAGGTAAGATAGACTGAAACGTGAGATAGACATAGCGGTCTATAGTTTTTCGGTCCACTAAGGCGTGCGTACCACTCCGAGGTTGAAAATTCTGAGTTAATCGAAGAATTAAATAAGACAAATGAGATAATATAAAAACGTGTATTAAGCGATGACAATAACTTTATATGGTTTCCTTTAATTTTATGTTTCTTTTGATATAATCTGCTTGTGTTATCAAAGATATTAAAAAGCAAAGTAGCTATTGTTATCATTTCGCTTATAACGATAGTTGTTTTTATTGGAGCATTTTTAGCTTATAATTATCCGCTTACTTCTCCCATAACATCTGCCTATTATTTTTTACTGCATCTTAAAAACCCTCATGCTAATATGAAAAAAGAGACAATAGGATTTTTGACGTATTGGCGGTCTGAAGAATATGACATTAAAAACATTCAAGACAACTTACTTTCGGAAATAATTTATTTCAACTTATCAGTTGGTAAAGATGGAAATATTATAAGAATTGTCAGCAACGAAACAGATCCCGGGTGGCTACGTTGGCAAAGCCAAAAGATAAGAGATTTAATTGCTAAAACGCAAATTATGGGCAATAAGTTCACCTTATCTGTCTCAATGCTTCAAAATAAAACAATAGAGTCATTTCTAAATAATCCTCAAGCGCAAAAAAATTTACTTAATGAGACAAAACAACAAATTGAGAAAAATAAGCTCGATGGAATAAATCTGGATTTTGAGTATGCCGGATCTCCTTCGGCAGAACTAAGATATCAGTTTACTACTTTTGCAGGAAATTTTTCCTCCAGTCTTAAAAAGGAATATCCAAAAATAGAATTAAGTATTGACGTTTTCCCTTTATCAATTCGCAAACAAAGACTTGTAGACATTCCGAAAGTAAAACCTTATTTTGATAAGTTTATTATTATGGCGTATGATTTTTATGGCACGTATTCGGATACAACCGGTCCAATTGCCCCTATGTCGGGTTTTAACCAGAAAAAATATATTTTTGACATCGAAAACACGTACAAGGATTTTAGCAAGTATACTAGTTCAAATAAACTAATTTTGGGAGTGCCATATTACGGATATGATTGGCCGGTTAAAAACGAAACCGAGTTCATGAGCAAAACTTTGGAGCAAAATGATCAAAACGGATATGTTGAGGTCTTATCTTATTCACGCATGAGAAAGGATCCTAAATTTAACTCAACAACCAATTGCAAGTGGGATTCGTTGGCTCAGGAACCTTGGTGTTGGTATAAAGACGACAAAACTAATGTTGCCCGTCAGGCATGGTTTGAAAATAATAAATCAATTGAAGCAAAGTTTAACTATGTAAATGCTAAGAAATTTGCGGGGATTGCGATTTGGACTTTGGGATACGACAGAGAATTTACAGATCTTTGGAAAATGTTACAAACAAAGTTTACCAACTAAAAAAGGTTAATACAATCTTAAACGGTATATCCGTTCGAACGTAAATATGCTATAGATCTCGGTTTATAACCATTCATTATAGCACTGTATCATCTCCAGGTTAAATGAGACGAATGGGACAACCAAATACCCCTCAAAACAGACATTGACTCCGCATCTGTATTTGAATGAGAGAACAGGAGATTTTAGAAAAAATCCGAAAATTAGCTAAACTAAACTATTTATTGATCAAAGGATAGCCTTTGCTTTGCCAATCATTCATTCCTGCTATAAGATTGTAAACATTTTTGTATCCAAGAGCCGTAAGTTTTTCTGCGGCAATTTTACTCATCCTTCCCGAGCGGCAATATAAAACGATTTTGGCCATTTTATCTTTAGGGAATTTATCCAAATTATCAGAAATCTTGTCGTATGGAATGAAGACGTCTGTTTTTTCAATTTCTCCTTCGTACGGAATATGCACGTTCACAAAGAAAAAATCTTTGTTTAAAAGCATTTTTTGCAGCGTAGTGCTGTCTATATTTTCATAAAGACCCTCCTTTGAAGGTTGTTTACTATTGGTAATCGATTGATTTTCCCCAGTGACAAGAAAATAACCTGCCCCAAAAAGAGCAATAATAAGTATCGAAAATGCGATTAGCGCTTTTTTTATCGTTGTATTTTTATCTTGCATATCTTAAACATCTCTTTCTCTTACCCTTTCTTCCTTTTCAACCAATCCGTCCGAGAGCCATATTACTCTGTCTACATATTTTTTGTCCTCAGGCTCGTGAGTTACCATGATAATCGTCTGTTTTAATTCCTTGTTAAGTTTCTTGAAAAGTTCAAGCACGGTTTTTGCAGACTCCGTATCCAGATTGGCTGTGGGCTCGTCAGCGAAAAGGACTTTGGGGTTATTGATAAACGCTCTGGCGATCGCCACCCGCTGCTGCTCACCGCCTGAGAGCTCGTTTGGGTAATGTTCGAGCCGATCCCCCAAACCGACAATCTCCAGATATTCTCTGGCACGTTTTTTGTGCGTTTCATGGTCGGCATTGAGAACCATTGCCGGAAGATGCACGTTTTCCAAAGCGGTAAATTCTGCAATTAACGCATACTCCTGGAAAATATAGCCTAAAGAAGAGAGGCGAAAATAGGTTTTCTCACTCTCTAAGAAGCGTAAAACGTCAATACCGTCAATTATGATGCTGCCCCCAGTCGGTGTATCCAGAAGTCCCAACTGGTGAAGAAGCGTTGATTTACCTGAGCCGCTTCTTCCCATCAACGCCACAAATTCTCCCTTTTTTATTTCAAACGAAACACCTTTTAATGCGGGAGTCGGCACTTTCCCGGGATAAGTTTTTTTCAGATTGTTTGTTTTGATCATTATCCCCATATAGCTTTAAGTATTTCCTGTCTTACGACGATACGAGACGGAATTAAGCCTGCCAGAAGTCCGGCGGCGATGAGACTAATTGTTCCGCCTAGTATCTCGGTCGTGTTATGAAAGAGCGATAACAAGCCGAAAGTGACATCAATCGGATAACTGGCAAGAAGCGGCGTCAAAACCCCGAAAACAAAAATCGAGCCGATAATCACTCCGGAAAAAGCATAGAACAGCGATTGGAAAACGTAAGAAAGAATGATAATTCTTTCTTTAATCCCGATTGCTTTGAGGATTCCGATCTGCCTTCGTTTGTTAATGGCGTTGATATAGATGAGGACGAAAATCGTAATTGCCGCAACCAAGATACTGATCGCGCTGACGATTATGGCGATCAGGTTGAGTGCGTTGAGAAAGGACGCAAATGACCCTGCCAAATCAAGATATGTTTGTACTTTCAGGTTGGGGAATAGCTTCTTGACCTGTTTAGAGTATATCTCAAGCGGTCGGGTTTTCAGATCCGCTTTGACAAGGATTTGGGAAGCGGTGTTGAAAGTGGAGAGCACCGACTCGGCCTCTTTGAAGGTGATAAAGGCTTGAAATGTCCCGATCGAATCATTATATAATCCTTTAACTGTATAGGTCCGCATGACGCCGTTTGAATAAACGACCTGCAATTTATCACCTATTTCCACACCTCCCAGATCTGCGGGCGCGGGTATGCCATATCCGCCGGCAAGAGCGGAGCTGAGGACAAGCTGGTCGCGGTCGCTGTCATCAAGCGGCTTTCCAGCAATCAGCCTGCTTGCTACAGGCAGCATAGTTTTCTCCACCCCCGGATCAATGCCGACGATTGGCGCTGAGATACTTTTGAAAATGCCGTTTTTTTCTTTGTCATAGCTCATGGAGCCGGCCAGTGAATACCGTCTAGTAGATGCCTGAACACCCGGGATATTTTCAATTTGAGCACGCACTTCATCTTGATTAAGGATATACTCTTTGGGCTGGGGAACTTCTTGAGGGCTAATGGTAATCGTTGAGGAAAGATTATCTATGACGACTTGTTTAATCAAATTCTGCATGCCAAAGAGGATGCCCGAAATAAACATCATGTTTAAAACAGTCAACGAGAGGATAAAAATGATGAGGGCAAGCGTGGATTTGCTACCTTTGAGAATTGATTTATAGGCGATAAACAGTGCAACCTTGATGTCTCTCATACATACGTTATTCCGTTACGATCACGCGATCTGCCTCCGAAAGCCCGCTTATGACTTCACTTTTTGTCAGTCCCTTGAGGCCTAACAAAATTTCTGTAAGCGTCCCTTTTTTCACGTCCGCTTTTTGGACATACGATTTGCCGTTTTTGGCGATGATTGCACTATTTGGTATGGTTAAGATATTGTTTTTGCGGGATGTTTCGATAGTAACCGAAGCAGTCATATTCGGTTTGATTGAGGAGGGTAGATCATCTGCGGAAATTGTGGCGAAATAGGTGACAGTGCCTTGCTGTTTGGTCCCGATGTCATCGATGGCTTTTACCGTCCCGGAAAATGTCTGATCCGGCAGTGCATCAAAAGCAATACGTACTTTTTGGCCGATTCTTACCCTCGGCGAATTGACTTCATTAACAGAGGCGGTAAGAGCAGGATTTGAAAAATCGGAAATGACTAAAACAGGCAGAACCGTTACCGCCTGAACTGCTAAGGTTTGTGTTGCAACGGTTTGGGCGGCAGCCAGCGGCGACATCACTTGATCACCGATTGTTTTTCGCAAATTTACGACCATTCCTGAGGCAGGAGCGTTAACTGTTGTGCTTTGCGTCTCATCGTAAGCCTTCTTTGTCTGATTTACTTTAGCTTGGACGGCAGTTACGGTAATATCTGCAGTCTTATATGCTTGTTCTGCGGCTCTGAAATCTTTTTCCGTCTGCTCAACAGCTCTGTCGATAGCGAACTTTTCAATCTCCGTGTAGTCGTTACCTGTAGTGGGATTTTGACTATGCGCGTTTTTGTAGTTTTGGGTGTTTTGGGCTGACAGATAAGCTTGTTGTTTCCCCCACATGGCCGCATCAAGACTTTGCTTGGCATTCTGAACACTCTGCAGCTGACTGAGCGTGGCTGTGTAATTGGCATAAGCTTCCTTCTGCTCATCATCTGTTGCCGTGCTCTCAACGTAAAACAAGGGGTCACCTTTTTTCACCTCTTGGTTACTTTCGACAAAAAGCTTAGTGATGATTCCTTTGGCAGGTGAGTAGACTTCTGTTTGCGAGGCAGTCGTGTAGGTTGCGTTGACAAGAACCGTATTGACCAAGTCCTCACGCAAAACTGTATAAACAGTTCTATTCGAAGGTTTTATTAACAGAAAAATAAGCACCAATATTAAAATTAGCAAACTTGTGCCGATTAGAACGGGCGTTCTTTTTGTCTTAAAAATTAAGAAAGTACTTTTAATTAAATTTGAGATATATTTTGTCAATATATTCATCATCTATTCTAGTGTATCAGATAGAAGAGATGATTGTCTTTTTAAATAAACCTTTTATTAAAACTGGAATCTCCATTAATGATTACACGCTCTTTTTGAGATAAATCAATGATAAAAAAACCATACCCAGTGAAATTATAATTGGAACAAATACCGGACCAACCCATGGGACAGGCAACAAGAAAAAGACGTCTATATCCGTAAACTTTGTAGGCCAGTTAATAATTAATCTTAAAAAGATGTAATAGAAAATATCCCAGATGCCAAAAGATAAGAAGAAAAATGCGATAATCTTTTTAAAATCTTTGGAAGACATACTTGATACAACTGCCAACATCACTAACGTTACCGCTTCTCTTACTTTCTCCACACTTAAAATACTACTATTCTTAATAACTTCCAAGGCTGTTTGAGGCTGCAAAAAAGCAATCCCCGGAAGAATCAGCAATATTTCTCCTTTTCCTATCTCTGAATAAGAAGCGCTGAGGAGGTGTCGTAAATAGACTACGACAGCGGACTCAACATATGCGAAAACTACTCCAAAAATAATAATTTTAAAAATCGTCCATTTTAAATTTATTAGCATGGACTAAACTGAGACTAAACTTTTTTCCGCACGATTAAGAAGAACTGCATTTGTGGCTACAATAATAGATGAAATGCTCATTATAAGCGCCGACATCTCAGGTCTTAAATAAACGCGAAACGCGGGATATAGAACTCCTGCGGCCACAGGAATTGCGAGAAGATTATAAATCGTAGCCCAGAAAAGATTTTGCTTCATTTTGGTAAGAGTTGCTTTGCTAAGCCTAATTGCCCGCAAGACATCAGCTGGATCTGATTTCATCAGAACCACCTTTGCTGTTTCAATTGCAACATCGGTTCCTGCTCCAATTGCAATTCCAATGTCTGCTTGGGCCAGAGCCGGAGCATCATTCACCCCGTCTCCTACCATTGCTGTAAATTTACCCTCACTCTGAAGTTTTTTAACATATTTTGCTTTATCCTCAGGTAAAACTTCCGCGAAGACCCTGTCTATTCCAATCTGCCTTCCAATTGATTCTCCGGTTTTTTTGTTATCTCCCGTAATCATAGCTACCTCTAATCCCAATTCTTTCATCTTGGAAACAGCCATTTTTGCATTCTCTTTAATAGGATCCTGCGCTCCCGCAACGGCGGCGGCTTTGCCATTTACCGCAAGAATCATGAGCGTTTTTCCTTCACTTAGCAGTCTATCAATATCTTTTTGAAGGGCTGAAAAATCAACTTTTCTCTCCTGCATGAGTTTTTGTATTCCTACTAAAATATGCTTCCCTTCAACAGTTGCCTCAACGCCAAGTCCAGCGAGATTTTTAAAGTCTTTAACTTTAGTTTGAAGACTAATATTTCTTTTTTTTGCTTCCTCCATTACTGCTTGGCTTAACGGATGAGAAGATTTTATCTCAGCTGCACCAACTAATCGAATGACATTATCCTCTGAAAATCCTTTAACGGCTACGACATCGGTTATTTTTGGTTTTCCTTCGGTAAGAGTACCTGTTTTATCCAGGACTACTGCTTGAATTTTTGAAGTTTGTTCAAGAGTTGGTGCATCTTTTATCAGGATATTGTGTTTTGCACCAAGTCCTGTTCCAACAGCAACTGCAGTCGGGGTGGCAAGACCCAAGGCGTCCGGGCAGGCAATTACAACCGTTGAAATGGCAAAAGTCAGGGCAAATAACAATGGTTGACCGATAATAAAAAACCAGACGGAAAATGTTAAAAGTCCTCCGCTGACTGCGACAATTACCAAATATTGCGCGAACCGATCGGCGATTTTCTGCCCCGGCGCTTTTGAATTCTGGGCAGTTTCGACAAGTTTAACAATTTGAGCAAGAGCTGTATCTTCTCCTATTTTTGTTGCCTTGAATTGAACGGAACCTGACGTGTTGATTGATCCACCGATCACCTGGTCCCCTTTTTTCTTAAGAACCGGCAAGGATTCTCCTGTTACAAGTGACTCATCAATTGCGGTCTCTCCTTCCAAGATTTGCCCATCTACCGGAACTTTATCTCCTGGCTTTAAAATAATAGTATCTCCAAGCTTAACTTGAGCTGTAGGAATAAGTTTCTCTTTCCCGTTTATAACAACTCTTGCTTGAGGAGGCACAAGATTAAAAAGTGCTTGCAAAGCGTCCGTCGTTCCGCGCCTTGATTTCATTTCCATCCAGTGACCAAACAGAACAAAGGCTATAAGAAGAGCGGAGGCTTCATAGTATGAATCTGAACTTCCGATTAGGGTCAAAATAACGCTAAACCCGTACGCCGCGGTAATTCCAACCGCAATTAAAACCGCCATGTTAAGAGTCTTTGCCAAAAGCGCTTTGTAGGTTGAATATAGAAAAATCCAGCCAGAATAGAAAAAGACTGGCGTTGTAAGAATAAACAAAAGCCAAGGTACTGAAATCGGGGACGGGAGATTGATCTTTAGAAATTGAGTGGTAACTGGGGAATACAAAATTATTGGAATTGTCAGAATTAGGGCAAAGAAAAATTTTTTGCGGATATCCAGTTCCATAAGCTTTGCCATTTCGCGCCCTGCCAATCCCCCATGCTCCATTCCCATGGTCATGGTCATGCTCGTCTTAAACTTCTCCCAAAAACTCATCTCGTCTACCGATTTCATTTGATGCTTGCCATGTCCCATCGAACCCTGTCCTTCGTGCTCATTATTTTTTATTTTTTCTTTTTTATTTTTTCTTTCCTCAAGATTCATTCCGCACTTAGGACACCTTCCGGGTTTATCAGACATCACATCCGGATGCATTGGACATGTAAAAACTTTATGATTATCCGACATATTTCATCTTTCTTTTAGTTTTTTACTCTTTCGAAAATTTTAACCAGTTCTTCAACTGCTTTTTCTTTATTTGTTTTAAATTCTTCTGTAACGTGCGTCTGAAGGTGTTGTTGATAGACAAGAGCATCCAGACTTTTGAGAGAGTTTTGGATAGACAGACTTTGATTTAGCACATCCATACAGTATTGATCCTCTTCTATCATTTTCAAAAGCCCGTCAAGTTGACCTTTAATAATATTGATTCTTCTTGTGTAATCAGTTTTATTTTTTTGTTTCATGCATATACTATACAGGAGTATAGGGTATTTGTCAAGTCTCAATTTCAACCTTAATTCTGGAATTCATTAAGCCAGGCAATAAACTTTTCTCGCAAAAGAACAAATTTATTTTGTTTTTCGCAAGCTTTATCAAGCATAAGCCTATCTTCTGCGGTTGGTGTTAAAAGATTCGAGGTTTTAGAATACATAATAGCGTCTGGGTCTTTGGCATGCCCCATACCCCTTGCATGGCCCATCTCATGAGCAATTGTTCTCGTAAGCTCTGATCGGTTATTATTAAAATATACTTCAATTCGATTTTCCGACTCTTTGTAAACCCCTTCTTCCGGCCTCTCGGAAAGCGATGCATTTAATGAATTGACAGTTCTATTAAGCTCATAAACACTGGCATTAAATAGATCTGTTGATTGATTTAAAGATTTTGACATTTCATTAAGCTTACTGGCTTCCTCCTGCAGCGCTTTTTGCTCTGCAACAATCTTGTCGAACTCTTCTTGTGGAGCTCCTCCCTGACTATTCCAGTAAACTACCTGCTCATAAAGCTTTTTAGAGCGGTCGTTAAAACTTGAGACTTGATTTTTATACTCGGCAATTTTTGGATCCAGCTCGCTCTTTTTCTTTTCAAGGCCACTCTCAAGTGTTTTATACTGATTAACAAGAGCTTGTCTTGTATCAAATATAAGATTGATGCTTAAATCTCCCTTAGAATCATAGAAAAATAGCTTTTTATCATAAATTCTGTTCCAGATCTCCGAAGCATCCTGGGATACATTTTGAACCTGCGCTCTTGTAAGGCCAAACCTGGAATCCACTGTATCGATTCTATAGAAAATAGGCTCGTCGCATGGATAATAGTAGAGAAATTTATCAATACGAAAATCAATCTTTTGTAAATAAAAAATGGTTAAGGATACTAAGAAAATTAAAAGTAAATATCTGAAAACGCGCATCGATTTAATTAAGCCCCCATTCAAAAATTCTTCCTACTCCTGAGATATTCTGAATTGTTAGAAAGCATATTAATAAATTTTCTGATTCATTACCTAGATGATAGTAAGAAAGATATAATTTCATATTATTATTATATCAAAGAAAAATTATATGAACTTAATAGGCCCAAATGGTCCAAATCCAAAATCCTCCAATTACTTATTTTTAGCTTCAAAATAGTTTTTATAAGACTTAGAATCGGGAAATTACAAGCCAGAGTTATACAAGATTAGCTACTATCATAATCTAATCTTAAGTGGTGCTTCCGTTTAAGTACAGTCTGCTGAGCATCTCGGTCTAGAACAAACATGTCCTTATAACTGATTGTATCATTCTGAGGTTAAATGAGACAAATGAGACAATATAAAAATAGCTTTTCTTTTTTGTGTTCATTATTATTTATCTATCTGTGGCCGCTCTAATATGTATCGCAAGATCGGGTTCGCTGATCTTTTCCAATTGCGGAACACTTTTTGATAGTTGCGCACAAACCCAACAAAAAGCATATATCCGATTGCGACACCAATAGTATTAAATACTAGGTCATTGACGTCGGCGACTCGGAATGTCGTGTTTGCCAGAAACCCCGTTACAAACTGCAAAAACTCTATAACGATGCTCAAAAGCAATCCAGCAACAACTACTTTCTTCATGCGGAAATTCGTAACAAATGGTAGTCCGAAACCAAAAGGCATCATCATTAGAATGTTGAGGAGCGATGTCTCCACATCTACTAACCTGAGCGTGATGAGCGGAATAAGATTCACTATTCTTCCAGCCTCTACTCCATTCAGCCTAAGGTTTGGCAAAAAATGCTGTAGCAGTAGTAGTGATTGAAATTGAAGTAGTGTGTAATCCAGAACCTTATACAGGTAGATGTAGAAGATAGTAAAGAAAAAAAGATATACGAAACTCTTCCTTTTCTTTAGCCAAAGAAACATGATAATGCTGAACCAAACCAAGCTAACAATAGCTATCGTTATTGCGTCTATTCTACCACTTACTTTCCTATATTCAGTATTTTCCTTTCGCACTACAACCGGAATCGCTTGGTCAGTTCCACTTTCTTGAGCCCCAAGTACTTGAGCACCACTACAGACAACGACAGCATCTGCGGTGAAGGTGCCGTCTCGATTGTTATCTCCTACGAGCGTTACTCTATCTCCAATTTTCAAATCAGACACAGAAATATAGCCAGTTGAAGATTCGAGCGTCGCCCGATCCGTAAGGTTAACAATTAAGTTTCCGCCACCCTTTTCACCACCATCATTTAGCTTAAGAGTGAAAGCATTTTTACCCACACTGACAATCTCTCTCCATTGCCATTGGTACCGCCACAGAGATCTGCTGCCAGTGCTACGCCCGTATAACTGCCAAATATAACCGTAGCAGTAATAATCAAAATAACTAAAAGCAATATCAAATTTTTCATAAAAATAATTATAGCAGTGTCTTTACTAGATTCAGTAAAAGACTAATCTATTTTGCAGGTGTTGGGCTTGGCCTTTCAAAAAATCTTGTCTGCGGATTCAGCTGGACATTTTGGGCGGTAACGCTCCCATCCGAATTTTCGGTCCCAAAAACAGCCACTCTTTCACCGGTTTTAAGGTCGGACTTTGACCCTTCCGCCGATTTACTAAAACTAGTGGCATTGGTAAGTAGAACAATCCTACTGCTGCCATCTTGTAATTTAACAGTGATACTTTTGTCATCAACGCTTAAGATTTCTCCGGAAACCGCTCTGCCTCCGCCATTTCTTCCCTGAAATCCTCCTCCTGCGTGATTTCCATCCTGTCCTTGGGAATCTCCTTGTCCACCTCTTCCACTATTAAATTGAGTAAAACCCGATCTCTGTGACTTCTGGTACTGCATCCCTGCAAAAAATCCACCGGCTCCTCCGATCAAGAGAGCAACGAGTGCCGCAATTATTAAATTATTCTTCACGAAAACTCACCTCCTTCATTTTAAGTATTTATCAAAAAAATCAATTGATCTTTGCATGGCAGTATTGAGGTTATTGGAAATATTATGGTTATCCCCGGGATAAGTGTAATAGTCAACGTTTTTGCCTAAAGCTTTTAATTTGTCATTTAGGTTTTGCGAGGCCTTTGGGTTAACCTCCTGATCCGCCAGTCCAACCTGAATTTCAACGGGAGCTTGGATATTTGGAAGATAATTTAATGGATCAATTGATGCCCAAAAGGAAGGATTTTGCTCCGGCGTGCCGAATTGTCGGGTCAGATTTTGGCTTGGTCCGCCAAACCCCCCTCTGTCGGAAGCACCCGAAGGATGAGGACGCTCGAAGCTTCTTCCCCAATTTCCCCACCCTTCTGTAATTGGCCCTACAGTCCCTGCCCAAATAGAGGCCGCTTTAATTTCTTTGGAAATTTCCAAAGAGCTTAGGGTAATTGCGCCACCCATTGAATGCCCCCACACGCCAATTTTATTGGGATTGGCGTCCTTGTATTTTTTAACGCTTGATATGGCGTTTAAAACATCAACTGTATAACCCGGGCCAAAATGGCCGCTTGGGGTGCCTTCCGAGTTTCCATTACCTCGATAGTCACTTTTAAAAACTATATAGCCTTTTTCCGCAAAGTAATCAACATATGACGCATAACTTGAGACGGTGCTGTACTGACTCGGCGAAATGTAACCGTGGTTAAAAACAATAACGGGAAAGCCGTCTTTGAGTTTGCCGCCAGTTGGAACAGTCATGAGGGCGTAGATTTTCAAACCTTCCGATTTGTAGGAAACAATATATTTATCGTAATTACCCCCGGGTGTCAGCTTTTGCTCGATGACAATATCGCTTCCTGGGTAATCCTGCTTTTTCAAATAATCTATCGAGTAAGGGTTCTCCGATGTTTTAAGACCTCCTCCGTCTTGCTGGACTTGAGGCACTCTTATCGGAAGATCCGCTAAAGGCTTGTCTGTTTTAGAACTTATGACATAAATCCCAAGTATGGTTAACCCGGCAAACCCTATTACCAATAATAAAAGTTTTGTTTTATTCATACCTTAGTGCCTCAATTGGTTGCAAATCGGACGCGCGCTTGGCGGGATACCATCCAAAAATTATTCCTATTGCGCCCGATACAAAAACTGCCAGAACTATTGAGGAAACGGAAATTGTAAATAAAAAGTTTGATGCTTTTGAAATTAAATAAAATATTCCGATACCGCCCATAACGCCTACCGCTCCGCCAATAAAAGTTAAAATTACAGCCTCCGTTAAAAATTGAGCCACGATAATATTCTTGGTTGCTCCCAATGCTTTTCGAAGTCCTATTTCCCGCGTTCGCTCAGTAACTGTCACAAACATTATGTTCATAATTCCTATTCCTCCAACAAGAAGAGAGATTGCCGCAATCCCAGAAAGAAGCGAAGTGAATGTTCCGACAGTCTGACTTATCGTATTTTGCAAATCGGCTTGGGAAAATATAGAAAAGTCCGCTTGAGTCGGATCCGAAAGTTTGTGACGCGACAAAAGAAGATACCCCACTTCGTTTTGCGCCTGCGTCATAACATCCGCATTTTTTGCTTCAAGCGCAATTGAGGAAAGATAGTCCTGTCCGAAAAGCTGTTTTTGGGCAGTTGATAAAGGAACGTAAACTATGTTGTCTTGGTTTAGAAAGCCCGTTCCTCCTTTCGAAACCGTAATCCCTATTACCATAAAAGACTGTTTTTCAATTCTAACTGTTTGCCCCACGGGACTTGCTCCCTCTCCGAACAAATCCGAGACAACCTGCGGCCCCAAAACCGCGATCCGGCTTTGGGCCAAAACATTTGTCTCGTTAATAAAGGCGCCTTGCGCTATTTCAGTTTTGTGCACTAAAGCGTATGCAGGGGTCGCGCCGATTATTTGAACATTTGTATTATTTCGTCCAGCAGTAACTTGAGAACGGGAAGAAACTTCGGGAGAAACATTGGCAATTGTAGTAACGGAAGGGTTGTTTTTTATAGCATTCGCGTCCTCATTCTTAAGAGTAGTTCCGCCACCCAATGCTCCTCGAACCGCGCCTGTTGTTTGAGAGCCCGGGGAAACCGTGAGTAAATTTGCGCCTAAAGACTGGATGTTTGCTTCAATCTGTTTTTGTGTCGCCTGCCCCAAAGAGAGAAGTGCGATAACCGAGCCAATTCCAATAACTATCCCAAGTATGGCAAGACCGCTCCGAAGTTTGTTAATCGACAGCGTTTCAATTGCTTCTCGTAAAGTTTCTAAATCAATCATGGTGGTTTTTGTCGACTCGTACTATCTTTCCGTCTTTAATATGAATTGTCCGCTTGGCCCATTTTGCAATGTCAGGCTCATGAGTAATCATTACTATTGTGTGACCCTCTCCATTTAGTTTTTTAAAAATTTTCATAATTTCCTCCGCCTGGTGCGAGGCAATATTTCCGGTCGGCTCATCTGCAAGAAGAATTGCGGGATTCATCGAAAGAGCCCTTGCGATCGCTACTCTTTGCTGTTCTCCGCCCGAAAGCTGGGAAGAAGCATGCTCCATACGCTCTCCTAAACCCACCATCATCAACAATTTTTTTGCCGCATCAATTCGTTTTTCCCTCTCAATATTCCCGTATCGCATTGGGAGCATAACATTTTGCAATGCGCTAATTCTCGGAAGAAGATTAAACGCCTGAAAAACAAAGCCAATTTTTTGGTTTCTTATTTTTGCAAGTTCCTCATCATTTAACTTACCTATTTCTAAACCGTCCAGTTCATATTTTCCTTCTGTCGGTGTGTCGAGCGCTCCTAAAATATGCATCAGAGTCGATTTTCCAGAGCCAGACGGCCCCATAATCGAAACAAACTCACCTTCTTTGACATTAAAAGATATGTCGGAGAGCGCCTCGGTCTCCACCTCCTCAATTTTGTAAACCTTCCTAACGTGAGAGACATTGATCATACCTTAATGACCCGCTTCACCGCCTCCGCCGCGACCGCCACCGCCGGTAAAGACTCGAGTCCCGCCGCCAAATCCTCTGTTGCCAAATGGCGATGTGGTTTGACTCCCGGTTTGAGTTGAAGTCATCCCTGTAATAACCGTATCTCCCTCATTCAAACCCGAAACAATCTCGGTTTGCGTATCGTTTGAGTCTCCAGTCTCAATCTCAACGCTTGAAATTTTTCCATTCTTAAGAACCCGAACAGTAGCAACCCCCCCTGAAGTCTGAATTGCCGATGAAGGAACGAGTAAAACATTATCTTTAACGCTTACTATAATTGTTGCCGAAACCGTCATATTGGGGTAGATATTCGAGGGCGCCGAGTCAAAAGTTATAACCGCAGGATAAGTTGTAACGCCGGAGGAGACAGAACCCGAGGTGTCGATAGATGCGACTTTTCCGGTAAAAGTTTTTCCGGAGAATGCGTCCAAAGTCATTGTAACCTTCTCTCCGACTGAAACTTTCGGAGCATCAATTTCAGTAAGGCTTACGCTTGCCTGAGTCTCTGCTCCTTCAAGTTTAATGCTCCCAACAGTTTGGGAGTTTGTCGTCCCATTTGTTTGTGAGGCTGAAACCTGCGACTCAAGAGGAAGACCGGGTGTAAGTTTTAGATTTGAAACAACGCCTGAGATAGGCGCTGTAATAATGTTTGATGTTTGGGCAAGCGACAAAGAGGCTGATGAGAGGCTCGCCTGCGCCGCGGCAATGACACCCGATTGATTGTTATAGTCCGCTTCGGCCTGGAGCCAGTCGGCTTGTTCCTGAATATATTTTGGATCTGCTTTATCTGTATCTGATGGATTAATATTTGCGCCTTTATCCGTTACAAATGCCTGGTTTGCTTTAAAGAGCGCGGATTGGAGTGAGTTCATTTTGGATTTTGCAGAGTTTAAATTACTTGTGGCCGATAAATAAGATGCATAAGCTGCGGCCTGTTTTTGCGAGCTTTCTTGATCAAGAGTAATCGAGGCGATATTCTGCCCGGCCGTTACATAATCTCCGTTTTTTACATAAACTTCATTTACAACACCGGAAGCCTGCGTTGTAATATTTGCGGAATTTGCCGCCGTTACGGTTCCCGAGCTAGAAACCGAAGTAATTAAAGTCCCTTTTTCAACAGTTGTCGTCTGATACTGCGGGGCGTTTGAGGTTTTGCCAAGAGTCAGTTTATATCCGCCGAACAAGACAGCCAAAACTGCTACAACGGCTACAATTTTTTTTGCTCTTGATAGTTTCAAAAACTTCTGCCAGAAAGATTTTCCCTTTTTTAACAAGCTATTCAATAGGCTCATTATTTTGATAATAAAGAAGAATCCTTAAAATAAGCTTAAAACAAATGTATCCTTAAATACTCCAGTAATTCAAAATGTTTTCTGAAACGATTTTAGAAAATAAACAAATTTTTTGCCATACGGAGAGAGCTTGTGTTTAACATAATTTCCCGAATACTCTTTCTCTATAAGACCTGCCGCATAAAGACGGCGAGTATGTTCGCTTATGGTTTTTTGATTCGCCTTCAAGGCTCCAACTATTCCTTCCAGAGTGATATCTTTATTTTTATCGATAAGAAGAAGTATAGCAATTCTATAGTGGTTTGAAATTCCTTTTAAGTGTCTTTCCATTTGTTTTGCCGTTTTCAATTTTGCCATAATTTAATACTAACACAACATTCT
>CAYZZF010000015.1:0-17008 GCA_964483115.1 uncultured Gammaproteobacteria bacterium | reverse complement strand
TGTTTTTAAAATAGAAAAAGACGACACCTTTCTCCACATCATCATGCCCATAAGAATACAAACCTAAGCCTTACAATGCGGTATTTAACAACCGATCCCCTGAGCGGCTTGCTTATTTGCGTCGATCTGAGAAGTTTTAAGATTGCTCCAGTTTCCAAAACCCAAGCGCTTTCAAAACCCACCCCAACACCACAATGCCGATAATAATCTAGCTGGAGACAACCTAACACCCTGGTGGAAGAGGATTAAAAGAGTTTTTAAGATTTGGATACTGTCTTAAAAGAGAAAAGTCTAAATAAAACATTACTGGAAGATTACATATACCCTTCATGCTTAAACCTTCCGAGCGAAACCAACCAACCGTATCCTGTTTTGCTGAATCTATATCAGAGGTTAAAATTTTTACCTGAAAAACATCTGGTGATTTAATATAATCTATTTGAACCCTAGTTGTCTTATAAAGTGTTCCAGAAGTGCCGTTTAATGAGCTCACCAACCGAGATCTTATCTTTGCATCAGAAGATGCAATAGGGGGCCTGTTTTTAACTTTTTCAAGCAATTTTCCATAATCTCCTAGTTGAGTAAACGTTGGATAAGCTTGCGGAGCTGGGGTAGGCGAGGAAATACCAGGAGACGGAGATTTTTTAGAAGATTTAATCCCCAAAAACATCAAGACTATGATAAAAAGAAACAACAGCCCTCCCGCAAAAATTATGTATTTTTTAAATCTCATATAAGCGCCATTTCTTATTAACGCGAACAAGTATTTAGTCCACCAGGAAAATCGGCATCGTCTGGGTCAACAAATTGACATGGTCTTGTTGCCCAGTAATCAAAATCTTTTCCCAAAAGGATAAGGGCGTTATTATACATAATAGCATTATAAACCTGTTGTCTCCATGACACATTGCCAGCATCGTATTGACTATTGCCTTGACTCGATGGATTCATTTGAAACAATCCATAAGCACCATTTCCGCTTGCCGAATTACCTGAAAAGCTGTTCGGATTATAACCACTTTCTCTTGGTATTATTATATAATACCATATGTCCGCATTTGTTGGATCAAGCTCCTGAAGATACTTGTATAACAAATCTAAGGACGACGCATTCGTAAGCTCGCATTGAGGGTCTCCAAAATTTTTTTTTGTTGGATTTAAGCTTGGGTCGTAATACCCACCGCAAGTATCAGTGCTTGGTGGAATAAAGAGCGGAGCATTTGGAGGCAATGGGTTGACGCTTACATTTTCCCCGCCTCCACCGGGTGTTATATTAGTGGTCCCCGCTTCTTCTAAAGTTGTTGCCGTTCCGGTTGTGCTCATCAAAATAAAAAAAGTAAGAAGTATAATTACAACAACTACTATAACAATTGGGATCCATAGTTCGCTTATTGATGCTGTCGTTCCAATGAGCCTTCCTATTTTAATTGTCCGCTGGATATTTTTGGTAGTGTTTATAAGAGAATTTGCTTTATCTACAACCCCTGATCTTTGTTGTCTTTCTCGTGGTTCCATAAATTTATAATAGCAAATTATTGCTTATTAATTACAGTCGGGATATTTGCTTGAGGGTTTTGAGGAAATGTTTGGGGTGCAGATGTAGGGGAAGAAGATTCAACTCGTTGCTGTTGTGTTGACTGCTGATTTATGGGTTGAGATTCTGGTTGTTCTTGTGGCGGAACAAGACCAGACTGTTCTTTAAGTTTTATTATTTCTTGAGGATTCGATGTTATAATTGTATGCTCAAAAGGAGCAGCAATAATCTTCATAACAACATGGTTTTGCCCGGCAAAAAACAGACCCTCTCCAATATCAGATGAGAGAAGTAATTCTTTTTCTCCTTGAGATAAATAAAATATGTTGGAAACTAGTTCTATTTCAGATGGACTCTGCTTAAGAAGTATTTGAATAGATGAGTTTGACAACACAGCTTTTCCATAATCGGTTGAAAGAAAATCTTGAACATCTTGAGTCGCAGTTGTTAAAGCAAGGTAGTACTTGCGAGCTCTTTTGGCAATGCTATATACAAATGAAGCTGAATCTTCATATTTCATAATATACCATGCTTCATCTAGGATAAGCAGTCTTTTCTTTAGACTTTTTCTAACTCTTGTCCAGACAAAATCCAAAATAATGTGCATAGCAATGGGACGAAGTTCCTCTTCTAAAGCTTTGATGGAAAAAACTGTGAGAGGGTTTTTAATATCAAAGTTTGATTGCTGGTTGAATATGCCAGAGAGGCTACCTTTTATAAACTTTTCAAGACGAAGAGCAAGATTCCGAGCGCTTACATCCTCCATTCCCAGAAGAACTTTATAAAGATCTTCCATAAGAGGCGGCTCTCTTTTTTGAGTTGACGGATCGATTGTTATCCCTTTTTGTCTGTAGGTTTCAACTAATGCTCTATCCAAAATTGCATCTTCTTGTGCGTCAAGTTGTCCCATGACAATTTTTAAGAGACCATGTAAGGATAAAATTTTAAGACCAAGTTCATTTTCTCCCTCTTCATAAAGACCTGAAAGATCAAAAGGGTTTATTTTAACAGGATTAGATGACGTAAAAGAAACATATTCTCCCCCTAAAGTATTAGCAAGAGCGTCATACTCGCCTTCAGGATCTATAATAATAACTTCAGTCCCGAACATAAATTGCCTCATTGCCTCAAGTTTTATGAGGTATGATTTACCAGATCCTGATTTACCAAAGACAACTTCATTTGCGTTTTCAAGCGAGAATCTGTCAAAAACAATAAGAGATGCATTCTGTTCATTAACCCCATACATAATTCCCTTATCTTGCGTAAGCATGGCAGACGTAAAAGGAAACGTTGATGCAAGCGATGTAGTATCCATATTCCTTGTTATAAAAAGCCTGTCAATTCCAAGAGGAATTGTTGATTTAAAACCATCCTCCATTTGAAGGGTTGCGGGTTTTATAATAAGAAGAATGGCAGAGATAGCAGAGGTCAGTTTTTTTGCTGCTTCTTCAAGCTCTGAAGCGCTTTCTGAAGAAAGGGTTATATAAAGACTGAGTTGAAAAAATCTCTCAACTCCTTTTGCAAGCTGTTCTTGAAGTCCCAGTGCGTCTTCAAGTGCTGCCTGCACTTTTGGGTCAATCACTTTTCCTTCTTCAACCTCGGATGAAATTGTCGCTTCCATTTCTGCAATTTTACGCCTTAGATCAGACAAAACATCATTTGAGGACGTTGGATAACAGAACATTGATATGTTCATCGAATGATCAAAGTCAATAAGAGCGGAAAGCCAGTTCGGAGAAACAAATCGCGGATAACCAACCACAAAAAAAGTTTTATAATACAAATCCCCAACTCGAATAAAATTAAAATCCACCTCAACAGAAGATGGGGCAATTATATCCAAGACTGATGTTGTTCCTTTTTCAAGTTTTGAAATTCCTGCTAAGTTTTGTTTTTGAACAGCTTGAGAATTTGATTTTGCCTTTATAGAAAATAATTTCATAAGGAACTTTGTGTGCCAACAATAGGAGTTTTAGCCGCATCTATTATTTGATTAACCTCTATCATATTTGTATTGTAAATTTCATAATAAAGTTTTACTAATTCTTCACCTTGAAGAGTCTTCGCTCGGAGATTTAAGCGGGCCACTTGAGAAAGAAGAGACTGTGCTTTTGAACGCAACGACGCTTTCGCTTGGCTGATAAACTCATCTTTTGATGAACTGGTTTTCGGATTTACGTTCTTTGCAGCCGATATACCCTGCTCAAGATAAGAATAGGAAATTATGATATAAAATTTTTTATCAAGAACAGTATTTACTTTAACAAGTTCTCTTACAAAATCTCTGTAGAGCTTAATTTGAGAAGAGAGCATCTGGTTTTGTGTTCCCTGTGCCTGTTGATCTAAAAGTTTAAGATAAGAAGATATATCAAGCCTTTTGCTTCTTATAAATATTTGTATAGGAAAAGATAAGGAATTAAGAAGTGATGCATAAGAAAAAATCTTTGTATCTTGCTCCTCTTTTGACAAAAGAGAAAAATTAGTTGCAGTAACTTCAATAATAAGACACGCATTTCTGCCTGAGATTATTACTACATCATCTTCCAAAGATTCTATTTCTATAAATTTTTGTGTTGTTGCGTGTTTTTTTTGGGCAGTTTTGGCCATATTTATTGATTGAATAGAGATCTTCTCAATTCCTCTCTCGTATCAAAAGATATAACCTCTAAAGGCAAAATTGTTTCTCCTATTGCAGTTATTTCTATGTTGTCAAATTTATTTTGTCCTGTCGGGTCCTCAAAAGATATTGTATAGGTGCCATTTACAAGTGGGGTGGCTGAGGCAAATTGTCCAAGAGCATTTGTTTTGAATGCTCTTACAGGATTATCACTGTTATCTTTTACCTCAACCAGAATGTTTGGTATTGGATTGTCTCTTGGATCTTTAATTATACCTGCTATAAGATTAGGGATATCTGGCACGATTGGAATTCCAATGCTCTTGGTCATTAGTTTGGGTATTTTTCTGACATTTTGTGTCTCTCTTTTAGGCTGAGCAAGACTTGGCGTAAAGAAGTTTTGATTTTGCATATTAAGATTTTTTTGGAGAGTCTGAATTTGTCCTTCAAGCGCTTGTTTTTGAGAAACGACATCTTGCAAAAGCTTTTCTAGTTCAATTACCTTTTGGTGAGCGGCAGCATACTTGGCTGTTCCGATTCCTATCTTTTCTTGCATTTTAGCTTCATCAAGTTTATGTTTAAGAGACAATATTCCTTCTTGCGTTTGTTCTTCTTTAACATTTTTTGTTTCTGTTGTTTGCTTATTCTGTGCTGACTGGACCAACGGTACCGGAGTTGCACTAATAATTTTTGGACCAGCCTGCGGTGTTACTTGTTGTTGCTTTATTGATGGGATAGAAGAAGGAGTCATAATCGATGAAAGAGATTCAAAAAAAGCCATTTCTTTTTGGTCAAATTTATTTTTCGGTCTCGAAGCAATAGAGCTTAAATACTCACGTAGCCTCTCATCACGTGCTGTCGGTTGACGACCTACTTGGTCTATTTTTTGAGATTTAATATTTTGAGTTTGTGGAAACCATATATGCCCTCCTGTTTTTTGATAGACGTATTGGGTAGGAGCAAAAAGAGCTTTCAAAAAATTTTTTACCATTGTGTCAAACGGTCTTCCAGCAATTGGGAAAAATGCCGTTGCAATGCCAGAAAATACAAATAATATTGCAACTGGAATTTTAATTAGAAAAAAAACAGGAAGCGAAAAGGCAATCCAGCCTAATATTATACCAGCTGCCAGATAAGCAAACTGTTTTATAGTCATTTCTCCAATTAATTTAAACTGAAAACCCGTTATGTCTTGCGGTATAGGATGATTTTCCATAATTAAAATCTCAAAACTTATTTTTGCCTTTTAACGTCAAAATACTTGCACCAATCCACTTACAAATTTTATAGTTTCTAATGAAAATTTATAGGCACGATGTTTAACGTCTTTAGATTTTAGGTTTGAATTGTAGCTTTGCGATTTGCAATTTGCGATTTGCGCTAACATACCATGCTATTTTCTATACCCTAATAGGGTACAACGTGAAAAATCCTATTGCAAGATTATCAAAGTATGTCAAATGGGGGTTAAAATGAGGGTTTTTGTGAAAAATATTATTGGCAATTCCCAAAACCGAATTGCTTTATGCACGTAAGGCCTGTGGCTGCGCTTATAAAATTGATTATTACAAAAGAAAGAAGAATTACAACAAGACCGGCTATTGCATAAACAAAAGTATTTCTGGCATCTTCGATTAGTTTTGGTTGGCCACCTGATCTCATAAATTTTATACCAGCGAATAGAATAAAAAATATTGCAGCTATTGCAGCAAAAATGAGAAGCCAATTAACAACATTTTGAAAAACTATTGGAATACAGTTTAAAGTTGCTACACCTTCTGGGGTTGTACAGCTTGCCCAGCTCCCATTTTGAGCAAAAGCCAGGGAAGCAGTGGCAAGATAAAAAAAGAGTATATAAATACCAATTAAGATTGTCCTCATTGTATTAAGATTAGCAGGGGGGAATTAAAAAGGCAATACTAGAAGAAAATTACTGACAGGATGGATTGGTAAGACTTGGAATACATAAACGAGTTAGGTCAAATGGCCTACCTGTAATAATTTGGATAACAGCGCTAAGAATAAAGAATGCAGCAATAACTATAACAAGCCCGACAATAGCAGCAACAATGTGATTTCTTGCGCTTTCAACAGCACTTTTATCCCCGCCAGATAATATCCATTTAATACCGCCATAGATTAAGAAAGCAATAGCAATAATTATTCCTATTACAAAGAGTATGGATACGATAAACTGGGGAATATTTTCAATCTTGATATTTTCTGCCGAACCCGCAGGGGGCTGGATATTTATTGGTTGCGCAAAAGCAGAGGCTGCAAGATAAAGATATGATAAGCCTGCAGAAATAAATGCCAATGATTTTCTCATTAATCTTATAATAGGTAGCTTTTTTAAGTTTGTCAAGTGGTATTTGAAAATTTAGAAAATGAAAAAAAAGCTTGAATTGTAACCAATAAGCGTAAGGATGGCCTTTACTATTACAAACGCCAGAATAATTACTATAAGGCCAATAATAATAAAAGTTATTCTGTTTCGAGCACTTTCTATTTTTTCTTTATCTCCACCTGATAAAGTCCATTGAATGCCTGAGTAAATTATAAGAATAATCGCAAATAAAATTCCGCCCAGAAATACAAGATTAATTCCTGTCGAGATTATTTTTTGCCCTATATCCATTCCGCCAGTTCGAACACCTTCTGGTGCCGGAATCGGAGTCCCGTTGATTGATAAAGATAAATATTTCATATTTTCGGCCACTAGCGGCTAGCAACTAGTGGTTAATTTTCTAGTGTTATTATGAGAATCCTGGAATTTTTAGTATATCAACGCCTATAATTTCAAGAATAACAAGAGAAAATATTATGAAAAGAAGTCCTATAATTGCCGAGGTTAACTGCTCCTGCGCACCTTGAAGCGCCTCTGGATTGCCCCTTGATGCCATAAGTCTATAGCCTGAAATAATTATCAAAATAAGAGCTATTCCACCTGAAAGACTAAGAACAAGACCAAAAATAGATTTTATAAATTCTTGAGGCTCTACTCGTAATGGGCCAATTGCTGTATCTACAACTAAACATTTATTTATTGCATTTTGCTCTGCTGTTTCTTGCCCGTTTTTGTCTAGACCTTTTGCACAAGGAGCACTCGGTGAAGGAGAAGTTGATTCAGCATATATGACTCTTGCTGTTTTAAGATTAGGCACAAGAAAGAGAATTAAAAATAATGGGATTATAATCCATTTTTTTAAAATCTTTCTCATATTTTTATAGTAGACAAATAAAAAATCTTTTGCAAGCCTCTCAAGCTAATTGCTTAGAGTTTAAAATTCTAAATTTTCAATTTTTAATGAATAATAAAATTATTAAATTTTTAAATAGAATTAACTAGTGCTTATTGCGATTTTTGAAAATATTAACACAAGTTCTTGCGCCTCTTTTGCAAGAGATTCATAGTTATCTGATTTAGTTTCATTAGTCTTCAACAATAGTCGTAACCAGTATTTAGTCTCTTTGGCTTCTTTTTTACACAGACTAATAACATTTTCAGCAAAGATTGTTGTTCTATCTTCTAAGTCATATTTTTTATTTGTTTTATTCATTTTAATTTAATTTTAAATTTAAAATTAAAAATTTCAAATTTTTTATGGAGTAAATTTAATTCCTCGTCCTTTGACAGTTTGAATATGGGTTGAGTTATTAGGATCGTCCTCAATTTTTTTGCGAAGACGGAAAATAAGTTGATCCAAAGCTTGGTCTGTAACCCCCTTGATAGATTTCGTATCTTGCCAGACAGCATTTATAATTTCATCTCTTTCAATAATTTTGTTTGGATTTTGAAGAAAAAATTTCAATAATTTAAATTCAGAAAAAGTCAAAGAGGCAGATAAAACAGCATCACCTTTTTTTATTTCATTAGTCTGAGAGTCAAACGTTATTGCTACATTACTCAATTGTTCAATTGTTGCGATAAAACTTTCAAAAAGAGGAATGGCAATTTTTCCGTTTTTCAAAAGTCCAACATTCTCAAGCCACCCCCAAGGAGCCAATCCTGTCATCTCGGAGGCGTTAGGGAGTGCGACTAGTAATTTTTGTTCATTTGGATTTAATAAAAGCCATATTTCATATAACGCACCTTGAATAGATTTATGATTTAAGAGATAAGATTTAAGAGTCTTTCTAGTTGCTAGTTGCCAGTTGCTAGTCGCTAGTGTTATCTCTAGGCAAAGTCTTGTCAGTTTTCCATGACCGCCAGTCAATAAGGTTATTTGGTTACTTAGCTTCTCGTTTATTCGTTTTCCACTTACTTTTTCAAGATATGAAATTCTAAAATCAAGCCCGGGCTTATCAAGAAGAGGAAGATAAATGATATTATCTGCCAAAAACTCGTAAAAATCGGCAAAAAGAAGAGGCTCAATCACTTCATCCAATGGTCTATTCAAAGAAAAAACTATTGAGAATCTATATTTCGCCCGGTTTCGAAGAATCCTGAGATTTGCAAAAAACTCAGGTGAAAGCATAGGAATATACTCTTCAAACCTGTCAAAAAGAAAAATTATAGTGAGTTCTTTTTCAATGCACATGAAATCAAGTGCTCTTTTAAGACCTTGGAATAAAACCAGTTCATCATTAATGCTCACACTTTCTTTAAAATTTTTATTCAAGGCCTCATATTCTTTCTCCATTTTGCGCTCTTTTAGGGAATTTAGAAGAGAGAGAAATATAAATTTTGTGGCATCTAAAAGAGGTTTTTTTCGGATTTCCGAAAAATTAAGGAGTACAAAGTGAAACCATTTTTGGTTTTTACCTAAATGCTTAATTCTAACTCCAGTGTTATAAGCTAAAAGACCTAATAAATTTGACCTCCCGACTCCAGGAAGACCAATTAACTGGCATGATTTTCCCTCTTTTACAAATTTGAGAATTTTCTCAATCTCCTCAAACCTACTCGCATCCGGGTATAGAGATTCAAAATGAGAACTTTCAACTGTTTCATTATTTGATTGTTTCATATTAATTCAAAAATCAAAACTCAAAAGTCAAAAATTAAAGTAAAAAAGTCAAAATTTTTATTTTTTAATTTAATGACTCCTGCGCCTAACATATTTGCAATTTCCCCAGTCTCCTTCAGCAAAATATCAATGTCAGCTTTATCAACTAGTTCAGTATCTCTTAAAAGTTCTAGCCAATATATTGTTTCATTGGCGCTTTTAAGGGCTATTTCGTAGAATTTCTTGTATTCGAGCCTTGAGCTCGAAGCTCTTGCTTCTGTCAGATTTGCTCCTATTGAAGTTACAGCGCGGATTAACTGATCGGCTATAATCCACGCACTCCGTTTGTTGGGTAAAAAATCAACCAGTTTAATGACTCTTAAACTCAGTTCAAAACATCTTCTTTTTAAATCACTTTTGAATTTTGAATTATAATTTTGCATTTTGACTTTTGAGTTTTGCTTTAGACTTGCTACTTGTAAGTATATCGTCAGGAAGCTGTAAAGTAAATGTCAAGTTCAATTAAGCATTTCAATATAAACTACCCATATATGAAAAGTATTGAAACACGAGCACAATTTGCAGGAGAGGGTTTGACAGCACAATCTAATCCTTCTACACTTGAAGTAAGAGGTACTATTTTTATGCCGGAAGGAAGTGAAGAAATTCCCCAACAAAATCCAAAAGGGCCGCCTGTTTATAAGGATATCGTCCCAGAATCAGCTATGCAGTCAAAAGAACGAATTGAAACAGAAACTTTTCTAGGAGGAAGAATTGAAATAAAAGGGCCTGAAGATGAAGCATTAGCAAGAAGTTTCTGGGAGAAGTTTTATAAACAACAAGGCAAAATATTAGATGAACTTCCTGCAGAAGACAGGAGCACAGTTGAGATGGCAATTAAAGAAGGTATTCTCCCGCGCTTATCAGGAGGAGCACCAGGTATAGATTTAACAGGAATTACAGATCTTGAGATCAGAAATTGGGGAAATCAGTTTAATAGACACTTAACGAGCACAGGTGAAAGTTCAGAAGTACTTAGAGAATTATGGAGAGATTTAGCAGGTAAAACAATCCGCCCCGAACAAGAGGGGGATAAGAATCTATTACTTCAAAAGATAGATGAGGTAATAGTGAGTAGAAGAACCCAAGAAATTCAGGACGCTATTGATGCCCGTAACGTTGCTCTTCAAGAAAGATTTGGTTTTTATTTACAGCCAGCAGATATAGTCATCTTAAAAGAAGACCCAGTTAAGTGGCTTGATGCACAGTTTGATGTTTTATATAAGCTTGCTCAAGAAGGACAAGAATTAACTTCACCAATAATTAATAACCTGCAAACGGTTGCATCAGAAGCTATGAGGTATGTTCAGTATAATAACCCTGATTTTATGGATGAATTTCAAAGAATGTTTACAACACGTTTTCATTTAATCCAAATGCGAGCTGTAATAGGTTATAAGGGTATTGAAGGTATAAAACAAGCTGCTTATAGCCTTCAGGCTCATGGGTTAATGCGTGGAATGAGCTTAGAGGAGGGACGAGTAGGCGCGATGTTTAATAGGCTTAATGAGCTATTGGAAGATGAAAGATTAAAATCAGAAAATATGCATGTATTCCCTGAAACAGTAAATCGATTGCAAGATGAATTAATAGAGGAACAAGATAAATTGCGCGATAAAGGTGGTATTTTTGCGGGGAAAAAGAGAGAAGATATAGTAAGGGCTGTAAGAACTGCTTTTGATATTTTTGTATCTTCCCAAAGAATGGCAGTGATTGTTGCACGAGGAAAACATCTTACTGGACTCGATGCATATTTTGCTGATCCTGCCTCTGGTCCTCTAAATGTCTACAACCTTGAGGACCTTTTGACGGGGAAATTCGGCATTTATAACATTTATGAAGAAGAAATTTTAAAAGAGATAAAATTAGACATGGCTCGCGATTCGCTCGTAAAGAAAGGCATTAATCCAAATTCCGTTAGCGAGCAAGATAGAATAGATTTGGGGAGAAGACTTTTTAGAGATATATTTGCAGTTCCGGATTTCTTTTCATCAGGATGGAGGATAGAAGGAGTTCTATATGCACTGGAAGAAAGATTAGGAGAAGAAGTAGCGAAGGATTTAGCTTTATTTATGAGATTGAAATTTGCCCCCGAAAATGGAAGGGAAAAAATCTGGGAAAAAATTGCAATATATAGACCTGAAGAAGTTATCAGGCTTTTTAGAGAAAGAGACAACGGGAGGTTGAATATCTTATATGATAGATTGGGAAACATAGATAATACATTGACTCCGACAGCAGATGAGAAAGCTCGTGAAATTACAGTTTATGATAAATTTAAAGATAAATATGCAGCTGCTCTTAAAATTTTAAGAGAGCAAGGCTTTCAGAAAGATATTCCCGAACAGATAAATATGGCTAATTTAACACAAGACCAAAAGGAACTTTTAAATACAGCTCTAGAAAATCAGCAAGCAGGGGATAAAGTAGTAGAGATGTTTATTCAGATGCAGACTTATATAAAAGAACAGAATTTAATCAATTCACTCGTAAATGACATAAAATTTGAAGACATATACACTCGTACCTTGCTTACTGATGATGCTTTATTAGATAAGCTCGAATCTGATAAGTGGAGAACTGGAGATGAAGAAAGAACCGTTATGCCTCTTTCTAAAAGATATGGAGCGGATCAAGGTGGAGATGCATACGTAAGGATTTGGAATGATACAGAAAATGCAATGAGAGCTGGTCAAAATTTAGTTAAATTTATTAAAACGGAAAATGGAGAGAAAAGATCAGAATTTGCAATGGAATTTGCGGACGCAGCAAGTTTATATAACGGCGAGGAGCAGAGAGCAAAAGGTATCAGATACACAATAGGGACATTTTTAAACCTTTCAAAATCAGATTTTATTTGGGATGCGCTTGGTGTAGGAAAACTTCCTTTTAGAAAGGCAATGTCAAAAATAGAAAAAATTTATGGACCACAGGCATATCCAATGAGCAGAGACGAACTAAGAAGACACTTAGATCAAATACATTCTATCTTAGTTTTTCATGCAGATACTGAAGAGAAAAAAATCGAAGCAGCTCATTTCTATAAAGACCTTGAGGGTTTGCTAGAAGTGACTCCAAAAGATGCTGTAAAAAGGAGATCTGTATCTCTTCTTTTTTATCTTATATTAGCAGCAATTATAGAGGGGTACGAAGTTACAGGGCTTAAAGAAGTTACCGGAAAAAAATAATTTAGCGTACTACTCCAAAACCTCTAAGAAATCTTCCCAACGTACCTCCGGGATAGACGAGTTGTGGTGGACCTCCTCCAGGAGGCGTCTGGTAGTGAGGAGCAAATGCAGTAGACATGCCCCCACCAACAATCCGACTAGGAGCACCAGCTCCTACTCCAACTGCCTGCCCAACTGTGGAAAGGTCAAGTTTTGGAGTTTTGAGAGCTGTTTTCATCATATTTACTACATTAGGAGTCATTAGTATAATCCCTAATCCTATAAATGCGCCAATTGCCCTTGTATCCAGAGGATTTGCAGTAAGTGGAGGAACAAATTGTCCTGAGACAGAACTTGCCCCAAATGCGTCTATGAATACCCGTCCTAATAAAAACATAACTATTGCAGCAACAAAAGAAGCAAGATTAGCTACAAGGTCTCTAATCCAGGCGCTGAAATTTATCTGGCTTCCCGGGAATAATCCAGCTATTATCCAGAAAGGTGCAAATACAACATCTATTAAAATCATAATGTAAGCTGAGATGAGAGCAAACCATAGTCTAAAAAGCGCCCAAAGAACAGCAATTCCTATGACAAGAAATGCTAATGCTCCAACTATGCGGCCTAATAAAAAGGCTAGTACTGAGGATATGGCTTGAATAGGATCTTTAAAGAAATCAGCTACGTTGCTTCCTACTCCAAATAAACCACCCACTGGACCTGGAAGATTGCTTCCTAGGTCGAACAAAAATCCGCCTCCTTTGCTAACTAGAGAGATAACATCAGAAACTCCGCTGACTGGGTTAATGAAGTTTATAAGTTTTAGAGGATTCTTTATTACATCTTTTACTTTACAAACGGCATTATACCACGCGCAACCTGATTTATTAGATTCTTCAATTTTAATTGGAAACATCGTATTTACAATTGGCCTGAATAATGCATAAGCGAATTGAGACACGGTATTAGAAGATTCTGCTATAAGAATTAATATTCCACTCCCGGGAACCTCTTCTATTTTGTCATAAATAAAGGCGTTTTTTTTCAAAATATTATCGGCAGCAGAAAATGGATTTGTGGAACTTGCAGCTTGTTTAACAACATCACTATTTGCAATTTCAGGGTCTGTTGAAACTATTGTATTTCCTAAAAGATAAATTGATGTGTACATCATATCTATTAAAAATCCGGCTATTGCAAAAGAGAAAGTTATGAGTATAATTCCTACTATAATTTTGGGGATTTGGTTTTGAATGGTCATTATGGTTCGAGGGTCAATCCGGACACGAAGCATAATCGCAATACCGATTATTACAAAGACCAAAACAAACAGCATATAAACGATATTTCTAAATGTACTCCAGAGGGGAAGCAAAGGAAAAAGTCCACGAAAGCCAATTCCTGTGGAAGATGTAGTTGTTGTCCCTTGGTTGATGCTTATTCCACCACTGTTAATAGCATATGTATTTTTGGCAAAACCAAAGTTCTGTGCTAGGTATTGGAAGTAGTCTCCTGTATGAAGAGGAGGTGTATAGAGCATTGTGATCATATTAGTCATAACTCCTATTGCTCCTCCCCCATTTTTTACAAAACCGATTTTTCCTGTCTGTCTGTCAACACCCAAACATTCTTTACTTGGATTGACAGGATCAACTCCTGCGAGTTGACATACAACTGCAGACATTACTTCAATTAGCACATTCTGGGTGTAATAATGAAGATTATTCGGGACATCAGGATTAGTACTGGATTGGGAGATTGGGTAATTAGGTAGTTTGGAGTCTAGGTTATTAGGAGTCTGTGCAGAAGCTTTAGTAACAAGCAACAAGAAAAAAGCAACAAGTACTAAACTGAAAACAATGTATTGGACAGGATTCTTCATTAAAACTATACGCTAATAACTAGTTCCTAGTATTAGTTTGATATAAATTTTCATAAATGTCAAGAAAACCAGCCATTAGTAACTTTCTACTAGCAATTAGTGATTTGTTTTACTATAATTTTAAATGCTCTTGGAGAGGTCGCATAGTGGTCTAGTGCGTTCGCTTGGAGAGCGAATGTTGTCGAGAGACAACCGGGAGTTCGAATCTCCCTCTCTCCGCAATACTAACAACTAGTCGCTAGTGGCTAGTAACTTTTTTGCTTCTTTCCAGACCTGTTTGTCGGATTTATAAGTTAATTTGTTTTCCACTTCATTTTCTGGTATCCATTCCACATTTTCCATTTCAAAATCATGATTTTTTGTGTTTCCTTTCACATATTCCATAATAAAATAGTAAACTGTCTTTTTTATTTTTTCTCCGTCAAAAACATACCAATACGTAACAGGTTCCAGAGGCTTAACAATTTTTCCAATTATTCCTGTTTCTTCCTTAACCTCTCTTACTGCTGTTTCTTCCTTGCCTTCCCCTTTTACGTGATCGGCAATTAAACCTTTTGGAAAAACCCACCCATGATGCTGGGAATGCTGGGCAACCAAAATCAGAATTTCTTGTTTCTCGTTTTTCGTTTCTTGTTTCTTATAAACAATACCGCCCGCTGAGAATTCAAATCTCATATGTTTTCCACGCTTGCTTCGCTTCGCCAAATCTGACTTGGCTTCGCTCTCAAGCGAGCTCTTTCACTTCGTTCGATCAGCTCCTCTGGCTGAAATTCAAATTTCATAGGCGCCCTTGGCGGGAATCGAATTCGAATTTTAGGACCCGGGATCCCATGGTTTATCCATTAGCCTATAAGAGCAGAGATTTGCCTTTTTAAATTTAAAAAAAGGCGGAGGAGAGAGGATTCGAACCTCTGTGAGCTAAAAGCCCGCTCGGTTTTCGAGACCGGCCAAATAAACCACTCTTGCACTCCTCCAACATCCCACCTACAGGCTTAAGTATAACAAATATTTACGCTTCCCGCTTTAAAAAGTTTTATTAATTACGAGTACAAATTAGAAATTAATATGGTAAAATGTAGCTGCCAAAGTTAGGTAACAATATAAACTCTCCAATCATAAATAGTATAGGATAACAGAATCTTCAATTTTATCTAAAGGATTTTCTGATAGGGAAGAATAAATGTTTATAAGACTTTAACTTGCGCGAAGGTTAAACCCCCAAGCATTATAATTCTCTTGGAGTTTTTGTTCAAATTCAATCCTTTTATATTTGATTTTGTTTTTCATACTTTTTTTTGGTTTAACTCTAAAACATTCCTTTAAATCTCGTAAGGAAAGCGGCATTGGCCAATATGTAATAAATGGTTCATCGTATATTTTGTATATTTTCTTTTTTTTCACTTTTGGTCACTTCCTTTCATAAGAATATCTGGATTTAAATATAATATTTGCCAGAAACTGTATAAAAATGTCCTTTTGAATGTTTGACTTGAGATTATTTTTGCCTTTAATGCTATTTTTACAATTTCACTTCTTATACTATATAAAAAACCGTAGTCCATCGATATTCGATTATCAAACGACCATGTATTTATTATTGTAGTTTTCATAGGATACAAATCATACAATTTTATCTTTGAGAAAAACTACAATATTTGGTAAGAAATAAGAAAGAAATATAGATCGAAACTTATATAAATTTTGGAGTATACTCTGTTGAATGGTTAAGTCCGGTCCCACCGGTCAAAGCGTGCCTGAGAGGAGTCGAACCTCCAACCTCAAGATCCGCAATCTTGTGCTCTATCCATTGAGCTACAGGCACATGTCATCATGGAGGGAAAGTCCGCCAACGAAAATGAACATCGGAATTTAAGTTTTATTTTAGTCTAAATTGACTTATTAATCAACTTAGTTTTTTGGATTTTCCAGAGGAAAATTACGAGTAAGCCAATCACCTGATTTTTCCATGAAAGTTGGTTTAACAACTTCTCGATAAGGAAGATACGAGAGAAGAATTGATTTTATATGCCCTCTATCGATATCCCCAAGCGTTATTGTCAATTCTCCTGGAATAAACGCATGAGTTCTTATGTGTAATACATCAATACCTTCCCTTTTTAGAAAATAAAAATCATAAAGCTCCTGCCAAAGAAAGAAATGGTCTTCAATTGTTATTCCCTCGGTCGAGATTCTGTAATGGAAATTGCGGGGAGGGACAGTATTAAGCGCAAATGCTACAAATACCAAAGAAACGACAACCAACATCAGAAGGTATTGCGAAAATAGAAAAAGGATAATCTCTATAAGAAGCGTTATAAGAAGCGCTGTTAGGTAATATTGCTTCCCTCTTTTTCTAAAGGGTCTTCCCGGTGCAGTCCAGGCAAGAAGTGTCTTTACTTCATTTGGAGAAAGAACTTGATGTAACTGATTTTCTGGTTTTGATAATTCCTGCCTACTGGCAGGCAGGTCGAGAGGTTCTTTTGGCAGATCGATCGGTTCTTTGGGGAGATATTTTTCTTTTTTTGTTTGGACAGCCATAATCTTACTTTATATCAATATTTTTTTTAAGTCAATGAGGCATTGAAGTTTAATTGTAATAGGCGCGTCTGGCTTTCATCGACTGCGAAATCGATGCCGACAGCATTAACTAGACGCCTAACTCATTATCTGATAACTCATCGACCAATTGGTGGACAGCATGGAATAACTTTCGAGCTGCCAACTGGCTAGAAATTATAGAATATCCAGAGCTTACCCTGCAGCAGACACAACAAATTCTATCTATTTAAATCCAAT
>CAYZZF010000014.1:0-17116 GCA_964483115.1 uncultured Gammaproteobacteria bacterium | reverse complement strand
AACCGCCTGTTTTAAAAGCTCTTCAAGCTCGTCAATTCTCCCGTCTATGAAAGACAGTTCTTCTCTGGCTGCAACATATTCGGCATTTTCGGACAAATCGCCCAAATCTCTTGCTTGAGAGACTCGACCTAACACATCAGGTCTTTTAATCTTTGAGAGTTCTTCGTACTCTTTCTTAAGCTCTTCGAGTCCTTCACGGGTTAGGTAAATTTTTTTCGTATCCATTAAACCCTCCTCTAAAACAAAATCCCTCTGCGTTTAAAGGTTGAGGGAAAATAATATCATTTGAGATCAGAGCAAATATATAGTAAATTTAGGTCTTTGTCAATATCCTCTAGTATCGAACTTAGCTACAATTTCGCGCACCTTAGCCTTGATCTTTTCATCAATCAGAACTTTAGTAATTCCCTGCCCCGGCTGTCCGTAAAAAACATTTGCTCCAAGAGGCGCTATAAGAATTGCCGGAATAACTGCTAAGTCCTCTTCTCCAAAAACTTCAATAATTACTCTGTCTTTTTCCCAAAAAGCTTCTTTCACTGCTCTAAATAATTCAGGGGAGATTTGTCCAGCAGGATTTACCACTCTTATAACTTTTTCATTACCTAAAAACCCCAATTGAGACAATGTGTCAAATTTTTTTTTTCGAGCAACATGAAAATCCACAACCGAAATTTTTTGACAAAAATTATGTTCGTTAAAATACTTTGTGGTCACATCACCCACAGTTACAAAACTGTTTCTGAATTTATTTAAATGTTTTGAAGCATTTAAAATCAACAAGCCTAATGGTTTTTTTAATTCTTGTCTTAAAGACCGAGGAAGAATTAAGTCGTTCTTTAGCCAGTTTTTATCTATATATAACTTGCCTTCTCTATCTATCTCTCCTTTTCTTATTCCCTCTGATGAAATTGATTTTCCATCTTCTGCCAAAAACTGAGGTGCGACAACTATTTTAAACTTCGACAGACCTTTTTTTTGGCGATATTGATTTATTTTTTCTGCTCCGGCTTTTGTGTTTGTTGATACTACAATCGCATTTGCTCTAAAATCTTTCTCAAGTGTAGGCCCGAACAAATCATCTATTTTAATAATCTCAGACCTCCCCCTTGCAACTTTATTTAAGTAGCCCCAAACGCTTTTCTTTCTTACAGAAAATTTCTCAAATGATTTTAAGTTTTGAGTTGTAGATTTGAGATTTGAGATTTGAGATTTGAGTTCTTGAACGTATCCATCAGATGTTATTCCTATAATTAACCTCTCCGAAAAAGATAGGCTATATTTTAGAAATTCTTGGTGTCCTTTGTGAAAATGATCAAATGTCCCGCCGCAAACAACAGTATTAAATTTTTTCATATAAAGCGTCCACTATTTTTTTTCAATGTTTTGAAGCATTTAAATAATTCATTCAATTTTATATTTCCTAAGTCTTTTCTCATATTCTTTTAAAACATAAATTCTGTAATCAAAAGGGTGAAACGCAAGTAAGGTATCAGAAATCGTTTCGATTGTGATATGTTTTTTTATAATGTAAAGTTGAGCTTTTTTAAAAAGTGGCTCCAATATATTAAATAATCGAATAACCAAAAAACGGTCTCCCTGCTTGCCGGTAGACAAGGTTAATATCTTAATATCTATGCTATTTGGCAAAAATCTTTTAATCCATTTATTAGCATCTATAAATCTTTGATATGTATTGTTTCTTTGAAAAAGAGGTATAATCTGAGCTACCTCATGCGCGGTATATAAATTCTGTTTTTCTTTTGTAAAACAGAGGTTTCTCTCATCAAGAAACATATTGGGACAAATCTTATTTTCTGCTTCTTTCCTACCTCTTTCTCTATAAACCCCCATTAACTTTAATAGCCCAACAATAAAAAATCTTGTTACAAAAAGGGTGTTCTTTTTTACTATAACAAATAAATCTATGTCATCTTCTTTTTCTGCATTTTGCATAGCCAGTGCTCCACTCACGCCGATGAGTAAAACTGTTGGAAAAATTGAGATAAAATTTGTTATTTTTTGAGCTTTTTTTAATTTAGCCAAGCTTTCTTTTTCTTTTTTTATTCTTTTTTGAATAATATTTTCTCTCCCTTTGAGGCAATAAAAACTATTTTTAAAAACTATTTTTTCATTTTTTTTAAGAAGCTCTCTTAGAAAAGTTTTTTTATCTATCCTTTTTTCTGCTATCAAAAATCTAAAAAGTTCCTCTTCTTTAAACGGGTAGTCAAAAATGTCACCATAAAGTAGGGTTTTTAATATTGCACTTTTGTCATTGCCCATACTGTTTTAGAATCTGAGATACTCCTTGGACAAGTGTATCAATAGCGCTCTCAGGCGAAGTACCATTATTTATAACTGAACGGACTGCATTTCCAAGATATGCATTCATTTGAGAATTTAATCCGTCATCATAAGTATCGCTTGCAAAGAAAGAAGACTGCGCATCTTTTGCCTGAGAAACAAATGGGTAAAGAGAAGAATTATCTTTTAGCTTATCTGCAAGATCTTTTCTTGCGTATGGCTCTCCAAAAAATCTTGTCTTTGACGCTAAGGTAAATAGTTTTTCTTCTGTCTCTCTCTTTGCCAAAAACTTCATAAAGGCGAGGGATTCTTTTTGACGACGACTTTTTGCCGAAACACCAATTACCCAGTAACTTGTAATGGTTGTATTCCGTCCGGGTAAATGTGGCACTGGATAAATTTGAAAAGAAAGCGAAGGATTAAGTGCCTTTATGGCAAAAAAGTCCCAGGAGTAACCAAAATACATCGCAAGGTTTCCTTTACTAAAGGAAAGAATCGAGGGGTCCAGTGTAGCATCCCATACTCTTTGATCTCCTGTTGCAAAAGAAGTATAGAAAGTTAAAGCATCGCTTGCATTTTTAGACGTGCTATTAAGATTTTGAAGATTAGCTCCGTTTTGGATAAAAAATAATGAGATAATATCGGGTGCGTGGTTTATATTATCGAATGCTCCAAGTGCGGCGCCTGATGTTTTTATCCTGCCATTTTCATCAACAACAGTAAGGCTGCGAGCGACTCTGGAAAAATCCTCCCAATTGTCCGGAACCTTGGCATTTGCCGCTTGAAATATATCTGTATTTATATATAAAGATAGCGTATCTATTTCAGAAGGTATCCCATATATTGCACCATTTTTAATTAGATCTTTTTGAGCAACAGGATAAAATGAAGATTCAAACTCTTTTTTTGAGATTGTGTCGCTTGGGATAGGCAAAAGTATATTCGATATCATAGGTAGCCAAGTATTATGAAAAGCAAATATATCAGGGCCCGTATTATTTTCAATTCTGGTACTAAGCTTTTTTCTGTACTGCTTGATGTCTTGTTTTGAATAATTAATCGTTATATTCGGATATTGCTTTTTGAAATCATCAATAATGGGTTGCATAATGCTTGCATCTTCCCATAAACCCCAAAAAGTAATCGTTGCGGGGTTTGTTGAAGACTTTTTAAATCGGGAAAAAAGACCAAAAATTATAAATAAAATAAAGACAACAACAATGATTCCTATAATTCCTTTTGCCATCGAACCGATAGGAAAAGATGACCCCGAACGAGAAGGAGGAGGAGTATTTTCCGCCTGGACAATTTGTTGATTAGGCGGGGGCTGGGTTTGTACCCCGGGCACAGGATTTTGAAATATCGTATTTTCCACAGTAAATATAGTATAATACCAAAAAGATATCGTATCAAATGAGAATTTCCTTTAAAAGTGAATACACTTATAAACTTTTTAAAGTAGTCTTCTGGTTTTTAACGGGTGTAATTTTGGGATTATTTTTGTTAGTAAGCTTTTCTTTTATTATCTTTCAAAAAATCTATAGCAATGTTATTTATCCAGGGGTTACTGTCAATGGAATCGATTTTGGCAACAAAAAAGAAGAGGATGTAAAAGATTTTTTTGCTCAAAAGAATAAAAAAATAGAATATACAAAATTTGTTTTTCTAAGCGATGAGGGTGTTGCTACAATTTCGGCAAAGGAGTTAAATTTTGGCTATGATGGGGATCTTCTTGCCGCTCAAGCAATAAGCCTTGGGAGATCAAAAGATGTTATTTCTAATATGAGCTTGGTGCTTCAGGCGTATGTTAATAGTGTAAATTTACCTCCTGCATATCATTATTCCCAAGATAAACTCTTAGGCGTCCTTTCTCCAATTATTAATAAATTAAATATTGCCCCGGTTGATGCATTATTCACTTTTCAGAATGGACGAGCTACTACCTTTAGACCATCCCAAGACGGACAAACAGTTGATATAGAAGAATTAAAAAGCATACTCTCGTCAAAATTTTTAGAAATTTTAACTGCCCAAAAACCCCAAACTATAGCAATTCAAGTCCCTATTAAAGTAATAAAACCTAAAATTACAACCGATAAAGCCAATAATTTTGGCATAAAAGAACTTATTGGAAGTGGCACTTCTCTATTTCAACACTCAATAACAAACAGAATTTACAATATCACACTGGCAGCGACTAGATTAAACGGCATTCTTGTTGCCCCGAATGAAATATTTTCTTTTAATAAGGCTCTGGGCGATGTTTCGGCTTTTACTGGTTATCAACAGGCATATGTAATACAAAATGGAAAAACAGTTTTGGGAGATGGGGGGGGCGTGTGTCAAGTTTCAACTACGCTTTTTCGAGCAATTCTAAATGCGGGTCTTCCAGTTGTGGAAAGATATGCCCATGCATATAGAGTCAGTTATTACGAGGAGGATTCTCCGCCAGGACTTGATGCAACAGTTTATGCGCCAAGTGTCGATCTAAAATTTAAAAATGATACTGGTAATTATATTTTGATACAGACCTCAATAGATCCAGCTGTTGAGCGGCTTACATTTTCCTTATATGGCGTATCGGATGGAAGACAAGTTATCATGGGAAAACCAGTCGTTACAAGTGAAACACCGCCTCCTCCAGACCTCTATCAGGATGACCCGACGCTGCCAAAAGGAGTGGTAAAGCAGATTGATTTTTCTGCCTGGGGAGCACATGTTTATTTCACAAGACAGGTGACAAAAAATGGAAAAGTAATTATATCTGACAAATTTGTTTCTGATTTTCAACCCTGGCAAGCAGTATACCTTCGAGGAATAAAGGAGTAATAATAATATCAATACTACCAATGTCAAATAAACAAATATTCATATTGCATAATGACTATGAAAAAGAAAATCTTAAGTGTTGAAAAGGCAGTAAAAATTTCAAAACGGTTAAGAGAAAGGGGTAAGAATGTCGTTTTGGTTGGTGGTGTTTTTGATATCCTGCACATTGGACATATAAAATTTTTAGAGAATGCCAAAAAAAAAGGTAATTCTCTTTTTGTCCTTCTTGAAAGCGATGAGAATGTAAAAAAGTTAAAAGGAAAAAATCGACCAATAAATCCTCAGTTGGAAAGAGCCCAAGTCATTTCGGCTCTAAAAACAGTTGACTATGTAATTTTACTTAAAAACGTGAAAACTAATGCTGATTATGATAAACTTATAGCCCAAATAAAACCTAATATTATTGCAACAACACAAGATGATCCATATAAAAAGCACAAAATAAGACAAGCAAAATTTATTAGAGCAAAACTCGTATATGTTATATCAAGAATTAAAAGCCGATCAACCACAAAAATTGCAAAATTAATTGGAAGAGATTCTTAATGAAAAAAGTTTCATTCATTATTGGAGCACTCATTGTTATTCTCATAGCAATCGCTGTTTCTCAAAACTATCTTAAAGAACGAAACACTTTTCAAAAAATCCCAACAGCTACTATAGACAAACGTATATTTAAGCTGTATATTGCCAAAAGTTCCAAGGAGAAAGAAATTGGATTGTCTAAATATAATAATCTCCCGCAAGATTATGGCATGCTCTTCCCTTTTGAAAGATCTGATTATTATTCCTTTTGGATGAAAGACATGAAATTTCCTATAGATATTATATTCATCCGCAAAAATCGCATCGTAACAATTTACTCAAATATAAGCCCTCCAAAAACCAAAAATGAAAGTCTTATCATCTTTAAGCCTAAGACAGCAGCCGATACAGTCCTTGAGATTAATGCAGAATTATCTAAGAAGTATAATTTTAAAAATGGGGATGGTGTAGAAATAAAGAATGTGTTTTAATTTATATGAAAATTTTGGGGATTGAAACCTCATGCGATGAGACCGCCGCTTCGGTTATAAAAGGAGACTCAAATGGTAAAAATGTTAAGCTTTTATCAAACGTTGTAACAACATCGCTACCTCTTTACAAAAAAACAGGTGGTATTGTTCCTGAAACCGCAGCTCGTGAACAGATCAAATACATTATTCCAGTAATAAATCAAGCCATAGGCAAAGCTTTTAAATTTAGAGATTCAATCTTTAGGGCTGGCACACGAAAATATATTGATGCAATTGCAGTAACAGTTGGACCAGGTTTAATTGGCTCCCTTTTGGTAGGCGTTGAGACAGCAAAAACTCTTGCCTTTATCTTAAATAAACCAATAATTCCTGTTAATCATTTATTCGGTCACGTCTACGCCAACTTTGTTGGCAAAATTCATAATTCAGAATTCAGAATTAATAATTCTATCGCCGACATTAATTTCTCAGCAGTAGCTTTAGTGGTATCTGGAGGTCATACTGACCTGATATTAATGAGAAATCATGGCGACATCAAGTGGCTTGGAGGAACTCGGGACGATGCGGCAGGAGAGGCTTTTGATAAAATAGGAAGGCTCCTAAAGCTTCCCTATCCGGGTGGACCTGCAATTGAAAAGGCAGCAAAAATAGGTAATCCAAAAAGCTTTAAATTCCCAAGGCCTTTGATTGATTCAAAAGATTTTGATTTTTCTTTTTCCGGTCTTAAAACAGCAGTGTTTCGTGAAATTAAAACAATGAAAGAATTAGATAATGAGAAAGTCGCCAACATTTCGGCATCAGTCCAACAGGCAATCATTGATGTTTTAATATTCAAAACTCTAAAAGCTGCAAAAAAATACAAGGTTAAATCAATTCTTTTAGGAGGAGGCGTTACAGCAAATCAAAAGCTAAGGAATGAATTCAAATGGAAAATGGAAAATGGAAAATGGAAAATTAAACTTTTTGCACCACAAAAATTTCTGTGTACCGACAATGCCGCCATGATTGCAACTGCAGCTTTTTTTAATTACAAACCGCTTCCATGGCAAAAAATCACTGTAAACCCCGACCTCTACTTTATCTAGTAGCTAAATAGCTAAGAAAGTGACCGAATAAATCGATTAGTCAAGCGATTAATAAACTATAATTATTGACAATTAGACCAAAATTCCCATCATAAAAATAAATTTTTAAAATGTTTTGAAATATTGAAATAATTAGGTTCACATATGGCGCAGGTTTCTAAACGTTATTTAGATAAAGTTGTAGAAGATAGAATTTTGGATTTGTCTAAGGATGTCCTTCGCTTCTTTGTCAACCAAAACTGATATTAAATCGCTCCTTGATGATCTTTTAACTCCAACAGGAAAAATAATGATAGCAAAAAGGTTGGCTATTGCTTTTTATGATTATTAATGGATACGACTATAAAAGCATAAATGGAAGACCCAAAGTTGCAATCCGACAATATGGAACGTTAAAATGTGGCTAAATCACAAAGGTCAGCCTCTCTAAAGCATGTCACCGAAGGCCCAATTTTATGATAAATTGTGGTAAAATAAAAGCATGCAGCCGCAATTGTCTACTGTCATTATTTTACTTGTCATAGGTTTTGGAATAGTTGTTTACCTTATTAATAAAAGGCTATCTGAACTAAAGAAGCCGCAGGAAAATGAAGCGCTTATGGAGTGGCTCAAAACTATGCAATCTTCTTTGGAATCAACAAACAAGACTTTGAACCAAGCCCTACACAGCAGCTCGAACAATATGATAAAAACTCTTCAAGAAAACTCAAAACAGCTAAATGAAAGGCTTGATAAGGCGGCAGCAGTAATAAGAGATGTTGGTAAAGAGGTTGGACAAATGAGCGAAATTGGCAGATCAATGCAGGAACTTCAAGAATTTTTAAGAAGCCCAAAACTTCGCGGAAACATTGGAGAACAAGTTCTAAAAGATCTTATTTCTCAAATGATTCCAAAAAATAGCTTCTATCTTCAGTATCAGTTTAAGACTGGAGAGAGGGTTGATGCGGCAATAAAAACAGATGCAGGAATTCTTTCCATTGACTCAAAATTTCCTATGGAAAATTTTCAGAAAATGGTAAAAGCGGAAACCGAAAAAGAAAAAGAGGAAGCTCAAAAGGAGTTTGTACGCGATGTTAAAAAGCATATTGATGCAATATCAAAAAAGTATATTCTTCCAGATGAAGGAACTATGGATTTTGCGCTTATGTATATACCAAGCGAAAATGTCTTTAATGAGCTTACAAATATTACAGAAGTTTCCGATTATGCAAGGAAGGCAAGGGTTTTTCCTGTATCTCCAAATACTTTGTATGCCCACCTTCATATGATTCTTTTATCTTTTGAGGGCAAGAAAATTGAGGCTCGCTCACGACAAGTATTTAGATTACTTCATGCTCTTGAAATTGATTATGACAAAGTCCAGGAAAATCTTGGTATTCTTGGAAAACATATTAATAATGCAATATCACAATTTAATAACGTTACGGGCGGTTTTTTGCAGCTTGGACAAAAGATACAATCTGCGGGAAGTTTAGAAGAAGGAACAACCAAAGAATTGCCCGACAAAAAATAATTCTGTGCTAAAATAGCTTAATGACTGATGAGAAAATTTTAAATAGAGAACAGACTGAAGCTGTAATGTATGAAACTGGTCCTCTTTTAATAATTGCGGGGGCAGGGACAGGCAAAACTACTGTAATAACAGAAAGAATAAAATATCTAATAGTTGATAAGAATTATTCTCCTTCAAGTATTCTCGCCCTAACATTTACAGATAAAGCAGCTTATGAAATGCAGGAGCGTATCGATATTCTTCTTCCCTATGGATATACAAATCTTTGGATTCATACTTTTCATTCTTTCTGCGATAGAATCTTAAGAGATGATGGGCACGCAATTGGACTTGATCCAAATTACAAACTGCTTTCAGAATCAGAATCTGTTCTTATTATGCGCAAAAATATTTTTGATTTAGGACTTGCGGTCTTTAGACCTCTTGGCAATCCCACTAAATTTCTGGATGCGCTTTTAACCCACTTTTCAAGACTAAAAGATGAGGATATTACACCTGGGGAATATCTTAAATGGGCGCAAAAACAAAAATCAGAAGATGAAAAAAAACAATATATTGAACTTGCAAATGCCTACAAAGAATACGAAGCTCTTAAGGTTAAAGAGTCTGTAATGGATTTCTCGGATCTTATCTCAAATACTTTACTGCTGTTTAGGCAAAGAAAAAATATCTTAAAAAATTATCAAAGCCAATTTAAATTTATATTGGTTGATGAATTTCAAGACACTAATTTTGCCCAAAACGAACTGGCAATTCTATTAGCCGGAGACGACAAAAATATTGCGGTTGTTGCAGATGATGACCAATCAATCTATAGATTCAGAGGCGCAGCTGTTTCAAACGTTCTTCAATTTAAAAAAAGTTTCCCGACTTCTAAAGTAATTACTTTAAATGACAACTATAGATCTACTCAAAAAATTTTAAATGCAGCTTACCAACTTATCCAAAACAATAATCCGAATAGACTTGAGGTGGTAGAGAAAATCAATAAAAAGCTCAAAAGTCACTCGGGTATAGAAGGCGATGAAATTAGAGTAATTCATACACAGCGCTCTGAAGACGAAGCCGATGCAATTGCACTTGAGATAGAAAAACTTTCAAAATCTTATAAATATAGAGATTTTGCTATTTTAGTACGCGCTAATAATCATTCCCAAATGATAACTGCATCTCTCTCTCGTCATAGAATCCCCTATCAGTTTTTAGGCCCGGGTTATCTTTTCCAACAAGAAGAAATAAAAGATCTAATCGCCTACCTAACATTTTTGACAAACCTTTTCGATTCAGTTTCTCTTTTTAGAGTTCTTTCTATGGATATTTTTGATATTTCCTATATTGAGCTAAATTTTTTACTTAATTTTGCAAAAAAAAATAACCTTACGCTTTTTGAAGCACTTTATGATGTAAACCAGAAGTTTTTGAAGCCTAAGACTCGGGAAAAATTAGAAAAGTTTAGGCAAATGGTAGAGCGACATCTTAAAAGAACAAGAAAGGATACGGCAGGACAAATCCTTTATTATTTTTTAGTAGATTCAGGACTTTTTGAAACGTTTAAAACTATAGATTCCGTTAACCAAGAGCGCCGAGCCCAAAACATTGCAAAATTTTTCGATAGAGTAAAAAATTTTGAGTCTGAACGATCAGATGCAAATATCTTCACTTTGGTTGAATGGCTAATGTTAATGATGCAAATGGGAGACAGTCCGATTGCGGCGGATATAGATATAAGAGACAAAAATGCTGTAAATATTTTAACAGTGCACTCTTCAAAGGGATTAGAGTTTAAGGTTGTATTTTTGGCAAATCTTGTTTCAGATCGTTTCCCAACACGTGAGCGGAATGAAAAAATTCCCATCCCCCAAGAGATCTTAAAAGAAAATCTACCAAAAAATGCTGATTTTCATTTGGAGGAAGAAAGGCGGCTTTTTTATGTCGGGATGACCCGTGCAAAAGAACTGCTGTATTTTACCGCAGCAGATTTCTATGGGACAGAAAAGCGTATAAAGAAACTGTCTCCTTTTATCTATGAAGCTTTACCAAAATTAAAAGAGGTAGAAAAAATAGAAAAACGTACACAACAGCTTTCTTTAAGCGAGGCTCTTTCGGTGTATAAAGAGAGTAAAGAAGAAAAGGAAGAAAAACCACCTTTAAAATTGACTTATATTACTTATTCAAATCTTCAGATGTTTGATATATGTCCACTTCATTATAAAGCGAGAGTTATTCTTAATATTCCTACACCGCCTGCCGCAGTTCAAAGTTTTGGAATTTCCGTACACAACACTTTATTTAGATTTTACAAACAAATTCAGGAGGGGAAAAAACTATCAGTGGCCACACTTTTGAAGATTCTGAAAGGAGAATGGATTTCCGAAGGATACGAAAATAAAAAACATGAAGAAGAACGTTTTGATCAAGCCGAAAAAATGCTCACGAGATATTATAAGACATATTGTAATCCACCTGTAAAACCGCTAAGACTTGAGGAGCCTTTTTCGTTTATTTTAAAAAATGGTGTAAAAGTATTTGGAAAAATTGACCGAATAGATTCTAAGGGTAAAGGTATTGAAATTATTGATTATAAAACAGGGGAGGAAAATCCAAAAGCGCAAAAAGCGCATGAACTTCAGCTGGCAATATATGCTCTTGCTGCAACTAGAGTTAAGGATGATGTTTTTAACAGAAGTCCTGAGAATATTACCCTAACTCTTCATTTTCTTGAAGGAAATACTAAGAAAACTATGACTTTTACAAAAGAAGATATGGATGCTTTGGAAAATAAACTTATTGAAAAAATTAAGGAGATAGAAAATAGCGATTTTGCCTGTTCGGGAAACGTACTATGTAAAAACTGTGAATACAAAATACTCTGCCAAGTTTGAGTTGACCATACATAATCTTAATTAATTAGATGTTGGTCAGGAGATGATCTAAAAGCTTTCGATACTTTTTTCAATGTCTGAAAAATTGTCCAGCGTTGTCTTTCGCTAGCTTCTCTCCCTAACCAAGTCGCAGTATTTTGGTCAAGCCTAGAAAGAACTCTTTCTCTTCCATCTTTAGAAACAATTTTAATAGCATATCCTGTTAGAGTACCAAGATAACCATCTTCAGAGTTCAATTCTTCCCCTACTATAATACTAAAAGTAATACCATTTATTTTGATGCGCTTAGCCGGGGTAGTTGAGTAGATTAGTCTTTTTCCGTCAATCACTGATAAAAAATTACGACCGTAACAAGCAACAATAGTCATTGCTTCCTCTACTAGTTCTGCAGGGGTTGCATTTCTTCTCTCAGGAAAAACCTCTGAGTTTACCATGGCTGACTTTTACACAAAAAAAATACTCTGGGAAGAGAGTAAGCCAGATTCTGTTTTAACCGCAATCTATCTATGCCCTCAAACTTTGATGCTCCCGTAAGGATGGTAACATTGCATCATTCGGAGGTTGCAGCGGGTAGGATTGTCGCGTTTCACACCCACTCGTCTCTGTGACTCTCAAGTCTTGTTGTTTCAAGACTTGTTCTAAGCTCCGCATGTGGATAAAGAACTTAGAGACTGGCTATTACTAGCCGGGGCTTACACCCCGTCCCCTCCTTACTGCTGTCTGGACTTTCCTCTACTCTCATATTGCGCGAAAGTAGTAGTGGTCCTTCCTCCCAGAGCTCCGTTATTTTACTAAATTTTATAATTAAACGCAACTTAAGCTTAAGATCGTTTTGCTAAGTGACTGCGTTCGTTGATTTTATCAAGAAAATATTCAAAAAGAATTTTTATGGAGGCGGCAATAGGTACTGCCAGTATAAAACCCATTGGCCCCCAGAGATGCTCACCTGCAAGGACGGAGAATAATATTACAACCGGATGAAGGCCAACAATCTTTCCCATAATCTGTGGGGCAATTAAATAATCCTGGACTTGGCGGATCAGAAAATAAATTAAAGCAACGATAATTGCGCCTTGAAATGGAGTTAATGGAAAATTAGATGTTCCATTTATAAGGGTAACGAAGGCGGCAACAGCCCCTGCGGTAACTGGTCCAATAAAAGGGACTACTTCGGCAAAACCCGAAAAAATTGCTAGAATTAGAGCAAATCTTACTCCCAAAATGGTAAGAGAGATATAAGTTAAAGCTGCAATAATTAATATCATAAGAAGTATTCCACGCAAATACCCCCCAAATACACCGTTTATTTTTCTTATAAGAATTTCTACTTCTATCTTGTAGTCGTTTGGCACGTAATTCAGACTCCTGTCAAAAATTTTTCTTCCTTCTTTAAGAAAATAAAACGCTGAAAATAAAAAAATCAAAAAACCTAAAATACCCGATAGTGCTCGGGGGAATAAAGTTATGATTGAAGACGGGGATAAAGATCTTGACTTTTCAAAGGATGAAAGTAAGTCTTTAACTGCTGGTTTAAGCCAAGAGGGTAGGAGATTAACCTGAGTTTGCGCTGTGATTATAAACTTGTCTATAAAACGTCTCAGTTCTGCAGATTCCTTAAGTATTTGTCTGGCTATAACTGTTCCCGAAACTAAAATTGCCGCAATGATTATAGCATAAATAATAATAACTGATAGAGTTCTTGGTATCTTCATTCTGTGAGACATAAAATTAATAATTGGATTAAAAACATAGGCAAATATGATGGCTAAAATAAAAGGGGTAAGTATTGCTCTCTCGGCGTAAAAAAACCATAGTGCAATAACTCCTATAAAAATAAAAAATGCTGTCCTTAATCTTATTGCCATAAATTTATTATAACAAGTTTAAAAATTAACTGTTGATAAACAGAAATAACTGTTATCAATTATACCAAAAGAGAGCCTCCGAATTTGTCGGTGTATTTTTCTTTGGTCAAAAAAACTCAATCTTATCTTACTGCTTTTTTAAGTGTTTTGCCAGGAGTAAAACCAGGAGCTTTTCTTGATGCTATTGTAATTTTTTCTCCAGTTTTTGGATTTCTACCTACTCTTTCAACCCTATGTCTAATGCTAAAAGTCCCAAACCCTGTAATGACAACTTTTTCTCCCCTTTTTAAAGAATCGCGAATAGACACAATAAACGCCTGAACAGCATCTCTTGCGGCCTTGTTAGTTAAATTTGCTTTTTTTGCAACTATCTCAATAAGGTCTCTTTTTGTCATAATTTATCACCACCAATCTAGGCAAATTGTTTTTTAGTTTAGATTAAAAATACAACGAAAACAGAGGGTTGTCAAGATATCAAAAGGAAACAAAATTTAGAGGTTAACTCTCTGATTCGGATGATACTGCGCGAAATTCGCGAATTGCCGTAACTTTTACTTCCCCAGGCACCGCAAGAACCTTATTAATTTCTTCTCTTATTTTGTGTGCAACTAGAGTTGTTTGTGAATCATCAAGTTTCCCAGGATTTATGATAACGCGAAGTTCTCGTCCTGCTTCAAAAGCATATGCATCCTCAACTCCCTCGTACTTTTTGGCAATTTCTTCCATTTCAGAAATGCGCTTTGCATATTCTTCAACATCTTCATATCTTGCTCCTGGCCTTGCTCCCGAAATCGCATCAGCTATATAAACGATTACTGATTCTATCGATGAAAATGGTTTATCTTCATGATGTTCTAATACACAGTTAATTACAGGTTGTGGCATATTAAAACGCTTAAGAAGATCTGCTCCAAGTTTTACATGACTTCCTTCGCCTTCAACTACTTTACCAATGTCATGAAATAAGCATCCAAGGCGAACTATATTAACGTTTGCTCCTATCTCGTGGGCAATATGAAGTCCTATCTTTGTTTCTTCAAGAGTATGAACTACAAGATTTTGCCCATAAGAGGTTCTAAATTTAAATCTTCCCAGAATTGACAAAAGTTCTGTCTGAAGATTATAGACGCCTACCTCATGCGCGAGAGTCACGCCTTCTTCAAATAGAATTTTCTCTACTTCTTTTTTTGTCTGAGAAACTATTTCTTCTATTCTGAATGGTTGAATCCTGGTATCTTTTATTAGTTTTTCCAAAGCTCTTCTTGCTACCTCACGCCTTACCGGATCAAAAGAAGAAAGTCTTATAACTCCCTCTTCATCTAAATCAACATCAACTCCTGTTACCTGTTCAAAAGCTCGTATATTTCTGCCTTCTTTCCCAATGATTCTACCTTTTAAATCTTCGTCTGGAATTTTAACTGTTGAAAGAGTAAATTCTGCTATATAATTAAGCATTCCGTGTCTCATACTATCAACCAAGATTTCTTGACTTTTTTGATCTGCGGTCCTTTTTGCTTCTTCTTCTGTCTCTTTGATAATGCGCGCAGCAATTTTTGCTTCCTGATCTTCAATTTCTTTCAATAGCTCTTTTTTTGCTTCCTCGTGGGTTAAAGAAGAAACTTTAGAAAGTTTTTCTTTATATTCTTCTTTTAATTTCTCGAGAGTTTCTTTTTCTTTTTCAATCTTTTCTTCTCTTTCAAGAAGTTTTCTCTCAAGTTTTACTAAATCTGAATCTTGTATAGCCATAATATATTTGAGGACAATAGAATATAAGGGGAATTTAATTCCCGATCAAAATTGTTTTGTCTGAGGGGTTTAATTTCATATTCTAAAAACCTCAAGCGCAACTATTATTTCTATTGCCTCTTAAATATTATACCACAAATTATCAAGCAGCAACTCAACTAACGATTAGTTCCGGCTATTTTTATTCGCCAATTCGCAGTCTAATGCATGATAAATTAAACGAGCGCATCAAGGGAGCCTGTGAATTCGGGGAGAAAGATAATTATTTTAAATCTTTAAAAATCTCTTTTATAGTATCGTAATCAAATCCTTTTGATGCTAAAAATCTTGAGATTTTTTGAAACTTTTCTTCTCGGGATAAGTTTTTGTATCTATTTAATCTTTTCTCAATTAATTTTTGAGCATTTTCTAATTCATTTGAAATTTGATCCGCCCCTTTGGCGGACGGAATTTGCGCGTCGATCAATTCTTTGTTGATTCCTTTCTGCAACAATTCTCTTCTGATAAGATTTATTGATCGAGGTCTATATGTTAAGCGCGATGTAATCCACCACTTAATAAATTCTCTATCATCTAAAAATTTTTGCTCTTTTAACTTAACAATTATTTTTTTAATAATATCTTCCGGGGCTTTCTTTTTTAATAAATTTTTAACAACTTCTTTTTCTGATCGTGGGCGATAGGAGAGAAATTTCAAAGCCTTGTTGTAGAACTTATCAAATATTTCGCTGTCCATTTAGGAGGTGCTTTCTTTTTTTTCAACTCCGACTGCAACGGGGGTGCCGCCGACTAACTGGCTTTTTTTCATAATTTCATCGACAATTTTTTTGGCAATCTCAGGTTTTTCGCGAAGAAGCATTTTTGCTGCTTCTTTTCCTTGACCAAGCATTAAATCTCCAAATCTAAAAAATGCTCCTGATTTTTGAATAATTCCCATTTCGACTCCGACATCTACAATTCCTCCCTCTCTTGAAATTCCTAAGTCTGCCATTACATCAAACTCAGCAATTCTAAAGGGCGCTGCAACTTTATTTTTTACAACCTTTATTCTAAGCCTTGAGCCAATAACTTTGTCACCGTCTTTTAGGGTCTCAATTTTTCGCGAGTCCAATCGAACTGATGAATAAAACTTAAGAGCCAGTCCTCCAGTTGTTGTTTCGGGATTACCAAACATGACCCCAATTTTCTGTCGCAGTTGATTGGTAAAAATAACAACCGTCTTTGATTTTGAAATAACGCCAGTAAGTTTTCTAAGAGCCTGGGACATAAGACGCGCCTGGAGTCCTACCATTGCATCGCCCATTTCTCCTTCAATCTCGGCTCGGGGGACCAAAGCTGCAACAGAATCAATTACAAGAACATCTATTCCACCGCTTCTAATTAAACTTTCTGCAATTTCCAAAGCCTGTTCTCCTGTATCAGGTTGAGAAATAAGAAGCTCATCAAGTTTTACTCCAATTCGCTCTGCCCATAACGGATCGAGTGCATGCTCAGCATCAATAAAAGCTGCAACACCGCCATGTTTCTGGGCTTGGGCGATAATTGATAGACAAATCGTTGTTTTGCCAGATGCTTCCGGTCCAAAAATTTCAACAACCCGTCCTCTTGGCACTCCGCCCACCCCAAGTGCTAAATCCAAAGGAAGACAGCCTGTTGAGATAACGGAAACATCAAGCTTACCTCCTCCTTCTCCAAAACGCATAATAGAGCCTCTGCCATATTGTTTTTCTATCTGCTCCATGGCAAGTTTAACTGCTTCAAGTTTTTTAGAAAATTCCCCGGGGCCGTTTGAAGAAGCTTTTTGAAATTTTGGTGTGCGATTCATTTGGTTCTAATTGTAACAACTTTTTTACCGATTGCAAGTACTAATTATCTGTCG
>CAYZZF010000013.1:0-18092 GCA_964483115.1 uncultured Gammaproteobacteria bacterium | reverse complement strand
CAAACACGCAAAAGACCTAGATTTGGCAGAAAGTGCAGTTCTTGCAGGACTCCCAGAAGCTCCAACAACTTTTTCCCCTTTTGGAGCGCATCCTGAACTTGCTAAAAAAAGACAGGAAAAAGTCTTAAAAAATATGTACGATGAAAAATATATTAGAAAAACTCAATTAGAAAATGCTATCAAAGAACCTTTAAATTATCAAAAAATCTCAAATAGGATCACAGCGCCGCACTTTGTACTGTATGTGAAAGATCTGCTTGTTAGAAAATATGGAGAAAGATTAGTTGAAGAAGGAGGCTTAAAAGTCATAACAAGCCTTGATCTTAAAATTCAAAATCTTGCCCAAGCTACAGTTTCTGGGGAAGTTGCCAAGCTTGACAGTTACAATGTTACAAATGGCGCAGCTATTGTTACAGATCCAGGAACCGGTGAAATTTTGGCAATGGTTGGAAGCCGAGACTACTTTGATACTAAACACGACGGAAATGTCAACGTTACTCTTGCTCTTCGCCAACCAGGATCTAGTATAAAGCCGATTAATTATGCTGTCGGTCTTATCCGTGGATATACTGCCGCAACACCATTTATAGATCAGAAAGTCTGCTTTCCAGATCCAGGCCGGCCAAATTATTGTCCGGTAAATTATGATGGCAAATGGCATGGAGTAGTCCAAATGAGATACGCTTTGGCAAACTCAATCAATATTCCTGCTGTTAAAATGCTAAAACTTAATGGAGTCCCTTCAATGATTGCAACAGCCTCTGCAATGGGAATTACGACATTTAAAGACCCGCAAAGATATGGACTATCCCTAACTCTTGGGGGAGGTGAAGTGACTATGCTTAATATGGCAGAAGCTTATGGAGTTTTTGCAAATGAGGGGTATAGAGTTCCTCTTCGCCCAATCCTAAAAGTTGTAGATAATAAAGGCAGGATACTTGAAGAATACAAACCTTTAAAGTCTCCAATTTTTGGAAAAAAAGTATTGCCAGAGGGTGTGGCATTTATCATATCAAGTATTTTATCTGATAATAACGCACGCTCTATGGAGTTTGGCATTAATTCTCTTCTTCGAATTGATGATCTTCCTGTTGCTGTAAAAACTGGAACGACCAATGATTTCCGAGATAATTGGACAATTGGCTATACTCCTTCATATGTTGTTGTTGTTTGGGTAGGTAACAATAACAACGCTCCAATGAATGGGCTTGTATCTGGAATAACAGGAGCTGCACCTATTTGGCGCGGAATTATGCAAAATCTAATAAAAAACAAACCTCCGCAGCCTTTCCAAAGACCAGAAAGCATAGTTCAAAAAGCTGTCTGTTCTGACTCAGGTGTTAGCCCAACTTCCACTCAGGATTCGCAAACTGCGCAAAGCCAGTGCGCGACGAGGTTTGAATATTTCATTAAGAATATTAAACCGATCCAAGAAGGATTTTCGCAAACCCAAAAAGTCTGGGTTGACAAAACAACTCAGGATCTTGGAAAACCTGGACAGACAGATAATTTAGAGCTAAAGGATGAAACAATAATTAAAGACCCAACAGGCGATTTATATTGCCTAACCTGTCCACACCCAACCCCAACTCCTACCCCATAAAATTACCTCTTTTAAACAAGAAACACCTATAGTATAATTCTCTAGCTTTGCAGCAGGCTGCTCTCTTACGTGATATGCAAATTTTATTGGATATATTGACTCTTATTGCTAAGATTCTCATTTTAATAGGAGATTTAGTGCTTTTTCTAATTAAGCTTATTGTTAAGACAATAAAAACAATAAATAAATGGTTTTATAAACTATTTTTCTTAATTACCATATTGTTAAAAAGGATAATATTAAAAATAGAAAATATTACTTCGTCTCTAAAAAACTTTCTAAGTCTTCCCAATCTAAAACTTAGATTAACTTTTAGAAAAGCAGGCTTTTTAAAAAATGGAACTAGAAAACGAAGAAAAATTAAGCCAATAAACATTTTCCCATTACCTTTAGGCATAAAAATTAAATATTTTCTTCTAGGCTCTATATTTTCCTTTATATTCCTCTTTATCCCTCTTCTTTTTTTGATCTTTTTACAAGACCTTCCAAGTCCTAAAATATTAAGTCTTGTGCAAGAACCACAAACTACGAAAATATATGATAGAAATGGTACGCTACTCTATCAGATATATGCAAATCAAAATAGAACTCTTGTCCCTTTGTCATCTATCCCAAAGTATGTACAGGAAGCGACTATTGCAATTGAAGATAAAGATTTTTATAAAAACCCAGGCTTTGATATTTTTTCAATAGTAAGAGCAGCGGCTGCAGATCTTAAAGGAGAACCTCTTCAGGGAGGGTCAACTATCACCCAACAGCTTATAAAATCTACGCTTTTAATCCCTGAGTTAACTATTACGCGAAAAGTGAAAGAGCTAATTTTAGCTTTGTGGACAGAGCGAATTTACCCAAAAGACAAAATCTTGGAGATGTATCTAAATCAAATTCCATACGGAGGGACTGCTTGGGGAATTGAAGCAGCAGCAGAGACTTATTTTGGCAAACACGCAAAAGACCTAGATTTGGCAGAAAGTGCAGTTCTTGCAGGACTCCCAAATGCTCCAAGCCTATATTCTCCTTATGGTCAGTATCCTAATTTATGGAAAACTCGCCAAAAAGAGGTTTTACAAAAAATGGTTGAGTTAAAATATATAACTAAACAGAAGCAAAAAGAGGCCGAGAAAGAAAACTTAGCTTTTCAATCCCAACAAATACCAATTTATGCTCCGCATTTTGTTATGTACGTCAAAGATTTACTGGTCAAAAAATATGGACTTCCCATGGTTGAAAGAGGAGGACTTAGCGTCAGAACAAGTCTTGATTTAAAACTTCAAGAAATGGCCCAAAATATTGTAAAAGGGGAGGTTGACAAAGACGCATATTTAAATCTTACCAATGGAGCAGCTCTTATTACTGACCCGAAAAACGGAGACATATTAGCTATGGTGGGAAGTCGCGACTATTCAGATCCAAATGGAGGTAATTTTAATGTAACAGATTCTCTCCGTCAACCAGGATCTAGTATAAAAGTTGTAACATATAGTGCTGCCCTGTCAAATGGATATACTGCGGCAACCACAATTGATGATTCCCCTATAACTTTTTCATCTGGGTCTATCCCCTATTCTCCTGTAAACTACGACGGAAGGTTTCGTGGAATTATGACCTTGAGAAATGCATTGGCAAATTCAGTGAACGTTCCTGCAGTCAAAACCCTAAACGCAATTGGAATTCCCAAAATGGTTGAACTAGCTAAGAAAATGGGAATTACAACCTGGGGGGACCAAAGTCAATACGGATTGTCAATTACTCTTGGCGGTGCAGATGTAAAAATGCTTGATATGGCAACAGTTTATGGAGTTTTAGCAAATGAAGGATATAGGGTTAATCTTAACCCTATATTAAAGCTTACTGATTCTTCTGGCAATGTTCTTGAAGAAAAAAATCAAGTTCAAAAGGAGGAAGTAGTTGACCCAGGAGTTGCGTATATTATTTCAAATATCTTAGCTGATAATAATGCGCGCTCTATGGAGTTTGGTATTAATTCTCCTCTTTTAATAAGCGGTCGCACTGTATCGGTAAAAACAGGGACTTCGGATAACAAAAGAGATAATTGGACAATTGGTTATACACCCTCATATGTTGTTGCTGTTTGGGTGGGCAATAACAATAATAATCCAATGAGTCAAGAATTAGCATCTGGAATAACAGGAGCTGCACCTATTTGGCGCGCAATTATGGAAAATCTTCTTTCAACTCTCAATGATGAAAAAATGTCTGTACCTTCTGATGTTATTCAAAAACCCTGTCGTGGTAAAAATGAATATTTTATCAGAGGCACAGAAAATTTAGTAAATTGTGCGCCTCTTCCATCACCTTCTTTAACGCCAGAAGGACCATAATCTGTCTTTAAAACTTGGATAACTTTTGTTGCAATTTTTTGAATTGTTCCTGAGGGGATATACTTTTGGAAATGAACGAGGTTGATACAAACCGATTTGCTCCTGCCTGCCTTGCTAAAAGTACAGTCTCATCAGTAATTCCCCCGTCCACTTCAATTGGAATGTTGGTCCTTGCTCTTATTTTTTTTACTTTTTCCAAATATTCTGTTATAAATTTTTGACTAGAGGCGCCTGCCTTAACTGTCATAAAAAGCAATACATCAAGATCTTCCAAAGGCACCTCAAGCATATCAACCGATGAAGGTCCATCAATTGCTAAGCCCACCTCACCTAAAAGTTGCCCTTCAGCTACAAATTCTATCTGATTAGACATTTTTTCTATATGTCCGATAAATCTTTTAAATCCAGCATTAGCCCAAGGCTTTAAATAGTTAATCGGCTCTTCAATCATCATATGAAGCTCGAAAAGAGCATCTTTTGTATATTTTGCAAAGGGTGTTGGATCAAAAAATGTAACATTTTCTACAAATTTCCCATCAATAAGATCTATATGAACAGTTTTTGAAAATGGTAAAATAATCTCTATCTTTTTCTTAATCTCAACCCAATCTTTTTCCAAAATTCCTGGAATGATCTGGAGCATATTTTCTATTTTCTATTTACATTCTTTATTTCTTCTATTTCTTTTAGTCTGCGGGTGTGTTTTTCGGACGGTTCAAACTCTGTTTCAATAAATGCTTTTACAATTTCTTTCGCCTTATCTTCATTCGTGTAATCTGCTGCTATCGAAAGCACATTTATATCATCATCTAAGCGTGCCCTCCTAATCTGTTCTTTGTTTACTGCAAGAGCACTTCTTATATGCTTAAATTTATTTGCAACAATCGAAACTCCAGCCCCGCTTCCACAGATCAAAATCCCTCTTGTATCCTTTATGTTTCTGTCAAAATCAGCTGCCACATTCTTTGCAACTTGTTCTGCAAATAAAGGGTAATCGTCATCTGAGTCATATTCAAAAGCCCCAACATCCTCAACTGTATTTTTTTTTTCAATTAACCAAATTTTTAATTCTTCCTTTAATTTAAATCCTCTGTGATCTGCTCCGATGTAAACTTTCATATTAAGCACGGCTTCTTCCCTGAATGAATAAATCGTAATAATGTTTATAATTCTTGCTTATCTCACTAATAGCCTCATCTCTTGTTATTTCACCATCCTTTAACAAAATCAAGGGTTGCCAAAAAACAGTTCTGCCAACTGCAAAACCGATAACTCCTGAAACTTTACTGCCAACAAAGACCCATTTATCAACCCTTTCTTTCTCTGCTCCTCGACCCAAAACTACAATACCAACATTTTCTCTTCCTCCAATTCTTGCTTGAGCAACAAGTAAAGAATAATCTTTTTCCTTTTCCATTCCTTCCATTTTCCAAACATCTGGCTCAACTTTATTTTCCTGAAATTCTTTTATAACATCTATTGCAAGGTTTGGTCTTAGTTCTTTGTCATATCTTTTTTTATCTTGCGAAATTTTTTTAAGTTGTTTGTCCGAAGAAGGTATTAAAACTTCTAGTAAAAATTTAAAACCACTCCTATGGCAAAACTCGCTTAATTTCCTAAGTTCTTCAGTCTGTCTTGTTTTATACTTTGGATCATCATCTGGATTAAAACGGATTAAAGCCTTAACAAAAGTAGGTTTATATTTTTTAATATGTTCTCCAAATTTATTACCATATTCAAAGGCAAACTCCTTCAGTCCGCTTTTTTCAGTCGTCAAAAGTGTTATAAAACCTTGATTTTTAGCATCGCGCAAAATTGAATCCCCAAATTCCTCATCCACTAATATCGCTGCAAATTCTTTGGGTATTCCATCTGATACAGCTTTTTTAAATGCCTCATATATAATTTCTTTTTCATTCCTGATAATCTTCCTCTGCACATCGGTTAAATTAACATTTTCAACACCAAACAGTCCTTTTTCAAAAGAAGAACGATGGTCAAATGGAAGGACAAACAAAAACTTATCGTAACCTAGATTATTAATCATTTTGAAGTCTTTTCTTCATCTCTTCTAGTCTCAAAAGTCCAGGCTGGGCACCAATCATTTTTATTACAGCTAAGGCATTTTCACTTCCCCAGCGCATCGCGTCTTTATAGGAAAGCCCTAACAAAAGCGCTGCCATAAATCCACTAGCGTATGCATCCCCTGCTCCTGTGCTTTCAACTGCATCCTCACCATTAGATTCACAAAAAAGTATGTTACCTGTTTTATCTATTATGCTCGATCCGTGAGTTCCATCTGTAATAACAACAAGTTTTGGTCCTTTACTTTGTAATGCTTTTAAAAGTTCTTCTATGTTTTTTTTATCCTCTATCCTTAAGATTTTCATTGCCTCTTCTTTATTGACAAAAAGAATTTCTGTATATTTTAAAATATTATCTATGTGTTCTTCCCCTGCATCTATTTGAAGCGTACCTGGATTAAAAGCAAGTTTTACATCATTATTTATTACAAATTCAAGAGTTTTTTTATAGGCATTTTGCCATTTTTTACCCAGAGAGGTAAGGTAAATCCATTTAGCACTAATTCCTTCAAAATTAAAATCATGTTCCCTCTCAACATCCTCTTGGAAAATTGTCCTTTCTCCTTTAAAATTAATGACTACTGAAAAAGCAGATGCACCACTAGTTTGTCTTAGATGCGATTCCGATACACCCTCATTTTTAAGTGTACTTATAATTTTATCTGCGAATTCATCAAAACCAATCTCTGCAATAATCGCACCTTTAAAGCCCATCCTGGATAGCCCTACTGATACATTCGCTGCATTACCTCCGACCATAAAGTATGCCTTATCAATAATCGCCTTGTCCCCTGATTTGATACATAATTCTCCTGTTTGAGGATCTAAGCGAAAATGTTTATTTGTTTCATTAATCTGGAGGAAAACATCAACCGTAGCATTACCCGCCGTAACGATATCAAATACGTCCATATATAAGTTTTATAATACACAAAAAGAATTTGATGGTCAATTACTTGCCGACAATGACGAGAGCATCTGCTGAGGAACTTGCCGACAAATCAGATGACGAAGCCCCTACTGTATAATTTGCCGAAAGGTCGTTTTTAAGAAGAGAAAGAAAATCACTTGATGCGCTCTTAACCTGGATAGTTACGTTAGTGTAATCAAAATTGTCGGCATTACCCGTGGAGACAACATTATATCCTAGGCTTCTTAGAAAATCAGCCGCCTTTGCCGCAACTCCAGCTTCCCCACTTCCATTCTCAACGACAACGGAGAGACTACTTCTGTCAAGTCCGGTTGTTTTGTCAACAGGATTAACTGTTGGTTTTGGAGTTGGAGTACTTGTTGGTTTTGGAGTTGGAGTTTCTTCGGATGTAGGCGTGGGTGTTTCAGTTGGTGTAGGTATTTCGGTTGGGGTTGGTGTAATTTCTACTTGCTCTGATTTCTGAGACTTTGAACCTAAAAATTTAAACCCTGCAAATATCAATATAATAACAACTATTGCTATGATTAGCCAAAAAATCGGGCGTCTTGATTTTGAGGCAGGCTTAGTAAGCGACGGGTTTTGGAACTCTGTGTTATCCATAAACTTTCTGCCATAATAGCACTTTATTCTCTTCTTGGCAAGAAGGAAAGCATAATCTGCTATAATATCAGGGTTCATGAAAAGGCTTATTTGTCCTCTGTTTTTTTCTATTTTCTTTCTTATTTTTTTTTCTTTTGTCTTTGTCCAAAAGACATCCTCGGATGAGTTGAGTGATATAACTAAACAAATCCAGGACTTAACCAATGCCTTGGATATGTCTATTAAGGCAACTAAGCCTTTGGAATCTCAACTAAATAGTATGAAAATCCAAATATCTGAGATTAAAAATAGATTAGCTGCAATCGAACAGGATATTTTTACAAAGGAAAAAAATATAAACGAAGGATACAAAAATCTTGCTAAACAGGAGGTTGTGTTAAATCGCGCAATTCGGGATTATTACATTAAGACCTATTATAACTCTCCTTTTTTGCTTTTTTTATCTTCCTCATCTTTTTCAGATATGACCCGAGTTTTGGCATATCAAAAAGCAGCTACAGATCAGGATAAGGCAATTATTACAAACATTGCGCTATCTATTCAGGATCTTGAGGCTAAAAAAAAGGCTTTGGAAAACGAAAAAGCAACTCTTGTAACGCTTAAGTCAAACCTTGATGAACAATCTGCAAAGCTTGACAAAATAGTCCAGGGGGCAAAAGCCTATCAAGAAAATCTAACCTCTCAAATTGCAGTTCTATCAGCTCGTCAGCAACAGATATTAGCTCAGCGTCTTGCAAGTTTAAATATTCCACTTTTTGCAAGCGCCCCTGGGGCATGTTCTTCCGATATTGGAAAAGACCCAGGTTTTTCGCCAAAGTTTGGTTTTTTCACCTATGGTGTTAGAAATAGAGTCGGACTAAATCAATGGGGCGCTTACGGCAGGGCTAATTCTGGACAAAGCTATGACACTATTCTTCGAGCGTATTATAACTTTAGTGATTATGGGAATGTCGATGAAAATACAACTATTAAAGTAAATGACAGCAACGGATACGATTCAGGAAATACTATTTGGACAGGAACCCTTAACCAATACGTAAAAAGAATTTGGGAAGTTCCCGAAAGTTGGCCAAGCGAATCTTTAAGGGCCCAGGTCATAGCAATACGTTCTTATGTTATGGCTCAAACTAATAATGGTTCGAGGTCTATATGCGCAAACACATATTGTCAAGTCTTTAAAGATCAAGAAAAAGGCGGTGCTTGGAATCAAGCAGTTGATGATACATCAGGAAAAGTCATGGTAAAAGACGGACAGACAATAACAGCTTGGTTCTCTTCAACTCATGGGGGATATGTCTATTCTTCTGGAGGAGATATTGGGGGAGCATCGTGGACAAAAAATGCAGTCGATACAACTACTGGATCTGCTGGAGGATTTTCAGATCTGAATAATAATGCCTATGATAAGGATTCACCCTGGTTTTATTGCGATTGGGGGGCAAGAAGTCAATATAATGGAACCGCTTGGTTAAAACCAGAAGAAGTTGCAGATATTGTGAATGTCTTACTTCTTGCTCAAAAAGATTCAAGTACAACAGAGCACTTATATCAAACAGACAAGCCAAATCCAGCTGGAACCGATACTTGGGACACAGGAAGAGTTAAGCAAGAATTACAAAACAGAAACATAACTCCTTACAACAACATTAGTGATATTTCTGTTTCTGCAGATTTTGGTTCTGGATTTACAACTAGCGTCACTGTAAACGGTGACGCTGGATCTCAAACTTTCACAGCAGATGCATTCGTTACATATTTTGACTTACGTGCCCCCGCCACAATCTATATTCCTAATTTTGCGAAAAATTCAGATGGGTCATTAAAAGCTCCTCTATTCAATGTGGAGAGATAAAATCGTCGGCCCATTATTTAATATAGAGATAAAATGAAAGGAGTAAGGTATGCCTGATATTTTTGTTGCGCCAAAAAATTCTAGAAAACCTAATCCTTTGAAGCAACCAGCTGTAAGCAACATAATCTCAAAACAAAATTTAACTGCGGATAAAAAAAATGTCGGTCTTTTAACCTCTTTTAGATTAAAGCCGACTGGAGTCTTTTTTAGAAATCAAGATTATGATGAAGAAATATTTATTTTTTTAAGAAAACATTTTGTTACAAACATTCCTTGGATTGTTTTTAGCTTATTTCTTCTTTTTATTCTGCCTATTTTATTGTTTTTTGTTAGCAAAATCTCCCTTCCGATTTCGTTTACCCCTTCATATTCTTTAGTCCTTATCATTTTTTACTACATTGCAGTTTTTTCCTATGTGCTTGTCGGCTTTATAACCTGGTTTTACAACATTTCGCTGGTTACCAACAAAAGGGTCGTTGATATTAACTTCTCAGATGTTGTTTATCATGATGTTGCCCTAACAACGCTTGACTTAATTGAAGATATAGATTCTGTCCAATCAGGCTTTATACGGTCATTTTTTGATTACGGCGATATCTTTATTCAGACAGCAGGAGAGAAAACTCATTTTGACTTCTTATCTATTCCTCAACCTGAAAAAGTAGCCAATACTATTGAGAATTTAATTGGAGGCGATAGGAATGTTCGCTGATATAAATCTTCTTTTTTTTCTAAAAATAGGGCTTCTTATAATAATCGGCCTTTTTACAATTTTTACATTTATTATTTTTAATCAAATAGGAGTTATGAATAATATCGTAAATCAGCCCGGTGCATCAACGATCCTTAAAATTATAGCTATTATTAATATTCTTTTATCGCTTTCGCTTTTTTTGATAGCACTTGTTATACTATAGCTAATGCTTGAGGATAAAGACATTTCCATTGCTAAAATTGTAGCAACGCCAGGAGAATCCTCTTGGTCGCAGGCATACAGTGCCGGCAGGCTTTTTGCTGTTTTATCCCTTGAGAAGAATAAAGAAGAAGAGAGAAAGGAAGAAGAAAAAGAGGATTTTCTTAATCTTCTAGGAAAAGACATCCTTAATACCCTTGAGGAGGAATTTTTTACACTTGAGACAAAGGATCTTTTTTCTATAAAAGAGACTGTTTTAACAACAGCAAAAAAACTGCCAGACTCGGTTTTTTGTTCATTTGTTATAGCAGCAATAGTTGATAATGTCTTATATGCATTTATAGTAGGCGACGGTAAGATAAATATAAAAAGAGAGGATAAATTCGGTATAATAATTGAATCCTCGCAAAAAGATGCCTCTTCTATAAAGGCTGCTTCTGGTTTTCTACAAAGTGGCGATATTATAATCCTTCAAACAAAACAATTTTCAGAGATTATTACAAAAAATTTGCTCATCTCATCTCTTGATAATCAACCGCCAAGTGAGATTTCCGAAATTCTGGCCCCACTAGTTCACGAGCATGGAAAGGGAGGCTCAGCTGCTATAGTTATTGGATACAAGCCTGGAGAAAGTGAAAAAGAGGTCTTAAGCAAAGAACTACCAAAACAGGAAGAATTCCCTTCTTCTATACATAGGGTTCTTTTACGACTAGGCAATCTTGGTCACCCGAGAAAAACTTTCTTAACAGTAATAACTATTATCCTTATTGTTTTTATAGTTGCGGTAATTTTTGCAATAAAAAAGCAAAACAATGCAAGGGTTCAGGCTTTGTTTGCGCAAATTTATCCACAGGCCCAAGAAAAATATGATGAAGGCGAAAGCCTTTTAGGACTTAATAAAAACTTGGCAAGAGATAGCTTTGTGGCATCACAAAAAATATTAAATGACGGAAAATCCAAATTTTCCAAAAACTCAAAGGAAGAAAAACAAATACTTGATCTTTTAACAAAAGTAAATAAAGAACTTGAAATTATTTCACCGGAAAAAATCGCCCAAAACCAAGATAAAAACAAGATCGGAGTTACTGTTGAAAATGGAAGCGGAGTTGAGGGAACCGCAGGAGAAGCAGCGGACTTTCTAAAAGCAAAGGGTTATAATATTGTCTCAACGGGAAATGCCGACAGTTATAATTATAAAGGGGTAACAATAAAGGTTAAAAGTTCTACTAATCTCTATTTAAGTCTTCTTAAAAAAGACTTGGCTGAAAAATATACTGTGAGTAACACCTCCTCTGATCTTTCTCAAAATTTTACTGCTGACGCCCTGGTTATTATTGGGAAATAACCTTATCAAACTATGAAAATAACAAATAAAAAAGCTTTTTTTGATTATGAGATTTTGGAAAGATTTGAAGCAGGTATTAATTTAAATGGCGCTGAGGTTAAAGCAGTACGTTTGGGACATGCTGATTTAACGGGCAGTTTTGTTAAAATTGTAGGAAGCGAAGCCTATCTCGTAAATGCTAAAATTTTCCCTTATAAATATGCAAGACCGCAAGAATATGATGAAAGGCGAACCCGAAAACTTCTCCTTCATAAAAAAGAAATAATTTCTCTTAAATCAAGGGTTGATAGTTCAAATCTGTCAATTGTTCCTCTTTCTCTTTACACTAAAAAAACTTTTATCAAGGTCGAATTGGGCATAGGCCGCGGCAAAAAGAAGTTTGAGAAGAAAGAGGCCAAAAAGAAAAGGGACATTGAAAGAGAAGTAGAAATCGAACTTTCCCTTAAGCAATAAAAACCATCCTAAAAAGGACGGGATACTCTTCTCAGTCGATATTTATATAGAAAAATTTCAGAAGTGTGACTGTGCCACTTCGTAGCTTATTAAGGTTGCTTATGAGCAAAAAAGTGGAGATGTCCGAGAGTGACTCGGAGTCCAAGAAAATTTAATTAAAAACTTCTACAAGCTTATCCGATTTTAAGTTTCGCTTTATTCTTTTCCAATCGGAAGGACTGAATAAAGTTAAGGTTAATAAGTTCAGATAAGGACAAAACCGCTATCCTTATTATATCTCAACTGTATTTATGCCCATAATGCCCCATTGAGAAAAGGCAATATGAACAGGCTTAAGCTTAGTTTACAAAAGCGTAAGCAAGCTGTCTGCCACTGAAAGAATTTTCAGCATTTATATTTTGATTCTCTTTTACGACTATTAATCAAAGTCGGCGTGCAGTTTTTAATGTGCTTTCTTGTCGATGCATTGCATCCCCAATGACTTGTATTTTAGCTTAACCTCTTGCTAAAGTCAACCCCCATACTGTTTTTGCGCCTTCCCTTTTTAGAGTCTTTGCCGCTTCCAAAAGGGTTGAGCCTGTGGTAAAAACATCATCAACGAGAAAGATATTAGGATATTGGGATATTAAGATATTAGGAACAACTGAGAATGCTCCTGAAATGTTCTCTTTTCGTTTCTGCTTCAAAAGCCCTACTTGTGAACGAGTATTTTTAATTCTCTTAAGATAATTAAAAACTTTAATATTCATCTTTTGACCAAGGCCTTTTCCCAAAATCTCTGCTTGATTGTATCCCCGAGATCTTAATTTTGATGAATAAAGAGATATTGGGACAATAACAGGTTCTGGTTTTAGATTCTGATAAACATTATAAAATTCTTCTTTTTGGATAAGTCCCTCAAAAAATAAATCGACCAATAAATTATTTAAGTCGGAAAGATACGGTTTGTATTTAAAATTATAGACAAGTTTTTTTGCAACGCCTTTATATGAGATGCTCGAAAATACCCCGTCAATTGAATATTTTGTTGCACACCTTGAATGTGTAAGACTAGTCATCGATGGACGATTACATACTGCGCAAATTCCCTGCGTGTCAAATGAAAGATAAGAAAAACAACTGCCACAAAGATAAGACCCTAATTTTCTGCAATTAATACAGTATCTTGGAAAAATAAAATCTAGCAGACTCATAGTTTAAGTGTAGCAAGGAAATATCAATAATGATATAATGCAAGGGCTAATTATTTGATGCTTTGAATTTTGAAAATTAGGATTATTTAGGATTTGATATTTCGAATTTGAAATTTATTTTGGAGGGTTGCTAGAGTGGTAATAGAGCGGCTTGCTAAGCCGTGTCGCGTTAAACGCGACCACAGGTTCGAATCCTGTACCCTCCGCCAGTTAGGATTTTGCAAGCGATTGGAAGCCGCCTCGCTTCGCTCGGCGGCCAATTTGTATTCATTTTTGGCCGAAAACGAAATGCATTTATCAATAATGGCAAAAGAAATTTTTTAATCATGTATGTCTGAAAAATTCCCATCACCAGAAGAAATTTCAAAAGCAGAAAGCGAACCGTCAAGAGAGGAGCTAGAACTTTCGGAAATTCGACAAACAATTCTTGAAGACAAGGGCGATTTTTCGATTGTCTCCCCGCAAGAAACTGATTCAATTGGTAATGATACCTGGAAATCATACTTGAATGGAAAAAAGTTGACTACCGCATGGCTTCCACCGGAAAGAAGTCCTTACAGTAAATTTGTTAAAACAAAAACTTTGAATAGTGTTGAATTTGTTGGTGACAGAATAAAGCCAAGATATAGCGGCGGAGAAATTAAGAGTGAGCGCGAACTTGATAACCTCATCAGTAGTGGACAACTTGAGCAAGGCACTGCTGTTATTTTGGATTCGGGCGGTGCTCACAGTGTGGCTATGGCTGTTAAACTTGCTGAACGCGGTTTTCAGCCCGTAATCATGTTTGATTCCGTTCCTCACACGAGGGGGATAAATAGTTCTCAACAAGAACTCGCCACTTTGCTTTATTTTGCGGAGCAAATGAATAAGTTGAAACAAGAAGGGAAAATTAAGCCAGATGCGCCACCGGTTTTTATTTTGGATACACACAGAAACGATATGGATGTCTCTTTTGGTAAAGATAAAACAAAAGTCATAAATACTTATACTTATGGCGAGCAAGATTTTCCTTCCGCTGAAGATTTTGAAAAATTTGGAGTCAGAAAAATTGTTTATTTGAATGAGGGAGACCAAAGAGGTGAAGTCAGGGCGGATTTCCAATCCACAGATCGACTTGGTGGAGATTTGAAACCCATTGTCCAAAAATGGACACAAGCCGGAATAAAGATGGTTTATACTGGAATAAGGCCTTGGGAACGAGATAGAAGTTTTGGAACAATGCGTTTTCATGATGATTGGTGATTTAATGCCGCCAAAGAAAAACTTAAAATTGTTAATTTTTACGGCGGAGCCGCTCATTTTTGCCCGCCCGCTCAATCCGAGCCGCGCGGAGCGCGGCGAGGAAATTTCGTTCGAGCTATTTTAAGAATACACCGCCTTCGGTCTCTATAGTCTTAAGTCTTATGGCGGCTACATTCACCAATGAAATCAATCAATGAAACCAATTTAATGACAAAAGCTACTTTTCTTAAAACATTTAAGATTCCCGCGATCGTTCTTCTTGGAATTGTTCTTTACATTATCTTAAGTCTTCTTCATCAAGAAATTCTTTCCGTAACTGTCATTTTGGCAATAACTATTCTTGGAAGTTTTAGATTATTTAAGGAATCACTCATTTCAATTTTAAAAAGGCAATTTGCTCTTGATTATATTGCAATTTTAGCAATTATTATATCTCTTATAACTCGCGAGTATATAGTCGCAGGGATACTTTCTCTTATGGTTTCAGGCGGCAGAACTCTTGAAGATTTTGGAGTTGAACACGCAAAAGAGTCCTTAACCAAACTAATCAATAGGATTCCAAATAAAGCAACTCTCTGGCAAAATAACAAGCCTTATAAGAAAATAAAAATAGAGAAAATTAAAAAGGGCGATAAGATATTTATACGAAAAGGCGAAGTAATCGGCATTGACGGAATACTTGTATCAGAAACCGGCCTCACAGACGAATCATCTCTAACTGGCGAACCCTATACGATTGATAAGATAAAAGGAGACCAGATACGAAGCGGCACAATTAATATTGGAGCTCCAATTGTTATTAAGGTAACAAGACTTAAGGTTGACTCGACCTACAACAAAATAATTGATATGGTAAAAAAAGCGCAGGTTGAAAAATCTCCTTTTATAAGGCTTGCCGATAAATATAGCACTATTTTTACAATTATTACTCTTCTGATAACTGCGTTTGCCTATATATACTCTGGTTTTGATTTGATTCGGGCGCTTTCTGTTCTTGTCATCGCCACCCCCTGTCCTCTTATCATCGCAACTCCTATCGCGCTTCTTGGAGGGATGAGTGCATCTTCCAAAAAACATATTATTGTTAAAAAGCTTTCAAGTATCGAAAAGCTGGCAAAGGCTCATGTTCTTATATTTGATAAGACAGGGACTATAACACTTGGGAGACCAAAAGTTACTGAATTTAAAAACCTAAGCAAAAGCTATGATGAGAAAGAAATTCTAAAAATTTCAGAAGCAATTGAGCGGAATTCCCTCCATCCTTTGGCAAAAGCAATCGTTGAGTTTGCCAGGACAAAAAAAGTACCTATTATTCAAGCAAAAAATATAAAAGAGAAAATAGGATCGGGCATAACAGGAACTATTGAAAATAGTCAATACTCTCTATCAAAACTCCCATCAGAAAATGGAATGACTATCGGTATTTTTGATGATAAAAAACAAATTGGACTTTTCCGTTTTGAAGACGAAATAAAACAGGAAGCAAAGGGAATTATAAAAAGTCTTATAAATGAGGGCTTCAGGCTTTTTATATTCACAGGAGACAAAAAAGAAGAAGCAGAAAGAGTATCTAGGGATTTGGGAGGAGTTGAGGTTAGGGCAGAATGTACGCCTGAAGACAAACAAAAAGGAATTGAGGAGTTTAAAAAAGAAAGGTTTATTACCGCAATGGTTGGAGATGGCATAAATGATGCACCAGCTCTTGCTCTTTCTGATGTAGGAATGGTTTTTTCAAATGAGGAGCAGACAGCAGCATCTGAAGCAGCAGATATTGTATTTTTGGGTGGCAATTTTTCTCTGGTTAATGATTCTATTAAGATTGCCAAAAGAACGATAAGAATTGCCATGCAAAGTATTCTTTGGGGCATTGGGATAAGTATTGTTGGCATGCTCTTTGCATCTTTTGGATTAATACCTCCTATTGCAGGTGCATTTCTTCAGGAAGGAATAGATGTTGTTGTTATAATAAATGCCTTAAGAGCAAATAGATAGTTTTTAGATAAGTGGCCAAATGACTTCAGTTTTGGTACAATAATCAAGTTTGGAGAGGTGTCTGAGTGGACGAAAGAGATGGTCTTGAAAACCATTGTGGCAGCAATGTCACCGTGGGTTCGAATCCCACCCTCTCCGCCAAGCCAGAATAAGCATGTAAATGTCTAAGTATAATCATTAAGATAATTAACCCTATGGGCAAAAGAGGACAAAATGAAATTACACATAACTATTTAAAAGGTTCTGATTTAGCCGAAAGAGAACAGGAAGTACTAAAAGATGCCTCTTACAAGACTGGTTTTATTCCTGAAAAATTAATAGGTCGAAGTGCTTGGTGGGGTTCTACTGAAATAGGAGCATTCCATTATGCTGGAAACTTTAAGGGTAAAAAAGCTGTTATCAAAATTCAAGGGGTTAAACCTTCCTTAAGTGAGAGTTACATGATAAATTCATTTGCTCAAGCAAATAGAAGTAAAATAATAAGACCGCCTCATCTTTATGCTTCTTTGCCTTGGGACGCGCAACAAAGATACGAGGCTTTAGTTTTAGAGTTTATTGAAGGTCAAAAGATAGTCCAGATGCCCACAAATGAAGCTCAGGTTAAAAGATTTTTCGAACTTTATGAGGAATATAAAGCAAATTGTTTATCAGCACCCTGGGTGGACAGACCCAAGAGCACTATTTCTGGAAAAATAGCTGATAATTTTACTAGATGGAGAGAATCCAGTTTTAAGATTTATCCCAGTCATCCACTTAAGAAGGGAGAAGACCAAGGGTTAATAGATGAAGCAGTAAAAATGTTAAAGAAGGGTTATCAAGGAGTAGAGCCAGAATTTATGCACGGTCACTTTTCAGAAGGAGATCTTTATCAAGTTGGGGATCAAGTTGTAATGCTTTCCAATTTATATTGGTCTTGGAGACAACCTTTATATGATGCCATTTTTGGTTACCACTGGTTTATGTACCACCTGAACACAGTTGATGGAATTACGCCTGAAGAAGTTGAAGTGCAAAGATCATTATGGCTGGATACAATTAAGGCTCTGCCTCAGGCACAAGGAGAAGGACAACGGTTGCTTAACTTAGCTTTGCTTGAAAGAGCAACAGCGGGATTAAACTTAGATGCGCTAAGTGCTGACCCAAATAAACCGATTACTCCTTATTTAGTTAAGGCAACAAGGGACCAAGTAAAAATATTAATTGATTCATTAAGAAACAGCTAAGATATAAGATAAGCGATGAGGATAGATAGCAGTTATTGGGTTACTGTTTATTGAGCTTACCCAAAATGTCGTATAATTGGATTTAAATAGATAGAATTTGTTGTGTCTGCTGCAGGGTAAGCTCTGGATAATCTATAATTTCTAGCCAGTTGGCAGCTCGAAAGTTATTCCATGCTGTCCGCCAGTTGGAAAAAGAAAGGTTTGGACGATTGTTGCCTCGCTATGCGAGGCCCAAACTGTCAAAGAACCTGAAAAATATCGGCACGAACTTTATGAAGGCCAAAAGCGGGCTTTTCTTTACGGAATCAAAATTTTTTGA
>CAYZZF010000012.1:0-21031 GCA_964483115.1 uncultured Gammaproteobacteria bacterium | reverse complement strand
GCTCCGCGGCTAGGACTCGGACCTAGAACCTCTCGCTTAACAGGCGACTGCTCTACCATTGAGCTACCGCGGAATATATTTGAATGTTAAATCGACTTTAATTCTAGCATCAACTTCAAGAGAAATCCAGCTGTAAGATAATACAATCAATTTATGTACAGATTAAAACAAATTCTTCTTATATTTTTGGTATGGAGGACTCTTCTTTTTCTTATGTTCTTTTTAAGAGAATATTTTGTTGCTTAATTATCCCAGATAATCCTTGAGTTTGTTGCCGCGCGAGGGATGCCTTAATTTTCTAAGTGCTTTTGCCTCAATCTGTCTTATTCTCTCACGAGTTACAGCAAACATCCGCCCAACCTCTTCAAGGGTTTTTGGTTTTCCGTCTTTTAAGCCGAATCTTTCCTCAAGCACTCTTCTTTCTCTATCGGAAAGTGTTGATAAAACCTGTTCGACCTGTTCTTTAAGAAGTTCACGCGATGCGCTATCAAAAAGAGTCGGAGCAGTTGCATCGTGAATAAAGTCGCCGAGTCTTGAATCTTCTTCATCTCCGACTGGAGATTCAAGGCTTGCGGGTTCCTGGGAAATTTTAATAATCTCCATTGCCTTTTCGGGTTCAATTCCCAAAACTTTTGCAACTTCTTCAGGTGTGGGCTCTCGTCCCAATTCCTGCATAAGTTTTCGCGAAGTTCGCAAGAATCTATTTATATTTTCAACCATATGGACAGGAATTCTTATTGTCCTTGCCTGATCTGCAATCGCTCTTGTTATAGATTGTCTTATCCACCAAGTAGCATAAGTTGAAAATTTGTATCCTCTTCTCCAATCATATTTTTCAACCGCCCTAATCAATCCTTGATTCCCTTCTTGTATCAAATCCAAAAGTGTAAGTCCTCGACCAACATATTTTTTGGCAATTGAGACGACTAAGCGAAGATTTGAATTTATAAGAATTTTTTTTGCCTCCTTATCTCCTTTCTCAACTCTTTTTGCCAAAGAGATTTCCTGTTCAAAATTAAGAAGTGAGATTTTGCCTATTTCTTTAAGATACATTCTGACCGGATCAGAGATTGTTCCTTCTGTTAAAACAGTCAAAGCTGCAAGTTCTTTCTCCAAATCCTCTATTGGTTTTTCACTTTCCTGATCCTGCGAAACCGATTCAAACACATCAATATCAAACTTAAAAAGTCTATTATAAAGCTTATCGAGATCTTCTATGTGCTCCTCAGGGCGGGGAAAAATTGCCAATATTTCATCTTGGGTAATATACCCTCTTTTTTTGGCTGAATCTACAATATCTTTTAAAATGTCCGGGGATTTTTGCTTCATTCTATTCTCAATTTTACCACAAATTTATGATTTTGGCAGGAGGCTAATTAATCTTGACAGTTCCTTCTCAAGTTTTTCGATTTCTTTTTCGTCTTTATGCTTATCTTTAGTTCTTAAAGATGAGGTAGCATCTTTAATCTTATTTTTTATATAAAGTGCTCTAAGTTCTGTTGTTACTTTCTTAAGTTCTCCTTTGAATTTTTCCCTGTCTTGAAATTTTGGTAGTGGAAGTAAAAAACAGACATCCAGAACTGGAATTATTTCTTTTAAAAGCTGGCTAGTAAATAATTTATTGTTAAATATCTTATATTTCTTAAAATAAGAAGACAAATTATCAAAAATTTTTTGATAAGCTGGGAGCTCAAAAAAATAATCAGAGAGTATCAAAGTCGCAATTTCAAAAGAGTTTTTAACTTCTTCACTTTGAAGAATAAGAGAGAGAAGATATTCTTCTAGGATCTCTTGTCTATCCCTTCTGTCTTTTTGTATTGAAATAAAACTACTAGTTATTTCCTCTTTTTTTTCTAATTTTTCCATCTCAAGCAAGAGATTTTCATATGAGGTATCAAGTTCAAGACTAAGGCTTTTAAGATAATGCTCTTTAACTATTTGATTATCAATCAAGTTTAGAAACGGCAAGAGATTATCTGCGATTTTCTTTTTTCCTAAGGCTGTTTTTTTGTTATTTGTCTTTAAAAAATGGTCGATTAGGAAATCATAAATACTGATGTCGTTTTTAATTGTTCTTTTGAAAAAAAAGGGATCTTTTTTAATGGCCTCGTCCGGATCTTTATAGCTACCAAGTTTTATAATCGTTGTTGTTATTCCCTTTCTTTCCAAGATTGGAAGGCTTCTTTTTTCTGCTTCAAAGCCTGCTTCATCTTGATCAAGACAAAGGGTTACTTTTGGTGCGTATCTTGAAATAAGATTTGCCTGAAGATCAGTTAGTGCTGTGCCTTTTATGGCGATTACATTTTTAATTCCGTTTGCAAAAGAGGATATAACATCAAATTCTCCCTCCATTATTATTGCCTGCCCTTTTTTTTTGATTTCATCTTTTGCCATATTAAGACCGAAAAACATAGTTCCTTTATGATAAACAAGGGTGTCTTTTGTATTTATATATTTTGACACCTCTTTGATATCATCAATTATTCGAGCTGAAAATCCTACGATGTTATCTCTATGATCATATAGCGGAAACATAATTCTGTTCCTGAAGAAGTCTACAACCCTTCCGCCCTTTTCAAAAGAAAGTCCTGCATTAAAGAGATCCTGTCTTTTATATCCTTTTTTGTTAATAAGAAATGTGGAAAGAGCAGTACCGTTTCCTGGAGAAAAACCAATCATAAAAGTCTCTATAAGCCCTAAGTTTATTTTTCTGAGGCGCGTTAAATATGACAGTGCGGGTTTACCAAGAGAATGTTTTGTTAGAACATAATGATAAAAATTGCTGGCGATTTGATTAAGACGGTATAATTTTTCTTTTTTTGAGGTATCAGATTTTATAAATTCTCTTTCCTTAAGCTCAACACCTGCTTTTTTGGCAAGAATTCGAAGAGCTTCGATAAATTCCAAAGAGTCGTATTCCATAAGAAAAGTGAAAGAGTCTCCTCCTTTGCCACAACCAAAGCAGTGCCAGATCTGCCGCTCTGGAGAGACAATAAAAGAAGGGGTCTTTTCATTGTGAAATGGGCAAAGAGCGTTAAAATTTCTTCCGATTTTCTTAAGAGGAACGTATTCGCTAATAAGTGAAACTATATCTATTTTTTCTCGAACCTGTGCAACTTCATCCATAGCAACCTATTGTAACACTTAATCTTTAACTTTTCACTTTTAAATTTTAATTGAAATTACTCCCATTCCATTGTTGCCGGAGGCTTTGTGGTAATATCGTAGACGACCCTTGATATTCCCGAAACTTCATTAACAATTCTTGATGATATTTTTTGCAAAACATCATAAGAAAGACGTGACCAATTTGATGTCATAACATCTTTTGAGTCAACCACTCTTAAAGCAACCACTTCTCCGAAATGTCTTCCGTCACCTTTTACTGCAGTTGAGAAACTATTTGTTAAAACTGGAAAAGATATAAAAACTTTTTCTAAAAGATTTGCATTTTTTAACTCTTCCAAAACTATCTTATCTATCTGTCTTTCCATCCTAAGCCTTCTTTTCGTAACCTCTCCTCTTATTCTTATGGCATAGCCAGGTCCTGGAAAGGGCTGTCTTTGGATAAATTCATCGGACAAACCCAAAGCCCTACCAATTTGCCTAACTTCATCTTTATAATAATTTCTTAATGGTTCTAAAAGTTTTAGCTGCATTGTCATAGGCAAACCTCCTACATTATGGTGGCTTTTTATCTTTGAAGCATTCTCACTTCCTTTGCTTTCTATAACATCGGAATAAATTGTTCCCTGCATCAAAAATCTGACTTTTTTTCTTTGCTTAATTAGTCTCTTCATCTCTCTCTGGAATAACTTAATGTATAAATTCCCGATAATTTTTCTTTTTTTCTCAGGATTTGTAATTCCTTTTAATTTTTTTAAAGTTTCCCTTCTTGCATCAATAATATCAGGTTTTATTCCGATAAATTTAAAAATTTTTTTAACATGATCAATAGTTCCATCCCGCATCAAACCATTGTCTACGTAAATGGGTATAAATTTTTTACCTATTGCCTTGACTGTCAAAACACTTGCAACTGTTGAATCAACTCCTCCTGAAACTGCTCCTATTACATAAGAATCTTTTACTTTTTCCCTAATTTCATTTTTAATTTCCTTTAAATTAATTTTTCTTTTCTTTGTTACGACTTTAGTAATATCTAAAAAATTCTTTAAAATTTCTTTTCCGTATTCTGTGTGCTCAACTTCCGGATGAAACTGAACTCCATAAAATTGTTTTTGAACGTTTTGTGCAACTGTAAATTCAACGTGCTTTGTTGAAGCTATTTTTGTAAATCCGTCGGGAAGTTTTATCACTGAATCTCCATGTGAAACATAGACGATGATTTCTTTTTTCGGCAGTTTTCTTAAAACACCAAGAGGTTTTTCAATATAAAGCAGTTCTGGTCCATATTCTTTGGTGGTTTGTTTTACCTGACCTCCTAAATTTTTCATCATCAATTGCCATCCATAACAAATTCCAAGAATTGGGATGTCCAAAGAAAAAACTGAAGAGTTAATAGCCGGAGCGTTTTTTAAATAGACAGATGAAGGACCTCCTGAGAGAATTATTCCTTTTGTTTTCTTTTTGTCAATTTTTTTTAGTATTTCAAAAGGTGATACAATCTCTGATAAACCTCCAAGCTCTCTTATTCGTCTTGAAATTAAATGTGTGGTTTGGGAGCCAAAGTCAACAATAAGAATCATAAATTTTCATAAATAATTTTTCCCTGAATTTGTAATTAAAATACTATGCGGGTGACTTTCTAAAAGCGCAGCTTGGGTAATTTGTATAAATCTTGCCTTTTCCCAAAGTTCTCTTATATTTCTTGCTCCTGTATAATAAAATCCTGATTTAATTCCTCCGATTGTTTGATCAATAAGTTCTTTCACGCTTCCCTTGATTGGGACTAATCCCTCAACTCCCTCTGCTACAAGTACTCTATCTTTGTAATTTTTCCCGTGAAATTCATCTTCTGATTTTATCTTGGCTCCCTTTTTCATAGCACTTTCCGATCCCATTGCCCGGTACTCCTTAAAGAAAAATTTTCTTTGTCTTTTGTTAAAAATGCTTAAGAATCTATGTGGAACCTGATCACGTTTAAGAACAATTTTTTTGCCCGGAGATTCCAATGCTTGTGCGAAAAAATTTCCCATCATAACAGTTGATGCTCCTGCCGCTAGTGCTTTGACTATGTCTCCAGAATATTTTATACCTCCATCTGCAATAATTGGTACTTTTGCTGCCTTTGCAACTTTTGCTACTTCTAAAAGCGCTGTTATCTGAGGAACTCCCATTCCCGATATTACTCTTGTTGTGCATATTGCACCTGGCCCCATTCCAACTCTTAGACCGTCCGCTCCTGCTTTAATAAGTGCTTTTGCTCCATCTACTGTGGCAATATTTCCTCCCACAACATCAATTTTTTTAAAATTTTTCTTGATAAAAGAAACGGCCGTAATGACTTTTTTAGAAAAACCATGCGCCGAATCAACTATAATTACATCCACATTTATTTTGCCAAGAGCTTCTGCTCTTTTATCAAAATTTTCACTTGCTCCCACTGCCGCTCCTATTAAAAGCTTTTTACTCTTTACTTTTAAAACTTCTTTTACTTGATTCTCAATTGGCAAATTCCGATGAATAATTCCTATTCCGCCAAGTCGGGCTAGCGTAATTGCAAGGTCTGCTTCAGTTACTGTATCCATAGGAGCTGATGATAAAGGGATTTCAATCTTTATTCTTCTTGAAAAATAAGTAGATAAATTTATATCCTGTCTTGTAAAACTAGAATAAGCCGGAAGAAGTAAAACATCATCAAACGTAAGTCCTAAGGGAAGTACAGATTTTTGAGGCTCCATAATTTACTCTACTAAATTATGGATTTTTTGTCAATGTTGCAAAATCAGGAAGCCCACTCTTCTGCCTTGATGCATCTTTTGATGCACTAAAAAAATTCCGTCCTCCTTCTTTTGATAACATCTTGCTATTTTAGTTTCTACTTCAGAAAAAAAACAACTATGTTATTATAAATATATGCCTAAAAACATTTTCAATCGGCATTTAATGGGAGGGTGATATACTAGGTATGTTGGCGAAAGTTAACTCAGCAGCTATTGTCGGGCTTGAGGCAGTTCTGGTTGAGGTTGAAGTTGATATAGCAAGCCAAGGCTTGCCATCCTTTACAATCGTCGGGCTCCCGGATAAGGCAGTTGAGGAGTCAAAAGAAAGAGTTCGCTCTGCAATTAAAAATTCAGGCGGTGATTTTCCAGCAAAAAGAATAACTGTTAATCTTGCACCGGCTGATCTTCCCAAAGAAGGACCTTCTTATGACCTTCCAATTGCTCTTGGAATTCTTCTTGCCTCTGAACAATTAAAGGGCAACTTGTCAGATGCTCTTTTTACAGGAGAGCTTTCGCTGGATGGGAAACTTAGACACACAAATGGAATTCTTTCCCAAGCTCTAATGGCAAAAGGGGAAAAACTTAAAAGAATTTTTCTGCCAAGCGTTAATGCAAAAGAAGCGGCAATTTTAGGAGGCATTCAAGTATTTCCTGTCCAAACACTCCTTTTACTTTTCCAGCATCTTGCGGGACAAAAAACAATTGCTCCACAAAGATATATCAATATTAATTCGCTTTTTAAGGAAGAAGCATTTGATGTTGATATGAGCGAGATTAAAGGACAGGAACAAGCAAAAAGAGCAGTTGAAATAGCAGCTGCAGGTTCTCACAATATTCTTCTTAAAGGCCCACCTGGCGCAGGAAAGACAATGATTGCCCGTACTCTTCCCTCTATTCTACCTCGGCTTACTTTCGAAGAGGCGCTTGAGGTAACGAAAATTTATAGCATTTCAGGGATCTTGGATAACAAATCACTTATTGGTAAAAGACCATTTAGGTCTCCGCATCATACAACTTCTCATATCGGGCTTATTGGTGGCGGAACTGTACCAAAACCTGGCGAAATATCGCTGGCGCATAGAGGAGTTTTGTTCTTGGACGAATTCGCAGAATTTCCTCATCATGTTATGGAAGCGTTAAGACAACCAATGGAAGACGGAGTAATTACGATTTCAAGAGCCGCAGGCAGAGTAAATTTTCCAGCTAAGTTTATGCTTATTGCTGCTCAAAATCCTTGTCCATGTGGATATCTTGGAGATAAGAACAGGGAATGTAAATGTTCTCCATCCCAAATAATTCGGTATCAAAAACGGGTTTCTGGACCAATTCTTGACAGGATTGATATACATCTTACTGTTCCGGCTGTAAAAACAGAAAAACTAACCACAGATACCAAAAATATAAAAATCGAAAGCTCAATAACAATTAGAAAAAGAGTGCAAAAAGCAAAAGATATTCAGACAAAAAGATTTAAGAACCTGCATGGTAAAATGAAGAGAAAGATAAATTCAAACTCAGAAATGAATACTAGAGACGTCAAGGAATATTGTGTTCTTTCAAATGATTGCACAGATCTTTTACGCTTGGCAGTTAATAGAATGGGTCTTTCTGCAAGATCTTATTATAGAACCATTAAACTTGCCAGAACCATTGCAGACCTTGAAGAATCTAGAAACATCAGACCAACTCACATTGCAGAAGCCCTTCAATACCGCCCAAGACAAGAGAATCTATATTAAACTCCAGTGCGGCGCGAAAATATCAGGGGTAATTATGGAAAAAGGGTTAGAATAATTTCTCACCTAGAGTCGACGTGAGGTAATTATACCAGCTTTTGTTGTTTTAAATCTTTTGGCGAAACTTTACCAGGGTATTCGTAGACAGCTTTTGGGGCGACATGACTTCCTTAGCTTTATTTTTATTCAATCTTGTGTGACAAACGGCAACTGCAATAGCATCGGCAACATCATCAAAGTGCGTTTTCTTTTTTTTGGGAGAGCGAACATTAAAAAGCTTTCTGACTGTTTTTTTGATAAGCTTTTTATCCGCTCTTCCATTGCCTCCGACCACGAGTTTTATCTGTCCTGGCGCATATTCAAAAATGGGAATCCTTGCCCTGGTTGCTGCCAAAATTATCACTCCACAAGCCTGTCCAACTGCCATTACGGTCTTGGCATTGGAATAAAAAAAGAGTCGCTCAATAGCAATCGCATCCGGGTCATGTCTCTTGAGAAGCTTGCTTATATTTTTATAAATTTGATCAAGTCTTTTACCAGGCTGGCCATTCTTTTCTGTCTTTATCCAGCCAAAATCCAAAAGCCTAGGTTGTCCCCTTTTTAAGACCTTAAGCACTCCATAGCCTGTTGTTGCAGTTCCCGGATCAATTCCAATAATAATCATAGTCTCTTGTAATCATAACAAATTTACTGTAGAATACAAAGATCATGAAAAGACAAAAGTTGGTTGTTGAGAAAAGAAAAATTTTGGGAAAAAAAATAAAAAAACTTCGACGTGAAGGCATTCTGCCTGCAAACGTATATGGTAAAGATATAAAATCTGTTGCTGTTCAGATGCCTTTCAAGGAATTTAATAAGGTTTTTAAAGAAGCTGGAGAAACAGGTCTTATTGATCTGGATATCAATGGAAAAGTCTTACCCGTGTTAATTCATAATGTCCAAACAACCTATTTAGGAGAGCTTCTTCATGCAGATTTCTATAAAGTAAATCTTAAGGAAAAAGTCAAAACAATGGTGCCAGTTATAACCACAGGAGAAGCAAAAGCAGTAACTGATAAAGTGGGCCTTTTAATACAGGTATTATCAGAGCTTGAAGTAGAAGCATTGCCAGAGGACCTGCCCGAAAAGATAGAAATAAATGTTGAGAAACTTTCTACTGTTGATGAACAAATAACAGTCGGAGACATAAAAACTCCAAATGGTGCAGCAATCCTTACTGATTCTTCTCAAATAGTTGTAAAGATTTCAGAATTGGTTTCTAAAGAGGCAGAGGAACAGGCGGCTGCTGAAGCAGCAGCAGCTGAGGAAGCAAAGGCTGAAGCAGCTGCGGGGGCGGGTGAGGTTTCACCAGAAGCAGAAGAAGCGGTCAAAGAAACTCCCATAGAGGAAAAAGCTGCCGAAGAAAAACCTGGAGAGAAAAACGAAGAAAAACCCAAAGCGGAAGAAAAATCCCAGCAATAATTTTAAATTATCTTAGTAAGCGCTCAAGTCTTCTTGCTTCTTGGAAATTCGGGTCAAGGGTTAATGTTTTTTGAAGATAATATTTTGATTTTTCAAAATCTTTAAGCTGGTATTCAAGGGCTGCGATTTGAAAATACGCATCTCTGTAATTTTTATATTTATTTAAAGTATTCTGCCAAAATTCTATTTCTTTGGTAATTTTTTCTCTTTTTTGATCAAGCCTTGATTTTTTCTGATAATTATTATAAGCATCTATACTAACAAAAACTACGGATCCTAAAATAAGTGCTGAAACAAATCCTATTAAAACAAGTCTTAAAGATTTCTCTTCGGTAAAAAATCGGTAAATCTTCGGGAATTCATTCATATTCAGGCTAATTTTGGATCATGATTGATCCTTTAAACCCAAGTTTTTGGTAAATTTCTTCTGTAACAAATGGGGTGAAGGGGTGAAGAAGCTTGAGAAGTATTAAGTATAAACTACTAAGTACTATGTATGAATTTTCATTAATTCTTTTTTTCACATCCTCAATGTAAATATCTGCAAACTGGTGCCAAATAAAATCGTATAGATTTTCTGCAGCAAAATGGAAATTATATCTCTCGATATCTTTAGTAACTTCTTTCATGAGTTTTTCGGTTTTGGCAATCCACTCCCTATCCATCTTGTTTGTTGCAAAATTGCTCAATTGCTCCATTGTTAAATTGCTTCGGATTTCGATTTTCTGTTGGCCGGGAGGTAGGGTCGAATTTAATTCTTCCCGCTTCATAAATATGAAGCGTCCCATGTTCCAGAGCTTATTTGTAAAATTTCGCATTGCCTGCAATTTTGGATACGAGAGGGACTGGTCGTTTCCAAATGCAGTACCATATATCAAGGCAAAACGCAGTGCGTCAGCTCCATACACATCTACAACTTCTAAAGGATCGATAACATTACCTTTGGACTTACTCATTTTTTTTCCTAGTGGATCCTTCACCATCCCATGCAGAACAACATCTCTAAAGGGTATCTTCTCTGTCACATATATTCCAAGCATAATCATTCTGGCAACCCAAAAAAGAAGAATATCATACATAGTTTCCATAACACTAGTCGGGTAGAAATATTCAAAATCTCCAGATTTTGTAGTTTTTAAAGTTGCAAATGGCCATTGAGACGAAGAAAACCAAGTGTCAAAAGTGTCTTTCTCCTGTTTTAAATTTTTTGAATTGCATAGTGAACATCTTTCTGGTCTCTCTCCTTCTGTTATGATCCAGGCACTATTGCTCAACTGTTCGATTGTTTCATTGTTATTTGCTTTTGAATTTTTACTTTCGCTTTTGATTTTTGATTTTTGATTTTTGATTTTGCAGTCCTGGCATTCCCAGGCTGGAATTCTTATCCCCCAAACAATTTGTCTTGAAATGTTCCAATCTTTTGTATCTTTTAAAAACCTGAGTATATTCTTCTCATGTCTTTTTGGATAAAACTTTATCTTCTTCTTTTCAATAAATTCTATTGCTGGTTTTGCTAAAGGCTTCATTCTAATAAACCATTGAGGTAAAAGCATGGGCTCTATGGTTGTCCCGCACTTATAACAGACTTCAATTGTATGGACATAATTATTGTCAATTCTTTCAATGAGTCCTAGCTCTTGCATATCCTCTACAACACGCTTTCTTCCCTCTTTTACGCTAAGCCCTTTATATTTCCCAGTTCTCTCATTCAGCCGGCCATCAAATCCTATCACCTGAATTCTGTCTAGATTATGCCTAAGTCCTATCTCAAAATCTTTCATGTCATGAGCAGGGGTTACTTTTGCAACGCCTGTACCAAAATTTGGATCGATGGCATCATCCTCAATAACTTTTACCTTAAATTTTCCAATTACTCCCCTTACCTCTATTTCTTTCCCGACCCACTTTTTATATCTTTTGTCCTTTGGATTTATAGCCACAGCTGTATCGCCAAATTTTGTCTCAGGACGAACAGTTGCTAAAACGAATGGTCCATATCTTAAATAATAAAGGGGGTCTTTCTGCTCTTTATGACTTACTTCAAGATCTGAAAATGAAGTTCCACAATGAGTACAATAATTAACAAGCCTCTCTCCTCTATAGACAAATCCATCATCATACAATTTTTTAAAAGTCTTATAAACTATCTTTATAATATCTCTGTCAAGAGTAAATTTGCTCCGACTCCAATCTAGAGAAAAACCAAGACGTCTTAACTGATTTTGCATTCCTTTTTTATTTTCAAGAACATAAGTCAAAATCATCTTATAAAGCTTGTCACGGTCAAAATCAAAACGAGATTTACCTTCTTTCTCGAGTTTTTTTTCAAAAACAAATTGAGTTTCAAATCCAGCGTGATCAGCACCTGGTAGCCAAAGAGTAGGATTGCCTTTCATTCGATGATATCGAACAAGGATATCTTCAACTACATACATCGCGTGTCCAAAATGAAGTGGAGCGTTTGCATTTGGTGGAGGAAGGATAATAGAAAATGGTTTTCTATCTTCATTAATCTTTGGTGTAAAATAACCTTTTTTTTTCCAGGTCTTATAAATCTTTTCCTCAACAAGTTTATGATTATAAACCTTATCCATATTTTTTATTTAATGTATTGTATCATCTAGAATGAGTTACTTTCAATCTTTAATGTACGAAAATTTTTAGAATATTATAGGCTTATCTGAAAATTCTCTTAAAATTGGGGGTCAAAACTCCTTTGAGAAATTTATGAAGATTTTTTTATTAGATTCTAAATTTTGCGAAAATAATGCTTTGTCATTTTTATTGTTTATTCCATATGAGGATTTTGTTATCTGGTAAGAAAGGGGGTAGGAAAGCCCAAATTCAAATGGGAAACTGTCTGTACCCGGCTGCTTAAATATATCAAGATTATATGCAAGGGTAGGCGAGTCTAGAGAAATTTTTTGCGCAAGTTTATAGGTAACGGCTATTTTCTTTAAAGAATCCTTGGGTATTAACACAAGAAATCCATAAATTGTTTTTCCCAGTTCTTCTGTTTTTTCAACTTCTAAACTAGATGGAGGAACAAAATTTTTCTCTTCATAAATGGCTGGGTCAGTAATTGCATCCGCAATTTTTTGAGAAACACCATCTATTGAAATATCCAAAAGTTGGGCATTCAAGGGCAGAATTAAACGAAGATAATTTTTATAATCTCCGCCAGGCCAACTCGCGGATGTAGCTGTATTACGATAAGAAATCATAAGCTTGGACAAGACAGATCCGTCACCTTGAATTTTAACTTCCTGTGATAAACTTCTTCCTATGAAATAGTTAGCTTTATTAACGCCGAGATTTGCTTCATTTACCCCAATAAAATCGTTTACTGCTGAACTACTTTGTTTTCTATCATCCCAAAGGGAAGATGACCATCCATTTACCGAAGAAACGTTTTGGGCTGATCGCGAGCTAAAAGCCAAAATTAAATGCTTCTCTCCAAGTGATTCTACAATTGCTTTTGCAATAGAAGGGTAAGGTGTGTTTTTTCCAGAAGTTATATTTCCCTCAATAGCCCTAAAAAGCGAACTTAAAAAATCTTTTTTTTGAGTAGATGATGCAAAGAAATTTTTTTCAGCATAAGTTTGTGTAAGAATAAAAAGATTGTCAGCACTAACAGTTTCATTATATTCTGGAACTTTGACTTTTCCTATCGCATTTAAAAGGTTCTTTATAAAAGAAACATCAATACCAATAACTCCATCCACTTTCTGTCCTGTTTCTAAATTAAAAAGGTATGCTGAGGCAGATGCAGAACGAGGAAAATCAACATCAAAATTACTATCTCTTAGATACCAATGTACTTGCGGAAGATAACGTCTTATTGGGAAAGGTGGCTCAACATGACCTTTAAGCTGGCCATCAGCATCATAAACATCATGTATTAAAAAATCTGTTATTTTTCCTTTATCAAAGGTCAGGGTCCCGTAGGAACCAATAAAACCGCCTTCAGGACGAAGCTCCATGTTGTTTTGAAATAAAACCAAATAAGTTCTTTTACCAAAAATTCCGAAAATATCAGGCAGTTCTTCTTGAAGATTCATAACAAGATCTACAAGAACGCTATCCTCCTGTATTTTCTTTGATATAGAAGATGGGATTTGTTTCTTAGCTTTTTCCTCCTCAAGCATTCTCGCTGATTCTTTAATGCGAGTTAAAAATTTATCGAAATTCTTTTTTGCATCAACGTTTCCCGAAGAATCCTCAAAGGTTTTAAATGCTTCTATTAAGTCGTAGGCTGCCAAAGATATTTTCTCTCCTCCCTCTATCTGATTTAAAAAAGGTGCCATACTTTTATCTTTTCCCAAAAACTTTGCTTCAAAAAGTAGCGGTCTTGAGGTTGCCTGGGCAATTTGGAAAAACTTATTTGATGAATTTAAGAATTCTTTTGTTCTCTTAAAGTCTCCTTTATTAAGAGCCGAGTTTGCATTGCTTAATGTTTTGACTCCAAGAAAAGAAAAGAGTATGGTTGATAAAAGGGGTAGCAATAAAAAAAATAAAAGTAAAAATAAAAAAAAACTGGTTTGTCTTAAAATTTTCTTACTATCTGATTTATGAAAGACACTCTCTAGAGTTCTATCATTTTCCGCATCTTTTACATCTAAATTTATTTCCTTTATTTTTCCCTCAACGGAATAATCGTCTTCCAAAAGATAACTACCATTCTGCGGTAAAAATAATTCATCGGTTTTTTGATTCTCTTTTTTTAAAAAATCCAATTTTATTGCTGGATTCGCCTTTTGTAGCATATGAGAAAAGGAAAGGTGTGTCAAAGGATTTTTTGGGAAAAGATAAAAAATACCAGATGTTAGATTCAAGCCAAAAGTCGCTTCAAGAATACCTAAGACTACGTCATTGTAATAAATCGGGTATATTTTAGACAATCCTTCCCCTGGAATTTTAATCTTTTTAAATCTTTGAGCTTGATAGACAAAATCATTTGCAACTGAATCACTAAATGGAGACAGATTGTCCGAAAACACATCTCCGCAAATTATAATCTTTCCCTTTTTGTAATCTATGTTAAGATTTTTAACCAATTTCTCCGACATCTGTCTTAAGAAGGTTATGAAGATAAACGAAGATTTATCTTGTGAGGCTTTATTAATAAAAGTTGATAAAGATTCCCGCAAGAGAGTACTGCCATCATCTATGATAAACATATATGAATAGGTGCTGTCGGGAATTGGTGGAATTTTTTTTGTATAAGGAATATAAATTATATTTAAAGTTTTACCATTTTGTAAGTTTTGGATGCTTGGTTTCTCTTCGCTTGCCAAAACCACCAGTGCATCTCTATTAAGCTCTCTTGCAAGAGAATTGCCTAAGATACCTTTTCTATCAACTATTAATATGGGGTTTTCAGATAATGTATTTTCTTCTATTGCTTCAAGGTTAGCAGACCTTCTCATTAAATTTATTTTAGGCCAGTTACAATTTTATGTCCAGACCAAAGTGTTAAAAACTGTAGGTTTACTCAAATAAATAACGGTTGCTGAGTTAGTTTTATATCACAGCTATAAACTATTATCAAGTGCAAGGTTTACGAGTTTATCAGCCTCTTTGTTTTTTTCCCTCGGAATATAATTATAAAAAATCTGAAGGTCTAGCTGCGCTTCCTTCTCTCTTATTATAAAAAGAAGGTCTCTAAGCTCTGCATTTTTGATTTTGAAAAGACCAACAATTTGAGAATAGACAAGTTTCGAGTCAAGGAAAAAATAAATTTTTATTTCTTTTAAAAATTTTTCTTTGTTATTAATCAGCCACTCCAATCCTTCAATAACAGCTTTATATTCTGCGACATTATTTGTTGCAATACCTATTTTTTTGCCAATTTTTGCAATTTCTCTTCCAGTTTTATCTTTGATAAAAACTCCAATTGCGGCAGGTCCTGGATTTCCTCTTGCTCCGCCGTCTGTAAATATACTTACCCTATTTATCATATTTAGTTCTTGCCCAACAAAGTCCAAATACAAAAGCAAAAAGGAGTTGCCCTTGTTGAAGAGTTAAAAAGTAATGATCAAAAAACCCAAGAATTAAAACAGCAGACAAAATCGTAAATCGAAAATCGTAAATCGCCAGCCTGGCCAGGGTAAATCGTAAATTACGATAAGTTTTTATAATAAACCAGAAAAAGGCGACAAACCCTATAATTCCTGTTTGAGAGCCAATAAGAAGATAGATATTATGAACTGGTTGAAGATAAAAACCCGGCAGCTCATTTAAAAAATTGTTTATCCCAGTGCCAAAAATGGGATATTTTTTTATCATTATTAAAGAATCCTTAATCAGGTTTTCTCTCAATACGACAGTTTCATCTGAAAAATTAAGATTTGAAAATCTTGAGTATATAGGGGTATATAAGAAAGCTAGAATCAATAGGATAATTGGCAATAAAAAATAAAACGCTCTTTTTCTTTCTTTATAAAAATTCCTTATTCCTAAAACAAGAACTACTAGAACCCATATCAATATTGCAATTCTTCCCATTGTTAAAAAAAGGGCTATGGTGCCTAAAAATAAAGAGGCAATATCTAAAAGGGTCTGTAAATTTATGATTTTAAAATTTAGATTATATATTAGAATAATCATTCCCAAAAGAAGATAGGCAGATAGAACATTTGGGTGAGAAAATGTTCCGTAAGGTCGAAGGACAAGTTCTCCATTTAACGATGCATTGGCTATGCCAGGCGTTTGTCCATTAAAAGTTCTTTCTCCAAAAAAATAAAATATTCCTCCTAATGAATGCTGATTTAAATATTGTAATATTGACAAAGAAGATTCAAAAATAATGCCTATCGAGAATATAGTTAAGATTGTATCTACTTTGAATCTATATATATTAAACACTGTGTAAAAACCAAAGAATAGAAATTCCAGAAGTTTTAAGAATCCATACCATCCAGCCATTGGATTTTTTGAAAATAAGATTCCAATAGCTAAGAATACTATAAATGCAAATGATATTAAGAAAGGTTTGAGATTTTTTTTAACTTGGCGTAAATGATTTTTAATTTTTTTGGCTCTAATCTCGAACAATAACCAAAGTACAAAGAGCAAAAATATAAAAATGTCTGTAAGATACAAAGTGGGAGAAAGATAATCTATTCTTGTTCCTTTAACATAAGAAAAGGCTGGCCAGAAATGACGCCCTAACTGGGTTGGAAGAAAAAGAAGGATTAGGATAAAAATTATGCGGCTTATATTAGCTTCTTGGTTTAACCACCAGTGTCCTATCTTTTCCTTCCCCGATTGATTCTGTAACGACTTGCGCATCATTTTGAAACATTAAATGGATAACTCTTCTTTCCCATGCCTTAAGTGAAGGTAACAAGACTTGCCTTTTCTCTCCGATAACTCTATCTTTTGCGTCAATGGCAAGAGACCGCAACCAGTCTTCTCGATTCTTTTTATATTCTCCAACCTCAAGGGAAATACGAATGAATTTCTTAACTCTTTTTGAAACACACAACGAAAGTATAAGCTGAAGTGACTCAAGAACATCTCCATGATGTCCAATAATAATACCGCGCTCTTCGGTCTCAAGAACAACATCTGCTCCTTCTTCGCTCACATTTATTTTAAAACTTGCATCTATACTAAGAAGTTCTAATAATTCTTTGGTTGTCTCTCTTATAATCTTCTCTTCTTTTTTTGACATACTATTTCTTTAAAACATTGACTTTTTCAACCCAGTCTTCTAATCCGCCAAGTCCTGAAACAAAATATTGTTGTATAATACCAAAAATTGTAAACGTGTTCCAATACAGAGAAAGTCCTAATGGAAATGTATAGGAAAAAAAACCTATTAGGATTGGGAATATATAAAGAGATTGAGATTGGAAAGCGCTGGCAAAATCGTCTTTCTTCTTCTCATTTTTAATATCTCTTCCTGTACTCGCCGTAAACATCATCTTCGATTGTAAAAATTGAAATACCGTAGTAAGTATTGGCACCAAAATTATTAATGGACCAACACTTAGGAGGAGTTTTGCTGGATTTTCTCCTAAGGGAAGACCAAAAAAATATGTATTCCATGTACCTGTTACTTTGAGTATATCAAAGTAGACTATTTTGTTGATTTCAGAAACGACAAGACGCGGATCCGCACGGACTATCTGCGCAAGAACAGAATATAAACCCCATATAATAGGCAACTGTATGATAACCGGAAGACAACCAGCCGCTGGGTTTACTCCATGCTCTTTATAAAGCTTCATTGTTTCCGTCTGGAGTTTTTTGGCATCCTTCCCATGTTTTTCTTTAAGTTTTGATAGATGGGGAGCTAAATCCTGCATTTTACGACTTGCTTTAAGCTGCGAAGTGGTTAGGGGATAAAGAATTAGTCTTATAACTATTGTCAAAAAAACTATGGAAAATCCAAGAGCATAGGGAATGTGAATTAAAAGAAGAATGCGATAAATCGCAATTAAAACATTAACAATCGGCCAGACTAAAATTATATTAAAAAAAGAAGGATTGGTCATAATTTATCGTTCATTGTAAAAGGGCTGACATTTTAGAAGTCTTATTAGCAAAAGGTATCCGCCTGTTAAAGCACCTTTTTCTTGAATCGCCTTTTTTGCATATTCAGAGCAGGTTGGGTTAAACCTGCAGAAAGTACTAGCTCCTAAAAGATTTTTAAATAGGGTAGAAAAAAAATCTTGGTATAAATCAATCAAAGCTAAGAATAAAATTTTCATTTTATTAATAAGTCCTCTTTTTTAAATGCGTTCTCTATGCTAGAACAAATTTCTTTTGTGGTTTTGCCAACCACTTCTTTCTTGACTATAAATAATAGATCTATTCCTGTTTTGATTTTAACCAAATTTTCTTCCACGCAATAACGGAATTGTCTTTTAATCTTATTTCTTGTTGTTGAACTCTTATCAATTTTCTTAGAGACCACAAATCCAAATCTACTATTTTTTTTATCATTTTTAAAATATTTAAGGGAAAAGAAATTGGAAGAAAATTTATTACCTTTAATTTTTACCCCTTGTGTTAGGCGGTACTTTTTTTTAAGCATTTTAATAATCAAATCGCAGCCCTCTTCCTCCTCTTCTGTCTTCTTCTTTTTAGGGTTTTTTTACCTGAATGGCTTTTGTTTCTTTTTCTAAAGCCGTGTTTCCTCTTTCTCTTTAATTTTTTTGTTTTTGTAACTCTTTCCATACCTCTTAAATGTTTTTAAAGTATAACAAAAAAAATAAGATTTAGATAGTAGAAAAAATGGACATAGTTTTATCTATTTTTTTATCTTGACAAAAACTTATTAACGAAGTTAAACTCATCTACACCATCTTTTAAAAGTTTAGTGTTGAATTTATTATGATTGGAGAAAATCAAGAACTATGGAGTAGAATTTTAGGAGAAATAGAAACAGAGGTTTCAAAAGCAATTTTCTTTACGCTTTTTAAACAAACTTCTCTTTTGTCCTTTGAGGAAAAAGTTGTCACAATAGCTGCTCCATCGACAATGATAATTGATCTTCTTCAAAAAAGATTTTGTCAAATTATTAAAAAAACGGTTGATAAACACACAGGTATTGATGCTCAAATAATATTTGTTCCAAAATACATATTGCCCCCACAGGTTCCCGAAAAAACTGGTCCTCTTTTTTGGGAAGAAAAATCAACCACAACTATTGGACACCTACCGAGGGTTCGAAAAGACTACACCTTTCAAACCTTTGCTGTTTCTCAAAGCAACCAGCTTGCATATGTAAGCGCCCAAACGGTTGTAAAAAAAATTGGTAGCGCCTACAACCCTCTTTTTATATATGGTCCGGTGGGGGTAGGTAAGACCCACTTAATGCAAGCTGTTGCAAACCACATCTATGAAAATTGTGAGGGCAAAAAAATTGTCTATATAACAAGCGAGGAGTTTACAAACGAAGTGGTTGAGGCTATACGAACAAACGATACCGCAAGAATGAAGAGAAAGTTTAGAAATGTTGATGTTTTGATAATAGATGATGTTCAGTTCATAGGAGGAAAGGAAAGAGTGCAAGAGGAGCTTTTTCATACATTTAACACTCTCGTTGATAAATATTCACAAATTGTGCTATCTTCGGATAGACCACCGTCTGAGATTAAAAAACTAGAAAAAAGGTTATCTTCAAGATTTATGGGTGGGCTTACGGTAGATGTGGAACCACCCGATTTCGAACTACGAACAGCAATTCTTCTTATTAAAGCAAAAGGATACGATTTTAATCTGTCAATAGAGGCAGCAAAACAAATAGCAGAAAAAGTCGAGGATACAAGAGAGTTGGAAGGAACCCTTCTTAGGGTAATCACGGAATCCCAAATACTTGAAACTGATATATCAGGCCCACTTATAGATAGGGTTTTGGGAAACAAAAGCGATAGGGGGATAAATCATTACCGCCCAGACGAGATTATTAAAAACGTCTGTGATTTCTACAAAATCAAACCAACGCAAATTAGAGGAGAGAAAAGAAGTGCCTTTTTGGTCCGCGCAAGACAAATCGCTATGTATTTACTTAGAAAAGAACTTAATTTGTCTTATGTCGAAATTGGTAATTCTTTGGGGGGAAGAGACCATACAACAGTTATGTATGGGGTTGAAAAAATAGAGAATCTTTTGCTTAATAAAAGGTTCTCTGATGAAATTAAAAAAATTGTCCACCAGAGTAGAAGACAATTTGTGGATTAATGCTTATTTTATTTTTGTGAACTTTTTTTCCACATTGTTTTACACGTTTTATTCATTTTTTTTCTTTTTCCACCTCTTGCTTTTTTCCACTTTTCCTAATAAACTACTACAACTACAAATAAAATGAAGGTATCTTTTTTATCCGAAAATATCGAGAAAAAAATAGTTTTTGTAAATCATGCCATTTCTAATAGGGCTCAACTACCCATCCTTCTTAATTTTTTGCTAATTGCAAAAAAAGGAAAGCTATTTATTAGCGCAACAGACCTTGAAATAGGAATAGAAATAAGTGTACCAGCAAACATTGAAGAAGAGGGCGGAACAACCGTTCCCGCAAAAACATTTCTTGATTTATTAAGCAATATTCCTAAAGGCAAGGTGGTTATTTTTACAAAAGAAAAGAACTTAATTCTTGAAAGCGGGAAAATAAAAACGGTTTTTCAAACAATATCCCAAGAAGAGTTCCCTAAGATATATGAAGAGAAAGGGGAGAAAAGAGCGGTGATCAGAAAGGCCACTATTGAAAAGGAATTTTCAAAAGTAGTCTTTGCCGCAAGTCAAGATAGCGGTAGACCAGCTCTTTCTGGAGTCTTGATTAAAAAAGAAAAAAACAGGGAAAATGGGGTTGTCTTAGTTGCGACAGATGGATACAGGTTGTCTTTAAAGAGGGAAACCTCTGTTGTAGAGGAGGGCGGTGCGCTTGAAGAGACATCTCTTCTTGTGCCCGCAAGGATAATAAAAGAACTAATTTCTATAAAGGATGGAGAAAGAGTTGAGCTCTTTTCATCTAAAAAAAACAACCAGATCTTGTTTTTTCAAGAAGACATAGTCTTAACCGGGAGATTAATTGAAGCAGAATTCCCAAATTATGAAAAAATAATTCCAACTGATTTCTCAACAAGAGCTATTATTGAAAAAAGCGATCTTCAAGCTGCAGTTAGAACCTGTTCTGTTTTTGCAAGAGAGACAACAAATATAATTAAATTCTCTTTAAAAAAAGACGAAATGATTATTTCTGCTAACGCTCCTTCTGTAGGAGAAAGCATTATGGGGGTTGAGGCGAAAATGGAGGGGGAAGAAAATGAAATCGCTTTTAACGCAAGATATCTTTTGGAATTTTTGTCAAATGTTGGTGGGGAAAATATTGTCTTTGAGATGTCAGGCCCTTTAAACCCAGGTGTTTTTAAAATAGAAAAAGACGACACCTTTCTCCACATCATCATGCCCATAAGA
>CAYZZF010000011.1:0-23869 GCA_964483115.1 uncultured Gammaproteobacteria bacterium | reverse complement strand
GAGCACTTCGCTTCGGACGAAGGGGTTGGGGGTTCGACTCCCTTCAGGCGCGCAAAGGATAAAATTTAAAGATTAAAATGTGAGTGTCAGCCCCGCGGATTACACCTTAAATGTTTTATTTATAGGAACTTTTCTAAATTAAATGATCTTCGGTGCATTTTAGACAGACCGTATTTTGCTAAAGCCATACGATGCTCTTTTGTGCCATAACCTTTATTTTTGGAAAATTTATAGCCTTTATATTTTTTATTTAATGCTATCATGAGTTTATCTCTATAAACTTTTGCAATAATTGAAGCAGCGGCAATTGAAATACTTTTTCTATCCCCTCTTATAATCGCTTTTTGATTTATAAGTCCTATCCCGCGAATATAGCGGATATGGAAACCATCTGCTAATACAAAAATTGGAGGTTTACTTTTTTCAATTTCCATAATTTTGGTAACTATTATTTTGATGGCTTTTCGTATTGCCATTTCACTTGCCTTTCCAACTCCAACTTTGTTTATTATTGGCACTCCTACGATTGCGATACTATGCAATAAAGCCTCTTTTTTAATTATTCTCGATAGCTCCTCGCGCTTTTTCGGTCTTAAGAGTTTTGAATCATTTATATCTGCAAGGATGTTCTTTGCACGAGGTTGATAAGGATACCTCTTAAAAACTACTGCACCTGCAACAACCGGGCCCGCGAATGACCCTCTTCCTACTTCATCAACTCCAATAACAAAGTTGCATCCCCTATTCCATAACTTCTTTTCTTCCGAAAACGTTGGTTTTCTCATTGCAAATTATTATACCACTGCGTTTGACATAAAAGATTGTATCTGGTAGCATCAAAAAATATTGTGAAAACGATTCTTAGAAATATAGTCTTTTATTCATTTGCTATATTTGCTTTGACCGAATTTTTGCCCGGAGTTAAAATATTGGGTGGTTTACCAACCTATATTTTTGCAGGATTCGTGCTCTCGCTTATGTTTTTAATTGTAAAGCCTGTGTTAAATCTTATCACCCTCCCTCTAAATATCATCACCCTTGGAACATTTTCTTTTGTGATTAATGTTATAATTCTTTATCTATTAACGCTTTTTGTCCCAAATATAGAAATTACGTCATTTACCTTCCCCGGTTTTGTTTATTCCGGATTTATTATTCCAAAAATTTATTTTAATTTAGTGCTGTCTTATATCGCATCAGGATTAGTTCTTTCTATTATTGTTACATTTTTAACATGGTTAATAAAAAAATAGTTTGCCTTGGCGGCGGAATTGGAACAGCAAATCTTCTTTCAGGAATTAAGTATAAATTTAGTGATGTAACCGCCATAGTTTCCATGGCTGATGACGGAGGATCGGCAGGAAGGCTTAGAAGGTATTATAAAACTTTTCCTCCTGGTGATGTTATCAATTGTATGATCGCACTTTCTCAAGAGAAAGAATTAATGAAGGACCTTCTTAGATTTAGATTTCGCGGGAACAGATATGGTCCGGATAATATTTTACCAGGGCAAAAACTTGGAAATTTAATTCTTGTTGCTTTGAGTTCAATGAAAGGAACTTTCAATGAAGGGCTACTCGAGATGGAAAAAATTTTTAAAACAAGAGGCAAGATACTTCCAGCAACAGCCGTTCCGATCTCGATATGGGCAAAAACCTCAACCGGTCATATTGTCACAAGGGAAGAAAATATTGATCGTGGCTTTTTTAAAGGACAGATTAAAAGATTATTTATAAAACCCAAAAATCCACCGGTTAACAAGGAGGTTTTGGATAAGATAAGAAATACAGATGTAATTATTGCAGGTCCTGGTGACTTATACACGACTATTTTGCCTGTGATTATGATACCTCTTATTCTTGATGCTGTCCGAAAATCAAAAGCAAAGAAAATATTCGTTGTTAACGTTGCTAATAAAAGATATGAAACACCAAAATATTCATTTGAAGATTTTGCAGAAAGCATTAAAAAACATTGTACGGATAGGCTATTTGACACCTTTCTATTGAATAATAATCTTTCTTTAAGTATTCCGGAAGAACATAGAAGAGAATACAAATACGTGCCTGTGGAGATTGAGAATAACAAAAAATCATATAAAGTTATCTACGACGACTTAATTAGCAACGACTTTCCTCTTTATCATGATTCAAAAAAACTTGCTAAAGCAATTACAAACAGTATATAATTTAGTCTTATTATGGTTATTAGATCTATAATTCAGATTATAATTGCTCTTCTTCTTGTCACTGCAATATTGCTTCAGATGCAGAGTAGTGGACTATCTCGTACATTTGGGGGGGGCGGAGAATTTTATAGAAGCAAACAAAGTATTGAAAAACTTCTGGTTTGGGCGACAGTTATACTTGCTACTTTTTTTGGACTAATTGCTCTGCTTTTTTCTCCCCGTTGATTTCTAGTTATGATTATTATCAGGCGCAGGCTTTTGTTTTGGTTGGTTAAAGCATATATAAAAAAATGGGGAAAATCCATCCTGATTTATTTTTTTCTTGGACTTCTCATATTTTTTGCTCTGCTAATTGCAACCAAACTATTATCTTTCACCTCTCCTTTTACAAAAAAAGAAATAATAGGCATGGTGGGTTCTTATACGGTTGATAACCTGCCTCAAACTATACTCTATAAAATCTCTCATGGTTTAACATCGGTTTCTGAAGATGGATCGATAAAACCCGATATCGCAGAGAGATGGAAAATTGATGAAAACGGCAAAACCTATACATTCTTTTTAAGACGCAATATAAAGTTTACCGATGGAACAGGTCTTACATCAAAGTATATTAATTATAGATTCTTAGACGTAAGTGTTTTACGGCCCGATGAATACACTATAATTTTTAAATTAAAGGATAAATACTCCCCCTTTTTAGTAACTCTCTCAAGACCTATATTTAAAAAAGGATTTATTGGTGTAGGTAATTATAAAATAAAAGATATTAAATTAAATGGAGATTTCGTGGTTTATATTGATTTGGTTTCAAAAGATAACAATAGTAAAATTATAAGGTATCAGTTTTTTCCAACAGAAGAAGCCCTGAAAACAGCTTTTGTTCTAGGTGAGGTTTCAAGTATCTCTTCGGTTTATGACCTTGCTTTTAAAAATACATCTTTTCTTAAATTTAAACGTTTGCGAATTGACAAGATGTTAAACGATCAACAAATGGTTACGCTCTTTTTAAATACTCAAGACAAGATTTTATCAGAAAAAAAACTGCGGGAAGCTCTATCCTACGCAATTCCTGATACTTTTTTGGATGGAAGAAGAAATTGGAGCCCGCTTCCACTAAATTCATGGGCAAACCAAAAAACAGGCAATTCCAACAGGCAGGATATAGACCATGCGAAAAAGCTATTATCAGAATCTCAAGGTGCATCCGAGTCCTCTAAAGTCACCCTTATAATTAAAACCCTTCCCAAATATAAGAATACAGTAGATACGATTTCCTATTCTTTCAAAAAAATAGGTATTAATAGCAAAATAGAGATAGTAGATTATATTCCTTCGACTTTTCAACTTTTTTTGGGTGATTTTAGCTTATCCAAAGATCCAGATCAATATATGCTTTGGCATTCAGATCAGCAAAATAACATAACTGGTTATAAAAATCTTAGAATTGATAAGCTTTTGGAGGATGGAAGAAAAACAACAGATATAGACGAGCGGAAAAAGATATATGCAGATTTTCAAAAATATCTTCTTGATGACCCCCCTGCAATATTTCTATACCTTCCGTACATGTATAACATATCGAGAATGTGATTTTTTTAAAAAAAGCTCTCAAATTGGATGCTTAGATAGTCGTGGGGTTGGGATTAAGGATTTTTTTCTCAAAAGTTTATGGTAGGATATTGCGAATCTATGGGCTTCATCTCTTATTCTCATCAATAAATGTAAAGCGGGCGAATTTTTTGGAATTCTGATTTCTTTTAACTTTGAAGTCACAATTGTTTCTTCTCTTTTTGCAAGACCAATAACAGGAATATCAAACCCTTTGTTTTTTAATACTTTTAGAGCAGATGATACCTGTCCTTTTCCTCCGTCAACGATTATTAGGTTCGGAAACGGCCATTCACTATGGGTTAAACGTCGACTAATGACTTCGGATAACATCGCAAAATCATTGGGTTTTTGAGTATCCGTAAGTCTAATTTTAAATCTTCTATATAAAGATGTACTCACTTCTCCATTTATGAATACAACCATTGATCCTGTAGCAAACTGTCCTAGGATATTTGAAACATCATAGCATTCTATTCTATCTAAGTTTTGTACAAAAACTTCGTTATCTTCCAGATATCTCTTAAGCGTTAAAAGCTCTTGTTGTTTTTGATCTTCTAACAGATTCGGGTTTATCTCTTCACCGTAGAATGAATAATATCCACTTGTCACTAGACGAATTGCATCGATCCTTTTTTGAACTGTATTTGCCATTTCAAACTCCTGATTTTTAGAAAGAATTATTCTTTCTTTTTTAAGGTCTTTTAAGACTTTTTTTGTATCTCCGGCAAGAAATCGGATAATATGTTTTATGTTTGCTCTATATTCTTTTTGTAAAGTCTTTGAGTCAAATACCGGTGGGCAAGGGCATAGACCCAGATGATTGTATAAACATATTCTTTTTGAATGGTTTAAAACGGATTGAAATGGAAATATTTTTCTGATTGTTTTTAAAACAAGTCTCATTGCTCCCGCAATTGGATATGGACCAAAGTAGATGGATTTATTTGACTTATCATCGTCTACTCTTCTTGTAATCAAAACTTTAGGATACCGATCCGATATAGTAATTTTTATAAGAGGATATGTCTTGTCGTCGATTAACTTTGTGTTAAACCTTGGCTTATATTTTTTTATATAATTTGCTTCCAAAAGTAAAGCTTCAATCTCAGAAGATGCAGTAATTGTTTTTATTCTAAAGATTTGTGAAACTAAAATTCTTGTTTTTTCCCCAAGGTCTTTTTTGTTTAAAAAATATGTACTTACTCTTTTTTTTAGATTTTTTGCCTTACCAACATATAAAGCATTACCCTGCTTGTCCAAAAAGATGTAAATTCCTGAACTTTCTGGTAATGAATAATAAGATGATGGTAAAAACAATGACAATTAGAACACCTCCTAAAATAAACCACCCATTTAAAAAAAACGGAGAAATTGTTATTTTATGATATAGCGAGCTTCCTGCCAGGGTTATTTTAATCACACCAGACATATTTGTCAAAAAAGGCGTTTTTTCAAAATTAAGAGGGATTGTCGTAAATCCATACGGAGGAATTTGATCTATAAATATTCTTTGACGTGGCGGTTTTAAAAAAACTGCGTCTATGATTACTTGGCCTCCTGGATATAATATTTTTCCGGTGTTCTTGATTGTTATTTCACCTTTTATCGGAAGACCCGAGGATGCAAAGATTGGTAAATTTTTCGAAATATTAACGAGCGGACTTGTATAAGAGAAATTATCAGAGAAATTTACTTCAACATCTTTTGAATTTGTGTTATCCGATAATTTGTAGCCACCTGCAGGTATAGGATATGTACTACTTTTTCCTTTTATAACGAATGCAAAATGATCAAAGTCTAAAACATTAAAATAATCAATTCCTCCTGTCGTGTTTGCCCAGGTTGGATCAACCATTATCCACTTTTTTTGATTGTTGTCATAATATTCTGGCCAGGCATGTAGAACATCTTTTACCAAGGACAAAGGTCTTTCTTTTGGATTTTCTGTATATGCAAAGCCGTCTATTTCTCGGGCAGGAATGCCAGCAGCGCGCGAAAGTGCAATATAAAGATCAGTAAATTCAAGACATACTGCAGATGATGGATTGTTTAAAGCTTCCAAAGCACCAAGTCTTGGCTTTTCTTCTAAAACCCTTAAAAAATCATAAGAAAGCTTTTTTACAACATAGTTGTAAATGGCATTTGGGGTTTTTAAATTAGAAGCTATTGCTTTTATTTCACTGTTTGACGTTTGCCAGTAAGGCTCCTCTTTTAGATAATTTGATAAATCGCTCTTGGTAAGTTCTTCCTTTTTGGGTCGAAGCCATATTTTAACTTTACCTTTAACAACGGGGTTAATCTTTTGAGACGGTAAAAGATGATATTGGGCAAGCCAGTTTCCATCCTGGTCTTTTAGGATATTAAGAGGGGCAGGGCTTATATCTTCTATAGCTACATTTTGGTAATTTGTTGAAGGCGGCAGAGCTATTTCTGTTCTTATCGGAAACAAATTGTTATTATAAAGATGGTATTTTAAATTAAAACTGTAAATTTGTTCATTGCCAAAAGTAATCGAAATGCCAGAGTTGCCAAGTTGATTCTTACTAAAACTAAATGAATTGCTTTGATAGTAAGAATTTTTGACAAAAGGCTTTATGTACGATGGGGCTCCAAAGTCTTCCGGTACAATAACAGTAGCATTAAAAGAAGAAAAATCAGACTGTTTTAACATTCCAGGAATATTGATTTCCCAGATTTTTCCTTTTTTTTGAGCGACTCGTTTTGTATCGAAGGACAGAGTGAAATATAGCTTATTGCCTTTACCAACCACCCTGCTGTTAAATAAAAGATCAATTGCCTGACCGTCTCTTTGCTTGGTTATATTTGGAATTATTGCTCCTCCGGGATCCTGGGCTCTAACATTTTTTATATCGTTAAACCCTACTTGGACTCTGTATGAGGACGCGTAATAAATGTCTGAAGTATTTGTAAAAGTTACGCCTATTTTTACATTAGTATTCGCATTGTTTGATACTGTATATATTACATTATAGTCGGTTAAGAAATTTGAGGAAGCAAAAGCGTAAGCTTTAAAAAAAAAATAAAAAGTCGAAAGAAAAAGAATAAAAATAAATTTTTTCATCCTTTTTCTATCCTACCATAAAGTAAGCTATCATAATTACTATGCAAAATTTAGCTTGGTGGTAAAACATTTTTAAGAAACTGACCAGTATAAGATTTTGGATTTTTTGCTATTTCAAAAGGCGTACCAATTGCTACAATTTCCCCGCCAGTCTCTCCCCCCTCTGGTCCTAAATCTATTATAAAATCGGCATTTTTAATTACATCTAAATTATGTTCAATTACAATAACTGTGTTTCCTTGAGTTACAAGCTTTTTTAAAACGTAGAGAAGCTTTTCAAGGTCTGCAAAATGAAGACCAGTCGTTGGCTCATCAAGTAAATATAAAGAATTAGAGCCTTTTTTGGAAAGCTCGGTTGCAAGTTTTACTCTTTGCGCCTCGCCTCCTGAAAGTGTTGGAGCAGACTGTCCTAGTTTTATGTATGACAAGCCAACTTCACTAAGTGTTTGCAGTTTATGAGAAAGCCCGGGAACATAAGAAAAAAAGTTTAATGCTTGTGATACACTCATAGCAAGAACCTCTGCAATATTTTTGCCATTAAAGAGCACTTTTAGTGCATCACTATTGTATTGCAGTCCTTTACATTCGTCACAAGTTATATAGATGTCTGGTAGAAATTGCATTTCTATTTTTATTTGTCCTTCGCCGCGACAAGTCTCGCACCTTCCCCCTTTGATATTAAAAGAAAATCTACCAGCTTTGTATCCCCTAAGTTTTGCATCTTTTGTTTTAGCAAACAAATCTCTTATGTATGTAAAACAGCCTGTATATGTTGCAGGGTTACTTCTGGGCGTTCTTCCTATAGGAGATTGGTCAATAAGATATACGTATTTAATATTTTCATAACCCTCTATTTTATTGAATATTCCTGGTTTCTCTCTGTGGAAAGGATTTCTTTTTTGCATCAGGGCATGGTATAAAGTGTCATTTACTAGGGTTGATTTTCCACTACCTGATACTCCAGTTACAACTATAAATTTAGAAAGAGGAAAGGTTACGTTTATATTTTTTAAATTATGTTGTTTGGCTCCTATAATAGTTATTTCTTGTCCAAGGATGCTCCTTGGCACAGCTGGCAAAGGTACTTCTTGGTTCTTAACATAATTAATCTTTATCTTACTTGATAAGTACTTCCCAGTTAAAGAATTTAGATCTTTTTTTATTTGCTCAACCGTCCCTTTGGAGACAATAATGCCACCATCATCACCTGCTCCCGGGCCAAAATCAATAATGTAATCGGAATTTTCCATTGTCTCCCGGTCATGTTCAACAACCAGCACCGTATTGCCGATGTCCCGAAGTTTTTTTAGTGTATCGATTAGTTTTTTATTGTCTCGTTGATGAAGTCCTATTGATGGTTCGTCTAAAACATAAAGCACTCCTGTTAAGCCGCTGCCGATTTGCGATGCAAGTCTTATTCTTTGCGCTTCGCCTCCTGAAAGAGTTTGTGCACCTCTTGATAAAGTCAGATAATTAAGCCCAACATCAAGAAGAAATGATAATCTTTGTTTTATTTCTTTAATTATTATTCTGCCAATTTCCTCTTCTCGGTTTGTAATTTTGCTGTGAAGACTATTAATAAACTCAAATGCATTTGTAATTGACATGTCTGATGCATCAATAATGGATTTTTCATCTATTGTTACCAAAAGAGCTTCTTTTTTAAGCCTGTTACCGTAACAATTTGAACATACTTCATATTTCATAAATCTCTCTATCTGGGATTTTATAAAGGTTGATTCTGTTGTCTGGTATTTTTGTCTTATTTCATAAAGAATTCCTCTGAATGGTTCATAAATTGTAGTCTCCCTGCTCCATCTGTTTTTTCCTCTAACCTCGTATTCCTTATCCCCTGTGCCTTTAATTAGAAGTTCCTTTTTATCGTAAGATATTGCCGATAAGCGCGTAGTTAGTGGGATATTGTTTTCTTTGCAAAATTTTAAGAATGTCCTTGCAAACCATGTATCTTGGTAAGCAATGTTTGAAAAAGGCATAATGCCCCCTTCGTTTATGGAAAGATTATTATTAAAAACCAAATCTTTATCAACAGTTAAAATAGTTCCAAGTCCATTACAAGTTGAACATGCGCCGTGAGGAGTGTTGAAAGAAAATATTCTAGGTTCAATTTCTGGAATTGAAATGTTACAAACTGGGCAGGCGAACTTTTCCGAGAATAACTTGTCAATCATTTTTTTAGGTTTTTCAGGCATTGAAAAACCAGAGTCTTTTATAATCGAGATAATTAGCTCTCCATTTCCAAATTTTAAGCCTTGCTCGACATCATCAGTGACCCGAGTTCTGTCGGTATCCTTTGACAAAATAAGCTGGTCAATTACAAGATCTATTGTGTGTTTGTTTGTTTTGATCAAAATAAATTTTTCATCCAACAAAAAGACTTCTTTATCAACTCTAACTTTTTTGTAGCCCCTTTTTTTAAGATCAGAAAAGAGTTGAGAGTACTCACCTTTTCTGTCTTTAACAATTGGTGCTAATATCAAAATTTTTAATCTGGAAGATTTTGCCAAGACGGATTCGTTTTTCAGAAGGTCAAATACTGCATTTGTAATTTGCTCTTTTGACAAATGTGTGATTTCGCGCCCACAATTCGGGCAATGAGGATGTCCAATTCGAGCATACAGAAGTCTTAAGTAATCATATATTTCAGTAACAGTTCCAACAGTACTTCTTGGATTATGTGAGGTTGACTTTTGATCAATTGATATTGCAGGAGATAGCCCCTCAATCAAATCAACATTAGGCTTTTTCATTATTCCCAAAAACTGCCTGGCATAAGAAGAAAGACTTTCTACGTATCGTCTTTGTCCCTCTGCATAGATTGTGTCAAAGGCCAAAGAAGATTTTCCGCTCCCAGAAAGACCGGTAAAAACTACAAGTTTATTCTTGGGAATTTCAACATTGATATTTTTAAGATTATGTTCCCTAGCGCCTCTTATAATGATTTTATCCATATGTCGAACCCTTATTATAGCCCTAAAATTTATTCAAGACAACCAACCCTTTTGATACTCATAATTAAGTTCAGCTATAATTTCTTCTATGATAGAAGCCGAAAAAGACAAAACATCTGACTAGATCAATAACTCCTGTTTGACACGTACAAATTTTAACTAGTATCATCTAATTATTGTTTTTCTATGGATTTCTTAAATGATTACCTAAATCGTATTACCATGTACCGGCTAATGCTGTACTACTTAACTTTTTTAACAGCTGTTGCTATAATTTTGAGTTTCTTAAAAATCCTATCATTTAATCCCTATGATATTGTCTTAGAATCTGCTTTTTTAGTACTTGCATGCTGTTTTTTTAACAGAGTCTTTGCCAAAATATTCAGGGTAAAAACAAATCCGGAATCTGCACTGATAAGCGGGTTAATTTTGGGTCTTATAGTAGGACCTGTTTTTCCAATTTCAAATTTGCTCTTTTTGACTGCAACTTCTTTTTTTGCAATGGGGTCAAAGTTTGTTTTGACAATAAGGAAGAAGCACATCTTTAACCCAGCCGCATTTGGAGTGGTTGTTTTAGCCGTAATTTTGGGTTATGGTGCCAGTTGGTGGATTGGTAATCAATGGATGATATTGCCTACTATTCTTGGAGGCCTTTCTGTTCTTAAAAAAATTAGGCGCTTTGAGCTTGTCATAGTTTTCTTATTAACTTATATTGTTTTTCTTCTTCTTTCTTTTCGTTTTTCTTTTACTGCTCTTCTGAACTCACCTCTTTTATTTTTTGCAACAGTTATGTTAATTGAGCCCCTCACTTCTCCGCCGCTATTGAACTTACAAATAATTTATGCAGTTATTATAGCGATGGTTTTTGGGTTGATATCAAATTTTCTGCCAAACATTTACTTTCCTCTAGAGCTATCTTTACTTGTAGGTAATATATTTTCATTTGCAGCAAGTAAGAACTTCAGGTATGTTCTAATCTATAAAGAAAAAGTGCAACTTGCTTCTGACGTTGTGGCATTTTATTTTAATCCACTAAGAAAGATAGACTTTAAACCGGGACAATTTTTAGAATGGACACTGCCTCATGCAAGATCTGATGATAGAGGAATAAGAAGATATTTTACAATCTCTTCTTCACCCACTGAAAATTTTATTGTGCTGGTTACTAAATTTTATGATAACTCTTCTACTTTTAAACAGGCGCTAAGCAGATTAAAGCCAGGGGGTGAAATTATTGTTTCTGATTTGGCTGGAGAATTTACTTTACACGATGATAAAAATAGGAAATTAGTTTTTATTGCAGGAGGAATTGGAATAACTCCATTTAGAAGCCAAGTAAAGTGGTTGCTGGATAAAAATGAAAAGCGTGATGTGGTGCTTTTATATTCCAATAAAACTGAAAGAGATATTGTTTTTAAAGATCTGTTTGGACAAGCCAAAGGGAATGGGGTAAGAACCATCTATATAAATACTGATAAAATGGGTTACATAGACGAAAGTTTAATTAAAAAAGAAGTCGCAGATTGGAAGGAGAGGCTGTTTTATGTTTCTGGCCCAGAGCCTATGGTTGAAGCGTTTGAAAAGGTGTTACTAGAAATGGGTGTAAAAAGAAGGAACATCAAAAGCGATTATTTCCCCGGATATACGGAAACCCATATTTCTTCTTGACAATGTTTTAAATAATTGCTTTAATCTTAATTTAATGGATAATAACGGATATGGGAAAAGGCCGCTTTGGCAGTGGATAGTTTTTTACCTTGCGATAGGAGGTATTATTTATGCCGGTGTATATTATTTCTTCTTGGCTAAAAAAGGCGGATATAATCAGCCAAATTATCAAACTCCATCAACAACAGGACAAACTTCCCCAACTACACCTCCTGCTAGTTCTACGAAACAGCAATCTCAAAATACAGTAACCTTAACCTCAAGCGGGTTTGAACCGGCAAATCTTGCTATTAAAGTAGGAGAAACAGTCACTTGGGTAAATAGAAGCGGAGGAGTTTCTACAGTTAATTCTGAACCGCACCCAATACACACAAACTACCTACCACTTAATTTAGGCAGTTTCCCAGATGGGGGTACTCTTAGTTTAACCTTTGATAAACCAGGAATGTATGGCTATCATAACCATCTTAACCCTTCTGAGAGAGGGACAATTACTGTAAAATAAGTAACTTCTTGCTTAATAATAACATTCAGAAATCCAGAAGTTTCAAGTTTTAAAATTAAACGAAGGCCAAAAATTGCCTTATTGATAATTTTCTGTAAATTTTTGTTATCGTAAATAAGAGTTATTATTAAAGAATAATTTACGCTATAGCGTCAGTTGACTAAATAAGTATTAAATACTACAATAGTATGTAGTATGAAGAGGAAACAAATTACAGGTAAAGTTTTAGGAGAGTTAGAGTCCGAGATAATGGAAATTATCTGGAGCGGAAAAGATGCACTTGCAGTTAAGGACATAACAGAGATTCTAAACAAAAAGCGCCAGATTGCCTATACAACTGTGATGACAATAATGGGAAGGCTTGCAAATAAAGGATTGTTAGTTAGGCATTTACAAGGAACAAGTTATCTGTATAAACCTAAGTTTTCTAGGGAACAATTTGTAGCAAAAGCTGTTCACAATATCTTTTCATCAACAGTTTCTACTTTAGGTGAAGAAGTGCTTACGCATTTTATTAAAGAGATTCAAAAAAATAGTCCAAAAAAACGGCAGGAACTACTAAAAATTCTAGGTGATGATTAAGTAAGAATTTGCTGTTTTTTTAAAATATGAAAAGAGTTAACGTCAGCTTTTATATTTTAGTTTTTACTGCGTTGAGTGTAGGTTCCATTTTAACTGCGCTCCTATACAAAGCTTCTCCGTTATTTACCTTTAAGACTTTCTTTTTCTGTCAGAAATTTATTTCTGATATTATGTTTGAAATACCGCGCTCTTTTCCTAAAACACTTATCGTTTCTGCTGTGGTTATTTTGAGTACAGGCTTTCTTTCTCTTTTAGTTCAGTTAATCAAAACACATATTTTTTTAAAGAAACTACTTATAAATAAAGTCTCTATCTTTTCAGATTTAGCAAAAATTTTAGATAATTTAAATCTTACAAATAATGTAATTTTGGTTAAAGACAAAAATTTATTTTCTTTCTGCTGCGGAATATTCTCTCCTTTTATTGTGGTAAGTACAGGATTAGTTAAGTCTCTGACTGATAAAGAATTAGAAGCAGTTTTACTGCATGAGCAATCACACCTGATAAGCCATGATCCGGTTAAAGTACTTATAGGGAAAACTTTTTCTTCAATGTTTTTCTTCTTGCCAATTTTTGCCGAGCTTCATAAAAGAGCAGAAGCTGTTAATGAGCTACTAGCTGATCAGTGGGCGATAAATCACCAAAATAATTCTGTTTCTTTACGCAGGGCACTTAAGAAAATCTTGTTTTTACCGCAGTTAAATTTAGCGATCATTTCTAATGCTTCCGGACCCGATTATTTTGAAATTAGAATCCATCGTTTAATAAATCCAGGAAAAAAGCAGAATTTAAGAGTTTCTAAATCAAGTTTAGTAACGGCCTTTTTATTTATTCTAATAAGCTTTCTTTTATTACAAACGCCGGTTAACGTTATTCATACGAAATCCATGGACAAGTCTACATATTTTTTGTGTTCAGTTGATCAGTCTTGTTCAAAACAATAAGGAAAATGTAAGTTTGTTCAAACTTAACTCTAAATCTTCAACTAATCAAATCAAGTTTATAAATATCAATACTCCACATCCGCTCACTAGTTAGTCATTTCCTTATTGACAAAACCATTATTACTCTACTACACTAAGTAGTAGCTCAGTATAAAAGGAGATGTTCTAAGATGGCGAAGTCATCGCAAGATATGCTTATGACAGAAAATCAACAGATGGAAGTAAACACTTTGGTGATGCTGTATTTAATTTTAAAGAGGTCAGAAAATAATTAAACATACGGGCTATATTCTAAGCGGAAAATAATAAATATATGAGAATTAAAATTCCATATAAAAAAATAGTATTATTAGTGATAGTAATAGTTGTGATTGTTATAGGAGTAATCTTGAGGAGGACAAGTATCTTTTCTGATCGAAGCACCACGATTAATAATAATGTAGATAATTCTTCAGACGATCTAATCGCTAAAGGGGATTTATTTAATGGTGTTATAATAAATATGAACGAGATACCAAACGTCAAATTTAGGACAAAATTTCGGGGCACCGGTGTTTATGATAGAAACTGCGTTAAGGTTGGCGTAGCCCCAGAAACCGGGAATCCGTTGGTAAATTGCCATGCTGGCATAAAAACAGAATATGGAATTATTGATTTTAATCATGTACATGATTATTACAAAAATCCGTGTATAATAGAAGGAGATGAAGTTGTAGTTGAGATTCTTGACTCGCAAGGAAACGCAAAGGTACAAAGAGTTTTTGAGGTAGCCAAAAAGGCAATACAAGAAAAAGGAGAAATGACAAATTAAATAAACCCTTTTTTGGCGATGTAAAATATAAACAGTTTATAATAGAAACATATCATCAAAAATTAAATTAATAATTTATGAAAGCAGAAAAAAAGACAACAGAAAAAAATACAAAATATTTAAAACTCATCGCCTTTTTCGCAGTACTAATTTTTGTTTTCGTTTTGTTTTCAGGTATTAACGTAAGTAAAACATCAAACAAAGACATTGGAAGCAGGTCGCCTGCTCCATCTTCTGTAGGAACCTCGTCCACTACAACGAACGACCCAATGCATAATGGAACAGTAAGTATTTCTTCACCGGCATTAAATAATCTTACAAATAAACAAGCGCCTGCTTTTTCATTTGCGGATCGCGATGGCAATGTTTATTCATCTGAAAACTTGAGAGGTAAAAGAATTGTTCTATTTTTTACTGAAGGACTAATGTGCTATCCGGCGTGTTGGAATCAAATAATTGCATTTACCAAAGATGCGCGTTTTAAGAATTCCGATGCGCTCGTTCTTTCAGTAGTTGTGGATTCCAAAGAAGATTGGCAGAAGGCAATTAACCGAGTGCCTGAGTTGGCTCAAGCAACGGTTGTATTTGATACAAATTCAGCTGCATCAAAACAATTTGGTATGCTTTCAGCTCCGTCTTCTATGCATTCAGGCTCTCTTCCCGGACATACGTATGTTATAATAGATAAACAAGGGGTTGTTAGATCTGTGATTGACGATCCGAATATGTCAGTCAATAATGATAAAGTTTTTACAGAAATTCAAAAATTAAATTAATAATTTATGAAAGCAGAAAAAAAGACAACAGAAAAAAATACAAAATATTTAAAACTCATCGCCTTTTTCGCAGTACTAATTTTTGTTTTCGTTTTGTTTTCAGGTATTAACGTAAATAAAACACCAAACAACAATTCGTCTTCAACGGCACAGAATTCAAAAGTCGCTAGTTTGTTAAAATCCCAAACAAGTTCATCAAATTCTCAATCAGCAAACAGAAAACAGCCGATAGATACTAAGCTAGTAGAAGAAGTTTTGCCTTCAAAGGGCGTGGAGTTACCCATTGTGTGGGGAGATTTGGGCAAAAAATTAATTGATGCAGGAGTGATTGATCAGGCGAAATTTAAGAATTTATACAGCCAGCGCGGCGGGTTGGATAATGCTGAAAAAATCATTCTTTCTGGCTCTAGTAATAGAAAATTAAAGATGACACCACAGAATGCTAACTTTCTTTTAAATATGCTTTGGCCTCTTGCGCTCGGCAATAAAAATGATATTTTGGACAAAGGCGAAATGACGACTTCGGGAACTCCGACAAAGAATTTTGCATCAACCGGCGGCTGGACATTGGCTAAAGGAACAGCAATGGATCATTTCTCAAAGCACAACTTTATTAATCTAACCCCAAGCCAGCAAGCTCTTGTTGATGAGGTTTCTAAGAATGTTTACAGGCCATGCTGCGGAAACTCAACCCATTTCCCTGACTGCAACCACGGAATGGGCATGCTAGGTCTGTTGGAGCTAATGGCTTCGCAAGGCGTTTCAAAAGCCGACATGTATAAATACGCACTTATTGCCAATTCCTATTGGTTTCCTGACAATTATTTAACCATAGCAACATATTATAAAAATATTGAAAAAATCGATTGGAGCAAAGTGGACGCAAAAACAGTTTTGAGCCAATATACTTCGCCAAGTGGTTATCGGCAGATTCTAAGCAAAGTCAGTCCCCAACAGGCTCCAAGAAGCAATGGGGGCGGATGTGGTGCGTAACGACAATTAAAAATTATTATGACTAAATTAAATAATTATATATCAAAAAATGTAAGTAAGTTTTTTAAGAAGGTAGATAAAAATACTGTCTATATTGGCATTACTGTAATTGCCATTATTGCAACTGGTATTTTAATTTTTGAGAGGCCGAGCAGCCCTTTTTCTTTATCAAACATTTTTGGTCCATCAGATGAAAGAATTGCTAAAAAAGCAGTTGATTATATAAACAATAACAAACTTTCTCGAACTCCAGCTTCGTTGGTCAGCGTTTCAAACGATTCAGGGCTGATTAAAATTAAAATAAAAATTGGCACAAATGAATATGATTCATATGTTACAAAAAACGGCAAATTATTATTCCCTCAGGCTTTTGATCTAACTAAAGCAGGTACAACTTCTAGTTCTGGTAATTCACAAAACCAAAACACAGGCGGTTCTCAGTAATTAAAGTGAAAATCAATAAAGAAACTATTACACTATTACTAATAATTGCACTGGTTTTTGCAGGAGCTATCGGCATATTTTTTTATCAAGACAAAAATATTACAGGATTATCTGCATCTACAAAATCGGTTGTTTTAGGTCAAGAAATTTACCGTATTTTTCTTTGTCCTTGCTGCGGTCAGCCCCTTACAAAGCCGGGTGATTGCGCCGAAGCTCAGCAAATGGTTGATTACATTGACTCGCTGATCGCCAACGGTCTTTCAAAAGACGATATTATAGTCAAAACCACTGAAAAGTATGGTTTAACTGCTGTTGCTCAGGCAAAAAGGGATCAAGTAAAAGCGCTGCTTGTAAAACGCAAGCCAGATTTATTTCCAAAAGAAAATTTGTCATTTAAAGATGCTGTTGGCAAGAAAGCGCCTATGTTTAGACTGGAAAATATTTCTGCCTCAACAGTAAATCTTAATGATTATAAAGGTAAAGTTGTTGTACTTTTCTTCAATGAGGGATCAATGTGTTACCCTGCGTGTTGGGACCAATTAAAATCTTTAGCAAATGACCCAAGATTTAGCACCGATAAAGTCGCGACATTTTCAATAGTCGGTGATTCCAGAGGTGAGTGGCAGGAAATAATAAAGAAGGTGTCAGAACTTGCCAATGCCAAACTTCTGTTTGACACGACAAAGGCAGTATCTTCTGCCTATGACGTTTTGTCTTTGCCTTCCTCAATGCACCGCGGATCTTCTCCAGGCCACACATTTTTCGTGATTGATAAAGAAGGAATTGTACGTTACACCTTAGATGACCAAAATATGGTAATAGATAATGATAAAATTTTTGGAGAAGTGCAAAGGCTTTTGTAACCTAAAACAATAATAATTGGAGAATTTCTGCTTAACAAAATGCAAAAAATACATCGGTATTTTTGCCATCAACAAACATTTTTAACTACTTAAGATATGATTCATTATCGCAGAAAAAGTACGATATTTTTACAGAAAGCTTCAAGACAAATTAACAAAGCTTTGGGCTGATGCAGGACAGTAGTTGTCTTGAAGCTATTCGCAAATCAGAAAATGCTCAAAGGTAGTTGAAGAAATTATAGTTATCTATAAAATAAAAGCATATCCATAAAATTGGTACTACACATTGTAGTATCTTTATGTTATACTTAATTTAATGAAAACTGTTGCCCTGAATATGGATATTCTAAAAAAATCAATTTTCAAAGGAATTCTCGCGGCTTTCATCCTTTTGTCTATATATTTTTTGGTCTTGACACTTATTTCTGGGTGGAATTTTACCCTGGAACAATTTAGCCAGTTTTGGTATTACATAATCAGCCTTGCTTTGGGATTTGGAATTCAACTAAGTCTTTACAGTTACCTTAAGGGTATTACTGAACAGCAGCTTTCAAGTGGCCAACTCGTAGCTACCGGTACAACTTCTACTGCCACTATGATCTCTTGCTGCGCCCACCATTTAACAAATGTTCTTCCTATTCTTGGTATAGCAGGTGTTGCTACTTTTATTACTCAATACCAGGTTCAGTTTTTCTGGGTTGGTTTAATCTTTAACTTATTTGGAATTCTCTATATAGGAAACAAAGTAGTAAAGGTTATCGGACTCAAGATAAATAATGTTGCTGTTGTGTACGCAGGTTTAATAACTGTAATTTTATTATTTTTCTTGCTAAATAGTGTTTCTAAAAGCATTGGTTCCCAAAAAACAGCTGATACTAAAACATCTCTGAATACAACCGCCGTTGCCAGTAGTAAATTTAGCGCTCAAGAGAATGATGACGCTTCGATAGCTGTTTCTGTTACACCTGAGAATTTAGATAGTAATCCGAGTAGCTGGGATTTTAATGTCACAATAAATAACCATCAGGTATCAATAGACAACGATTTAGTTGCTGATTCAGAGCTTTTGGATGATCAAGGAAAATCATATAAACCCACTTCTTGGGACGGCTCTGCTCCCGGAGGACATCATCGTGATGGAGTTTTGAAGTTTAGTCCAATTTCTCCAAAACCTAAATTCATAGAACTAAAAATTAAAAATATCGGTGGTATAGCCGAAAGGAGTTTTAAATGGAGTCTTTAAACTTTAGTAAAAATGAGCCTTTACAGACTCGTTTCTTACCTCGCAATAAGTTAATACTAATTTGCTTAGGCGCTTTGGGAGTCGCAGTAGTGGCGGTCACAATCTTTAAAGTATCTTTTGTCAATATTCTTTTTTTCGGTATTTTACTTGCGTGTCTTTTAATGCACTTATTTATGATGAAAAGTCATAGAGAGCATAAAGGGAAGGAAAGGTAATAAATCAACTAACGAGACTTATCATTAATAATTGATTATGAGTACAGGAAAAATAGTTATCATAATATCTGTTCTAGCAACTGTCATAATTCTGATTGGCGGAGTTTTATTACTTAGTAATCAAAACTCTTCATCCACTCAGACCGAAAGCACAACGGTTTTAAACAGCGTGGTTGGTAAACCGGCTAAAGATTTTACATTAGAAGACTATAATGGCAAGAAAGTAACTCTAAGTAGTTTTAAGGGCAAAAATGTTGTTCTTTTCTTTAGTGAAGGAGCGATGTGTTATCCTGCTTGTTGGAATCAAATTGCTGCTTTTGCTAAAGACAGTAAATTTGCCGATAAAAATACAGTGGTGTTAACCATCATTGATGATTCTAACAGCAGTTGGAAACAGTCAATAGAAAAAATGCCAGAACTAGCTCCAGCAACTGTTCTTTTGGACACAGACAAACGAGTATCTGTCGATTACAACACTCTTTTTCTTCCCTCTTCAATGCATAAAGGCTTATTTCCCGGCCATACTTACTTTTTGATTGATAAAGAAGGCATTGTCCGTTATGTTTACGATGATCCACAAATGGCAGTGAGAGACAATCAAATTCTAGCAGAAATTGATAAACTTTAACCTATGGATCTTTTAATTAGTGCGTCTTTCATTGCTTCCTTTTTTGCGGGAATTGCCGCGCTTTTTGCGCCCTGTTGCATTACGGTTTTACTGCCGACTTATTTTGCTTCAATCTTCAAGCAGAAGGCGACATTATTCTTAATGACTTTTGTTTACTTTCTAGGAATTTTATCTATTTTCCTTCCAATTGGCCTGGGAGTCTCTCTTATTACTCAAATTTTTAGCCAATATCATGACACAATCTTTTTTATCGGCGGGACATTTTTATTATTCTTAGGAGTAATCCTGCTTTTAGGAAAGCAATTTTCTATACCTTTTAGTGTCCACCCGCAGCTTCGTAGGCATGATTTTACTTCAGTCTATATTTTGGGTATATTTTCTGCCATCGCTACTGCCTGTTGCGCACCAGTTTTAGCAGGGGTGCTAACCTTAGCAGCACTTCCCGGATCATTTATTTTGGGTGGAATTTATACATTTGCTTTTGTTTTGGGAATGGTCTTGCCGTTATTTTTTATCGCTCTCTTTCTAGACAAAATAGATTTTACCCAAAAGTTTTTTGTTTTCAGAAAAAGCCTATCTTACAACTTGTTAGGACAAAAAATTAACGTAACTTTTGCAAACTTTTTCTCAGGACTCGTGTTTTTAATTTTGGGGGTCGTTATTATCTATCTTGATCAAACCAAGCAATTAACATTCCGTTCCTCATATCAAATTAGTGTCAATATTTACATGACTAAGTTTATTCAAGCAATTAGCAGATTTACTAAGGTGATTCCAGAAGTAGCTTGGGCAATTATTTTTATCGGCATAGCTTTAGCTATAGGTTTCTTCGCCATTAAACAACTTTTATCTCTAAGCAAAAAATGAATAACAAAACAATACTTATAATTTTAGGCACAGTGATAGTAATTGGTTTAATATTACTTGTTAGTAATATTAATGTTCTGGTGAATATTAATAAAAAAGGAGATCAGAATTCCACTAGTCAAAATGTTCAAGGTGGTCAAAATATACAAACTGATTCTATGGATAGTATGCATGGTGGAGCGGCGGCTGACTCAACTGTTTTTAATAGTTTGCTAAATAAGCCGGCTCCTGATTTTACACTGGAAAGTTATGATGGGAAAAAGATTGCCTTACGCAGTCTTAAAGGCAAAAATGTTATTCTATTTTTTAACGAGGGGTTAATGTGCTATCCTGCTTGTTGGAACCAAATTGCTATGTTTGGAAAAGATTCACAGTTGCAAAGCAAGGCTGTAATCTTAAATATCACGGTTGATCCACAGAATCAATGGAAACAGGCCGTAGATAAAATGCCAGAGCTTTTAAGAGCCATAGTACTCTTTGATAGTAACAAACAAGTCTCAAGTAGCTATGGTACACTAGCATTACCTTCGTCAATGCATAAAGGAAAACTTCCCGGCCATACTTACTTTTTGATTGATAAAGAAGGCATTATCCGTTATGTTTACGATGATCCACAAATGGCTATAAGAGATAATGAATTAAGCGCTCAAATTGATAAACTTTGATAGGAGGAGGTGAAACTCATATAGGTAAACCTTATAAAATAACAGGTATTTCATTTCTTGCTATTTTGGTATCTATAACTGTGTTATTTTTTTCTCCTAAGCAAACCTTTTCTCAAAAGGTGACGGGAGGACTAAATAATTCAGCAACAACAAGCTCCTTCCAAAAAAATCCCGATAAAGCAGGTCAGGCTGTTTGGAATAAGTTGCAAGATAAACAAGTTTCCTGCAAAAATTTAAAAGATGACGATTTTGATAAGCTCGGAAATTTCTTTATGGGGAGCATGATGGGTTCATCCGATGATTATATAGATCAGTTAATGACCCAAAGATTAGGGCAAGATGGTGAGAAGCAGATGCACATTGTTATGGGTAAACGTTTAAGTGGATGTGATACCAATGCTGCTTTTCCTCAAGGAGCCGAATATTTCATGCCAATGATGGGAGGTTTTGGCGGCATGATGAATGGTTGGAATGCTAATAATCAATCATTGGGAAATGACTGGCCTTCTATGATGGGGAACTCAGGTTGGAGCAACATGATGAATGGAAGCTTTGGTTACTGGAGTATACTAGGACTGTTAACTTGGGCATTAGCGGCTGTTTTTCTTCTTTCAGGTACCATTTATTTTTGGCGTGAAATAAATAAAAACCGCGTTAAGAAAGTCAAATCCCCCGGTTATAAGCTATAATAAATACTGGGGGATTTTATCAACTGAAACATAAGGCTACAAGTATACATCCTTAGGTAAGTGTTTTAAATTTAATCACAAGATCATTACGGATTTTGTTTATACAGTTTTAACAGAAAAACCATTTGACGAGACGGTAACCGCAGTTGAAAAAGAGACAAGAAATGCCGTTTTCAGATTAGACATAATATAAGCAAATAAAATATAAAAATGCCATAATAAATATATGTCCATGTTTTCTATATTCGACACAATCGGGGATATAAAGCGACTACAGACAATTGTTGGACTAATTTACGAGGAAGGTTTCGGCTTTGCTGTTGAAAAAGCTCGACTTCATTGGGTAGTGCCGATTGAGCGCCGCATACGCTGTTTTTTAAAACAATGCGCAGGTATGTGGCAGCCGAAACCTGGTGATGATTATCCTGTTCGTCTACGAGTTCTCCTAATAAAACTTGGGCCTTCTTTTGTCAAGTTGGGACAGGTGCTTTCACTGCGCCCTGATTTAATACCCAAAGATTTAACTTCAGAACTTGCCAAGCTTACCAATCAAGTTCCTCCTTTTCCTTACCCCCAAGCAAAGCAAATCATAGAAAAAGATTTAGGCAAACCTTTGGATAAGTTGTTTAAGTACTTTGACAAAACACCATTAGCTGCTGCCTCTTTAGCACAGGTTCATAAAGCAGTACTTGCCGATGGTACAAAAGTAGCAGTAAAAGTTCAGCGTCCAGGGATTCGCCATATTATCGAAAAAGATATCCATATTCTAGCATTTATTGCTCATTTGATTGAAGAACGTGTACCAGAGTGGCGTATCTTTAGGCCAACACTTATAGTTCGTGAGTTTGCGGAAACAATCGGTCGTGAGCTTGATTTTACTATTGAAGCAAGTCATGCCAAGCGGTTTGAAACAATGTTTGCAGATGATACAACAATAAAAGTTGCAAAAGTTTATAAAGAATTCTCCTCTAGGAATGTACTAACAATGGATTTGATTGAGGGAGTACGGCTAGATAATGAAAAAGCACTGAAGCATGCACACATTGATAAGAAAATACTCGCTCAAAATGGAGTGCATGCATTACTTCGCCAGGTCTTTGTTGAAGGTTTTTTCCATGCAGATCCTCACCCTGGCAATTATTTTGCACTTCCCGACAATGTTTTTGCTTTTGTTGATTATGGAATGGTGGGAAGACTGATGCAAAAAGACAGACTTGAGCTTGCATCGTTTTTTATTAGCTTTCTCAATGAGGATTCAGAATCTGCTATTCAACATCTTATGCATATGGTTGAAACAACTGAAAATTCAAATATTGCATCTTTTGAGCATGATGTAGATGATGTGCTTCATGACTGGTATGGAGCAAAATTAAAAGATGTGAGTCTTGCTCAAACATTTTTGCGCATTATGGAAAGTGGAAGAAAAAACAGCATTTACTTTCCTTCTAGCTTTGCATACTTGGGAAAATCATTATTAACTACTGAATCAATGGGATATACGCTTGATCCTGAATTTGACTTTACACAGCAATTGCATCCGTATATCAAGAGAATTATTGAAGAGGAACTAAACCCAGTTAAAACTCGAAAGAAGCTATTGGATCAAAGCCTTGATTATATTAACTATGCCCAAACATTTCCTGAAATGACTATGCGCCTTCTTGAAAGACTGGATAGCGGTGAACTAGGAATTAAAGTTGATGCGGGAGAATTAGCAGAGCTTGAAGCAAAAATGGTTTCAAGCGGGTACAAACGATTGGTTACCACAGTTATACTTATTATTTTAATTACAGTAGGGGTAAGTTACGTTATTGGTTCAGGTTTACTAAAACTGCATATTTCAATTGGAACATTTGGCGTAGTGTTATTACTTGCCTTTCTGATTTGGCTTTGGAGAAGATAAATAGTCCTTATAACTTTATTATTTGATTACGACTTATAATTTAAATTGTGCGAGGTAAAAGATATATCGCTCTATCCCCTTTCTAGCATTTGGGCGTTTTTAAGCAAACAACGGTAAGCTATTTGGAAATAGAGTACGGGCCGATTTGACCGCAAGAGGTGATGTGTGAGTCGCCAGGGACTCGAACCCTGAACCTAGAGCTTAAAAGGCTCTTGCTCTG
>CAYZZF010000010.1:0-26636 GCA_964483115.1 uncultured Gammaproteobacteria bacterium | reverse complement strand
TAGGTTTTATGAGTTTACCAGATAAATTTTAATGCGTCAAGAGGAAATTGGACAAATTCTTAAAGGTGTGAGTAAAATAGAATTATGTTTATCCCTTTATCTGAGGTTGAAACAGAATACAGGTCGGGAGGAGAAGAAAGAAATGCCTTCTACTTCTATAAGCGCGATCCAAAAATTCCTGTTGAGGTAAAAATAACAAGGCTTCCTCCTTTTTTTGATCCAGAACTGAATTGGCATAGGCATAAGTTTGTAGAGGAATTTTCAGTGCCTTTAATAGGAGAAATAGTTATAAAAGAAGATAAAGATGGAAAAGTGAAGGATAAAGAGATTTCCAAAGCTCTTCTCAAAAAGGATGAATGGGTAATGGGCATTGAATGCTCAAGCACAAAAAGAGTAAAACTGCTTTTGGAATCAAAGAGAGGCAAGAGGAGAGAACTCATAGTGGAATTTTTGCCTGAATTTACAGAAGGAAGTAATTGGCATGCAGTAGGAAATCCTACAAATAATATGGTAACGATGGTTACCCTTAAAAGAGTGCATAGGAGTATTCTTAAAAAAGATTCTCTTGTTTTTGAAGTAGATAGAGAATCTAAATAACTATAGGATAAATAGAGAAATAATTTAGCCTTAGAATTAAGCCAATATATCCTATATATTGACAAATCATTCAAATTATGATAATATACTCCAACTATGCAGGAATTAGATATTTCACATCCTGGGAAAAACGGAAATATTATTTCGCCTTCAGAGGCAACAGAGAGAAATAAAGATTTTTTTGCAAGCCGACCTGAAGATGAAAGTTGGATTTTAAGAGTAAGACATCTTGATGGAAGAATAGAAGAATTTTCCTTTGGAGTAGATTGGGAAGCAGTTTCTAAATTTGGTGCTGTCCGGTCTGCTGTTGTTACTAATCCCGACGGTTCTCCTGCTTTTGACAGGCCCCGATATGATGAAGCTCCCAATATAAATGCAGTAGTTTTTGGGAAAGATGAAAGAGGGAGAATAATGGTAGCCATAATAAGCCAGGGAAGGCCTCATGCAGACAATGTATTTGAGGAAGATACAGAACCTATGATTTTTGAGTCTATTCCCATGGGTTTTATGAATAAAATAATGGGTAACGACCAGTTAGAAAGATTAGAACATGCAGGTGAGGCAGCAGCTCGAGAGTCAATGGAGGAATCAGGAGTGCAGGTAGTAAAAGATATTTTGTATCCAGAATACCCTCAACATTATCCAAATCCTACTTTTGTAGGAACCACCTCAAATGTAGTCTTCGTAGAAGTCGATCTTAAGACAATTGATAAAATGAGGGTAGACAGAAAAGAGCTTATTTTCAGCGCAGAATACATTTCCTTGTCTCAATTATTAAGAGATATAGAAGCTGGTAAGACTGAAAGAGGATATGCGAGAATGGCTACGACTAATTCAGTAATCCTTATGTTTTTATCTACTTTAAAAGCGTTTCAAAATGCTGAAAGAAACGAGCATTTATTAAATGCGGAAACTCAGGCAAATAAGGATTTCAAAAAGGAAAATCCGGAAGAATATATTGCTCAAAGATTAAGAGTCTCCAGAAGTCTTCATCCTGATAAATTTGAGAAGAACAAAGAAAAAGCCAGAAAATACCTTGATAAGGCAGTTTAATATTGGATTTTTATCCCCGGGGACATTGTGGTTTTAATGACTGTCTTTTTAATATTTTCTTTTTTGACTGACTCAATTATTACCTTTATATTATCCATAAGTTTTTTTTCTCCAAAAGAGATTTTTCCAACCACAAGATGAATTATAGGCGCTTTTGCTTCTGTTTTAAAAGATATCTGTCCTCCTTCATATTTTTTAATAAGCTCGGTAGGTTTATCTGTGATTGTGCCGTTTTTAGGATTTGGCATGAGTCCTCGGGGACCGAGAATTTTTGCCACTTTTGCCAATTTTGGCATTGCGTTTGGATAAGCCACTAAGACATCAAAATCTATATTACCTGATTCAATTTTTTTAATTAAAGTTTCAAGATCTACTTGTGCTGAGGCAGTCGCTGGATCGTTTGCAATCGCAACCCTGACCTTTTTACCCGTACCATGGGGGAGGATAACAGTTGAAGAAATCCCATTCTCCACGGTATTTAGATGAAGTTCTACTGTTTCATCAAAGCTGGTTTTTCTGTCAGTCAAAAGTTTTAAAGCTTCAGCTAAGGGATAAACTTTAGCTTTGTCAACTAATTTTGCAGCTGTCTGATATCTTTTCGAACGAGCTTGCTTAGCTCTCTTTTCAAATTTCTCTTTCTTTTGTGCTTCTTTTTTTTCAGGTTCGTTTGCCTTTTCTTCTTCATGCGCAATTTTTTCGAGTTCTTCTTTGCTTGGACCAACAACAACTACTCTTTCTCCGCCATGTAGTCCTGGAGTTTTTGCGGTTTTTTTCTTTTCCTGTTTCTCTTTTAGCTCTTTCTTCTGCTTTTTTTCAATCTCTTCTATTCCCAGGGTTTTTACTCTAATTTTTCCCATAATTAATTAGCTATTAACAACTAGCAACTAGTGGTTAGTTGCTAGTCTACTTGTATTCCCATTGACCTTGCTGTTCCTTCAACTACTTTCATTGCCGCAGTAACATCAGTGGCATTTAAATCTTCCATTTTTGCCTTGGCAATTTCTTCGACCTGGGTTTTTGTGAGGCTTCCTGCGGTTTCTCTTCCTGGTTTTTGAGAACCTTTCTCTTGACCTAAAGCCTTTTTAATCATTTCGGCAACCGGCGGCTTTTTGGTTATAAAAGAAAAAGTTCTATCTTCATAAACTGTAATAACAGCTGGAATAATTGTACCTTTTTGACTTTCTGTTTTTTCATTAAAAGCTCTTACAAACTCCATAATAGGAAGTCCGTGCTGTCCCAAAGCAGGACCAACCGGCGGCGCAGGAGTTGCTTCTCCGCCTGGAATATTTAGTTTTATAATTGTTTTTACCTTTTTTGTCATCTTAATTAGCGTTTAGCGTCTAAGGATAGATGCTAGGCGCTATATCTATATGCTGTTATAATTTTGATACTTGTAATAAGTCAAGTTCAACTGGTGTTTCTCGACCAAAGATTGAGACCAAGACTTTAAGCCTTCCTTTTGTTTGATCGATTTCATCAATTGTTCCTAGAAAATCTGCAAATGGACCATCAATAATTTTTACTGCCTCTCCCTTTAAGAAACTCGTTTTATATAGAGGCTCTTCCATAGCCATAAATTTTTTGATTGCCTCGACTTCTTTTTCTGAGATTGGCATTGGTCTATTACCAGCTCCTATAAAAGAGGTAACGCCTTGCGTGGTTCGCACAAGTAGCCAGCTTTCATCATCCAGAATCATTCGCACGAGTATGTAGCCTGGGAAAATCTTTTCTTTTACAGTCTCTTTTTTTCCGCCGGATACTTTTATAGTATCTCTTTTTGGGACAATAATATCAAAGATACGATCTTCAAACCCCAAGCTTTGAATTCGCTGTCTTAAAGACTTTACTACTCTATCCTCATGGCCTGAGTATGTATGTACTATGTACCACTTAGATGGGGAGGAAGTATCAGCTCCTACTTTATTTTTTCCTGTTTGTTTTATTTGAGTATCCATAATTATTTTAACAACCAACAACTAGCGAGTGGTTCGTTGTTATCTTATTACTACTTGCATAATTTTTGCCAGAATAAGGTCAACCGCGCCCAAAAAAAATCCGACAACAAGACTTACAAAAATAACGACAAAAGTAAGTCTTGTTACCTCATTTCTTGTTGGCCACACGACTTTTTTAAGTTCATCCTGTACCTCTTTAAAAAAAACCACAGGTGTTGCCATAGATTAGAAATCTAGAATTACTCCAACTCAATGATTTTATCAGATTTCGGTTGGTATGTAAAGCATAAGTTTGAAAACTTAAGACCTAGCTGATATCATGACACTATGATAGTTTCTCACAGAGGGCGAGGGACAGATACAGCCGAAAATTCGATTTCCGCTTTTGAGAAAGTGCTCAAACTTGGAGCCGACGCAATTGAATGTGATGTCCGTTTGACATCGGACAATAAAGTTGTTGTAGCCCACGATGATATCTTGTGTGATAGCAAGGACGAGAGGCTGTTAACAATAGATGAATTATTCGAGTACATAAAGATTAAGAGAGTGCCATTTTTCCTTGAGGTTAAATCCTCTTCTCTTGTTTTGGTTGAGGCTGTCGTCCTAAAAATTAAACAAGAAAATTTATGGGACACTGTTTATATTATTGGTTTTTCTGTGTTTATTAAGAAAGCTCTTAAATTGCAGAAAGAATATCCAAAATTAAAAGTTTTACCATTTGTGAATTTTCCCCTCTATTCCTTTTTAAAACTTCCTGAGAAAAGCTACGGATTATTCTTAGGGTGGATAAATGAATGGCCGGGAGCGCAACTAATTTTTAGAACATTAATTCCTGAGTGGCTTTTAAAAGAATTAAGAAAGATGTATGAAAAAAACGGATTTAAGGTAATGGCAGGAGTAATAAACAACAAAGAGGGAATGTTGTATTTTAAAAAAGCGGGTATAACTGATATCGTGACTGATGAAATTTTGTTGGCGGTAGAGGTTTTTAAGACAAATTAAATTTATTCTTTTTGCGAAACGACAAACTTTTTAATAAGAAAATAGCCAATTCCTATAAAGAACAAGATAGATACGGCTACTATCACAGATCTCCCAAAAACAGTTTTATAGAGCTGTTCCCCAAAATAAAAAATAGCAATATCCGGCAAGGAAGCAATAAAGGTCGCGAGTAAAAATTTTCTAAAACTTATTTTTGTAAGACCTGCAGCATAGCTTGAAAAATCCATAACAGGAGCTGTAAAGAGCCTGAAGGCCAGAATTATAAAAAACTCTTGTCTTTCGGATAATTCGTTTTCTATTTTATGGATTTTTTTAAGTGATGCAAAGTTACCTATTAAAGGCTCTCTAAATTTTCGAGCCAGCCAAAAGCTTGCCGACGTGCCTATTAGTATGCCAGTGAGTGTATATAAATATGTTTTAAACCACCCAAATAAGGGTACAACAGCAAAAGATACTACGCCAGCTGGAATAGCTGGGAAAATTATTCCTATTATGCGCCATAAGACAAGAAAAAGAGGACCTATAAGCTTATAGTGCTTAATCAATTGGACAACTAAATTGGTATAATTCTGAGAGATTAAAAGCACAAAAAAAAGCAGAAAAAAAATTAACACTAAAGCAATGAAGAACTTGGAGTGTCCTCTTATCATTCTTTAATTATAGCAATTATTAAGAGCAATATTTAATATAAGTTGACACGGATGTCTTGTTAAGATTACAATTGCTATAATCAAACTATGAAGAAGATTAGAAAGGCCGTAATTCCTGCTGCAGGTTTTGGTACGAGGTTTTTGCCCCAGACCAAGGCAATGCCCAAAGAAATGCTTCCAATTGTCGATAAGCCAGTAATTCAATATGTGGTCGAAGAGCTGGTTGATGCAGGCATCACCGATATAATTATTGTGACTGGATATCACAAGAGAACAATAGAAGATCATTTTGATGCTGTAAATCTTGACCTTTTGGAGAATCTTAGACTGGGAGGGGAGTCAAAGCGGCCAGCTCTTGATCAGATAGAAAGGATTGCAAATATGGCGAATTTTATTTATGTAAGACAGAAAGGACCGTATGGTAATGGGACACCTCTTTTAAATGTCAAACACATTATAGGAGATGAACCATTTATATATACCTTTTCTGATGATTTTATCGTAGCTGATCCTTCTCGTTTCAAACAGATGCTTAAGGTTTTTGAGAAATACCAATGTTCTATCCTGGGTAGTGTTAGGGCGGGAAAAGATGAGGACTACAAAAGATATGGATTTGCAGGAGGAAAGATGTTGGGGGATGGCATAATTGATGTTAATACCATTATAGAAAAGCCAGGTAAAAAAAATTCGCCAAGTAGTCTTGCCAATGTTTCCGGATTTATTTTTACCTCAGATATATTTGATTATCTTGGCCAAGTCTTAAAAAACTTAAGAGAAGGTGATGAGCTTTATTATAATGATGCCTTAAAGCTTATGCTAGAAGACAAAAAGAGAATAATTGCCGTAGAGATAAAGGGAGGTAAATATTATGATACAGGCAATAAGATTGAATATTTAAAAACTGTTGTGGAATTTGCGCTTATACACCCCGATATCAATGGGGAATTCCGCAGTTTTCTCAGGAGCTTGAAGGTCTAAAGGTAATGAATCGCAAATTGTCCTTTGTTTTAGGATCTATTATTTTTTTATTGTTCGTAGGCTTCTCATATCTTGTGTATACAGATTTGTTTAGTCAATTTGATTTTGATACCACAGTAAGACTCCAAAATCATATTAGTAGACGGTTTGATACATTTTTTTCTATTTTTACTTTGTTAGGAAGTGTAGAAGTTATAACTTTGTCTTTTGTCATATTAATTTTAATAAGAAGGAAAATAAAAGGATTTTTAGCATTAATACCTTATGGTTTTTCCTTGTTTCTCGAAGTCTTCGGAAAAGTTTTTATCAGACATCCGGGACCTCCTTTTCTTTTTTTTCGCTATGATATTCCTTTTAGTTTCCCAAGTTCTTATGTGAAACCCGGCTTCTCCTATCCTTCAGGACACAGCATAAGAGCTCTATTTATTTCGATGGTTTTATTATTTTTGATTTCAAATAACAAAAAACTGAACAATTTTACGAAAAAAGTGCTTTTTTCTCTAATTATTTTGTTTGATATTATTGTGCTTGTTAGCCGCGTATATCTGGGCGAACATTGGACAACAGATGTAGTGGGAGGAGGAATTTTGGGCGCAAGCCTCGGGTTAATATCTATAGTTTTTTTCTGAAAGGTACTCTTGTTTTGCCTAAATACTTAATTTTCTGTCACCCTCAGCAAAATCGTTCAGTATAGCACCCAGAAGTGTTTGCAATACATTGCAGGGACTAGAGGATTTGAACCTCTGCGAGCGATTTTGGAGATCGCCATGCTACCGCTACATCAAGTCCCTAGTTTAGTTGCAGACTTTACTATACGCCATAAGCTGTGAGAGCTATAAAGCTATTTTAGTTTTTCTGTTTCTTTGTGTTCGGTTTTCTTGCGGCAGTGTCTGCAATACTTTTTTAGAACAAGCTTTTCTGGTGTATTCATTTTGTTTTTAGTCGTAACATAGTTTCTGTTTTTGCAAACAGTGCAGACGAGACCAACAAGTATTCTGTGCTCTCCCTTTTTTGCCATCTGATAAATTTCTCCTTTCTTTAATTTTTGAGCCGACAATGGGAATCGAACCCATACTCAATTCATTACCAATGAATCGTTTTACCACTAAACTATGTCGGCCAAACGGGATAAGTTTTATTCTGTGCTAAGGGAGGGAATTGCACCCCCGTAGCCCTTCCGGGCGTCTGGTCTACAGCCAGATGCGATTGCTGCTCCGCCACCTTAGCCCGTCGAATCAAAACTTTGCGTCTTTATTGTTCAACTTGGTTTACAATTTTAACTTTTCATTCGAATTGTGAGCCGACGGTCAGATTTGAACTGACGACCTAGTGTTTACAAAACACTTGCTCTTCCTCTGAGCTACGTCGGCTAGCTGATTTCATTTTATCAAAAAAGAGATTGAAAGAACAAGTCCTCCCCGAGAGGTTAAAATAGGGGAATTAAGAAAGTTTTTAAATAAATTCTGTCTTTGATATCGAGGACAGCTGGTGTTTCCCCCATTTATACAAATTAGGAAGGCTATTAAACTAAGCACGCCTAGTCCAAAATTCGCCTCGTTCCCCAATGTAACATAGGGGTACCTCATATACAATGGATTTGTAGAGGAAAATCTCCAACTATCTCTAATATCAAAGAACAAATATAGTATAGACGGTTAGGACAAGAAAAGTCAAGTCCGAATCTCTTTTGAAATTACTTTTCCCTCGCTGTTGATTTGGTAAACAAGACTTTCTCCCGTTGCTATTTCAAGATTTTCAACATCACTGTCCGAGAGATTATCTAAAAATTTCACCAGCGTCCGAAGACTATTTCCGTGAGCCGATATTAAAACATTTTTGCCGCCTTTAAGTTTAGGGAGTATTTCTTGTTTATAATAAGGAACGACTCTGCTGTATACGTCTTTGAGTGTCTCGCCGTTTACTACTGGATAGTTCCAACCGCGTCTTAATTTTTTAAAATTTTCCTCTCCTATTTCTTTTTCAACCTCCCATTTGTTTTTACCTGTATAGATACCATAATCTCTTTCATTAAGCGCTGAGTTTTTGATAGTTGGAAGAGATACGCCAAGCACTTGCTCTATTATTGATAAAGTTTCTTTTGCTCTGGATAAGTGAGAAGTATAAGCAATGTCAAATTTTATATCCTTTATTTGTTTACCTGCGTCTTTAGCTTCTTGCCGTCCTTTATCAGACAGTGCGATATCCGTCCACCCTGTCCAAATTCCTTCTGCATTCCACTCCGATTCACCGTGTCTCACCAAAACAAGATAAGCCATAGTTAGAAATCAAATCTAAAATCTCAAATACCAAAACCAAGTTTAAAATTCAAAGATTTCTTTTTCCTTTCATCGTCAGTACGCTTGTTTCTGTTTTTCTAGAAACTCGATAAATTCAATTGATAAATAAAAAGCTCTATATTTTACTTCTTTTTTTGAGTTTTGAGCTAGTTTTTGATTTTTGGTATTTCATATTTAATATTTGATATGTCTTGCTCAACATCTTATTATTTATATAAACATAACATTATGTTAGAAAGATTTCAAATCCAAAGATAAGAATCATATTCCTAGGAGTTTTTGAGAAAAGGTAATAAGATTAAAGATAAAGTTTCCTAGAGAAAAGCCACCAATTGGGAAAAGGAGGAGGAAAAGGATAATAAAAAACCCAATTGACGAGAGGGATAGATAAGCCGCCGCTTCTCTCTCTGGCAGTATTAAGGCAAACACTTTTGATCCATCAAGTGGGGGAATGGGGATAAGATTGAAAATAGCAAGCAAGAGATTTAACTTAGCAATTTCTACCAAAAGTAAATAAAGAAGAGAAAGTGCCGTGGAGATGCTGGCGCTGCTTACAAGAGTGGGTGAGAAAAAGACAATAAGCTTAATTAAAAAACTTGAAATTATAGCAATTATTATATTTGTAAGAGGGCCAGAAAGCGCAACCAGAGCTACATCTTTTCTTCCTTCTTTAAGATTGAATGGATCTATGGGTACAGGTTTGGCGGCTCCAAATATAACAGGGGAGCCTGATATTAAAAGAAGAAGGGGAAGAAGAATGCTCATAAAAAGGTCGATATGGTTTTTGGGATTAAGCGTTAGTCTGCCTGCGAGTCTTGCAGTTGGGTCACCAAGCCTTTCGGCCACAAATCCATGTGCTATCTCGTGCAAAATTGCTGAAAATAAAAGAATAATTAAAAGAATGAGCCCACCTATGATATCCATAAAATAATAAAATACTAATTTCGAATATCGAAGTCCGAAACAATATTAAAATTTAGATTTTCTGACTATTTAGATTTTCTGACTATAGATCCAAAAATATTCATAAGTTCAGTTGCCTCTCTAATCAAATTATTCCTTTCTCTTCAATTTCATTGCTAACGGATAAAAGACCTAGCCAGTATTTACTTCGGATTTAGTGTTTTTTATTTCGAATTTTTATATTTGAATAGACAAAAATCAATTCTGTTGTAATTAATAAGTTTTTTTAGTATACTACGATAATATCAAATATTAAATTATATGGCAATGAAATGTGAAAATTGCGGAAAAGGCATAATGTACGGACACAATGTGTCTCATTCTAAAAGAAGAACGAGGAGGATTTTTAGACCGAACCTTCATATGAGTCGTGTAGTAATTGACGCAAGGACAAGAAGAATGAAACTTTGCGTAAAATGTGTAAGATTGTTAAAGGGAAAGTCAAAAGCTTTAGTAAAAGCAGAACCTCAACTAACCGCAGTAGCGTCTGTAGTATAATCTCAAAGATCAAAAATCAAAGATCAAATCCAAGTTCAAAGTTAAAAGTTGTTTTATTTTTGAGATTTGAATTAGCTTTTGATCTTTGATTTAGAAATAAATTAGATCGAAATTTTATCTATTATTTCTTTCCCTTTCTGATATCCGTTAATAAAGTCTTTATATGTCATTGGTTTTTTTCCCTCGATCTGAATTTTCTGATTTGGTAAAAGTTTTAAAATTTTCCACTTTCCACTTTCCACTTTCCATTTCGTCCAAACTCCCGGCCAGGGATAATATGCCCGAATTTTTCGGCCAATTTCAAATTTTAAATTTTCAATTTTAAATGAAGAAAGGTCGATAAAACCCTCTTTTCTTGTAAGGGGCTTGGTAAAAGTTGCTTTTGAGTGCTCCTGTTCTTTTAATTCAACTTTTCCCTTAAAATATTTTTCTAAATTTTCTTCAATTAAATTTGCTCCAATTTTGAAGAGTCTTTTGTATAAACTTTCTGCCGTGTCATTTTCTAAAATCTGTTCTTCAATTTGGATCAGGATTGGACCATGGTCAACTTTTTCATCAAGTTTGATAATAGTTACCCCGGTTGTTCTATCGCCGTTTAGAATTGCAGTTTGTCCCGGAGTTGGACCGCGATATTTGGGCAGAAGAGATGGGTGAATATTTATTATGCCTTTTGGGAAAATAGTCAAAACTTTTTTGGGAATTATTAAGCCGAAATTTGCAAGAACCCCAACTGGAGATTTAAGATTTAAGATGTAAGGCGCAAGATGTTCATTGAATTTTTCGATTGATTTATAATTGATATTATGAATTTTAGAGTATTTTAAAACAGGTTCATCTTTACTTTTTTCTGTAGTTAAGACAAGAACAAGGTTAAATTTTTCATGAAGAACTTTAAGAATCGGAAGTATATATGAACCATTGCCAAAAAAAACAACACATTGGTTTTTGGGTTTTTGGGTTTTTGGGTTTTTGGGTTTAAGCATTTTTTCTTCTGTAATTTACAAGACTATTTATTCGCTTATTTAACTCTTCGTAATGAAAAAATTAATTTTATCCTTTTGTAAATATCGAGATTCACCTTCAGCTATATTTGAACCAACCGGAATTGCGGCCCGTCTTATTTGAGAGGATAACCCAAAAAGTTCTTCTTTTGGAAGTTTTGAAGTTAGTTTATAGACAAGTAGAGTTAAGTTCTGTGCTTTCTGCCAGATTTTAAGTCTTGTGAAATCGCTCATTCTATTTACCTAATTACCTAAATGCCCTAATTAGATTTCAATTTCCTCAAAGACTACTTCGCCTTTTTCGTCTTTGTACGATCTATAGAGAATTCCTTTTTGCTCAAGAACGCGTTTTGTAAATAAAATTCCATTTAGGTGATCTAGCTCATGTTGAATTATAGTTGCCATAAAACCTCTAAATTTTCTAGTATGTGTTTGTCCCTTTTCATCAAGATAAGAGAGAATTACTTCTGGTTTTCTTTTTACTTGACCCCAGATGTTTGGGAGCGAAAGACAACCTTCGAGTTTTTTTTCTCCTTTTTGTTTCACTCGGGGTCCTGCCCCGACTTTCCCTCCTGTCAGTGTTTTTTGGCTTTTCTCAAGATGCGCGTTGTCGTGAGTCATTTCAGTCGTGTCACCCCTTGTTTTTATTTTTGGATTTATAAAAACCTGAATAGCGGATTTTGGGGTGGGTTTTGCAATAAAAATTTTAAGATTTTTACCAACCTGAGGGGCTGCAAGACCTACGCCTTCTGGATCTTTTGCCGAAAAGAGAGCATTTCTCGTTTCCTCGATAAATCGTAAAATCGATTTGTCTATTTTTCCGACGGGTTTGGCCTTTTGAGCAAGAATAGAATTGGGAGCAGTAATTATTTTCACCATTAAGAAATTATACCATACAAGAAGGTAAGCTTCTTACTTCGTTTAATCTTGTCCCTTTCTGTCTTACTATGTTCGCAGGCGGGTTCAGGGCTTAGTGCGTTTTGCCCCAAGATTTTAGAGCGTCTTGGGCTTGAGCGTCTTTTGATGAGATATTAGTTAAGATATACTGCATTTGCGCAACCGCTTTTTCTAGAAGTTTTTTATCTACGACCCGCCCATTTTTATCGATAGATTTTTGATGATAGAAAAGCCCAAGCGCAAAGTATGGATCTCGAAAGTCGGGTTTAATCTTTACAGTTTTTTCAAGAGCCTTTATTGCTTCATTAAGATTTCCATTTTGTCCTTCAAGAACCCCAAGGTTATATAGTATACTTGCATCATTTGGTGCTAGCTCAGCCGTGCGTCTTATAGCAGTTAAAGCCATAGGCAGAAAGCGCTGATCGGCTTGAGAGAGCGCATAGAAAATCCTTACTCTAGTTTTCCAAAAAACTACATTGTTGCTCGAACTTCCTACGACCTCGTTGCTTGTGGCTATTGCTTCCTGGGCAAGATTTGAGGCTGTCGCTGCCGCTTCTGAGGCGGATTTAGTATCTTTCTGTGTTAATAGTTCGGTTGCGAGAATTGCATCATTTATAGACAACTCGTCTTTAAAAACCGGTTCATCTCCTCGTTGCGCCACTGCTTTGTGAAGATATGGATAAGCCTGCTGATAATATCCGGCTCTATCTAAGTTGGAACCGTAAGCATAAGACTTATCAGCAGTCCAAAAAGTAAAAAGCGTATAAATTAAATATAAGCCTATTAATACAATTAAAGAAACTCCAACCCATTGAAAAGGCGAGAGCTCAGTGTTTGCATTTGACGCCTTTGGCATAGAGAAATATTTTTTACTATCAATCATCCCCTCAAGAGCAAACACAAAAGCAGGAATCATAAATAAGTAGATGTTTACAATTACGACCGAGAAGCCGAAAAAGTTTGAGATAAGAATTGAAAGATAAGAGACAATTAAGCTCAATGATAAAACTTCAATTTTCAAATTCCAAGTTCCAAACAAATTCAAATTTTTTAAATTCAAATTTCCAAAACGTTTTTGATTTTGTTTATTGGAATTTTGGATTTGTTTGGGATTTGTAATTTCGGATTTGTGATTTTTAAAGGCAATAAAAAGGAACCAGCCAATTATTAAAAGATATGTTCCCAAACCAAAAGCTCCCGTGGTTGCAAGATAGTTTAGATATTCGTTGTGAGCCTTGTTGTAAAGAAAGTTCCATTCACTTGTTAGGTTATGAGCAGGTGATTTGTATTTGTAATAGGCAAAGGCAAATGTTTCAACCCCCGTTCCAAATAGAGGATAATCTTTCCATGCTCTAATAGCGCCCTGCCAGACTAAAAGTCTTATTTTACCAGAATCTGTTCCGCCTAATTCACCTGCATAGGTAGGTTGAGAAGCTGATTTATTTAATGTGGCAGATTTTGGGGCTGGGGCAGGAATTAATTTGTTAAGATCTATGAAGGGCTGACCTATGAGAAAAGTGATAATTAAAAACGAGAATATTAAGATGATGATGGTCAGGATTTGAGAAGCCTCTTTTTTCTTAATCCAGAAGATTATTGCAAGAAGCAATACAAGAGAGATCCAAGATGCTAAAATGCCAGAGCGGGAACGGGTATATAAAAGATCTATATAGAATAAAATGGCAAATATAAGATAAATTCCAAATCTTAAATTCCAAGTTCCAAACAAATTCAAATTTTTTAAATTCAAATTTCCAAAACGTTTTTGATTTTGTTTATTGGAATTTTGGACTTGTTTGGGTTTTGGTGCTTGTGATTTATGATTTGCTAGCGCGAGGCTAATGGGTATTGGAAGTAAAATTGCCAGGTAGGCGGCTAGCCAATCAGGCTGGCCCAGGGTTGAAAAAATTCTAATTTTTGGCTGAAAATCTGCAGTCCAGCAAGAGACATCAAAGCTTCCTCTAAAAAGAAAACAAGTAGGATCGTAACCAAAATGCGAGGGTAAACCCCAGAGGGAGACAATTAGTCCGGAGGCAAGACTTACAAAAATCAGACGTTTAACTATACGTTTGGGGTCCTGTCTTGCCTTGTCTCCATCCGATGTCCTCGCCGCGTCAGACGCGACTGCGGGCACTCGATGGGGGTCCTTCTTGCTCGTCACCCCTCGTTTGTCTTCCTCCGATATAAAATTTGAAACAAAAGCGTAATACAAAAATATGTATGAGATTATAGAAAGCAACCCGCCGTTAAATCTTGAGTAGTATCCCCAGATAGAAACATGTACATCCCAAGAAAAAACAGTAGAAATTATTTGCGATAATAAGAAGAGGAAAATTGGGATATCCAGAGGGGTCCGCTGAATCCGAAACTGTCTTTTAACAATTGACTTAGCAATCCAGGTAGCCCCTATTACAATTGTTAAGCCGAAAGTGAGCCACATTTTGTTAAATTCAAAAAGCTCAGAGGTTTTTCCGGCAATTATAAGAGGAACTAGAAAGAAAAGCGCGTAAAAAGAATACTCAATAATGCGATTACAAATGTTGATGATTTTCATCTCAAAACTCAAATCTTAAAACTCAAATCTGTATCTTAAAATGTAGAACTTAGAAAAATTTAGATTTAATTATAACTTTGCGATTTGAGTTTTGCTCTTTGAGATTTTATGGTAGCATATTGGCAAATTTTGGGCAAGATGTTATTATACAAATATTGTTTCATTGTTGCGTTCGCTAGCGCTTATTTTATTGTTCTATATGTTTAGCAATTGAACAATTTAGCAATGTAACAATATGCTAGTTATGATAAATAAATTTTTCAGTTTGCTATCGCATGATATTGGTATAGATCTTGGAACATCGAACACTCTTATTTGGGTAAAAGGAAAAGGGATTGTAATAAGAGAACCATCTGTGGTTGCAATGCATAAAAAAACCAAAAAAATTATTGCAGTTGGGACTGAGGCAAAAAAAATGGTCGGTAAAACTCCGGCCTCAATTATAACAATAAGACCATTAAGAAATGGGGTAATTGCCGATTTTGATGTAACTTCGAGCATGATATCGTACTATATCCAAATGGTTCATGAGGTTGGGAGAATTTTCCCGATTGCCTGGTCAAAACCAAAAGTGGTTATTGGAATTCCATCTGTGGTGACTGAAGTCCAGAGGCGTGCAGTTTGGGAGGCAGCCCTAGGTGCTGGAGCTAGGGAAGCATTTTTGATTGAAGAACCTATGGCAGCAGCCATTGGGGAGGATATTTCAGTTTTTCAACCGACAGGATGTATGATTGTTGATATTGGTGCTGGAACAACAGAAATTGCAGTAATTTCTTTAGGCGGAATAGTAATAAGTAAATCTCAGCTTGCTTCTGGGGATGATATGGATAGGGCAATAATGCACTATATAAGGCTTCGTCATGGAATTTTATTGGGGGAGAAGACTGCCGAGGAGATTAAAATAAAGATTGGAAGCGCTTACCAACCAAATCTGAAATCTCCCACCGCCGGCAAAGCCACGGACTGGGTACGGCAAAACTCAAATCTCAAAATCGAGAAAAAAGAAGAGGCTCAGACGCCCGGCTTAAAAGAACAAAAATCCGAGAGGGTGGCAATCGTTCGGGGAAGAGATATAGAAACTGGGCTCCCCAAAAGTATAAGAGTAACCGAAGCTGAGGTGAGAGAAGCGCTAGCCCCGATTCTTTCGGAAATAATAGAAGGCATATCAGATGTTTTGGAAGATGCGCCGCCTGAGTTAACTTCGGATATCTTAGAACACGGAATTATGCTTACCGGCGGAGGGTCTCTTCTTCCGGGAATTGAATATTTAATAGTTGAAAGAACTCATATTCCTGTTATTAAAGCCGAGGATCCTCTTACATCAGTTGTTAGAGGAACTGGCAAAGTTTTGGAAGATGCGCCACTTCTTCATAGAGTCAAAGTCATTGGAGGACTAAAGTAGTCTAGTTTTGTCATGTTGTTCTTCTTGTTAAATAAAGGTAAAGATATTACAATAACCGTATGCAGAGACGGGAAAATTTTTTCCTCACTTTTTTTATCTTTTTAATTTTGTCTATTGTTATTTTTGCTTTTTCAAAATTTGGAGTTTTGAACGGAGTTTCGTCAGTATTGAGTAAGGTTTTATCGCCTTTTCGCGTAATTACTTTTAATTCATTTAGTTTTATTAGAGATATTGAAAACGATACTAAAATTGAAAAACTTAAAGAAGAAAATAGAAATTTGATAAGACTGTTTGTAAACCAACAGGTGCTTAAGTCAGAAAATCAGGCTCTACGCGACCAATTCCAGACGTCAAATCCCAAAAGTCAAAATTTACTGCCGGCAAGAATCGTCGGCGCCCCAAGTTTTATTCCTGGTATTTCTGAACCCTCAAGTCTTATTCTCGATAAAGGCACAAGCGATGGGGTGGATGTGGGCGATGCGGTAGTTTTAAAGAATAATTTGGTCGGGCAAGTTACTAATGTTAATATGTTTTTTTCAAGAGTTACTCTAATTACAGATACATCATCCTCTTTTACAGGCAAAGATGTAAGAACAGGGGCTATCGGTGTTATAAGCGGAGAGGATAAAATAATGATTTTCGGAAATGTTTTGCAATCTTCTGATTTGAAACTTTCAGATATTATAGTTTCTAAAGGTGATCTTGATATGAAGGGCTATGGCTATCCGCCGGATTTTATTGTCGGGAAAATTATATCTTTACAGAAAGAGCCAAGTGCTCTTTTCCAAAAAGCAGAAGTAGTTAGTCTTATTAATTTTTCAAGTCTCTCGACAGTTTTTGTTTGGAAAGGTCAGTAAATATGTTTTTGGCAATATTTTTTATATACTTTTTTTTTATTTTAATTGAGGGTACGTTAACGACTTTGCCTATTGTACTTCTTCTTCTTTTAAACACAGGAGTTTTTGTAAAAAAAGCATGGATTTTGGCCGTAGCTTTTTTGTCGGGACTAGCGCTTGATATTTTATCTTTAAATACTCTTTCCAAAACCAGTCTGTTTTTCGTGATCTTTACATTTATTTTGTTTATGTATGATAGAAAATTTCAGATACAAACTTATCCTTTTGTTTTTGTCGCATCTTTTTTAGGGAGTTTTTTATATCTATTAATTTTTGGCCAGAACAATATTTTAATTCAGTCTTTTTTAAGTTCGATAATTGGAGCATTGCTATTCTTTCTAGTCAGAAAAATAAACCTCGTAACTTAAAAATATATATGAAAACAGGAGTTGCCTTTCCGGATTACATATTTGGTGGAAAATCAAGAGGAGAAATACTTAAACACTTCGACAGAAAAACGACTGGCCTTAGAGGCATTTTATTGCCAATTTTGCTTGTTATAGTTTTTATTATTGTTTTTCTTCGGATTTTTGCTCTTCAAATCTTTCAAGGTGCATATTATAGAAAACTTTCTGACAGCAACAGGATAAGGACAGTTACCGTCTATGCGCCCCGCGGCATTATTTTTGACAGAAATGGTACGCCTTTGGTTTTTAATGTTCCCGGATTCCGGCAGGCAGTAGATGGAAAGACAAAAATTATAGATTCAAATGAGGCAATTTCGCTTATTGCAAAAGGCTACAAAAATTTAGAAGTTGACACGCTTCGCTCATATCCATATAGAGAAATTCTTTCGCATGTTGTTGGCTATATTGGCCAAATCTCAAAACCTGAGTTACTTGCGCCGCAGTTTAAAGATTACAAAGGGGGAGACTTAATTGGCAAGATGGGCATTGAAAGAGAATATGAGAATATCTTAAAGGGAGTTGACGGAAAACAGTTAATTGAAACAGATAGTATGGGCAGGACGGTTCGAGAACTTGGGCAAACAGATCCAATTGCCGGAGAAGATGTTACTCTTACTATAGATTTAAGACTTCAAAAAGTTGCCTATGATGCGATGAAAGATATCAAAAAAGGCGCAGTTATTGTATCAACACCTAAAGGAGAAATTCTTGCGATGATTTCAAAACCTTCTTTTGATCCGAATCTTTTTACACTGGGAGGTAATTATAAAGCTGCATCGTCAAGCGGCTATCAAAGTATCGAGCAATTATTGAATGATTTAGAAAATCAGCCTCTTTTAAATCGGCCAATTTCAGGAGTATATCCACCTGGCTCAACCTTTAAGCTTGTTGTTGCGGCTTCGGGGCTTGAGAATGGAATTATAGATGAAAACTACGAGGTGGAAGACACAGGAGTTTTACAAGTCGGTGCTTTTTCTTTCTCAAATTGGTACTTCAGCCAGTATGGGAGAACAGATGGATTGGTGAATGTGGTTAAAGGGATAAAACGATCGAATGATATATTTTTTTATAAACTTGCGGAAAAAATAGGAGTCGATACAATTTCAAAGACCGCGGAAAAATTCGGGCTTGGCAAACCGCTGGGAATAGATTTACCAGGAGAAGCAGATGGTATTGTCCCCACACGGGAATGGAAACAAAAAAAAGTCGGTGACCCGTGGTATTTGGGAGATACTTATAATTATGGAATAGGTCAAGGATATGTTTTGGCAACGCCACTGCAGATTAATGCTTGGACACAGGTTATTGCAAACGGAGGGACGCTTTACAAACCACGGCTCTTAAAAAATACTACCAATAAACCAATAAGAAAAAATATTGTGAGCGAAGAAACAGTTTCACTTATTCGAGAGGGGATGATTGAAAGTTGTAATCCAGGAGGGGTGGCGTGGCCATTGTTCGAATTCAGAGTTCAGAATCCAGAATTAATAATTGACAGAAAGAATTTTCTTAAAATGCCTGAGTCGACCTCATCAGCAAACTTCAAGGATTATAGGAAAATCTCACTTGCCTGCAAAACCGGAACTGCTCAACATGGAACAGAAGATACGCTCACTCATGCTCTAATAACCCTTTTTGCGCCAGCTTATGATCCCCAGATAATTATTACGGTTTTAGCAGAAGACAGCGGGGAAGGATCAAATGTTGCAGCTCCAATTGCGAAAGAAATCCTTAAGGCATACTTTGAGAGGAGATAGTATATGAATGAACGGTACTTCTGGCTTGTTTTTTCAGTTTTTCCAGGAATAGGGCCTTCAAAATTCAAAACTATTCTTAAAGAATTTGGAAACGCAAAAGACGCTTGGAAAGCTCCGATTCCTAATTTAAAAAAGATACTTGGGGAAAAGCTTGCACTAGAATTTGATAAATTCAGAAATGAATTTTCTCCTTTTGAATATGATAAAAAACTTAAAAAGGAAAGAGTTTGGTTTTTGACTCTTCAGGACAAAGATTATCCCAAGCTTCTTTCTGAAATACCTAATCCACCCTTTGTTTTGTACGGAAAAGGAAATCCAAATATTCTTAACGATAATTCCATTGCTATTGTTGGAGCCAGAAGAACTAGTCAGTATGGAAGAGAAGTTACTCACATTTTGACATCGAAATTGGTTGCTGCCGGATTTACTATTGTTTCAGGACTTGCTACAGGAATTGATGCCATTTCTCATAAGACCGCAATTGAAAACAACGGGAAAACTATTGCGGTTCTGGGCTGTGGAGTTGACTGTTGTGTGCCATCCGAAAATTTGAAATTATATAATCAAATTATTGAAAATGATAATATGATAGTTTCAGAACTGCCTCTTTCTCATCCTCCAAACAAAGGCTCATTTCCCCAGCGAAACAGAATTATCGCGGGTTTATCTTCAGGAGTTTTGGTAACAGAAGGAGCCGAGGATTCAGGTTCATTAATTACCGCAGACTTCGCATTTAAGTTTAACCGCAAAGTCTTTGCAGTCCCAGGGCCTATAACGTCGAGTCTCTCAAAAGGGCCATATAAACTAATATCAAAGGGAGCAAAACTTATAACAAACTCAAAGGATATTTTAGATGAGTTGGGTATTGGTTTAAAGTCTAGAATTCAGAGTTCCCCTGCCTCGCCAAGCGAAATAGGGCAGGCAGAATTCAAAGTCACGAAAGGCGAAACAAGAGAAGAGCAAAAAATTATTGAGGTTTTAAAAAATGAGGGGTTGAGTTTTGATGAGATTGCAAGAAAAACAAAAATAAATCCTTCAAAACTTGGAAGCATTTTATCGACGATGGAAATTAAAGGAGTTATGAGAGATTCAGGTGGGATTTTTGAGATGCTTCTAGAAGATTTTTGATTTTGCCGCTTGACAAGTGTTATCTAATTTAGACACAATTTGGAAAGTCGAAATTTTTATGAAAAATTTAGTAGTTGTTGAAAGTCCGACAAAAGCAAGAACAATTGGGAGGTTTTTGGGTAGTGATTATCTAATAAAAGCCTCTATGGGGCACGTTATGGATTTGCCCAAAAGCAAACTTGGTGTTGATGTGGAAGATAATTTTTCGCCTCAATACGAATTAATACCGGATAGGAAAAAAACCATAGCAGAGTTAAAATCCTCGCTGAAAAATGTCGAGAGTATAATTCTAGCAACTGATCCGGATCGGGAAGGGGAAGCAATTGCGCATCATCTGCGCGAAATACTACAAATTTCAAATAATACTAATAAACCAATACAAAGGATTGTTTTTCATGAAATTACAAAAGAGGCAATAGATGAGGCTTTGAAAAAGCCGCGCGACATTGACCAGAATTTGGTTGATGCTCAGACTGCCAGAAGAGTTTTGGACAGACTGGTTGGATATAAAATTTCGCCGATACTTTGGCAAAAAATAAGACGGGGATTGTCAGCCGGTCGTGTTCAATCGGTGGCCTTAAGGCTTATTGTAGAACGCGAGCGGGAAATTGAGAAATTTAAAAAAGAAAAATACTATACCATCAGTGTGTTGATGGTAAACTCAAAACTCAAAACTCAAAACTCAAAACCGGACGAAACCGAGTTTGAGTTAATAGAAATTAATGATGAGAAGATAGAAATTCAAAAATCACTTTTTTTATATGATGGGGAATATCGGGTTACAAAAACTTCAATTGAAAGTCTTGAGAATGCAAAAAAAATTGTCGAGGACTTAAAAAATAAAGAATTTATTGTTGCAGATGTTTTGAAAAAAGAAGTAAAAAGAAGTCCTTATCCTCCTTTTACAACCTCAACTCTTCAGCAAGAGGGTGCTAGACGCCTTGGATTTTCGGGAAAGCGGACAATGACGGTTGCTCAAAAACTTTATGAAGAAGGCTTTATTACATATCACAGAACTGATTCGGTCACGATTGCAAAGAGTGCAATATTTGCAATTAGAAAATTTGTCGAAAAAGAATTGGGCAATAAATATCTTCCGGACAAGCCGCGATTTTACAAAACGCGCCAAAAGTTAGCTCAGGAAGCACATGAAGCAATTCGCCCAACGCATGTGGGCGAATTGCAAGCTCAAAGCTTAAAACTCAAGACTCAAATGGCAAACGATGCGGTTAAACTATATGAGCTTATTTGGAAGAGGGCAGTTGCAAGTCAGATGGCAGATGCGGTTTTAGAATCTACAACGGTCGTTGTCGATTCTAAATCTCAAAAATCAAGACTCAAAAATCAAGACTCAAAAATGGGAGGGGAGACCTACAGGTTTAAGGCAGGCGGGTCTGTTTTAATTTTTGATGGATTTTTAAAGGTAAATCCTCAAGGAATAAGCGATACTATCTTACCTGATTTTAAAGTTTCACAAGAGTTGGTGGCTAAAGATGTTTTAGACAGAGAGCACGAAACCCCACCGCCGCCAAGATACAACGATGCGTCCTTAGTTGCAACCCTTGAGGAGAAAGGAATCGGTCGACCATCCACCTACGCTACAATAATTTCTACAATTGAAGGAAGACAATATATTGAAAGACTTGAAGGAAGATTTATACCAACTCCTGTTGGAGTTGCTGTCAATGATTTTTTGGTTAAGAATTTTTCTACAATTGATGACATACCTTTTACAGCAGAAATGGAGGATCAACTCGATGCAGTAGCTAATGAAAAAAAAGAATGGGTACCGATGATAAAAAATTTTTATAAGGATTTTGAAAAAAACCTTGAAGATGTAAAAAGTGCCGCAAGAATAAAAATAGATGTTGAAGAAATCAATGAAAAATGTCCAAAATGCGCAGCAACCTTGGTTATTAGGATAGGGAGATTTGGTAAATTTATTTCCTGCAGCACTTTTCCAAAATGTAATTTTACAAAGCCTTATGCTGAAGAAACAGGATATAATTGTCCGAAGGATAGTGGAAAAATTATACTCAAAAAATCAAAAAAAGGCCGATATTTCTATGGTTGTTCAAATTACCCAAAGTGTGATTTTGCCGCCTGGAAACTGGAGGAAGTTAAGAAACAGAGTTTATCATCCTAGTTAAACTTCTTAAAATGGTGGGTCGTGCTTTCGGGACAAGGAGCAAATTCACAATTAGGTGGTATTCTTCCAGTATAAGATCCATCCAGACATTGTTTTGCTTTTATTCCCCAATTTTGAAGTTAAAATATCTTAGCAAGAATAATGAGGACACTAAGGATTACAATTTGATTAATAACTCCCCATGGCTTATCCATCTTATTGTCAAATATCTTTTGGAATTTGTAAAAAGGCTTAAAAAGTTTTATGCTAAAAAAATACCAGGGGGCTGTGAGCCAGTCTAATAACTGAGCCATAATTATTATCAAAAATGCATACAAGAGGGAAGTCTGAGGAAATAAAATAAAAATTATCGAATAAGAGAGAACAAATCCCAGAATAACATCAACGGCTGCTTCAGTTACCATTCTTGCTGTCTCTTTTTTCTTTCCGCTTGTCCCCTCATCCCAGTGAGGAAATGCATCTGCCGCGACATGAGAAGCCAGTGCAATGGGTACGGCAAGCGCAGGGTTTCCAACTTTTACAGCAATAACTGTTCCTATAATTGCATGTCCAGTAGCAGTCATAAATTAATATTTAGTATAAACTATTAAGGTGGACTTGACAACAATTAAATATCTGATCATAATAATTACGTGGCTAGAAAAATACTTTCTACAGGTACAGTTTTTTTAGCTTTAGTAATTTTGGTTGGGGTTTTTCCAAAACCTGTCTTTGCATATCAGAGATTAATTTTAGGAGCAACAACGCAGGCGGTAAATCCCCAAATTCCTCCAACAACCGAAGGGCCTGGATTAATTCTTCCCGACAGTCCTTTCTTCTTTTTAGATAATTTAAAACAAGCGGTGCGCTTATTCTTAGCATTTACTCCAGAAGCAAAGGCAAAAGCGCACGTGGCTATCGCAGGAGAAAGACTTGCAGAGTTGCGTTTTATGCTGGCTCGCCAAAACGAATCAGGCATCGAAACGGATCTTAAAGGAATTTCTGAAAACCTTAAACAGGCGGTAAATGATGTAACTACCGCTCAACTTTCCGGCAGAAATGTTTCAGTTCTCGCAAAAGAAGTGAATGATGATATTAAAGGAAAGCAAGACACACTTGATATTTTAGAAAGCCAAGCGCAAGGGGAGTTGAAGGCGTGGGTTTTAGGAACTCAAACATCTCTTTTGGAAGCAAAAGTTAAAGTTGAAGATGCTTTACCCCAAGCGGACCTTGAAAACGAGATTCGCGATGATTTGAATAGACAAATTGAGGGACAAGTAAAAAAAGCATCCGAATCGGCTATAGAACTTAGAGATGCTTTAAATGTTCTTACCAAGCAGGCAACCGAGGCTGCTCAAAAATCGCTTAAAAACAGAGAAGAAGCGTTAAAAAGAGCAATCAATGCAAAAAACGATATCCTGCAAAGAACTGAAAAGAAGCTTTTGGAGCAGGAAAAGGCAAAACAGGAAGGTTTATTAAAGATACAGGGACAAGCTGCAGAACAAGCCAGAGTAGCAATTGCGAAAGCTCAAGAGGCGGCTTTGAACTTTCAAAAATCACTAAATGAGATAAATAAAATTCAAAATCAGTCGGTTGGCAATTCAGCAGGTTTATCAGGGCAGATAAATAAATAATAGAATTCTTACCTCACAATTTCTCTTAGTGTATAATTATTTCATGATAAAGCTGGGAGCAAAGGAGTTAAGAAAAAGTAATCCTTCGCAAAGCGATCTTAAGAAAATTAAAAAAAACCCGATTTATTTTATTTTAGACAGTGTTTTGGATACATACAATGTTGGCGGAATTTTTCGTCTTGCTGATGCAGTTACGGCTGAAAAAGTTATTTTGTGTGGGGAAACAGAGACGCCTCCTAATTCAAGAATCAAAAAAGCCTCTATTAATACAACTAAATGGGTAGCGTGGAGTTATTCTTCGACTGCGGTCGAAGCGCTCCACGAACTCAGAACTCAAAATTCAGAACTCAAAATTTTCGCGATTGAGCAAGATCCAAGAGCCGTTCAGTACGATAAAATTCAGTACAAACTTCCTCTTGCTTTTGTTGTAGGAAATGAAACAACCGGAGTTTCAAAAGAAGTTTTAGAACTTTGTGACCAGATTGTCGAGATTCCGATGTGGGGTGTAAATAAATCTCTTAACGTAATCGTCTCTTTAGGAATTGTTTTATTTAAGGCAATGGAAGGGATTTTGCTATAATTGTTTTTATGAAAAAAGGCATCGAGTCTCTTCCAAGCCAAGATTATTGGTATCAAGGCTATCCTAACAGACCGCCAGAAGAACTTGGAAGAAGAGGAATTAACTGTATTACTTTAATCCATCAAATATATCGCAATCTGGGAGTTAGTCTTCCTCAAGGAATGTGGGCAAAGGAAATTCTTGAAGACGAAAGCTTTGCATTTAGGACTCTTGAAGAAGGCGAGGATTTCAGATTTGGGGATATTTTTGTTTTTGGTCCTGTCCTAGAGAATCCTTACAAACTGCATCTTGCTTTGTTTATAGGAGAATTTGGAGAGGGGGAGCCTATCTTGTTTCACATTACAAGCAAAAACGAAAGAGGACCGACTAATTGGAGACTTACGGATTTTCAAAATTATGGAGAATACAAAAGAGTTTATGGAGTAAAACGACTTGTTGAGCCTCTTTTTGCAATTTCTATTCTGCCTGCTTTATATTATAATAATGAAAGCAATGGAAACTCAAACCACAGATAATTTTAGAAAACATACAAGTAAGAATCCTATCCAAAAGTTTCTAATTAACAATTTTTATAAGAGTTTAATTTCGACAGTCCAGGATTTAAAAGTAGATTCAGTTTTGGATGTTGGATGCGGAGAAGGATTTACGCTTCAAAAACTTTACGAAAATAAGATTGGAAGAAAACTAGAAGGAATAGATTACCAGCAAATTGCTATTGAACTTGGAAAAAAACTTCATCCTAATCTTGTTTTAAAACAAGGAGATATTTATAAACTTCCTTATAAAGATAATTCTTTTGATCTAATAATTTGTACAGAAGTTTTAGAACATCTTAAAGATCCAAAACAAGCTTTAAAGGAAATTAGCAGAGCCTCGAAAAAATATTTAGTTCTATCTGTGCCAAACGAGCCCTTCTTTATGATGGCGAATTTTTTACGGGGAAAAAACATTGCAAGACTTGGAAATGATATTGAACACGTCCAGAACTGGACAAGCAAAGGTTTCCAAAGGTTTGTTAAAAGTCAAAAAGAACCAGAAAGTCAAAGAGTCAGAATTCTTAGAGTGCGCCATCCCTTTCCCTGGACAGTGCTTCTTCTTGAGAAAAGTTGACAAAAGCTTATGGTTTATGCTAGTATTCCAAACCATATGGCAATGAACTATGAATATGAACGGCATATAAAAGCTGCTCAAGATGCTGAAAATGCAGAAGCAGAAAGTTTTTTTCGTGCGCAGCAAACTATTTTTAATTCTTTTAGAGACGCTGGCAAAATTGAAGAATTGCTTCTTGAGGTAAGACCCTTAGAAATACCAGTAGTTACCATTGAAGAACACAAATTGCATCCTTCTATTGAAGGCAGGGTAAGCAGAATATCTCTTCCAATGGGCGGAGAATCAGGCCGGACGCTTTTGAAACAAATCTCTCCAAAAGTACAGTATATTGGTTCAATTGCCAGAGATGTTGTCGAAAGCCAGAGCTTCATACCACTTCCTGAAAGGACAAATGTTGATTTGGTTAAAGGAAGAATTCGAGATTTTACAGGAAACTCGAGTATTGTAACAACTGCATGGCTTATCGGCAGAGAAGACGACGTAGATGATAAGAGAAATAAAGCTCCTTTTACAAAAGGACTAATGACCAAGCTGGGTCTTCATTTTTCACCTTCTGAAACAGTCCTTGCATATCTTATTGAGAATGGCGACGGACTTTCTTCAGTTGGAGATTATCTTCGGCCAGTTATAAGGCCGTTACCTGGTCGCCATGGCCTCTCTAAAATGCTCTCGGCTGGTCGTAATGGCGAGGGGTTGTTGTGGCTCGATGGCGTTTGGACTGGACCTGACGTCGAGTGGCGTCCTGACGTTTGGGTGTCCTTTGCTTTATCGCAAGTCACTTCTAATTCTTAGAAACTTTGCATTATTGCCCCAAGTCTTTTGACTCTTTGTTTCTTTGACGCTTTGATACTTTTCCGCCAGAGGCGGATCAGCCTTTGGCTGATTTTTTTTCGAAAAATTTTTGATATACTCTCATAAGATAGGTTGTATTGAACGGTTACGGCTTTTCAATACCTTTCGGGCACTTGCAGGTTGAGAACGCATGCGAGAAATTAATATTATTGAATCTTGACAAAGATTAATATTCAACTATAATAGATTTACTATTTGTAAACCTTTAACTGGGTTGCAAATTTAAAGATATGTAAGATGTTGCCAAAGTTTAGAATAGCCGCAAACGCGGCTGGAAGTTTGACTTCCCGCCTTTGG
>CAYZZF010000009.1:0-31831 GCA_964483115.1 uncultured Gammaproteobacteria bacterium | reverse complement strand
TTGCGGGATCGTCTAATGGTAGGACATGGGACTTTGGATCCCAGTATCATGGTTCGAATCCATGTCCCGCAGCCAATTATTAGTTTTCTTGCAGTTTGCTATTACATCAAACCCATTATGATACGTAGGGACGACCTTTTCTGCATTTAAGCGAAAGTTCGAAAATACAAAATGAAGCAGTTCCTTTTTCTCCTCCAAAGTTTTCATCTTCTCGTAGACTTCACGACCTTTCAAGGCTAGTTCTAAAATGTTAATACCTAGCTTCAAATAGCTGATGTTTGCTTTTGTATGCTTATCAATTGCTTCAAGAATATCGTTTAATTCCAGTTCGTACTGACTTTGCTTTCGTTCGTAGAATTCTTTGGTAATCTTTTCATCTACTCTGTCATCGTAAAGCTTATCAATTCGAGACTCTACCTGTTGCTTGTGCCTCTCTAATTCCTTAATAGTTTCAGAATGATAGTCTGATTCAGACTGATGGCTTTCCTTAAGCACGTTTCGTACCCATTCAAGCAGCCGAGGATTTGTAATCTTAAAGTCGTTAAGAATTGATTTAACGTCTCCCTCGATATTTTCTTCCTTGTAATACTTTTTCTGGGGACATTGTGTTTAATCCTTGTTGCAATTGAGTTCCTAATATATTTTCCTGAGCTGTTCTTTGCCCTTCAAGACCTGACTGCATACCTCCTAAAGAGTTAATATATTCATCCCATGCTGAGGAAAGTCCTGCTTTAATTTGGGCATATGGATCAACATTTTGTCTTTGGTCACCACTCGCAATTGCAGTATTTGCAGGCTGTGATTGACTCTGAAATGTTGTTGAGGGCCGCGATTGGGACGTTGTTTGCCTTGTGTTTCCTGACGATGTCTGAAATGGTTTATTGACTGCAACATTATTAGATGTTGCGGGGGATACTCCAAAAACTTTTGTATTGACCGTAGGGCCGGCAGCAAGTGCTTCAGAGACACCCCATTCGGGCAAATTTAAAGCCGTACCTACAATATCCGCTAAATTGCCTAATGGCGCAAATAATCCCGAACCATAACTCAACCACATCCTACCCTTTTTACTTCCGAAATTAAACTGTCCTGCATAGGGATTTGCGTGTGCTATTGTTATCATATGATATAATTATTTTAAATAATGAAATTATTGTTACTTATTGCTGGGTTTATTATTAGTTCGTTAATACTTAATCAATTAGCGGGATTTTCTTTGGCCGTTCTGTTTTAAGTATTATTGCCCTACTAATAATTCCCCTTGCTTTTTCTTTTTATCCTAATAAGAAAATTAAATTGGCTGCTAAAATTTCCTTACTCTCTGGCTTTCTTTTATTAGTTTTATATTATGGAGTAAGCATTTTCTTTAAACCCCATTAATTTTCCCCTCCTAAAATTAACTCTGCATCATTCCCAGCTTTTTTTCCATTTTTTTAATTTCTTCTTCTTGCATCATCATTTGCTCTCTTCTGCCTATATTATTAGGTGTATTATTTGTGACTTTCTTTTTAAGAGGACAGAAAGGGTCTAGACCGAGGTGCCCATCTGAGACGGGCACTCTCAGGTGACCGTAGTCCCCATTTAGCTTGAAGGGGCTTGCTAAGCCTATCATTTTTCTTCAAAACTCTCGGACCGCCAAAATACCCTCAAACTATCAATATTAAAGCTACTATTCACTTTGCGTTGTAGGGGTTAAGAATTTGCTAAATGAGGTTAATTCTATAATTAGGTTATTACCCGTATTTAGTAATTATAGTAATGTAATTCATGATATTTTTCTTGCAAATTTAGGAAAAAAGGTTGGCAATAAAGACTATGCCAACAAAGCCAGCAGCAAGCGTTATTGCCAGACAGACAGCCCAAACGAGAGTAACGTACATAGGGAGTTTGAGTTTTTGCCGTTTTTCTCCCCAGTACATGGGTTGGACGATGCGTAGGTAAACCCCGAGTGAGACAACGCTGTTGAGAATACCGATAACAGCAAGGGGCAAAGCGCGATTTTCAATCGCAACTCCAAACAGCAAGATTTTTCCCACAAACCCAAAAAGCGGTGGGATGCCGACAAGTGAGAGCAGAAAAACAGTCATGGCAAATGAAAGCCAAGCATGGGATTTGACCAGGCCTTTAAAATCAGAAAGCTTCGGGCCAACCTGCAGCGTTACCGCAAAGGCACCGATATTCATAGCGGCATAGGCTGCGGCAAATATTAAAAGAGCAGGTTCGCTTACAAAACTTTTTCCAAAATATGCAACGGCAAAAAGAAAATAGCCTGACTGGGCAATACTTGAATAAGCCAAAAGTCGTATGACATTGTTTTGCAAGAGAGCCGCAACATTTCCGTAGGTCATCGTCACGATAGCAGTAAGAGTTATGAAAAGGGGCCAGTCAAATCCAAAAGGCAAATTTTTGGCAACTTGAGCAAACGCGAAAAGCCCTCCGATTTTGGGGATGATGGAAAGATACGCCGCAATAGACACAGGAGCACCTTCATAGGCGTCAGGCGTCCAGAAGTGAAACGGTACCAACGATGCTTTATACCCAAGGCCTGCCAAAACACCAATCATTCCGAGGAAAACCACAAGCGGCATCCCCGTAGCTTTTGGAAGATTTAAAAGCAATGTCGATCCGGTTGCACCATACAAATAGGTTAAGCCAAACAGCATCACGGCGGTTGAAATGGAACCAAAAATAAAATACTTCATTCCCGCCTCTGTTGCTTGTTTGCTTCCCGGATACGCCACGAGCGCATAGGAGCCAAGACTGGTAAGAAGCATTCCCAGCACTAAAAACATCAAATCTCCGGCTCCGGCGAGTACTATCGCGCCAAGCGTCGTAAATAAAAGAAGTGTGTATATCGATCCGGCACGCACGGTTTTATGTAATTCGTGTCTTGCTAAAAATAAAACAAGGAAAGTTGCCGGCAGCAAAATAAGCTTGGCAAAGACGCTTAAGGTATCGATGCGAAAGGTTTGAAAAAATACTGTGGTTGAGACAGAAACATTTGGTAAGGTAAGGAAAAACGAGATACCAAGCCCCACGATAGCTATGAGAAAAGCGGCCTTTTTGTTGTGAAACATTTCGGCAAAAAGGGTAAAGACTGCTGTTAAAAGAAGGGCAATATCAGGAAGTAGTAGTTGTAAATCGCGTTCCATACATATTCAGTTAAAACCGCAATGCAACAGTTGTTGCGTGAATAATGTTTAATAGTAATCCTGGAACAATACCCAGTAAAACGGTAAGTAGCACAAAAACAGAGCCAACAATCAGTTCATTTCTATCAAAGTCTTTAACTAGCGAAAAAGTATTAGGAAGCGTACCAAAAAATGTCGTCTGGATAGCTCGAAGATAGAGCGCGGCGGTGACGGCAATGCTGAAAACCGTGAGGCCGGTAATGACCGGGAAAACCTGGAAACTTCCCAAAAACATCTGAAACTCTGCCGGAAAATGCGCCAGAGCCGGAAGACCCAAAGAGGCAAAGGCGGCCAGAATAAAAAACCAACCAAGTGTTGGGGCCTTTTGCAACAGTCCTCCAAGTTGAGGCATTTCACGAGTCTTGGTTCGTGTCTCCAAAATACCGGCAAATAAAAAGAGACTGCCGGTGACAACGCCGTGGCTAACCATTTGCAGGACTGCTCCATCCAGCGCTAATGTCCTTACCTCTTGGCTGGCAGTTGCAGCCGCAGCAGCTACCGAAAGCAAAATAAATCCCATGTGATTGATTGAGGTATAGGCAATCATCCGTTTTAGATCTGTTTGGGCAAGTGCCAAAAACGCACCGTAGACGGCGGATATAAGGCCTAAGATAGCAACGATTATAGCTGCTTGAGAAAAAGCTTGCGGTGTCATTTGCAGGGCAAAGCGAATCAAACCGTACGTGCCAAGTTTTAACAACACGCCTGCCAAAATCACACTGCCGGTTGAGGGCGCTTCCACATGGGCTAAAGGCAGCCAGGTATGGAATGGAACGGATGGCGTTTTGACCAGAAAGGCAATTAGCATGCCGATAAAAGCAAGCATGCCGGCAAACCCCACCAGCGGTCGGGTAGCAATAATTGTTCGCATATCAAACGTATGAGGATTGGCGCCAAAATAGAGTCCGATGATGGCCAGTAGTAAAGGTAAACTTCCCAATAAAGTATAAAGGAAAAACGTTAAGGCAGCTTTCCTGGCATCCTTATGTCCGCCCCAATCGGCAATGATGAAATACATACCAACTAAATTTACCTCAAAAAAGATATAAAAGAGAAACATATCAAGCGCCATAAAGACACCCAAAGAAGCGGTCTCAAGCATCAAAAACAGCGCGTAATAGGAGCGCAATCTTTCAAACCTTGTGGCAGAATAAGCAATCACGAGCAAAAATAGGACACTTGTCAAAAGCACTAAGGGCAAGCTGATACCGTCCAACCCTACCCGGTAGGCAACGCCCAGAGATGGAATCCAATTAAGCTCTTCCACTTGCGAAAACCCTGGTCCAACTCCTCTGAAATACATTAAGAGTGTTCCCAAAAATGTCAAAACCGCTGTTGCCAGAGCGGTTAGATAAGTTTGCCTTGCCGTTGCTTTTGGCCAGATCGCTAAAAGAACCGCCCCAAAAAGAGGCAGGAAAAGTGTTAGACTAAGTAACGGTATATTCATAAAATTACTTTATTATACTAAACTAAAAACCAGATAGAGCACAACAATAAATCCTGTCGCGTATAGCGCGTAAGCCATTTCTTGATGGATAAGGCCTGTTTGCAATCTTGCGCCAAATGACCCAAGAGTTTTGACGCCCTTAACCAGATAAGCAATACAGTTGTCAGTAAACGACTCAGGATGTGTATAGCAAAGGCTTGCGAACGTGAGATTGGCACTTCCCATACCGAAGACTGTGTGATCAAGTCTTGCTTCAACTGCCGAAAATGAGGCGCTTTGGCGCAAAGCTAAAGTGCCGATTCTGTCAGGCAACGCTATAAGAACCTCTTCAACGCGCGATAAAACATTTACCAGTCGGAATGTTGTGTTTACCACGCTTTCATCAAGACCGGAACTGATACGCAAGCCGTTTTGAGCAAGCGCCAGCATAGTTTGAGGCAGATCTTGTTCTTTCCAGATTAATCCCAGGCCAAGTCCTAAGACACCGATTGTAAGTCCAATAAACATGATTGGCAAACTTGTTTCACTTGCTAAACCGAGCAGCCCCTCTAAGGGTTTAAGAAACAAGAAAAACAGTAGGATAAAAAGCGACAGACCGATGATACCGGTTTTCATAAATGACCTGCCGGTAAAACTCTGCTCCTTTCCTTCTCCAAACCAAAGTAAACGAAGGCTTCGGCTTATGTACATGCCGGTGAGAACCGATGCGGCAAAGATAAAGGGAGCAAGTACCAGACGAAACGGTGAGGCAAAAATTGCGGCGATAATCGCGTCTTTGCTGAAAAATCCAGAGAGTGGTGGGATACCGGTTAAAGCCAGACCGGCAATAACAAATGCCGCAAAGACAAATTTTTCGCTTTTCCCGACACCCCTAAGTAGGGAGAATTCTGTCCTCTCCCGTCTATGCTGGAAGAAGCCGGCTCCCAAGAATAGTGTGCTTTTCATCGCGGCATTGGCGATAAGATGGAGAATGGCAGCAGCCGGAGAACCTGCTCCGATTGCAACCAACATCAAACCTAGTTGTGCAGAAGTTGAAGCGGCCAGCATTCGCTTAAGGTCCGGTTGTGTCAGTGCCGTCAAACCGGCAATAAGTGCGGTCAAGGCGCCGACAATGCCAATAAATAAAAGCAGGGGCGGCGGAAAAAGCGGGAAAATTTTGATAATCAAAAGTACTCCGGCTGCCACCAGTGTGGCCGAATGCAACAAAGCCGAGACTGGAGTCGGTCCTGCCATAGCATCCCGCAACCATCCGTCAAAAGGCACTTGGGCGGCTTTGGCAAGTCCGGCGATGGCGATCAAAAACGCCGCCAGCGCCGCAAGCGTTCCGGTAGCGTTCAGGGTTGTTGAAATTGTGATTGATCCGGTTAACGAAAAAAGCAGTAAAATTCCAAGCAACAACCCGGTATCGGCCGTTCTGGTCGTAATGAACGCACGGTTACCTGCTTTAATTGCGGTATCGGTTTGGTAAAACCCAATGAGAAAATATGATGCAACGCTAATCAGCTCCCAAGCGGTGATTAAGAGTAGCCAATCCCCTGAAAAAATAAAAAGCTCCATGCCGATTACAAAAAGCAGCATGAAAAAATAGAAGCGCTTCTTGCCGTCCTCTTTTTGCATGTAGCCAAGAGAATAAAGCAGGATAAAAAACGCCGCGATAAAAACCATAACGGAAAAGGTTAAAGCCAGCGGTGTGAACTCAAGAATCAGCGGAAACTGCGGCAAAAATGGTATTTTCATCCTTTCAGCCCTCCTGCTTCTTCGGATTCGACCGAGCCGCGGGAGCGGAATCTTCCAACGGCAATGCCAAAACCGACTGCCGCTTCAACCGCCATAATGACCATAGCAATAAGAACAAACATTTGTCCTGAGTATTCGCTAGGGTATAAAAACCGCCAGAAGGCAACCAAGTTTACCATGGAAGCGCCAAGCGCGAGTTCAATTCCCATCATAATCATGACCAAGTTAGTTTGGGAAAGTGCGCCGTAAAGGCCAACGGCAAAAAGGATAGCGCCGATCGCAAGTGTTAACTCAAGCATTTCTTTTTTCCTCCGGCACCGAGACCAAAATTGCGGCAATCATCGCGAGCAAAATCGTTGCTCCGGCCGCCTGGAAAATAAGCATCGAGCGTCCGAGAATCTGGCTGCCAAGTCCATAAACCTGTTCGGCGGGAGCCGGAGGTAAAGGGACCAAAGCTCCCCAGCCGGTCAGAAAAATGACAAAAAGCATCAGTACTACTGCCGTAGCCGCCAGACTGGCAGCTGTTTTTTTCTGATGAGTCATATTCATCATGGACAGTCCCCCGGGATCCATCATAAACATCACCATAAAAACTGCCATAATCGTCATTTCGCCGGCCATCATCATAATCTGCAAGACCCCTAAAAATTCCGCTTCCATGGCAATAAAAAGGAAGCCAATAGAAACCATAGAACCAAGAAGCGAGAGGGCCGAGCGCACCATTGAGCGTGTTCGAAACACGCGCCAGCCAAACCAGATGGCTGATAAACCAAAAAATGTAATGCCCAAAAATTGAATAATCATAAATAAAGAAACTTTGTTTTCTCGCTATCTGCCAAATGAATTCTGCATTTTTACGCTCGAAAATAAATAATGATGAGTCCTGTTATAAAAATATTCAAAAGCGCTAAGGGAATACCGATTTTCCAGCTTGCGGAAAGGAGATGGTCCTGCCTTATCCGTGGCAGGAATTTTCCGACAGAAACCATACTTGCCGCAACCAGTAGTGTTTTTACAAGATTCCATACCCAGTCAGGCAGTACTGGTCCGCTCCAACCGCCCAAGAAAAAAACCGTGATTGCCTGAGAGAGAACAAGAATAAGTGAAAGACGGGCAAGACGGATTACTGCTAAACGCACTCCTGTATATTCGGCCAAAACGCCGCCTGTCAGGTCTGATTCCGAAGTCGGTAGATCAAAAGGCGGCAGGAAAGAAAGCATCAAGGCAAAGATATAAAAAACCGCAAAACCGACTGGCATATAAAGAATGTTCCATAAACTTTGCTGGGAAGTGATAACCTCGGTCATGGAAAGCGACTCTGCCCGCATACCGACAGCCACAATGGACATCACAATCGGCATAGCGTAGGAGAGAAGTTGGCTAATGGCCCGAAAAGCGCCAACCATCGCGTAATTTCCATTCGGCCCCCAACCGGCCATAAAGAGCGCAACCAGGACATAGATTAAGGCCGCGTTGACAAACAGCGCGCCGGTTGCAAGGTTAATCAGTATCGCATTGCGGGTTATAGGCAATACAACAGAGGCCGCGATAGGTGCGATAAGCAAAAGCAGAGGCGCTGTCTCAAAAAGGATCCTGTCTGGGGTTCTCGGAACGAGAGATTCTTGGGCAAAAAGTGAAAATAGTTTCCCAAAAGAAGCTGTTAATTTCACTCTGCCGGTTAAAGCCCAGCTTTCTATGAGTGCGACAAAATAAATTCCAAGTAGCAATGCAATGAACCAAGCCGCAAGCATCATAACGCAACCTCCCAAGGAGAAATATCCAAAGAGGCAACCGCAATCAAAGCATCGGCTACTTCCAAATTTTCTACAAGGTGAGGAATTTGCTCTAGCTTTTTTTCAGATGGGGACAAAAATACTGCTTGTGAGACTCTGCCATTTTTTACTTCAATTGAGAGCAAAGCACTTCCTCTGGGCGTCTGCACTATTGCTTTGCCCTTTCCCGATGTATTTTTCTTTATCGCAACCGATTGCTCTGCTAACTCTTCTGCTTGTTCGGTAAGCAAATTCAGATTAAGACTCACCTCAGAAACTTTGTCTAAAAGCCGTCTCCAGACATCACGGCCGTTATTTGTCATTCCAATTCCTGACAATCTTTTTTTCAACAGCCAACGATTTGTTACTGTGGAAGTAAATTTTTTGAGCGTTTTTTGCAGTAACGCAATATCCTCCGACGTTTGCGCGTTTTGGGCCTGGTATAAAAAATGTTCTGCTTGAGTTTTAAACCGGGGATAATGAATCAGCGCTGCAAACAAGGTAAGCCAGTTAAGATCAGAGATAAGAGCTTCTTTTGCCAAAACCGCTTTTCTTGCTTGCTGAACTTTTTGGTCAACAATTTTATTAGCCGCATCTTCAAGCACCATGAGGGCAAGAATTTGATATGTTTTTGGCAACAACGGGTCGACTTTTGAAAATGTTTCGACAAATTGTTGCGCCTCGCCAAGCCACTTTTTCCCAAGATCACGCCGAACTGATTCTACCGACACTTCTGTCTCTACCACACTATCACCATCAAGCATAAAGGTTACATCAAGCCCGGCCGGAAGTCCGGCAAACAACGGACCAAAATGTACTTGCGCCCATTCCATTCTCAGCCCGTCAGGGCTTTTGGGCAGATTCTCGGTCATCATGACCATGGACATAAACCCCATCTCTTCTTCCTCCATCCCTTCGTGACCTGAATATTCCATGTCGTGTGCGTTAGCATTGTCATTCTTAACTTGATTCAGCATCTCATGAGATTGCTTCGGTTGCTCGAAGCCACCTCGCAATGACAAATTGGGATGATTGTTTGCAAAACGTTCCTGAAGTTTTTTTATCGCCTGCGCCATGCTTTCCGTCGAACCGTCGGAAAAAACATCCGGAGTAAACGGCAGTCCGACAAGGCTTACATTGATTGCGAAAACAGCTTTTGGCGAGGGCATCTGGTTATAGATAGTTAAAGCGTATTCTTTCAATCCTGTCGGAATTTCCCCAACCAAAAGGAGCACGTTTGCATGGCGGGGAGTTGTAGTGATGTTGATATTGACTAAATTAAGGTCAATATTCTGCTGCCGTAGCAACTCAACGCCAGGAACAACAAAGGCTGTCAAATTTTCGGCAACTGTCTTTCCCAACAGTTTGTCACTCCAAGAAACGCTGGATTGCGCTGCTATCATAGCCGTTTAATCCCTCCCTGACTCCAGCCGTACAAAAGCCCAAGAAATAACACGGCTAAGAATACACCCATATCCAAAAGGGCGACAATGCCAAAGTCCTTATAGACAACCGACCAGGGATACATAAACGCCATCTCCATATCAAAGGCCATAAACAAAAGCGCAATGCCATAGTAGTGGAAATGGTAACGCAGCCAGGCTGGAGTTTCATTAACAACACCGCTTTCGGCAGATAAGTCTTTATTATTTTCAGACTTAGTCCTGCCGATTTTTCCCCGCAACAACAAAAGGGTTACCACAAACCCCACTGTAGAAAGCAGTATTCCAACCAGTAACGTATATTGCAGTAATGGACTCATTTATTTTTACTTCCTTTTTTTGGGGACAAGCCGCATTTTGCACTTAGGGCAAATCCCGGGCTTATCTTGTTCCACTTCAGGATGCATTGGGCAGGTATAGAGATTTTTTTCATTAGTCATATGAATCTACTTCACCTCCTCTTTCCGTAATTATTCATAACGTGTTGACATAAGTCATCTTTGGTAAATCTCCAATCGCCGCTTGATCCAACCTTATATGCTCCATGTATTTTATCCACTTCTATCTATGTTAACTAACCCTATACTACTCTTATTATACCTTGAAAATGGTGTAATAAGAGTAAGAAAAGAATAAGAATTACTACTGCAAGTAATAAATGAGCAACACAGATATAACGGTTTCATTGTGAATGTATATCTGCTTCTTTATAATCAACGAGTATGCCTGAAATTATAAAACCAATTAAGAATACATTGGCAAATATGATTGCTTCAAATAAAGTACTAAGAGTAAGAAATTCCAACCCGAATTGATGAACAACCAGCTTAGCAAGGATAATTAACCCCACGAGCAGAAGCACTTCTATCGTTAATTTCCATTTGTCTTCTCTTAAACGCATGTTGTTATTATAAACTAGTTGATTGTGATTTTACATAGGAAAGTTAACTTCCCAATAAAGTAAATTTTAAGCTGCTGCGGTTTTTTCAGTAACGGTTAGTAGATGTAATTTACTAATTAAGAGAACCGATAACTAAGAAAACTGACTAAGGCTAAGATAATTATAGGGTCAAAACAGTTATAGATCGATATCCGCAGCTTAGATTCCTTCTTGGTTGTTTCAACTTTTCGACTTAAGATTTTTGTGTTTAGGTTCTAAAACCAAGTATTTCCCAAAGAGCTCTAAGTGTTTTCGTCTTCTCTAATTGATTGTTATCTGAGTTTTTTGTTTGCGAAATTCTATAAATAAAATCTAAAGCTTTTGGTGTATCTAAATCATTGTCTATATAAGAGATAAATTCTCGGAGATAATTTTCTTTTTCAACTTTTGATTCTTTTGCAAATGCTAGAACTTTTTCGACTTTAATAACCTTTTTTTTCGCCTCTTCAATTTTTAAATAATTAAACTCCCAAGGTTGTCTATAATGATTTGACAAAAGAAGGAAACGTATTGTATTGGATGAATATTTTTTTATGAGGTCTGAAACCATTATTAAATTACCTAATGATTTTGCTATTTTTTCTCCCTCATACATTACCATGGCTGTATGTACAAAGAATTTAGCAAAAGGGCTAATACCAGTAAAACCTTCGCTTTGGGCAATTTCGCTTTCGTGATGAGGGAAAACTAAATCCCGCCCGCCACCGTGAATATCAATTTGTTCGCCCAGAGAAGCATAGATCATTGCACTACATTCAACATGCCATCCTGGCCTGCCTCTGCCCCATGGGCTTTCCCAAAACGGTTCATCTCCTTTCCTTTTTTGCCAGAGAATAAAATCTAAAGGATTTTTCTTTTGCGGATCATCGGGATTACCACCTCTTTCTTTAAAAAGTAGAATCATTTGTCTTTCTGTATATTTTGATAACTTGCCATAATTTTTAAATTTTTTAACCTCAAAGTAGATATTGCCAGTCTTTTTGTATGCAAAGCCTTTCTTAAGAAGCACTTTAATGATATATATCATTAAAGCGATTGAATTTGTTGCCTTAATAAGATGAGTTGGGGGTAAAATGTTTAGCGTTTTCATATCAGCAATAAACCGTTTTGTCCAAAAATCACCTAGTTTTTTCCAGTTTCTTTTTTCTTCTCTTGCCTTTTTTAAAATATCATCATCAATATCAGTTATATTTTGTATATAATTAACTTTATAGTTTTTAAATCTTAAATACCTTATTAGGGTGTCAAAGAAAAGGTAGGTAAAAGCGTGGCCAACATGGGTCGTATCATAAGGTGTTATTCCGCAAACATAAATCTTTACCTCTTTATCTTTAAGCGGTTTAAAATTCTCAATTCGGCGTGAGAGAGTATTATAAAGTTTCATTAGTATATTTTAGCAAAAATTATAATGTATTATACAAATAAAATAAATATTTATGAGAAAAATTTTTCAGCCGAAGATTTTTTGTTTTTAAGGGAGAAGATGAGCGAGTTTTTGGATTACTCTCTTAGATCCTTGGGGATTGAACCACCTGCGCATGGTTGAATAAAGGTTGTATTTAAAGTAAAATATACATGACTTGCCGCGGTGGTGGAATGGTAGACACAAGGGCCTTAAGAGCCCTCGTCGACAACGACGTGAGAGTTCGACTCTCTCCCGCGGCACAGCCGGGGACTAGCTCAGTTGGTTAGAGCGCGCGGTTTGGGACCGTGAGGTCGGAGGTTCGAGTCCTCTGTCCCCGACTAATTTTTGATATAATTGTCAAATGGCAAGAGTTGAACAATTAGATGGATTGGATGCTAAAGAAAGACCTTATAAAGAACAAAAGCTTTTTCTTCAGAATGCTCTAGTGGCTCACGTGCTAGCATTTATCATTGATAAAGCAATATTAGGCTCAGGTTTAAATCCAGATGGACGCAGATTACTAAGAATTTATGCTAGAAGGACATGGAGGGGTGAGAAAGTATCTATTGCAAAAGAAGTCTCCCGTCTTTTAGACTATTCGGAGCTTTCTATAGAAGTTAGTGGTGAGCAAAATATTCCTACATCAGGACCCACTATATTTGTTGCAAACCACGTTAAAGGGGGTCCCCTTCGAAATGTTGGTCAATTTTTCAAAATGGTGCAAGTTGGATATGATGAAAGGTCTGGAATACAGGATGATTATATTCGAGAACCTTTTCTTATTATACAAAGAGGTCTTGCAAGGCATGCAATAGGGAAATTAAGCGGTCTTTATTTTGATGTAGTAGGAGAAGCTTTAGGATGCGAAATTGTAGAAATTCCAAGGTTCAGGAAAGATGAAAATGGAGACGGAGAAAGAATTGTAAACCACCAAAGGCTTAAAAAAAGCGCTGTACAAAGAATAGTTGCTGGAGGAGCATCTGTATGGATGCCTCAAGCTAGAGAGAGGACAGAAGATGATTTTAACTTCCCTTTTAAAGGAAATAGATATATTAGGAAAATTGCTGCCGTAGAGCCTTATACTCAAATAACTCCTATATGCTCAATTCCTGACTCTCGTGGAAATTTAAAGCTTGTTTTTGGGAAAGCTGTGGATATAAAAGATGTGATTGCAAATGGTGGAATTCAAGATTTTGCCTTAAGACATATTGCTCCTTTAAAGCAATCCGGTTTATAATATACACAAGCGGGATTAGTTGAGCGGTTCAACATTTGCTTTCCAAGCAAAAAAGAGGGGTTCGACTCCCCTATCCCGCTCACCACAGAGGTTCTTCCCATTGACATCGGTGTTTTTTCTATCCTTTAATTTGCGTGGATGATTTTATTAAAGATTGTGCTTTTGTGTTAATTGATTTTAAAATGAACGATTAATTGAAGAATTCTTAAGGCCTCCCAAAATCCCCAAAATGCTATTCCAACAAACGCCAATCCTCCAATAATGAGTATTAAAGGATGACGGACTAATGACGTAGTTTTTGTTGGCGAAAGAAAAAGCCCAAGATTTAAAAGCATGTGTCCTAAAAAAACTCCTACTGCAAATCCGTAAACATTTATGATCGAAAAGAGAGGAATGTAGCCTGCAAAATCATCAAGGCCTAAAATAAAAGGAACACTGAAGGAAAAAACAGCCAAATTAAAAAAAGAAAGAGATTTTACATTCAAAATATTCAAGTTTAGTGTGATATATTTAAACAACTTGTTACTTATCTTGTTTATAAACTTCAACTGTTTTGATAGAAAGAGCACAGTATAGGAAACTGGCGATACACTGTTTTTCTTATAGAATAAATCAAAACTCTCTTGCGCCATTTGAAGAAGTACTAAAGATGCAAGAATTATCATAGTTACTATAAGAATGGGCACTTGTTTAAAGAAAATCCAAACAGTAAGAATTACGAGCGTCCCGACTGCATTTCCAACAGCCGTGCCTAATTCGATAGCAATTCTTTTCTTCCAGCCGGGATTTGCATGCATTGCATTGCCTATAAAGATGGCAAAATCAATAGAGGTTTTAAGATAGATTATAAGACCAACCAATATGTCAGTTTTTCTAAGTGAAACAACAACCTTTTCTTTTACTGGCAGAAGGTTAAAGAAACGAATCAGAAGTAACAGAATTCCCCAAAGACCTAGAAATGTAAGAAATGTTAAAATTATAGGCAAAATTTGTGTAGCTTTTTTAAAATAATTCACTGAATTGATTATAACAAACTGTGATGGTAAAATAAGATTGTCGTTTGAAGCAGGCGCCTGTAGCTCAACGGATAGAGCAGGTCGGTTCTAACGACAAGGTTGGGGGTTCGATTCCCTTCAGGCGCGCCATAATTCTTTACACCACTCTTACCAATTTAATTCTTAATTTTTAATTCTAAATTCTAAATTTTTGCTATGTTTCCATTATCTGATTCTATAGAGTCGCGAAGATTTCCGTTTGTTAATATTTTGCTAATTTTAGCAACAATTTTTGTATTTCTTCAGCAAATCTTATCGCCTTCTCCAGATTCGTTAATTCAAAAATATGCTCTTATTCCTGCAAATATCTCTTTCTCAAATTATCAAACTCTTATACCCTTTGTAACTGCAATTTTTCTCCATGGAGGTTTCTTGCATATTATTTCGAATATGTGGTTTCTCTGGGTGTTTGGCAATAATGTGGATGGTTACACAGGTTGGTTTTTCTATCCTATATTGTATTTTACAGCAGGAATTGTGGGAAATTTATTTCAGTATTTTATGATGCCATCATCGACAATTCCGATTCTTGGCGCATCAGGTGCTATTGCAGGAGTGTTGGGCGTATACTATATACTTTTCCCCCATTCTAAAGTAAAAACGCTTATTCCTATTTTTGGTTTACCCGCAATTATTAATATTTCAGCAGCCCTTTTGCTTGGATATTGGTTTATTTTGCAATTAATATCGGGAACCGCAACTTTTTCTCTTTCAAGCTCTACAGGAGGAGTCGCCTTTTTTGCCCACATTGCAGGATTTGTTACGGGGGTTATTTTTGGCTTTTTTTTGAAAAGACGAGTGGAGACATTACTCTAAAAATTTGATATACTTATACCCGCGGTGGCCGTAGCTCAATGGTTAGAGCACTAGGTTGTGGACTTAGTGGTTGCCGGTTCAAGTCCGGTCGGCCACCCAAAAAATTTATAAATTTGTAAATATTTGTGAAGAAAGATCTCCCCTTTCCGCATATGGCCTATAAAAAATGAATCACAATTTTGATATTAAAAGAACCAATTTATTATATTGATTTTTTTCGGATAATGTTCTACTTTATTTCTACATGGTGTTTCGACAAGCTCAAGATTTTAAAAGAATTATTCTTCATATCGACTTTGATTCTTTTTTTGCCAGCGTTGAACAACAGTATAGTCCTAAGTTACGCGGCAGACCAATAGGAGTTACTGCTCAAAACGGCAGAACTTGTATTATTGCATCTTCAAGAGAAGCTAAGAAACTCGGGATAAAAACAGGAAGCAGAAGCTATGAAGTATTGAAAATTTGTCCTAATCTTATTCTTGTTTCAGCTGATTTCATAAAATATTGGCAGGTTAGTAAGAAATTTTTAAATATTTGCAAAGACTATTCCCCCTTTGTTGAACTTTTTTCAATTGATGAGGTTTTTATGGATGTTAGTAGAACCGCTCATTTATTCGGCGGAGTTTACGGCATTATTCAGGAGATTAGAAAACGTATAAGAGAAGAGATCGGAAAGTTTATAACTGCTTCTTTTGGTATTTCTCATAATAAACTTCTGGCAAAGCTGGCATCAGGAATAAATAAGCCGAATGGAATCTTTGAAATTAACCAAAATAATTTGGAAAAAGTTTACTTTAAGGCAGGACTTACAGATGTTTGTGGAATTGGGGAAAGGATAGCCGCAAGATTAAATAAACTTGATATTTATGGTCTTCTAGATTTGAAGACTGTTGAGATTCATCGGCTTGAAGCTGAATTTGGAAAAGTTTATTCTCAAATTCTTAAAAATATTGGAATGGCAATTGATAATTCCGCTGTCATTCCTTATACAGAGGTACCAGAGGTTAAATCGGTTGGGAGGAATTACTGTTTACCTAAAAATGAATATAATCAAAAGGTAGTACTTCAGAATATTTTTGAGCTTTGTGAAGAAATAGGCATAAAGCTTAGAAGATTAAACAAAAAAGCAAGAACTGTAGGTTTAAGTTTAAAAGGGAGTCTCAACTTTTCATCACGTAAAACTTACAGTGATTATATAGATTGTGGAAAAGATATTTTTGATTTATGTAAAAATTTATTAAACAAGGAATATTTCTTAACTAACAACTATGTTCGGATGATTAGCGTTTGGGTTTCTTCTCTTGAAGATAGCGATAATCTTCCACTTCCCCTTTTTGATAGAGACTATAAAGACAGCAAACTCTTATCGGCAGTCGATAAAATTAATGATAAATTTGGAGATTATACTATTCGAAATGGATTTTTACTTTATTCAGAGAAATTGACGACTGTCCCCAATGGTTATATGGCAGACAAATATGAAAGGACAAAATTAGCTGAAATTGCAGACAAAGTTTAGTTCGTTTTCGAGATTTTTTCTTTTATCGGAAGGCAGATTTAAATCATCTAACAGACTTGGATTTTGACAAAGAGCTTTTACTAAAACAATGTTCTTTTTAAGAAGCTGTTCTTTTTGTGATTTTGATAAAAAGACGAGAACTGTAATCGGATAAAGTTTCAATCTCTCAATAAGATCTCTTAAGCTTTCTTCTTTCGGATAACTCCAGCTTATAATTCTCATATTGTTGCAACGAGCATAGTCAAGTGCATCAGTCGTAATTTTTGTGTTGGTTACAAGCCAGGCCCCTGAAAGATTATGTTTTTCTCTTACATCATCAAATCTTGCTTTTGTATATAAAGAGACATGAACATCAGATCTTGTACCCGGACTATTATGAAATTTACACTCAACCATTATTTTTCTGTCATCTTTTGAAGCTACAATATCAACTTCGTGGGTAACGCATTTGCCGTTTAGAATTTGGCGAACCGAAGTTTCATAACCTTGGGCTTTTAAAATTTCTGCAACAAAATTTTCAAAAGGATAGCCGGTCGGCCCAAGATCCATAATCGCCTGTTTAAGAGTATATTTCCCTTGAGTAAAGGGATGAGATGAATGTTCTAGAAATTCAATAATGTGGCGATAAATCTCTGAAGTTGGAATATCTTCATAAAGTTTCGCTTTAATATGTTTAAGTACTTGATTTTGCAGGTCTTCTGGTATCCCTGCACGCTTAATAGAGTCTATAACTTTTCCCTCTAAAAACGGTTCTTTTTCCCCCGTAGCTTTGATGACTGTAATCATATACTTATGGTAACTTTTTGTTGATTTTATTACAAGAGGGTTATTGAATGCCGTTTTAGAATTAGAAGCCCAACTTTCCTTTATTAATACTATCTTTGGTAAACCATCCAAAGCTTGAATGTTCCAGACTAAGCTTTATATTTTCGCTGGTAGCTTCACGCAAGAATGTTATTTCGACTCTTTGTAGGTTCTTAATGAAGTAAGTGTTTGCAGATACAGGTTCTATTATCTTAATATTTATCTCACATTCTTCTTTAATTTCTTTTTCAAGAGCTTCTTGCGGAGTTTCTCCATAAGTCATTCTTCCTCCCGGCAATTCCCAGTATCCCGTCATATACTCATCATTAAATACCCTTTCAGTCAAGAGAAATTCATTTTTCTTATTTAAAATAATTGCATTGGTAGCTCCTTGTTGTTGTTTCATCGTATAATTATAACAATGTTGTCTGCTAAAGTAATTATTTATCTAAATCAGCCGTAAGAATAAGATACTCAGCTTTTTATTAACAAATAAATTAATTAATGCAGTTTGATCTCTATTAAGGCGGACGCCTTGCTTAAGGCTTCATAGGCTGCATGGTCGACAAAATCTTGCATCATTGGAAAAGTTGGAATAGTCGGCATTATTCTATCCGTAATAGTTTCTACAGAAATATTGCCAAAATTCAAGCGTATCATCTCTTTAACAAAATGTGAATAATCTTCAAAAACAGGAATGCCCGTTGTCTCATTAAATCTACTAAGACTTTGCTTTTCTGTCTCTGTTATGTCATTTGAAGTGATAAATATATCTGAAATCACGATTCTTCCTTTTGGTTTTAATATACGACGCGTCTCTGAAAGCAGCATGTGTTTATCTTCTGCATGGATTAGGCTATCGAAAAAGATAACCCTATCGAAAAAGCTATCACCAAAATTTAGATTAAGAAAATCCTGTTTTGATAAAAATACTTTTGGAAAACTACCTTTATATCGATTTACGACTATATCGATTTACGACATCAAGATGTTCGTCTAATAAGTCAATTCCATAAACATTAACTTCAGGAAATAAGCTAGAAATTTCAAATACTAAAGTGCCAGTTCCGCAACCTGCGTCTAATACGGATTGTCCATTCTAAATATTAGCAACCGTAATTAATTTTTCTCTAGAAGTTTAGACGGAGAATCCCCGGTATTACTATTTTCCGAATAGCCTATGTGTATTTCATACAGTTCAGGGCGGCTAGAATCCCGACAAAAGAATTTAAACAGGGGATCATAAATGTTGTAATATAAACCAATTCTATCTATCTATTCTTTTGATGTGCTCATGTTTATAACAAAGGATAAATTAGGCAGAATTTTAAATTAACTTTAATAAAGTAGGTTTATCCGCTTTTCCAATAGCTGCGATAAATATATTATTTTTTGAAAAAAATTTAGCTGATTCTCTAATTTCATTGTAGGTAATTTTTTTATATAATTTTACTTTCTCTTTAACATCGACTACCTTTAGTGGGTTTAATAACTCTTGTAAGCCGTACCATTTTATGTAATCTTGTCCGGTTTCTGTATTAACCAAAACACTTCCGATTAAATGATTTCTGGCTATTTCAATTTCACCGCTTGAAAATTTGCCGTCGGCAAAGCGTTTAAATTCTTTTAAGATTATATAAGCAACCTGTTTCACATTTTTATGTGCTGTTGTAATATTGAGAAAAAGATATCCAGTGTCGCTGAGATTTTCATGAAACGAAAACCATGCGTAGACGAGACCTCCTTCATCTCTTAATTTTTGAATCAATGGAGCGTTAAAATAACCAGCTAACATTTCTTTTAGAATATCGAGTCTATATTTTAATGGAGACTTAAAAGGTACAGTTTTTATTCCTATACACAATGACGTTTGATGGTAAAACGGATCTTCATAAATAGAAACTTGTTTATTGTTCTTAAAAGCAATAGGATTAATTTTTTCTCTTTTATAGTTTTTCTTATATTTTTCGGAGTATTTTTCGGCTATTTTTTGGACATAATCATGATCAATGTCTCCAGCAACAAACATAACCGAATTTTCAGGTCGAAAATATTTAGAAATAAATGACTTTACATCGGATTTTGAAATTGACGAAACGTCAGCAGAAGTACCGGAATACGGCCTTGCCAAATTTGTTCCCTGAAAGAATAAAGGAAGCCAAGCATAGTCCCAAATTGCACGAGACGGATCAGCTTTATTCCTAAGTATTTCTTCCTTTATAACTCCTTTTTCTTTTTGAATTTCAGAATTGGATATATTCGGTTCGAATACTGTCTTTACTAGTAATTTTAATCCGTCTTCAAGGTTATTTTTTGGTAAATGTATCATATGTTCTTGATGTTCAATCCAAGTAAAAGCGTCACGCCATCCACCATGACCTTCTACGATTTGAGCTAAATTATTTGATTTAGAAGAGTTCCCTTTTGAATTAAAAATAATATGTTCAACAAAATGGGAAATTCCAGGTTTATCTTTAAAATCAAATCTAAAACCGCCCTTAACATAGATAGCCATCGTTACTGCATTTGTAGAAAGACCTGATATTGTTACAAGTCTGAGACCGTTTTTTAATACCCTTTTTGTATATTTCATAATTTACCAACTGCAATCATATACAAAGTAAATTCTTCTTGCAAATCGATATCCAATAATTTATCAAATTCTTTGTCAATATATCCTCCTAAGGCACAACTTCCCAAGCCGAGTTCGGTCGCCGTTAGGCAGATATTCTGGCCTAAATGCCCTGCTTCCAAAAGTGCATATCTATATCCTCTCTCTCTATATTTTATTCTTGTTCTGTCTAAAACACCTGTAATTATAAATAATGCACCTGCTGTTGCAATCCATTTATCACCACTTGTATTTTTTAAAACCCACTTGACTAGGTCTTTTTCTAAAAGCAATTCCAATAAATTTTCCTTTACATTGTAATGATATAACCCGCTTTTTATTCCTTTGCAGTTCATTATCAGAGGATAAACTTCTAATGGGTATCTTGCACCTGCCGATGGATAAGGCCTTCTGCTTTCGTCTAAGTTTCTACCCAAATTTATTAATCCTGAGGATGCATATAGTAAATAAGACAACTCGTCTTTTGTTATAGGAAGAGTAGAAAAATGCCTAGCCGAAAATCTTTTTTTAAAAAGAGTAATAAGTTTATTTCTACCAAATTTAACTTTATTAAGCCTAATTTTGTTCAAGCGAGGGTATATTTTAAAATGAATCTTAATCCATGATTTAGGAATATTTTCGGATGAAGATCGATTAGGAGGATCAAGCTTTTCAGTATTTGTAGCTATATGAAATTTATCGGAAATTGCTTGTCTTCCTTCTAGTTTGGTTATAAATTTTTGTGTAAAATATTTCTTCATAAGAATGGATGCGGTATTTTATTTAATTGATTTATTCTATTGGGAATTGATAAAAATCCCATCCTAACAGGAGCAGAAAATAAGCGATCCAATTTCAAATACGAATCTCTTTCGTCCAAATATAAAGGCTGTAGTTTCGGAATGACTGTTTTTATTGCCAATAATCCGTATTTTTTAATTTCGTTATCAGTTATATCTGTATAAAAAGCTTCAATATTTTCTGTTTTTAATACTTGAATGATTTTCTTAAAATAATTGCCATCTAAATCTTTTTTATAACTTAAATCTAATTTTTTAGAGCTCTTGCTTTTCAGCCAAAAATCCAGATATTTAATTACTGAAACTGGAAACCAAAAACTTTCTCTATCTTCAAGAGAAATAATATTTTCTTTATCCTTATGCTTTTTGCCTCCTTGTATAAACTTGTCTCTTGCCCAAGATCTTACCATTAAAGATTCCTCAATCGCTCCTATAATATCTGTTTCTATGTCAAAACCGGCTTTAAGTCCCACGGACACCGCGGGGCCAATCCCTGTCTTATCTATAGTAATTGCGGCAAATACTGGAACTTTTAAGTCCGTTGTAATATCAAAGATATATAGCTCCAAATTATATCTCCTATAAAGTCGTAAAACATTGTTAATTATGGCGTTTTTCAAAGACGATAAATTTACACGAGGAGAAGAAAGTTTATTAAGATAGTGAATCATAAAAGCATCTCTTTCAATAACTTCACAAATGCCTCTATATAGAGCTCCTTCTAGAGAAGCTCCTGCTGCGGCACCTGTTGATATCGGAAAACGTAGAGCAGGTTCCGAATGTTGATATACATATGGCACGTATATTAGCTGCGCAGGAATCAAAACATCTTTATTAGACATTAAAGATTTTCCTCTAATCCAATGTATCTTTGCTTTCGCCGCTTTTTTGCATTGTGTTTCCTTATCTAAAATTGGGGTTACTTCTTTCAGATTTATAGCTGGTTTATGAAGACTGGTTAACCTTTCGTAGCTTTCATTTATAAATTTCTTGTTGTTATTTCCGCTTAGTGAATATCTTTCTACCGTTTCTCCCAAGGCTTTTAAGAATGCCCTTTTTTTATTAAAAGATACGCCTGCAGCGCCCGACTCATTACTGTATTCACTTTCAAATTTGTCTTTAAAAATTATTGCGTAGCTGTATAACTTTGGTTCGTCATTATAAGAAGTTATTTTGTGGACATGTTTTACAATTTCCGGATTTTCGCATATAAACCGGGCACCTCTTTCTATAACATCATCATCAAGCTGTTTTGAAGAAAAAAACATTTTTTTAATACCCGGAACAAAATCCCCGATCTCTAGGCATCACAATATTTCCTCCACTATTTAACGGGTGCTTTTTCTCTAGCTTCTGCTGGTGCACCATCACCGCCGCCACAGCTGCAAGCCGTACATGGCCTACATCCTCTACAAGGCGGTGGCTTACATGGGACGTATGGTGAATTAGCATTATTTTCCGCTCCTAATGTAGATGCGGAAAATTCTTTTGCATCCGATATTGCTGCCCCAGACACTAGCTCGCCTTTTAATGGCATATTTTACACCTCCTTTCTTTAAAAATATGAAATTACTATTACATCTTTTAAGTATAAAAGTCAATGATTAGTTTGTGTTGATAGTAATTTTAAGTAATTTATCAATAGCTGATGAGCTATAAAACCTGAAGCCTCTTGTTGACTTTAATAGTAAAAAACTTATTTAATATTATTAATGGCGAAGAGTGAATTAAAAAGTATTGTTGCAGAAAATAAGGAAAGAGATAAAGAGGGGCATTTTGTAAAAGGAGAAAAACAGGAAGAGACAACTCCAAAAAATTTTGCAACCCAACTTTTAGAGTCAATCAATGGCACCAATAAAAAAGTTAAAGAATCTTCCGACGACTTAATAGATGTTCATGTCGGAAATCCCTTAAGAAGAGTGATCGAGTTATTACAAGATATTAAAAAACAAAAAGCATTTAGCTTTACATTAAAAGGCAGTTTGGGAATTGCGGGAGTAGCTCTTGCTCTTGGATTGTTTGGAGTTTTTTGTGGAGGGTAAATGCTTTGCGGCCTTTGGCGGGAGCCGACAGTTTTATAGCTTCGGCCAAAGGTAGAGCGATAAAAATAGTAGTGGTGAGCGAAGTCGAACCACTATCTTTTTAACTTAAAAGAGGTTCGGATTTTTCGGTATGCGTGTAGTCCTGTCCATCGACATGAGTTTATTTCGAACAGAGTTAAAATTTCCTGATTCATTTATCTCCTGAGCTACTCCTATTGTGTCCAAAGTTACAGACGTCATTGTCATTACCTCAGAACCTTTTGGAATAAGTTCTAAAATTTTCCTTTTTGCCTCCTGTCCATTTTTGACTACAATTACATTGACTCCGTTTTCATTAAGGGCTTTTTTTGTCTTTTGAATTATTTTATCATTTGGTATTTTGTCCCACATATTCAAATTAAGATTATAATTTTGATTATAGTTTTTGTCAACTCTATTTTATTGACACTTTTGAAAAGAATAAAATATAATAAAAATTTATGGAAGAAAGCATTACAAGAGGAATATATCGTTGATGAATGTTCTGAGCTTAATATAGAAGAAAGAGAAGAATGGGTAAATCATTTTTAAATGCATTTCCAGCATTTAAATACAAAAATTATCGACTATATTTTAGTGGACAACTTATCTCGCTTATCGGCACATGGCTTCAGATAGTCGCTTTAGGATGGCTGGTTCTTAAGATGACAAATTCTGCTTTTTGGGTGGGAACCGTTTCTGCATTAAGTACACTTCCTGTTCTGCTATTTGCTTTATTTGGAGGAGTGATAGTCGATAGATTTAATAAGAAAAAGATTTTATATATAACGCAAATTATCCCGATGATGCTTGCATTTGTATTGGGTTTTTTGACTTTATTTCAAAAGGTAAATCTTGTCGGAGTTTCAGTTCTTGCATTCCTTTTTGGAACTGTTAGCGCTTTGGATAATCCAGCTCGTCAAGCATTTGTTGTTGAGATGGTACGGAGAGAAGATTTAGCATCTGCCATAGCGCTTAATTCGAGTATTTTTAACGGTGCACGCGTTATAGGACCAGGAATAGCGGGTATTCTTATTGCGGCAATTGGAATAGGAGGAACATTTATTATAAATGGAATATCGTTTATAGCAGTTATAATTGCCTTATTTTTTATAACATCAAAAAAATTACTTCCTCAAGTCCATCCCCATCCTGTTAAGGCAATTAAACAAGGATTGTCTTATTCATTTTCTCATCCTATAATAAAAACTCTTCTCATGTTTACAGGTGTTATATCTATCTTTGGGTGGTCTTACTCAACTCTTATGCCCGTAATTGCTCAAAATATATTTCATCAAGGGCCTGCCGTTCTGGGATATCTTTATTCTGCAACTGGAGTTGGTGCTGTTTTTGCCGCAATTATTATTTCGGTATTGTCCAAAAAATTAAACCCGTTAGTTTTTATACTAGTAGGTTGTTTATTATTTTCATTATCGGTCCTTTCGTTCACTTTTATTAAAAACTACATTTTTGCCCTTCCAGTTCTCTTTTTTGTCGGGTTTGGACTTATTATGCAATTTTCAATAATTAACTCAACGATACAGCATTTAGTACCTGATGATATACGAGGAAGAGTAATGAGTATATATACTCTTATGTTTTTAGGAATGTTTCCGATTGGAAGTTTTCAGGTAGGAATTATAGCGGAACGTCTAGGATCTATATTTGCAATTAGATTGGGAGCCATAATCGTATTTGCTTATGGGGTTTATATATTTTTGAATAGAGATAGATTAAAGGAAGCATCGTATGTTCTAATGGCTTCTAAAGAAAGCTAAAGAATTTTCCAACGCTTCATATTGCGATGGTTGCATATTATGGTCGTTGCCTGGGTAAAGATAGAATTTTACTTGTTTATTAAGACTTTTTAAATCATTGAAAAGTTCTATAGACCACTCGTAGGGAACATTCTCGTCTGATGTGCCATGATTTATTTGAACTGGTGCTTGGATATATGATAGATAAGAAAGAGGAGAAAGACTTTGCCAAAGTTGTGGATTTTTATCTGGTGTGCCTAAAATTTTAAAAGTTTGCGTATAAGGGAATGGTCGTATTGTAGCCTCCTCAAGTTGTGATATATGAGACTTTGCAAACCACTTGAGAGGATCAGTTACCGGCGCCCAAAGGACCGCTGCTTTAATATTTTTTGCAAGTTCCGGATTTTTCCCTATAATTTCTAAAACTTCCAGAGTTACTTCTCCCCCCATTGAATGTCCCCACATGTAAATTTTATTTTTATCTGCACCATTAATATTTTTTACAGACTCAATTAAATTCATTACATCTATTGGATAAGCAAATCTCATAAGAGCCTTATTATCAACTTCTGATTTTCCGTTTCCTCTGTAGTCAGGTTTTAGAACCAAAAATCCAAGAGAAGAAAAGTAATCGGTAATCGATTTATACGAATTAACAGTATCATAGTATTTCGGGTTTATGTAGCCATGATTTATAATAAGTACTGGATATCCGTTTTTAGGTTTTTTGGAATTTGGAACATTCATCAGCGCATATATTTTAAGTCCATCCGATGGGTAGGAAACTATATAACTTGAAAATAATCCTGAAGATTTTACTTTCTTTTCAATAGTTATTTTTCCTCCCTGATAACTTCTACTGGCCAAAGAAGGGATAGATAATGGAAATAATTTAACCTGGTTTATTTTTTTTGGGCCCTTTTCTAAATATAAATTTCGTTTTTCAAAAACAATAAAGTTATCGTGTTTAAAAACCTCGATGTAGTTTTTATCTTTCTGCATCTTTTTTACAATTTCTTTTTGTGCTGCAAGGGATGGTTGAGCAAAAGGATCATTTAATAAAAACGCGATTATGTCTGCCTTGTCAATTCCAACCGGTATTGTAAATATTTTCTGCCTATGAGACAAATGAGAGCCAAGATTATTAGTCGCTGCGATACTGAACTTTGGAGGGATTGAAGAAAGGAAATCATCAATGATTTCTTTATCTTGGTACTGTTTTATAAACATATTGATATTTGGATTTCTGGAGGAAGGTAAAGGACCTAGTAGATATGCAAATAGTATAGAAACAAAAGTTATATAAAAAATGAAAAAGTTTACGGAGATTTTTGGTAGCCACTTTAGAAGATTTTTTACACCAAATATTGCAGAAATAAAAAGAAACGGAGTTATGTTAGATGAATATTGGTAATAGATCTCTTGAAATTGGGGCTGGTTGCTTAGAAGGTTTATTAAGAGGCTTGGAATTGCGAAAATCAAAGTTATAGGAGATAGAATGGATAGAAATCCAAGAGGAGAAAAAAGGTTAGAAAGGTAGAGCATCTGTTTTTTTTGTAAGATTATGCTTAAAGTTTTTTGTGGGGAGAAAACTATATTTCTTATAATACTTGCTGGAGAATTGCCAAAATCAGAATAATAAGAGAGCGCAAAATGCTGTCCGCCCAAAGCTTGTGGAATAGCATACCAAATTAGATAATAAAAAATCGCAACAGAAATAATAGTTACTCCCGTTCCTAATAGCTTTCTTTTTTCAATGAAAAAAATATATAAACCGAAAATTGCTGTTATTATCCACACATCTTCTTTTGTCAATGAAGCCAACAGAAGAAATATTAGAAACCATATATATTTTTGTTTTTTTAAAAAATAGAAAGCTGCAAGAAGAAATGTCGTTGCAAGCGCGACCGGATGAAAGTCATATAAATTGACAAAACCCAAGGCAGGATTTATTAAAAATACAAAGGAAAAAACAAGGGATAAATTTTTATTTTTCAGTACGTCTTTAGACAGTAAATATACAAAAATTGCGCCAAAACCCAAAATTATTGACTGAATAAGAAGAAGCATTTTGGGATTGGACCATATAAAATACAATGGGGCTAGCAGAATTAGGATAAAGTCTGCATGAAATGCAAGGCGGGAAGTAATATTTGTTCCGTTTGGATTGGTGAGTTCAAAAATTCTTCCGTTAAGCGTGTTCCATACTGTTTGATCCATATTGCCCAAGTCAAAACGGCCGGTAAAAAAGTTATCAAATCTTAAGAAACTTGCAGTGGTGAAGTAAAAAATATAAATTAATATCAAAGATACGAGGATTACTTCGTGAGAGTGCCCCTTTATAAAGTTTTCAATTTTTAAAAATAATTTATTTTTTGTGGTTCTCCAAACGGCTGTAAGTATGAAGAACAAAAGTTCTGATATTATAAGGATTATTCGAGAATAGATTGCAACAAAACCTGCAATTTGAGATGTCAGAATTTTGGCAAGCCCTATGGTTATTGTTCCTTCTCTAACTCCTAACCCCATCGGGGTAATAAAAGAGATATACCCGACAAAGAGAGAAAGCACAAAAAAGCCAATAAATGACAAAATAAATTTAAGACTTAAAAAAACTACGGACGCAATTACAAGATATGTTCCAAGGCCGAAAAAAATAAGAGAAAGAGAAGAAATTGATAAAAAAGCAAGCTTGGTTAAGGGAGAAAAATCTGGTAAAAGATGCACTTTCCCCAAGATGTTTTTACTAAAAATAAATAAAGTCGAGATTGCAAAAACGATTATCGCTGATGATAGTGTTATTATCCATAAATAATTTCTAAAATTAAATACTTCTTGTAAAATAAAAGGGATTGAAAAGAGAGAAACTATAGCGGATCCAAGTAAAAAAAATTCGATTTCAAATAAAAGGAGTTGGGCAATAATCTTTTTGTCTACTCCTTTTTGAGAAAATGCAAGACCTTTTCCTAAAAATGACCAGATGTTTCCTGGAATATATCTTTTTATTTCGGCTGTTTCCCATAAAAAGCATGCTTCTTTAAATGGTATGTTATAGCCTTTTTCTCTAAGAAGCCTTTGCCAAAGATAGGAGCGAATAAAATTATAAAGTAAAAAACAAATAACCCCGAATATCAATGGTAAAATAGTTAATTGTTTAAAATTAGCAAGAATTGTTGAAAATTGCGGAATAATTAACTTAACTATAAAAAAAAGGGCAATAATAGAAATAGGCCAGCCTAGAAAAAATTTTATCAATGGAAAAAGTTTATCTTTTATCTTAGTCATATCTTAGTACTTTGATTGGAGACAGCTTTGAGGTTCACCACATTTTACGCAGTGATCCTCTTAGTATCTTAAACAGACTAGAGAGTTTTTTAAATTATTCCTGTCCGAAGGCCTAACGAGGAATAATTATGGATGAACTTTTATTATACTTGGATTCACAAAAGTTCTAGCTAAGTATTCTTCAACTAGATTTTTTTCAAAAATATTTCCCCCCTCGAGTCTTAAATATTGATTAGACATATGATTTCCAATAAAAGAGACCGCTCTTCCCTAATGGAAAGTATTATCTGATTATATTCCTGCTTGTTCTCTGTAGGCCATTTTACTGCTATCACCATTTTCCTACCCTTTTCAATAAACTCTTGATTTACCTCAACAGGTGTCAACTCAGCTAATTGTCCAACCAAGCCATTCTATTCCTGATCTAGAGAATACTTCTTGAAGCTTTGGTGAGATAATAGGCTCAACGCCTCTTCTTACTGCTTGTAATTCTTTTACCCTTTCAATTAATGGCATAATTTTCTAAAAAAATACACTAAACTAACATACCTTGCTATTACAGATTGCAATTGATCAGTCTTTTATGCTAAACTTTGTAAATTCTATGTCAAAAGAAAAAGAAATGCAAGCACCAAAAGGATTTAAAGATTTCTTGCCCAGAGAACAAATAGTAAGAAACCAAATTAGGTCAGAAATAATTGCTGTTTTTGAAAGTCATGGTTTTGACCCATTGGAGACACCATCTGTGGAGTATGAAGATACTTTAACATCTAAATATGCCGGAGGCAGTGAAATCGTAAAGCAAATATACAAAGTTAGTGATAGAGCCGGAAGGCATCTTGCTTTAAAATACGACCAAACAGTTCCTTTAAGCAGAGTTTATGCCTCCAATCCCCAACTTGGTCGGCCATTTAAGAGGTACCAAATAGATAGAGCGTGGAGAGACGAATTTGGAACTAGAGATCGAGAATTTTGGCAATGTGATATAGACACCATTGGCACCGCTAGCATTTTGGCAGATTTTGAACTTATTGAAGTTTTTAATGAAGTTTTTGAAAAGCTCGGGTTGGATATAATAGTAAACCTTAGCAATAGGAAGCTATTAAACGGTGTCTTAAATGATTGTGGCATTCCTGCAGACCAAGCATCAGGTGCCTTACTCTCCCTAGATAAATTGGAAAAAATTGGAAAAGAAGGTGTGCTCAAAGATGCGCAGACTAGAGGTATATCCAGAAAGTTTATAGAAAAAATATTTCAATCACTATCTTTCCAAGATAGTGATACAAATGAAGAAAGATTAAGAAGAGTTTCCGCTTATATGGTTAATGAGGAGGGAAGAGAAGGTATTGAGGAAACTAGCCAATTATTAAAATACTCAAGGAGCCTGGGTATAAGTAATGTTGAGTTTGTGCCTACTCTAGCTAGGGGTTTGGAATATTATACCGGTCCTGTATTTGAAGTTTTCTTAAAAAGGGGTAAAGTGGCTGGATCGTTGGCTGCTGGAGGAAGATATGACAGAATTATAGGAAAATTAATGGAAACCGATGAGATTATCCCGGCAGTTGGTGGTACCGTTGGTTTATCAAGGATATACGATGCTTTGCGGACTGAGGGTAAAATTGAACCCAGAGAAACACTATTAGAAGTATTGGTTATACCCCTAGGCGCTCAAGATTCAGTTATTACAGAGGGATTAAAAGTATGCGGAGAGCTCAGAAAATCAAATTATAGTGTTTCAATAGATCTAACAGGTGAGAGATTAAAGAAAGTACTGAGCTTCGCAAATAAGAAGAAGATCCCTTATATAGTATTAGTCGGGGAAGATGAACTAAATACTGAAAGTGTCGTGATAAAAAATATGCAAAGCGGGCAACAGTTTACAATAAGTAGACAAAACTTAAGAGATATACGCCTAGATCTGCTAGGTCAAGATTATCAAAATGTACCCTAAAGAATCGTGGTTGTTTAGTTCTCCGTTACAAGAAGAGAAAAGTCCTAATGTATTAGATTCAATTCGTCATCAATTCAGAGATGTTATTCTAGATAACCTTGAGAATCATCTTTCATATTCTTTTTTAGCAGGAAGGGTTGCCCACGGGGTATATGAGCCTACAAGCGATATTGATTGCATAGTTGTTTTAAAAGATTCCGCCTATGAGGATCACATTATAGATAAGAGAATAAAACGTTTTGTAGATGGTTATCTAAAAATTCATAGATTTTTTGGATTTTCTCCGGACGTAAGTTTTCCAGGAGATGTAATTTCAGAGACACAGAAGGAAGAAGCAATAGCAGGAAGAGGGTTCTTTTCAGAAGGAAAATTTCAGTGCTTACCAATAGTAACTGATGAGGATTGGGATAGAGAAAATGTAGATTACCGCGTATGGTTAACAGAGTTAGCTTTTAATAATATGATGTTTATTGCTGGTGATCAACAACAATTTGAATTGGATTCAGAAAGAGCCGTAGATACTATTACCAAATTTTTATCAAGTCTGCACCTAAATCAAGAATTGTCTCCTGCTGAACTTGCTTATGAAATAAGAAGCAACGGAAATTCTTTTCTCGGATTTTCAAGAAGCTATGGCAATTTCAAAAACTATATTGGAGAAAAAATCCAATCTTCTCTTGCTAGACTAATAATTGAAGGGTTAATTGTACAGAATTTAACCAACGGCAAATATTCAGCTGTTGAGGACCAACTAATTAAATGGCATAAGCAACTCATAAATCGAGCAACCAAACCTGCACTATACTTAATTTCTTGGACAGATCTTAGAAGATATGTGAAGGAGCTAAATTAGATACCTTATATGGATAAAGAGAGATTAATAACTAATTTTTATGATCGTTTGTTTAGACGAAGTCGAGATGACGAATGGGGGTATGAGGAAGACTTAGTGAAAAGAAAAATTGATGAAACTAATAGGACAGGAAAGGTTCCAGATCTTGAAAATAGAGTGGAGGTTAGATATTACACAAAATTATTGGCTCAAGTTAAAAAAATGTTAGGGGTTCAAACATTTGCTTCTATGAAGATTGCTGAATATGGTTCAGGAACTGGATTATTATCGTTATACATGGCACAAGAGGGCGCACATGTAACTTTAGTGGATTTTAATCCCCATTGTTTAGAATATTCTCAGCTTGTCTTAGAATCAATGAGAAAAGCATCCCAATTTAAAGGAAGTTTGTCATTAGTCCAAGGAGACTTCCTAAAATTAGATTTTCACGAAGGCTTTGATTTAATTCATAGCACAGGTATAGTTGAACATTTTGACAATCTCACAGCCTTGGAAATGACAGAAAAAATGGTTAACGATGTGAGGATAAATGGCCAAGTCTTAGTTGGTGTCCCTAATTTTCTATCTCCTGACTTAATTTATTTATGGGCAACGTATGGAAAAGGGAGCGAAGCTTTCTATTCAAAAAGCAAAATGCGAAATCTCTTGACAAATTCAGGCTTGGAAGATGTACAAGTAACTACGTCCACCTTTTTTTACCCTTCTTTCATCCCCGCACCAGTTACAAAAGTTGAACCAGTAGAAAATTTTTTAGGTGAACAGACGGGTCTGGGATTCCTTATTATTGGAGCTGGGAGAAAACTTCGTAAATAGGTTCTTTTTATAGAGTAAAAATAAGATGCAGATGAAAGGAGTGCCAAGTAAATATAACTAAGAATCTAGCATTTAGCTCGTTATATCAACTTAATCCCTAGTCTGTTTTACAACTATCTGGTGAGCCGCCGGCGAGTCGAACGCCGAACCGTCTCCTTAAGAGGGAGATGCTCTGCCAGTTGAGCTAGCGGCCCGTCCACAATCTTTATAATTTTGACTTAATTTAGTATACTATATGGGGTTTCTTTTAACAACATATTGCGCCTGTAGCTCAATGGATAGAGCACTTCGCTTCGGACGAAGGGGTTGGGGGTTCGACTCCCTTCAGGCGCGCAA
>CAYZZF010000008.1:0-36478 GCA_964483115.1 uncultured Gammaproteobacteria bacterium | reverse complement strand
ATTTCGGGGAGAACCAGCTATCTCCGGGTTCGTTTGGCATATTGCCCCTAACCTCGAGTCATCCCAACCTATTGCTACAGATACGGGTTCGGGCTTCCCCCCGACTTTCATCGAGGTTCACCCTGCCCAAGGTTAGCTCACCCGGTTTCGGGTCTTCCCCACTTTTCTAACTATCCCAATTAGGGATCGCTTTCACTACGCCTCCCCAAGTTTGACTTGGTTAGACTAATGAAAAGTGGGAAAACTCACCGGTTCATTCTTCAATAGGCACGGCATCACTCGCGCTCTGCGCGAGAAAGTCAAAAGTTAAAATTCAAAAATCAAAATTGAAAGTAAAAATTCAAAACTTTTTAATTTTAAATTATACTTTTGCCTTTTGACTTTTGCCTTTTGAATTCCTTGTGCAAAGCACAAGCTTTGCCTGCTTGTTAGCCGATAATTTCAGGTCTTTTCATTCCCCTTCCGGGGTGCTTTTCACCTTTCCCTCACGGTACTAGTTCACTATCGGTAGATTTTGGTATTTAGTCTTGGAACGTGGACGTCCCAGATTCCCACAGGGTTTCATCGTGCCCCATGGTACTTAGGAAACAGCATAAGGCAGTCTTGGGTTTTGAATACAGGACTTTCACCTTCTTTGGTGGTGCAATTCCGGCACTTTCTTCTACCCTCAACTGATCCCATATTGCAGTCCTACAACCCTCGCCCGCAGGGCGAGAAATTCCAATATCTAAATTACAAATCTCAAATAAATTAACAATTTGCAAATCTCAAATTCAAAAACATTTTGAAATTTTGGTCATTGAAAATTTGATATTATTTGGAACTTGATATTTGTGATTTGAAATTTCTTGTCCTACGGACAAGTTTAGACTCTTCCCTTTTCGCTCGCCGCTACTTGGGGAATCTCACCGCGTCAAACGCGGCTTCGTTTGATTTCTTTTCCTGGCGCTACTAAGATGTTTCAGTTTGCGCCGTGCCCAACCAGCTGCTATTTGATCCGCACTCCGTGCACAAATAGTAGAAATCCGAAATTCTAAATCCGAGATCCGAAAGTTTTCTGTTCATTTGAATTTTGAACATTTGAATTTGTTTCGAATTTCGATATTCGTGCTTCGAATTTGTACTTGTACAAAGGGTGCGAACCAATTTTACAGATGGTTACTCAACAAGTGAGTGGATTTCTCCATTCGGAAACCGCCGGATTAAAGGTCTATGACACCTACCCGACGAATATCGCCGTCATATGCGTCCTTCCTCGGCCAAAACCTCCTAGGCATCCATTATCGGCATTATGAGTAGATTTTTAAAGACTTCTCTTCACTTTTCAAAGAGCCAAAACTAGCGTCTATTAGCTAGCGTCTAGCGTATAGTTGCATCTTAAACTAAACGCTAAGCGCTAATTTCTAGACCCTACATTTGTGGACCCGACGGGAGTCGAACCCGTGACCTCTTCATTGCAAATGAAGTGTTCAACCAGTTAAACTTCGGGCCCTTGTCCCGTCCAGAGATCCCTCAAATCCAAAACACTAATAACTGAAGTACTTTTAAAATTAGTAAACTAAGGAGAAACGATTACGAAGACAACAAAAACCCCAAACGGGTCAATAGAATAATTTCATTTGATGTCATAAATAATTCGTTTCTCGCTCACCCTCTCGTTAAAAACGAGCGATAATTGTTCACGGATTTATATTAACACACAAGAATAGAAGTGTCAATATCCGAATCGTTAATTGCTTTCATATTTAGGTTTTGGTATTCTAAATTAACTATACTAATGTTTAAGTCTCAATCCGGTCAATCACTTATTATTACAATATTTATAATAATTTTAATTCTGACATCCGCGATGCTCGTTGGAGGCTTAGGTCAGCCGAAAACCAATACGGACGGCAGAACTCTTACAAAACTTATGCCTGTGCCTGTGTCGCCCAACAAATCTAAAAATAGTCTACAACTTAATACTTTCTCTTTTGTAACTCCTGCGCCTCCTCCCACAACGGCGCCAACTCGATCTCCCTTTTGTGGTAGCGATGATGGAGTATGCCGCCCTCTTTCCGAGCAGGTCTGTTGCCCAAATAACGTGTTTTTTTGTTCTAATGGAACGTGTACGGGAGAAGGAAAAATTGGAGGAGGATTATGTACTTATTATTCTAACCCGGCAACAGATAAAATTTGTCAGACGGCATGCGGCAACAAAGACGGATTTGTATGTGTTGGGAAGCCTGTTATTTATTTATATCCTGAAAAACCAATAAAAGTTAATGTATCTATAAAAACCAGCGGAAAAATAATAGCAAGCAATCCAAAATACCCTGTCACAGGCTGGCAGGGAATAGAGGCTTTTCCAAACGGAAGCTTTTTTTATGAAGGCAAAAGATATAAAGAATTATTTTATGAATCCGAAGTTGGTAACTTTTCTCCTCCTCAAAACGGTTTGATAATTTCTTACTCTCAAATAGATCAACAGCTTGAAAATATTCTTTATAGACTGGGCTTAAACTCTTCCGAAAGCGGAGAATTTTTGGATTTCTGGGTCCCAAAATTAAAAGCTTTAAATTCAAATTACATTCTTTTCTCGCTAATCAATACAAGTAAAAAGGAACAAATTGACAAGGTGGTAATAACCCCCGAACCGAAAACAAGAATTGAGTTTATTGTCTATTTTAAACCTCTGAGCTATCCTATTGCTGTTCGTCCTTTAAAACTTCCTCCAAGACCTCAAAGGATAGGTTTTACAATGGTTGAATGGGGAGGAACAATTGATACAAATTATCAAACAAGTTTATTGCAGTAATCTAAAGCTATAAATCATCTCTCAAACTTTATTGCCTGTGTTACTTCAGTTTCTTAACCATTTTTCAGCCTCCAAAGCAGCCATAGAACCAAATCCTGCCGCGGTTATTGCCTGCTGATAATGATTATCATGTACGTCTCCTGCCACAAAAACTCCATTAATGTTTGTCCTTGTGTGATCATGTACAATAATATATCCGTTTTTGTCAAACTCGATTCCTTTAAAAACTTTTGTATTTGGGATATGACCGATTGCCACAAAAACTCCATCAATATTCATTTCTGAAATCTCTCCTGTTCTATTATTTTTGAGTTTTACTCCTGTAACTTTATCATCTCCTAGAATCTCTACTACTTCTGTGTTAAAAATAAATTTTATCTTTGGATTTTTCCTAACCTTATCCTGCATAATCTGACTTGCTCTCAATATTTCGCTTCGATGAACAACAGCAATCGAGTCAGCAAAATTTGCTAAAACTATTGCCTCCTCCATTGCACTATCTCCTCCTCCAACTACAACTACATTTTTACCTTTAAAGAAAAATGCATCACAGGGAGCACAAGAAGACACTCCTTTTCCAATTTTTTCCTGCTCCCCTGGAATATTAAGCCATTTGGTATCAGCACCTGTTGCGATTATCACTGTTTTTCCTAAGAATTCTTTTCCGCCTGCTTTAATTTTAAATGGAGAAGAGCTAAAATCTGCCTCTTGAAAATCTTCACCTATAAATTCGGCGCCGAATTTTTCTGCTTGTTTTCGCATATTTTGCATAAGATCGGGACCCTGAATTCCTTCTGGAAATCCAGGAAAATTTTCAACAAGAGTAGTTAACATTAACTGCCCACCCCATTTACTCCCGCCAATAACAAGTGTTTTGAGGCTTGCTCGGGTTGTATAAATTGCAGCAGTAAATCCTGCAGGTCCTGAACCAATAATAATAGCATCGTAAGCATTATTTACCATACACAAAAGCAACTAGCTATTAGCGATTAGCAATTAGTAAAAAACTAGTTGCTAGTGACTAATTGCCAGTTGCTAATACTTCTTCTATTCCTTTTTTGAAATTTTCTTTGTTTTGTGCACCTACCATGGTTTTGATTGGTTTACCGTCTCGGAAAATAATAAGAGTTGGAATACTCATGACGCCGTACTTTCCTGCACTATTAGGATTTTGGTCAACATCAAGTTTTCCCACTTTTAGTTTTCCTGCATATTCTTCTGAAAGCTCATTAATAATAGGTGCAATAATTCTACATGGGGAACACCAGTCTGCCCAAAAATCAACCAAAACAGGAAGGTTGCTTTTGAGAACCTCTGAATCAAAAGTATTATCTGAAAATTTTATTTCTGCCATAACATCTACCTCTAATAAAATACCAAAATATGACTTTATTTGTCAATGACCCATATCTTAGTACAACTATTTCTTCTTTTTATTAGGATGACCGCCCAAAAGAAGAAGAATGAACCTATCTAGCCCCCCACCAACCAGCTATTCTCCAAGCCAGAATTAAAATAACTCAAATAAAAACAGCGCTGGATTAATGCTGACTGTTTCTCTGACATCATAAAATTCATGTTCATAAAACCTTCGAAAAAAGCTGCAATTCTAGTAGGAAAACAATATAAGTGCAATATCAACCAGAATTTCACCATAATTTATAAGATACTAGAGAAGACCACGCTATTTGGAATAACAAAATCTTTAAGAAATGCAGCATACCAACCTTGAACATCAAGACGAAGACTTGCACCTTTCGCCAAACCCAGGCGAATTGGGTATCCTCAAATAGAATGCGAGGTGATTTCGGTTCAGGAATATGTCCACCAATAATTCATTTTGGCCTAAATTTTCTCACTTCCCTCCCTTACTTTTTTTCTACTTGTTTAAAGAGCCAAAATCCCAAAAGAATAAGGTCAATTAAAACCACGAGCCAGATAATCACTTCAAGGCCTGCTACCCATGGACCTCCAGACCAGTTCATCATTCCTTGGTATCCATATCCCATTATTAATCACCTCCTCTTCTAGGGTATTATATTAAAAAAAGTTATGCAAGAAGAAAAAAGATGTAAAGACATCAAAAAAGCAACCTCTCCTAATCGATGGTTTAAGAAATAAAATTTTTTCTCAATTTAAAGATTAAGTAATCTTCGGCTGCCCCCTTGAAATTTTAGAACCGGCGGTTAATATTAGTAAGACTCCAGCGATAATACTAGTCCACGTTGCCCCCACATAACTGCCGAATCCCAGTAAAAATGGTGCCACAATGGCAAGCAATCCGACAATTCCTGCCACCCAGTATTCCCATTGTTCTTTATCTGCCTGAAAGTACTCTATAACGGATGTTGCCAAAACTACGACTCCAAGTATCACACTCGTCCAAGTGGCTACTATGTTTGTACTGTATCCTAGCACAAAAGGAGCAATTGCAAATGCCAACCCTAAAATACCTGTAATCCAATACACGTTTTTCACCTCCTTCCTTTCTTGAAATTCATTTTTATGATATGACTTTTACAATTCTTATTCAGTAATTTACTTAACATTTATGTTAATAATTGTTACCTATAATCTATAATTTTTATTAAAATATTTGTAATGATTTTGTAAGAAAATTCAGCAATATAAGTCTTGGGGAAGCCACAAAACTGCTTGTCAAATTACTTGTTAAGACGATTGTCTATTTTCTACTCCGAGGCGCTTCTGTATTCTTTTTGTAAGTCTTATATGACGCCGTACAATCTCTACTCCTTGCTCAGGTGTCCCTCCTAATTTTTCTGCTAATTTTTCTGTTCTTCTTTTAATTCTTCTTTCTTGATTTCTATTGGTTATTGGAAGACCAAGCTCAATTTTCAAAGGTGCAATTACATCTTCTGTCAATGCTACTTCTTCTCTGACTAATTCTCCCCAATTCTTCCCAAATACTATTCTTTCGTCTTGATTTTCTGCCTTGTGAATCTCAAACCATGTAGTTATTAATGCATCTCTTATCCCCAACAACCTTTCTCTTGCCTTTCCAAGCATTATCTGCCAGTCTCCTGTTGGTGATTCTTGTTCTTTTCCTCTTCCCATTTCAAAAGGGCAGGCGTTTTTTTAGACTAGGGTCGCTTTCCTTTGCAACCTTCTTTCATTTTTAATAACGATAAATCTCCCCTTATAACCAATAATACCTTCGTCTTTAAATTTTTTAATTTCAATACTTACTGTTTCCCTCGCAAGTCCAACGAGATCCGCAATTTCTTTATGAGTAAAAGGGATAGGAATCCGAGTTCCACTTTTGTTATTTTGAATTCCAAACCGCTCTGCACAAATTAATAGTACAGATGCAAGTCTTGAGCTTGAGTTGCCAAATACTAGATGCTCCATGCGCTTAAGTGACTCCTGGAATCTTTTAATAATATCTAGGGTAACCCTAAAAAATACATCAGCGTCTTCCTTTATCAACTCCATAAATTTTTCTCTTGGCGCTCTCCTTAGTATGACATCACTTAATGTATCAACATAGTAAATACTTGTCTTTCCTGTAAAAGTCCAAACAACAGGAAAGAAATCACCGGGTTTGTAAATTACGAGGGTTAATTCTTTACCCTCTGGCGAAAGAGAATATAATCTTGCATATCCCTTTTCTAAATGGTGGATGCCTTGAGGGACATCGCCAGGCCGCAAAATAGTATCTCCCTTTTTATAACGAATGAGCCTAAACTGAGAAAAGAATTTATTTAACCTTTGCGATGAATCCGTATTTTTATACTCCTTTTATAAGTATAACATACTATTGGCAATCTTACAAACTTTTGGTAACTTAAATTACTGAATAAAAGAAAAATATAGTGTAATAAAAAGATTGCAAATACTATATATGGGACCGTGAACTAATCTTACAATTTAATTCTCTAAAAGCAGGTGTAGACTATGTTTAAAGATGGTAACATTACAAAATCTATATCATCGAATGGGAGTATACCTGTTAATGTTATTCATCAAGAAAAAATACTTCTTAAAAAAAGACAGCATTGGTTTACCATAGCGTTATCAATATTTACCGCAACTTTTCTTGGCTTGTTATTTATAATTCTTGATATTTTATTCTTCAGCAAATTTTTGCCAAACATTTATCTACTTTTATCATTAGCTCTTATAATTCTTCTTATTACAACAACTGTTGCTGCAAAATTAATAGTTGATTGGTATTGTCATTTTTATCTTCTAACCGCCCATAGAATTCTTGAAGTTTGTTACAAACCATTATTCACGAGCCATATCAACAATGTAATCTTAAACCAGGTAAAGTCGACTGAGATAGATATCGAGAAAACAGGTTTTATTAATCAGCTTCTCGATAATAGGAGCCTATATATTGATGCTAATTTTTGCCGTTATTTTGGGGATTTATAATTTTCTTTTTGCAGTTTATTCAAAAAAAGCAAAAGATGGGTCTGTTATTGCCTTACCAAGCACTTTAACTAACCTTTTAATAGTTAGCGTCTCTGTCCATAGTTACTATAATTTTTTTGCTATCACTTATATTAAAAACCATTTTATGAAAAAGGTATTTAAATCTTGAAAGGAGGTGAGAAGAGTCACGAAAGATATATATAATGAGCCGTTTTTAAGTTATTGGCCAACACCATTGTCCCTTAAAGATATAAAGGAATGTTTTTCAACTAGAAGAGTGAGGAAAAAAAGAAGGCAAAATAAAGCAGTCGAAGATCGGGTCTCTATAATAAATGCAATCAACGCTTTTTTGAATATCCTTTCTAGTTCCTAAACATTTAACACTTAACAGATATTCCAAAATCTTAGTAGAATGGTTTATTGCTAAAAAAATGGTTCGGAAAAAATCGACAGTTGAAGAGAAGAGGAAGCCTGCACAGGAAGTCTCTGAAAATAATTTTCATAAAATTTCTTTAAGCAAAAATTTCACGCCAATTCTGGTTGTTCTTCTTATTATTGCCTCTTTTCTGCTTGGAGCCCTATATACAAAGATCTCCTATTTGGAAAAAAGTGGATCAACTGCTACTGTCCCCAACCAGTAAGGAGTAACTCCGACAGCACCAATGGTCAAAATCAGCAAAAAACAGGCACTAAGGTAAATGTAGGTATCGGACATCTTCCTGTTTTAGGCAATAAAAATGCCAAAGTTACAGTTATTGAATTTGCCGACTTCCAGTGTCCATTCTGAGAACGATGGTTTAAGGACGTTGAGCCAAACTTTATCAAAGAATACGTAGACACGGGAAAAGTCAAATTTGCGTTCAGACACTTTGCTTTCTTGGGACAGGAGTCCACTTGGGCGGCCGAAGCTTCGGAATGTGCAAACGAGCAGGGAAAATTTTGGGAATACCACAATTATTTATATAACAACCGGGGGGCTGAAAATTCCGGAGCCTTTAGCAAAGTAAATCTTGAAAGATTCGCCGCCACTTTAGAATTAAACACCTCTGCGTTTAACTCTTGTCTTGAAGGCGAAAAATACGCAAAAATAACAGACGACACCCAAGCGGGGCAAGCTGTTTGCGTTTCCGGAACGCCTACGGTATTTATAAACGGCGTTGCAATAGTCGGTGCCCAAGCCTACACAACATTCAAAGCCGCGATTGATTCAGAACTTTCAAAAGCTAAATAAATCTACTTACCAAAAATATAAATACAGCTCCCGATACCGTTAAACCAATCATTTTGTAGCTACTATGTTTGCTGTGAGCTTCCGGCAAAAGGTCGGATGCTCCAATATAGAGAATATATCCAGCAAAAGATCCAAGATACAAAATTAGCATATTATTTGGGATTTTAAAAATAAATGTTGAAAGAACTCCTGCTATAGGGGCAAGCGCGTCTGACAAAAGAAGAAGTAGGGCTCTTTTTTCGGTATTTTTGTGAGAAAGCATAAGAGTTGCGGTATTCAACCCGTCGGAAAAATCATGCGCCAAAACCGCGATTACGACGATTAAGCCCACCTCTGGACTAACCTGGAATCCGAGTCCAATCCCCACACCATCTAGGAAGCTGTGGAATGTAAGACCCAACGCTTTTATCACCCCTATTGTAGGATGTTTTGGATGGGCGTGCTCTGCATATTCCTCTTCGTGATACGAATGTAAAATTGTAAATTTTTCAAGGACGTGGATAAAAAGAAAAGAAAATACCAAAGTTATAAGAGGGTATAAAATATCAAAATTGTTTTCATTTGAAAGGCTAAAAATCTCGGGCATTAATTCAAAGAAAACTACTCCTAATAAAACTCCTGCCGCAAAGCTCATTATTATGTGAAGTCTTTCTTTATTTTTAAGAGCAAAAAAACCGCCAAGCATTGTGGAGACAAAAGTTAAAAATGATGCAATTATCGCTTCCATAATTTACACTGAGCTTTGTTGAATGTGTTTTTGACAACTATTACATATTCCAAAAAATTCCAAATTATGATTTATTACTAAAAACCTTTTCTTTTCTCTTATTTCACTTTCCCACCCTGCCATAAATTCACCTTTAATATCTTGAATTTTTTCACAGTTTAAACAAATTAAATGATGATGGTGTTTTTTTGAGGCTAATTCATATCTAAACTTTCTTTCCAAAAATTGTAATTTTTTTGTTATGCCCTTTTTCGTAAAAAGATTGATAATGCGAAATGAAGTAGCGGGATCAGCATTAACCCCCTTTTTTTCAAGATAACTATTTATATCAGCAAGATTAAGAGGCTTATCTGATTTTTCAAGCAGTTCCATTACAGCCAGTCGTGCAGGAGTTACCCTAAGGCTCACTTTATTCAATTCGGTTTTGCAATCATGGACATTCAAAGCCATGATAGTATATGCAAGTCACTTGCATTTGTCAAGAGGTTAAAATATTGTCTAAGACTGGCATAATTTTTTTAAAGTTAATGCATTTTTTATTGCAAAGCCCTCAATATCATTATTAAAATAGCAGTATGCATCGATTCCCTTTCTTGCAATTCCTTTTATTTCTTTTGCCCATTTTTTAAGCTCTTCGTCTTTGTAATTTGAGCCATAAAGACTTCCACTTCCATGAAACCTAATATATATAAAGTCCGATATTATTTCTTTAACTGTTGGAAAACTTGGCGAATCAGCGACAACAAGGCTAGCCTTATATTTTTTGAGCAGATCATAAATGTCCTGAGAAAACCATGAATCGTGCCTAAATTCAAAGCTGTGCCGGACATTTCCGTACTCTTTGTCAAGAATCACCAGGAATTTTTCAAGCCTCTCTAAATTTAGTTTAAATCCAGAACCAAATTGCCAAAGAACAACTTTAAATTTACTAGAAAGCATATTTGTTGAACTAAAAAAAATCTTAAGCGGTTCCCCTATATCAACTAATCTTTTTATATGAGTGATAAAACGGGAACCTTTGAGAGAAAAAGTAAAATCCTCTGGTGTTTTCTTAAACCAATTTTCATACGTTGAAGATAGAGGGGTTCGGTAAAAAGAGGAGTCAATTTCAACTGTATCAAAATATCTCGAATAATAACTTAACCAGTCAGCTTTGGCTATATTATCTGGATAAAAAATTTCTTGCCAATGGTTGTAGAAAAATCCAGAAGTTCCAATAAAAACTCTACCCATAGATTATTAAAGAATATCAAAGTCTAAAAACTCTTTTTTATCTTTTTTTACCCATTCTACATTAACATTCTTTACTTCTGATAGAAATGGCCCATTTCGACAAAAAGATATTGCCTCCTCAATCTCATTTTTTGACCCTTCAAATAAAACTTCTACTCGACCGTCAAGCAAGTTCTTAACCCACCCGGTTAAACCAAGCTCTTGAGCTTTTCTTTTTACAGACTGTCTGAAACCTACCCCCTGAACAAATCCAGAAATAAAAACCTTTGCCTGCATTATCTAAAAGTTTAAAACTATTTATCTAAAGTTTTTAGATTTAAGTTGTAGTTTTGCGATTTAATTTTTGATTTTTTAGTTCTTTTAGTTTCCACATAAAAAGCGCTCCTTTATTTGTGGCATTACTGTCAACCGCAAAAGAGAGTGCTTTTTCTAAAATTGAACGATGGATTGTCTTTGCCAGTTTTATATAAAGACCTTTATGTTTGGTATCATCAAGTTGTTCGCAAAGATATATTCCATAGGTTTGAAATTCCCTTGAAATATATTTATCCTTCAATGGATCAAAATTTTTGAGAATCTGGGAAATACGCTGCATACACTTAATTATACATTAAATTCATTTTTGTTTTTCTCATAAATCTATAATAAGTCCTTCCGGCCGAAGTTGTGCAATCTCTATTTGCTCGTCCCTTGCGATCCCCCACACATATACTTTACGGTCGAAAAATCCATCTTTTCCTAATTCTCTATAAACATCTGCTCTTACAGAAACAGTACGAACCTGAGGGTCTGAAAGTATTTTTGATGCATCCTTCCTGTTTCTAACTGGGTACCAAATCTCGATTCCTTGTTCTGACAATGTATTTAATATATATCTATTGCCTCCGGTTAATACAAAATTTAAAGATTCACTATCTCTAACTTTATCTAGAAACGCACCTATATCATAAGGACGCCTTGGGAAAGGATATTTTAAATCTAAACAGACTGTCATGGGTCGGTTTTGTCTTTTTATTACGTTAATCAAGTCTTCCACTCTTGCATGAGGTGGATAAGGAACAGGTAGGCCAAAATGCCGTGTTCGTGGATCTTTATTCCAAAACGACCATGCAACATCAATCTCCACTCCATCAACTCTACAAGAAAGCGCTTTAAAAACTTCATCTTCAGTGTTTGCTGCATGCGCAATTATCAAAGGTTTTGTAACTCCAGGTATCTCAGTATCATGACTTCTTCCTTGTTCTATTCCCATTTTTAAAACCTTAAAAATTACTTTGTATTAAACTTATTCATTGCTGTTTCAAGTCCGCTTTCAAGAGCTGTCTGCACGGCTTTTGAACCTCTTTTAATAAGCTCTCTTGTTTTTCCAATCTCGCTTGAATTAAATTTTTGCAAAACAAAATCCTCAATATCCCTATTTGCCATTTGCCATTTGCGATTTGCCATTTTTTTGGAGTGTCCTATCCCCAATCGAAATCTCCAAAACTTATCTGTACCAAGACTTTTAATAATAGAATTCACTCCTTTATGTCCGGCTGATGCTCCTGCGAATCTAATTCTCATACTGCCAAGCGGCAAATCAATATCATCATGAATCACCCAGATATCAAAAAACGAGATATTAAAATATTGAGAGATTAAGTAAACAGCAAGTCCGGAATTATTCATATAGGTTTTAGGTTTGGCGAGAATAGTTTTTTCCAGTGGACCATGTCTGGGCTGCCATTCAATTTCTTTAGTATCACTTTTAAATCTTTTACTCTCTTCCCAAACAGTATTTTTAGTATCCTCAAAGTCTTTTAAAAATTGTTCAACTACCATAAAACCTAGATTGTGTCTGGTCTTCTCATATTTAATTCCCGGATTTCCAAGGCCTGCTATAAGTTTCATAAAAAGGAAATCTCAATTAATTATATCATGCTGAAGACTAGTAAAAATTCAAGACTCAAAATCCTAAGAGGTTTTTTACTTGCTCATTTTCTACCTGTCCAAATTCTTTATAGAACTGGCCGATTGCATAAAATTCTTCAGGAATTTTTAAGACCACAATTCTATTAAAATACTGTTTAATATTATTAAATGTATCTTTTACTATCACAGGGGTAGCAAGAATTACAGATTTTGCTTTTTCTTCTTCAAAAAAACGTCTTGCGCAAAGGACCGTTGCTCCAGTTGCAACTCCATCATCAACAAGAATGATTATCTTTTTTTCAAAACTTTCAGAAGATTTCTTAATTCTTAATATCTTCTCAAGATTTTCTCTTTCTTTACTTTTTACTTTCAGTAAGCTTCTCTTTTCTTTTTCCGAGACTCCCAGTCTTCTACATAAACTCTCATCCCAATATACTGTTTTCCCTAGCTTTGCGAGCGGACCTACTGCTCCAATTGCAAGCTCTGGATTATAAGGTGCGCCAATCTTTTTAATAACAATAATATCCAGTGGGATATTTAATACCCAGCTTATTTCTTTGGCCAAGACCACCCCACCCCTCGTTATTCCAATAACTACAGCATTTTTTTTATTTTTAAAAGAGGCAAGTTTCCGGGCTAGCAATTTTCCAGCTTCTATTCTATTTTCAAACATACGACAGCGTTTGATCACCAAAGCTACAGGCTATATGCTATTTACTATATGCTAAAAGAGCCCCATCTGTGATTCTGTCTTTTTCTCTTCTTCCCTTCTACCTTCCTTTTTCTGATTCCAAATTTTAACTTTCCCATATTCCCCGTCATATCCAGGTTCAACTATAATGTTGCCTCTTCTTACTTTTTCAATAGCCTGCGAAACTTTTGCCCCGGCTGTTTTTTCTATTTCCGAAAGTTTGGCTTTTAATAAAACTTCGATTTCAGATCCGAAAGTTTCACACAGGTTTACATAAGTCGTTCTTGTTTTTTGACTTAATGAAGTTGAGCCAAGCGCCTCGCTTAAAATTTCCAAAAGAGGGACGAGCTTTACGAATGGTGGATGATTTTTAGTTTTGTCTATGTACCATTTTATACCATTTGAACTTATCTTTGCTTCCATAATTTCGATTAAAGACTTATCCGACAATTGCTGAACTCTGTACAAAACTCCTTCGGTGAGTCTTTTCTTGCAGAGTGGACATATATTGCCATCCTTTCTTATCTCAAGTGGCCCCTTGACAACTTTGCAGTTTCTGTGTCCTGAAAAATGATATTTCCCTTCCTCGGGATAAAACTCAATAGTATAGGCTATTTTAAGATCTGAATCACCATCTCTTCTTATTGCCTTAAATATACTCTTGTAAGATAAATTTGGAATTTTTAATTTTGAATTTGGAATTCCGTTTTTGCGGGGAGCAAAAACAGTAGCTTCTCTTCCCATTTTTGTAAGAGAATGCGCATCAGAAAATGAAACAATGGAACGATTCTTAAGTTCTGCAATTTTCCAATTCATTTCCGGGTCCGAGGACAAACCTGTCTCAACTCCATAAATGTAATTACTGTATCTGCCAAAAGATTCTTCCATTGAATCAAACCCCGACGCGCTCCCATACATACCAAAATGAGGTGTCCAAACATGACAAGGAATGATAAATGTTTCAGGATCAATCGAAAGCACAAGCTCCAAAAGATTTTCTGCTGACAAACCAATGATTGGTCTTCCGTCAGACAGCAGATTGAAAGCTCTTCTTAAAAACTCCTTATTTATTTTTTCAACAGTCTTAAGATTTGGAGCAAAAACAAGATTATGAATTCTTCGAATTTTATCACCTTGCTTATAGATGCTTGAGATTTCGGTGGATAAAAGAAAAAATACCTTTTTTTCGGATTTTAAAGAGTATAATCCATCAGAAACTTCTTCTATTTGACTCCTAAGTTCTCTAAACCATAGAGGATGTGTGAAGTCAGTAGCCGATAGGATGTCAACTCCTTTTAGCCTTGCCCATTTTGCCATATTAGGCAAAACCATTTCTTGTGATACCGCTCGAGAATATTTCGAGTGAAGATGCAGATCCGCAACAAATTCCACACAAGTATTATATCACCAACGTTCCATCCCTCACCAAGCATTATTCGCGGCTTTTCCAGCCAAAACCAACAGTTCTATTCCTAATGGTTTAAAAATGCTTCTTACTTTAGAATTTAATCTATCAGATGCGCCAGTGCTGACATTGCTTGCTGCCTTGGGAATTATCCAATTACCATCTTCTCTTTTTAAGAGTCCTTGCTTTTCTAAATCATCCAAGGCCGCTATCGCTCTAGAGGTAATTATTCCTACTTGGCTATCAACGAATCTTCCTAAAAAATTTGCTTGTCTGGCAGCTTCTGTTAGCCCTTTGGCTAAAGCGTCTTCTTTGATGGGGAGTGGTCCACCCACGCCTACAACAAAACCTGCCATAATTTCGGTGTCACTAGGGGAAAAACTAACTAATTCTCGCGGTACAGGATTTCCTTCTTGCGTTGTCATTTATCTCACCTTCTTCCGTAAATTGAATTAGATGGCGCAAGAATACCACTTAAGACTGTTCTTGTCAATAAAAATTTATTTGTTACTTTTGTGGTAGGCGAATTGCTGGTTATAAAGTTTTACGATCTCTGAAACTGTTGTTGCATCTTCCGCCCTTTTATCTTGCTCGCGGAATTTTACCAAACGCGGAAAGCGGAGAGCATAACCTGGTCCTTCTCTATCTCTGCCAGCTGTATGAACTGGAGACCGAGTTATTTCATCTGCATAAATTTCCATAACAAGTTTTGGCTCAACCCAATAAGAAGGCTTAATATCGGAGTTTACTCTGGCGGGTTTTTTCTCTATTCGAAGATTTTTTGACAGTTCATTGACTTTTTTGAACTCTTCATCCGTTAACCCTGTACCGATTCTTGAAATAGTTACAAATTCATCTCTTTTATCGTCATAAACCCCAACCAAAAGCCCCCCAACTCCAAACTTTGTCCTTTTTCCACGCCCTCTATATACTCCCAAAAGGACACAGTCAACAGTATCTGTAAGCTCTCCTGCTTGGCTTCTCTTAAACTTTATCCAATGAAAACCTCGACCTCCGGCAACATAGGGACTATCAAGTTTCTTAAGCATTAATCCTTCAAGTCCTTCTGATATTGCTTCATTGAAAAATTCACTTATCTCAGAGGCTCTATGGAGGACTTTTTCCTCAGCAAGTTTTATTACACGTCCGTTTTTGACAATTATTGATTGCAATAATTTTCTTCTTTCGCGATAAGGTTTTTGAGTAATATCACGCCCATTTAAATATAAAAGGTCAAAGGCAAATAGAACCAGTGGAAGTTTTTTTACCATTTCTTCAATTTTGTATTTTCGTCTTCTTTTTGTAGTTTCCTGAAAAGGCAAAAATTCGGATGTAAAAGGATTATATGCTATTGCCTCGCCCTCAAAAATAGCACTTTTAGCTTTTACCTCTTTTTTAACTCCTGCTATTAAATCTGGGAAGGCATGAGTGGTATTTTCAAGATTTCTTGAAAATAATTTTATATCATCTGCATTTTTGTGAACCTGTACTCTGAATCCATCAAATTTTGGTTCGGCCGCAAATTCCCCACCCAATCTTTTAACTGCCTCTTCTGCTGAAGGGAGTCTTTCGGCCAGAGCAGGACGGATCGGCTTACCAACAATCAAATGGACATTTTTAATTCCTTCTATTCCCTTTTTAAAAAAGGTTTCGGCAATGAAACCTAAATCACTTGTTTTATTATATGCATCCTCAAGAATCGGGCGCAGCGTTTTATCTCCATGTTTTGAAAGAGAAAGTGCATCCAAAACTGTAGGATCACCAACGCCAAGGCGAAGTGTGTCAAGTGGAATGTTTACAATATGTTTTATAGAAACAGGATCGAGTTTCTTAAGAAGCTCTGCAAGTGTTGAGATCTTTTTCTCAACAGTTCCCTCGCCCTGAAACTTGGCAATCTCGAGAAGTTTTGAGAAAACTTCGCTGACGGATAACTTTGAACTTTTCGTTTTTCGTTTTTCGCTCAATGATTGCGCCGCCAATCCAAAATTACCAAGCTTTCTATAAATCTTTATGACATTTTCTTTATCTTCTGAAAAGGTGCGAGAAACCGCCTGTGCAATCATTGACTCCGCCATGCCTATTTCAACCGGCTCATAAAAAGGTGCAACACGTCCTTGAATTAAATAACAAATCTTCCCAATCTCCGAAGAATTTGCTTTTTTAAACAAATCCGAAAGAATATCAATAAGTTCAAGTCTCTTACTTGTCCCCTCTAATTTTTCAAAATATTCTGATAAGGTTTTAAATGACATTTTAATCTTAAGTTCTCACTTTCTAAGTTTGTATTTTTGAATTGTAATTTTGACTTTTGCTTGCCTTGCTACCAAGCAGGAGTTTTGAGTTTTGAGCTATCTCATAATGTACTTTGCTGCTTTTGTTTTTCCCTGCTTTCGGATTATACCTGCCTTAATTAATCCTTTCAACTCATTTAAAATTGTATCTTCAGAAACCATTGGAAAAAGGCTTGAAAAAGCTTTGTTTTGAAGAAAACCTGTCTTTTGTATATACTCAATTATCTTAAGCTGGCGATCCGAGAGCATAACCGGCTTTCCCCCAAGTTTTTGCAAAAGATTTGCATCAATTGAGATGTTTTCAACTCTTTGTTTTATTTTTGAAAGTTCTATTGCTAGCCCTTGCGTAAAATATTCAAGCCAATAGGTTAAATCTCCATCATTTTTTTCAACGCTTTGCAAGGCTTCGTAATATTTTTCCGCATCACTGTCAAAATATTCTTCTAAAGAAAAGAATTTTCTAATATCATAACCTTCTAAAAAAAGAATAAGGGTTGAAAGTGCTCTTGCAACTCTGCCGTTTCCATCCAAAAATGGGTGGATCCTAACCAATTCATAGTGAACAATTCCAGATTTCAAAACTGGATGAATATCTTTTTGTGATAAGCTGTTTATAAACGCAATAAGTTTCTTAATTTGAAAAGGCACAGCTACAGACATTGGAGGTCTGAAAGAAATTTTCCCACTTTGACTATTTTTAACAACCACTTGACTTTCTCTATATTTCCCTGTTTTTTCAGGAGGCAAAATTTTTCTAAGGGTAAGTACGTGAAGTTTTTTTATAAGTTGTTCATCAATAATTTCTTTTTCTCTTTGACTCTCTGGTTCTCTCTGACTCTGACTCTTTGACTCTCTGGTTCTCTCTGACTCTTCTTCAACGCTCCCAATGTATTGAATTACCTTTCTGTAATTAATTACTTCTTGAATATCTCTCTCTCGAGCCACAACGTCCTTACCCATAATTACATTTTCTGCCTGGGACAAATTCAGTTCATTTCCTTCAATATGGGTACCAAAGTGAACAGTTCTTATTATTGCCTCATCCTGAAATTTCTTTTCATAATAAGGCAGGAGCGGTGCTTTATCTATAATCTCTTTACATGCCTCAATAATTCCGATGTTCCGAAGAGTTTTATTTGTGATAGTGAATTTTGGCGAATACATGGTATAATTATATTCAAATGGCAAAAAAAACACAAAGCAAAGAAGAAAAGAAACTTCATATTGAAGTAATTCGACAAATGGTCACTTTTTCAACTAGCGGATTTGGTCTTGTTGCCGCCCTTGCCTGGAATAATTTTATTCAGGAATTAGTTAATAATTATGTCAAAAAGTGGCTTCCGGGAAATTCTGGACTTATTTCGCTTCTAATTTATGCTCTTATAGTTACATTTCTTGCAGTTTTTGTAACCTTACAGCTCTCCCGCCTCTCCCAACGCCTGCAAAAAGAATCAGAGTAAGCAATATTTACAATTTACCATTGATCATTAACCATTTTAAATCACCGCTTCGCGCGTTGAATGCGTGAGAAATTACTGAAGTTGTCAGGAGGAACCCGTGATATTGCGGAGGGGGTATTATCACTCGACAAACTGAAGTAATTTCGATGGCATGAAAAGAGATGTGACAAGAGTTTTTGGTACTTTTGTGACGACAAAAGTACAAAGAAATTATAAAAGCAGCTCTTTCATAACTTTAGGAATCTCATCAGCTAAATCAGAAGCATTAAAATAGTAGCCGACTTTTTTATACAAACTCTCACCTGCTTTCTTATTAATATATGAACCAGCGACTGCAGAAAGAAAGACACTGTTCTTGCAATATAAAGCTGCGGCAAGTCCTGCCAAAATATCTCCTGTCCCTCCTTTTGTCATACCAGGATTCCCACCCTGTACAATTATACACTCAGAAGGTGAGCAAATTATATCTTCTGACCCTTTCAAAAGGATGATACAATGATATTTTTGAGCCATTTCTTTAATTTGTTGGTTCTCTATCTTTAAGATTTGATTTGTGGTTTTGAGATTTGAGATTTGAGATTTGAGATTAAATAATTTCTCAAATTCCCCTCGGTGAGGCGTCAAAATAGGCATTGTCTTAAGCTCCAACAAAACCCCTGGATTAATTTCCTGAAGAGAACCTCCGTCAAGCACCCATTTCTTGTTTGGATATTTCCTAAGAAGACTCTGTGTTAAACTTCCTGTATCATCATCTCCTTTTATTAAACCTTCTTTTCTAGGAAGTCCAGGGCCTATTAATATACAATCCGCCTCGTTTATATAATCTTCAACTTTGTCTCTGGGCACTACGATTCCGTCTCTAAACTCCTGTTTCGCCTCTTCTACAATTCTGTTATTTTCAGGAGCTGAGGAATAAAAAACCATATCAACAATACGTGATGCAACTTTCAAAGACCAAAGGGATGCGGCATGAAAAAGCTTTGATCCACCAATTATCATTAATTTCCCATTCTGCCCCTTGTGGGAAGTAAGAGGAGGAGTATAGAGCTTTTTCAGATCCTCTGGGTCAAAATTTTTAATTTTACCTTGTAATTTTGAATTTTGCATTTTGCTTTTTTAACCTATTTATTTAATTCTATCACGTCGGTATTTTTAAAAAGCTTAGCTGAAACAAATTCTTTACGGGTGGTTGTAATGAAAGTTTGCTGTCCGCCGATAAGACTTGACACAAGCTTTATGTGATTATCATCAAGTTCCGAAAATATGTCATCGAGAATTAGAAGAGGAGAGTCTTGTATAGACTTCTTGATAAAAGCTAGTTCAATAAGTTTCAGCTGAAGAATTGCAAGGCGCTGCTGACCTCTTGATCCAAATAGTTTTATATCATGGGTGGTCTGGTGAATATTATTATACATATGAAAAGACATATCGTCTCGATGAGGACCTACAAGAGTAATACCTGCGCTAATTTCTGCCTCTTTGTATTGTAAAAGACGGGTTTTTGAGATAACACTTTTATCATAGAATATTACGAAATCAAATATATCCTTTGTAAAATTATTTATATATGTAATAAGATCCTCTCTCTTTCTAGTAATAAGCTCCCCATTTTCTATTAAGAAATTGTTCCAATACTCAAACTGCTTCTCATTCTTAATGCCTTCTTCTTTTGTCCGCGCAAGCAAGGCATTTCTTTGCCGTAGTCCTTTGTTGTAAGCGATAAGGGCTACCCGATATTCTCTGTCTACTTGTAAAAGGAGATCGTCTAAGAATCTGCGACGAAGGCTTGGAGAATCAACAATAATATCAAGGTCAACTGGTAAGAAAAGTGAGTAAACAAGACTACCTGTAAAATCCACCCTTCTTTTAGAAACTCCGTTGACCATATATTTTTTGTGGCTCAATCTTTTTCCCTCGTCTTCTTTTTGTATAACAATTTCAAGTCTTGTTAAGTCTTTGTTGTTTTTGATAGAAGGAGAGACATCGGCAACGATTCGGCAGATGCTCTGATTAAAACTTACCGCCTCGTCAACCTTTTCCGCTCTGAAACTGTGACCTGTAGAAAGAAGGCAAATTGCTTCTACAAAATTAGTCTTACCTGAAGTATTAGGGCCAATAATAAAACACGTATCAAAGTTAAACTCAAATTTAAAGCTTTCATAATTTCTAAAATTCTGAAGAATGAGGCGCTTTAGATACATTACAAATAGCAAACATTAGATAATAGATTTACTATTCTATTACTGTTCCCATAAACTTCTTGCCATCGAAATACTTTTCAAGATTATCAAAGGCATCGCCTCGCAACACAACCACTTTTATTCCCAAATCTTGCGCTTTTTTTGAAGCAACTGGGTCAAATGGCGCATGCATACCAGGAATCCATTCATCTCCAACAAGTTTTCTAAAATCTTTCCAGCTAATTCTTAGTATGGCTTTTGCATCAGGATATTTCTTTGGGTCTTTATTATATACTTTATCAATATTGCTCAAATTAATAACTGTTCTAGGACCATAATCTTCGCAGATTAAGGCAGCGCAAAAATCTGTAGACCATCCCGGCTTCCAACCAGATGCAACAACAATCGGCTCCTCAACTTTTCTTATAATTTCGTAGTGTTTTATAATATAGGGGTGAGCAATATCGCGGAAGATGGTTCTAACCAAATGTGCATTGAATTTAGTTGCATGAATGCCAAGCCAATCCAAATCATCTTTTGTCAACTCATGACCAATAACTTTTCTACCTGCATCGCGGTAGTGCCTTGCTATAGAGCCACCTCCTGTAACCAAAAAAAACTGGCGATTTTTATTCTTCGCCAGTTGCGCTCGGATAAACCGATTAAGCTTCTTAAGAAAATCGATATTAATTCCTCCGTTAGGTACAATGAGGGAGCCTCCTATTGACATTACAATCTTTTCGCGGCCGTTATTACTCATAAATCCCTCGACTCTGCTCAGGATTATACCTGAGCTTGGACTTCGGCTGGGCCCAGTCGGAGCCTCGAATGCATAAAAACTAGTACCTGCAAACAGTGTACTAGATTAGTATCTTAGCACACAATACCCTTAAAAAGCAACTCTGTTTTATTTTTGACAGACTGGACAAAAGTAGGAGCCTCGACCGCCAAGTTTTATTTTTTTGATTGTCTCGCCACATCTTTTGCATTTTTCTCCTTCTCTTCCATAAACCAAAAAATGATTTTGATAACCCCCTTCCTGTCCTAGCGCATTTACAAAATTAACTTCTGTTGCTCCGCCTTCTTTAAGGCCAAGTTTTAGGACTTTTAAAATTGAATCGTAGAGAATCTTTATTTCTTCATCTGAAAGCGTTTTTGCTCTTCTTCTCGGATCAATTCGGGCATCGAAAAGCGCATCATTTGCATAAATATTACCTATGCCTCCTATTTTTTTTTGATCCATAAGAAGCGGTTTTATGGCAACATTTGATGATTTAATAACTCCTTCAAACAATTCCTGGGTTAGCGGCTGAACCCCTATTGAAGCGGCGACTGGGGGTTCTGGGCCTAGTTCTTTGAAAAAAGGCAGATTTTTAACATCATCTGTTTTTACAATTTTAATCCAGCCAAACTGTCTTAGATCGTTATAGTATAAAAAGGAGTTTTTATCGAGTTTGAATATGACATGGGTCCATTTATTTGGCAATTCTCCGCCAATTTTTTCTTTTGATACATTTACTACTTTTGCTGTTTCTGGTCCTCTATAAATAAGCTGTCCAGTAAGTTTTATATGAATTGCCAGTGAATAATTATTCGAAAGATCAATAACCAAACCCTTCCCAAATCTTCGAACTCCTATGATTTTTGCACCTTCAATTTGCTTTGCGGATCCTTGAAAAATTTTTGGCAAACGAACCTCAAGTTTCTCAATTCTTTGACCAACAAGATATTTTTGAAGACCAAGTCTTATTGTTTCTACTTCCGGCAACTCCGGCATGAGTAAATTTTAACACATGGAAGTTCTCAATTGAAATAGAGATCTGAGACTTCTTTTAAATTTTCCAAAGCTTCTTTTTTGGTTTTCCCTTGACTTACAAGTTCAAGTTCCAGAAACTTTGCTACAAAAAGCTTACCTTCTTTCCATGTAATAACATGTAAATTCTTCTTTTTCATAAATATATTATAACATCTATTTAGCACCGACGTGCTTAAACTTTAAAATAATTACTTACCGCGTGATTTATAAGTACTGCAACTTCTTCCGGGGCTGAATTTATTACGCTATGACCATGCTCACCCGCTACTCCTCCTACCTGAAAATACATCGTTTTTCTCTCTATGATATTTCTTCTAAGATTTTCTTTATTGTCTTTTTCTTGTCTATGAAATCTTCCCGCAATATCCTTGCTTTTTGCAATTGGAACTAATTCTCCTGCTGTTCCATCCAAAACTACAGTTGGAACTTCTATTCTATCTATATCTTCTTCCAAGTGGCCTCCTATTCCTTTTAGTGTGGACAGTGCTGTCTTAGGATCTGCTACGTCGACGTCACTGAGCATGAGCTCCTGATTTTCAGGAGTGGCCATCTGAAAATCTTTACTTTTCTGAACACCTGGTTTAAATAATTTATCTTTTGCAATTCTTGCAAGAAGCGGAATATTTTCAACTGCCATTTTAATAGGCGGAAAAGTAGCAACTCTAGATATGATATATTCCATTGTTTTCATGTCGCTCGGTCTTGCCATTGTTCCCTGAATTACTAACGCTCGTACAGCTCCCGGGTGTCTTGCAGCAAGTTTTATTCCCAAAATTCCACCCATTGAAGAACCAAAAACAACCAGCTTGTCTAAACCAAGTGCCTCTTGAAACGCAACCATCTCATCCGAAATCTTATCTAATGTTGGTTCATTCAATGCTTCTGAGTGTCCAAATCCAGGAAGCTCTGGAGAAATGATATGATATTTCCCTTTCAAACTTTCTACTAGCTCCATTACTTTTCTTGCTCCCTCTGGGACGTTTTCTTTTAGGCTTTGAAGTCCCGGCGAATTTTGATTCTCGCCCGCCAGTGCCCTTGAGAGTCTATCATTTCCTTCAGCCGATGCGCCAAGCCATCCGTGCACATTCAAAAACGGTATGCCGTCAGGATTTCCGTATTCTAAATATTCACAATTCCTGCCATTTACTTCAACTGATTTACGAACCCCCATCGGAAAAGATTCATTTGACTGAGAACTTCCGCCCAGAAATTGCTCTCTCTGGGCATTGACAGAAAAATTGGTCGCTCCTTCCACGGGTCCACTTTCCGGACTTAAGTTTTCATCTAATTTATTTTGGGAATCCATACTCTCTTTTATAAATAAACCTATATCCCAAATATGTCAAGGTCATTATTATAAATCCTATGAACATAAGTGTTGCCAGAAGACTTACTTTATCGGCCAAAAATCCGAGGATTAAGACAGGTATCGGAGTTATAAATGCAATCATTACGTCCAGAAATGAAAAAATACGTCCTTGCATTTCTGCCTTTGTGCTTGTTTGAAGAATTGTCCTTGATTGAACCGCAATTATCACTACAAGAATCCCTATTATAAAAGCGGATATTAATGATGCAACGCGCACAATGACAAGTCCAAGCAATGTTTTTCCAAAAATTACAGGTATAAGTCCCAAAGCAAAAAGTATCAATCCTACAAAAACAAGAGATACAAAAATCGATTTCCTAAACCCATATACTCTTTCAATCCTTCCCAAAAGAACTACTCCGAGAATAAGACCTATAACAAGTGGTACCATTAGTATATAGCTTATTGATGTAAGAGGCAGTTCAAGATAACGCCTTACGTATTCTAAAAGTACAATACTCAATGTTCCAACCATAAGCTCAACAAAAACTAAAAGTAAAATTGGAAACGCCACTTTCCTATTAACTCTTACTTCTTTAACGCTCTGCCAAAATAAAATGAATGTTTTCCCAACAATTGAGCTTCCGGGCGCATATGGCTTTGGTGCATCAATCCTTTTAAGGCTAAGGCGGAGAACAAAACCAATTGCAAGAAAAATGCTACTTAGTATAAAAGGCACTAACTCTCCCTGCGTACGAAGTCCGCCAAAAAACTGGATTATTGGACCAGCAATTGTGTAGCCTAAAAGAACTGATCCCATTAATGTAAACAGGAAAAAGGTATTGGCATGATTTAGAGTTTTCTTATCAACTATAAGTGGGATCGTTGCCGCCTCTGCCGGTATAAAAAAACGGGCAACACTTGAAGTAAAAAATGCAATCGAAAAGATTAGAAAAATTTTCCCAATCGCAAAAACATAAAGAAAGAATAAAATAGCCAGAAGAAAATCTGTTATAAGCATAAGTCTTTTTCTCTCGGTCATATCAACAATTGGACCGGCAATTAATCCAAAAATAAATGCTGGGAGAGTAAGCGCTGTATAAAATTGTGCTTGGGCAAAAGGAGAATGGGTACGATCTGCGATAATAAGAAGCGCTGTAAAATTGCTCATATTAAAAGCGACCTGAAGAAGGACTTGATTTCCCCAAAGTTTTAAAAATTGATAGTTTTTAAGAATTTCTGGCATATAATTTTTAGGGTAAAATTGAGGAAATATTTACGCTCACATAATCAAGACGCAGTAGAATAAAAAAAACTACTATTCCTCCTGTTACCCAAAGAGGAACTGCTGTAAATTTCTTAACCTTAAAGGCATAAATAATGAAAATAAGATAAAAAAGAGAGACTAGGCTGGCAACCGAAAACATGTAAGCACCATGAAAAAATCCTAAAATATTCCAATTCCAGGGTTTAAGCATTGACCAGTTTACCAAACCTTGTGTAGCTTGGACAGACTTAAAGTAAAAAGTTATAAGAAAACCTGAAATAAATGCTATTAAAAAATATGTACTTCTTATGAGTCCCCTGTTTTTAATTAAAAAGGATGCAATCAGCATATTAACAATCGGAAGAACAATACCATCTCCTAAAATTGATGAGATAAAATTAAGAGAACCTCTAAATTGTATTACCAGAGGAGATTTTATAAAAAGTAAAAAAATATTTAAAAGAGCAGGAACTGCAAAACCAAATAAAAAAGTCAGAAAACCTACGAGAATATGGTGTCTTGTTATTAAAACTTTAAAAGCATTAAAGAAAATTTTCCTCACTTAGAGTATTTTACACTATTTGCGTTTATTTTCCTATTTATATTTAGTAGCTTTTTTGACAAACTCTTTTATCTCCTTTTTAAATCTTTCTTTTGAAAATTTTTTTGCTTGTTTTATACAATCTTCTGGATTGATTGTTAAATTGTTAAATTGTTCTATTGCTTTTGATAAGCTCTTTACGCTTAGCTCGTCAAAAAATAGACCTGTTCTTCCATCAACTACAGATTCCTTAACTCCTCCTGATCTGTATGCAATAACGGGCGTTCCCACACTCATTGTTTCAACAGGAGTTATGCCAAAATCTTCATCTTCGGATGCAAAAATATAAGCCTTAGCATTTCGCATAAGTTCCAGTTTTTCCTCATCTGTTACTTCTCCAAGAAACTCTATTCTTGACTTACGATTTCTGATTCTTAATTCACTTAATTCAAGTCCTCCGAAGCTTCGCCCGAATATTTTAAGCGGCAGTTTAAGTTTCCCAAAGGTTTTGATAATAAGTTCTACATGTTTTGGCCTGGCAATTCTCCCACCAGTAAGATAATATTTCGTATTTTGAGATTTATTTGGAATTTGTAATTTTGGATTTGGAATTTCTACGGGAGGGTAAATTACTATTGAATTTCTTCTATAGAACTTCTTAATCCTTTTTGCTACATTTTTTGAATTAGCAATAAAAAAATCGACATTTTGAGAGCTTTTAAAATCCACAATGCGCAAGAAATGATTAGCAAGTTCTCCCAAAACTCTGAAAATGAGATTATTCTTCCACTCTCTTGCTGTTGCAAAACTATACAAATATCTGGGGGGTGTATGGCAATAACAGATTTGAACAGGAGAATAGCGCTTAGCGTATAGCATATAGTTTTGAGATTTTGTATTCTGGGATTTATTTGGAATTTGTAATTTGAAATTTGAAATTTTTATCACATTCGGACTGTATGCTCCGGTTGCAGAAACGATTACAATATCAAAATCTGAAAAATCAAAACTTTTAAAAGCCAAGGGCATAATAAGACGAAAAGGGCTTATAAGTTTGGCCTTAAAAGGAAAATGTTGGAGAAAAGAAGTTTTAATATTCCAGTCTTTGAATCTCTCTTTATGGGGACCAAGAAAACTAGGCAAATAGACAGTTGTAAAAACAGGAGCACTGGGCCAAATTTCATGAAGCGCCTCCAATACACGTTCAGCTCCTCCATACTCTTTAATATAATCATGAACCAACGCAACTCTCATTAGATTAATTCAATTTGATTGCTGTTTTTCTCTTTGCTCTTTGATTTTTTAGTTGATTTAATATCTGGTCTTTCTTTCTCCATTCTTGCGATTAGACTCTTAAATCCTAATTTCTTAAACTCAGTTTTCATGTTCCTGAAGAATTTTTCCATGTCTTGACCCTCCTGAAGTTTAAGATTAACCGGCGCGTCGGTTACTATTGTTGCTAGTTTTTTTGCCAGAGCGACTTGTTCTGCATCAAGACTTAACTTTTCTACTATTTTTGCCGGAAGATCGAAAAGGTTTTTATAAATATTCTCAAGTGTCCCATACTTTCTAAGAAGCTCTGATGCTGTCTTTGGCCCAATTCCTAAAACTCCAGGATAATTATCTGATGGATCTCCAACTAATGCCTTGTAATCAATCATTTGATGAGACGAAAGTCCGTATTTTTCTTCAATCTTTTGTCTATTGAACAAAATCATCTTCGTAATTCCTACAACTGGCGCCAAAACCCATACATGAGAATTTACAAGCTGAAGCATATCCCGATCTCCGGAGACAATAATTGTTTCTAGTTTTTGATTTTTGATTTTTGATTTTTGACTTTGGGCGGCCAAAGTGCCAATTAGATCGTCCGCTTCATATCCATCGACTTCAAAAATTGGAATTCCGATATTTCTTAAAGAGTTGTGAAGAATATCAATTTGTGAAGCCAGCTCATCTGCCATTTTAGGCCTTGTCGCCTGATAACCCAGGTATATCTTTTGGCGAAACGTTGGCGCTTTTTTATCAAAACATACTGCAATATATTGCGGTTTTAATTCATCGAGAATCTTAAGAAACATTGAGAAAAACCCAAAAACCGCATTAACGACCTCTCCATTTTTATTTGCCAAAGGGGGCAAGGCATGAAACGCCCTATGTAAAATCGCATTTCCATCGATAAGAACAAGTTTATCCATTTTGACATATATTATACCATCAAAAGTGAGAAGCTTATGGCAGATAATTTTATTATGCTTTTACTGTGGCGAGGGCTAAATCTGGCTTACCCAATGATGCTTTTTTAGGCCCGATTAATTTTTCAAATTCTTCTGACTCAATTGTTTCTTTTTTAAGAAGCTCTGAAGCTAAAAGATCTAGTTTTTTCCTAAGCTTTACCAAAATATCAAGTGCTTTTCTATAGGCATTGTCCGTAATACTTTTGATTTCTTCATCAATTTTTGCTGCCATCTCCTCTGAAATATTTGTACTCTCTTGAAAAAATCTTCTTCTTTCTCCATCTAAATTAATAGGTCCTAATTCGCTCATTCCATACTCAACCACCATTGTTCGCGCAACTTCGGTTGCCCTTGCGATATCATCCGATGCTCCGGTTGTCATTTCCTTAAAAACTAAGCTCTCTGCTGCCCGACCTCCAAGCATGACACTAATTTGTTCTATAAGTCTTGTCTTTGTTTCATGAATATGCTCTGTCGGCTCCATCATAGTATGTCCAAGTGATAAACCTCGGCTTACAATTGAAATTCTATGAACCGGGTCCATATGTGGCATCTCCCAGGATACAATTGCATGCCCTGCTTCGTGATAGGCAGTCATTTTTCTATCTTCCTCTGACTGAAGTCTCTTTTTTTCAGGTCCTAACTTTACTTTTGTTGCAGCCTCCTCTAGGTCTTTCATGTCAATTGCATTTTTCGAAAAGCGAGCTGCCAAAATTGCTGCCTCATTTAGCATATTTTCAAGATCAGCACCCGAAAAACCAACTGTTCTTTTGGCAACTTTGTCCCAATCAACTAAGGGACCAAACGGTTTTCCCTTGGCATGGATTGCCAAAATTGCTTTCCTCCCAACCACATCTGGCATATCCAAAATAATTCTTCTATCAAATCTTCCCGGACGAATAAGTGCCGGGTCTAAAACGTCAGGACGGTTTGTTGCAGCTATTACCACAAGTTGCTCTGTTGGAGAAAATCCATCCATCTCAACTAGAATTTGATTAAGAGTTTGTTCTCTCTCATCATGTCCTCCCATTATTCCAATTCCTCGTTGTCTTCCTATTGCATCAATCTCATCAATAAAAATAATTGCCGGCTGGGCCTTTTTTGCAGTATTAAATAAATCACGGACTCGGCTTGCTCCAACTCCGACCAGCATTTCCATAAATTCGCTGCCTGCCATTGAAAAGAATGGAACACCTGCTTCTCCTGCCGTGCTTCGGGCAAGAAGTGTTTTTCCAGTACCACTTGGACCAACCATCAATACGCCTTTTGGCGTACGGGCACCCATTGCTTTGTATTTGCCGGGGTTCTTCAAAAAATCGACAATTTCCGTCAGTTCTTGTTTTGCCTCATCTACACCTGCGACATCTGAAAAACTGATTCTTGGAGTATCTTTTGAGAAAAGCTTTGCCCTTGACTGTCCAAAAGAGAATATACTTTCCTGAGCTCCTCGTGCCTGACGAAAAATGAAGTAGAAAAAGGCAACAAAGAGAACAATCGGAAGAACAGTTGAGACAATATTTAGCCAATTATTAAGACCTGTTTCATCTTTTACGCTGACTTTGGTTTTGTCTAAAGATGCCCCAGCGTCCTTAAATATTTGATATATGTTTGCATAAGGTTCTTTAAAGCTCTGAAGCGTCTTGCCATTTTCGTTCACAGTCAGCTTGTTATCAACAACAGTAATTTCAGATATTTTACCCCTTTTAACATCATTTATAACCTGGGACAGAGGAACGGTTTTTGGCTGCTCAAGGGGCTGAGTGGTGCCTATAAAAAGAAATATAACAAACAGCAATATAGCTAAGTAAAGAATAACATTCTTCCAAGACAGATTTACTTTTACCTTAACAACTTTTTGTTTTTTAATATTTTTTCTCGCATTTGCCATACAGCAAGAGTATACCACAACATACGCTCATTTACCACACTTTTTTGAAGCCTAAAAAGCAAGTTTTAGTAGATAAGTCCCATTTTCTCTTTTACTTCTTTCATAGTCTCTCCTGCCATCTTAATACATTGCTTTATGCTTTCGCGAATAATCAAGTCAACAAGCTTGGGATTTTCCAAATATTCTTTTCTCTTCTTTTGAATCGGTTTTAATTCTTTGTAGATACTCTCCGAAAGGACATTTTTCAGCTCAACATATTTTATTCTTTTTTCTCTATAATCTTCATCAAATTTTTCATAAGCATCTGGGGCAAACATTTTCAAAAGAGTAAATAGATTTGCAACTCCTCCCTCTTTTGGCACCTCGCCGCCCAAAGTACCGCTGTCAGTTGGAGCTGATGCTAATTTTTCTCTAATTATTGAAAGCTCATCGGTAATATTGATATAACTTCCCTCAACTGATTTGCTCATCTTGCCAGCTCCGCAAAGAGAAGGGATATATTCTCCATTGGTTTTAAATCTTTGAGGTTCTGGGAAGGTTTGCCCAAACATTGAGTTAAATTTTCTGGCAATTTCCCGCATTACTTCAAGATGTGGCTCCTGATCAACACCAACTGGCACAAGCTCTCCTTTATACAAAAGTACATCAGCTGCCATAAGAACCGGATAGTACAAAAGTCCCATGTTTACATATTTCGGGTATTGAGCTTTCTTTTCTTTGTAAGTTGGCAAATCTTCAAGTCTTGAAACCGGATAAATGATTGATAAAAGATAAGCAAGTTCAGTATGCTCTGGAACCTTTGACTGAATTTCTAAATGGCATTTTTTTGGGTCAAGGCCTACTGCTAGATAATCAAGAATAATCTCATAAACAGAATCTTTAAGAGTTTTTGGGTCATAAGGAACTGTAATGGTATGAAGGTCTACTACGGAGAATATACACTCATAGGAATCTTGAAGTGCAAGCATGCCTTTAACAGCACCAAGATAATTTCCAATATGCAACCTCCCCGTCGCCCGAATACCAGAATAGACGCGTTTCATATTTGTATTATATCAGAATTTAGAGGCATTCCATCCCATCTAGAGCGGCAGTCGTTTGAGGAAAAATTTTCTTTGCTTTTTTCTCTGCTAATTTTCTTTCTCTAAGAGTTGTATAAAGAGAAGCTCCGAAATGGGTCTGCCAGATCCCACATAAATATCTATCCCTTGCTTAAAATTAAATTTTCCTAAAGTGCGGAGTCCTGAAATATGATCAATATGGAAATGAGGAATAAAAAGAGAAATAGACTTCTTATCTTTAAATATAGTTTTCTAGCTTATAAACTCCATTGCCTGCATCAAGAATTAAATATTGATCTTTTGTATCAATTAAAATACTTAAGGAGTATCTCCGGTAGGCGTTGAATACCATTCATTTGTTTCAAGAAATATAATCTTCATTTCCTTCTATCTTGCTATCTGCCATTTATATTTTGCAATTTTTGAACTTCTCTTTTAAACTGTTCTCCTCGGTCTTTATAATTTTTAAACATTCCAAAACTCGCGGAAGCCGGAGAAAGAAGGCATATTTTCCCAGGAGAAGTTTCAGCATATGCAAGTCTAACTGCGCTTTTCATAGACGTCACATCGAATTTTTCAGGCCTGTTTTCTTTTGTAGTTGCTTTACAAACTGCTTTCCAAATTTTCTTGCCAGTGTCTGGAAAAAGTATTAAGATTTTAACTTCTGACTTTGCAATAGTCTCGCCAAGTTTCTGATAATCAAGGCCTCTATCATAACCTCCTGTAATAAAAGTTTCTGTATCAGGCAATGTCTCAAGAGCTCTAATTGCTGCATCAGGAATTGTTGCTAATGAATCATTGTAAAATCTGATTCCATTTATTTCCTTAACAAATTCCAAACGGTGTTCAAGTCCTCCAAATGTCTTAAGAATGCTTGCAATATTTTCCTTCGATACACCTGCTAAGGTAGCGGCCATGACAGCAGCACAAACATTCTCAGAATTATGTTCTCCGATAAGCTTTATATTCTTGGTATCGATAATTTTTTCTTCTTTTCCGTCCATTTTTATCCATACCGCACCCTCTCGTATAAAACATCCCGGATCTGCTTCTCTCTCTCTTGAGACTTTAAATACTTTTCCTTCTGTAAAAATATCTGATTCGTTTGTGGGAAGGTAATCACGATTTAAAACTGCGAAATTCTCTAGGGTTTGAAAGCGAAAAATATTTCTCTTTGCTTTTATATAATTTTCTAAAGTTTTATGGTAGTCTAAATGTTCCTCAACTGTCATAAGCATAACTGCAATATGTGGGCTAATATTTACATCTGAAAGCTGAAAACTTGACAATTCAAGGACTATCCATGAATGTTCATTTAATTTATCCAAAAAATCTAAAAGAGGCTGTCCAATATTTCCTCCAAAATATGCATTTGTAGTCTTTTTTCTTAGCATTTCAAAAATTAAAGTTGCAGTTGTACTCTTTCCCTTCGTTCCCGTTACTCCAATAACTTTCCCCTTGGCATTGCTTAAGAAAATGTTTGTTGCGGTTGTATATGGAATGGTTAAAATATCAGATTTTACTCCAGGAGACTTTACAGCAATATCATATTTCTTCTGATTTTTTAGATAATCCCCTCCATCCTTCTTGTCAATAATATCAATAACTGAACTTGGAAAATGCTTTTTAAGATAACTGTAAGAAGCATTTCCCTCTATTCCCTTCCCGACTATTAAAATTTTTTTGTTTTTAAGTTCTTCTAATTTCACAATGATTTAATTATAGATTGAAAATCTTGTGGAATTGAATTTTTGGAGCTTACTTTAAAAAGATTTTCTTTGAGCTTAAAGGGTTTAATTGTTGGTAAAACTTTCTTTATAAACATCTTCATAACTATATCATTATTGTAATATTTTCTTTTATAAGCTCTATACATGGCTAATTTTATCTCGTCCGATGTTCCCACACATTCAAAAGGCTTAAAATTTTTAATGCCGAGCAACTCTTCAAAAATAAATATCAATGCCTGATCTTGAAAAAGATTTTTACCAAAAATGCCGACCAGTTCCTGTTTAGAAATAAATGCCGACAGCAAAGCAAATACAAAGGCGCATTTGGCGCATTTTCCGCACCATCTGCTGGTTACGTTTTGTTGCATCTTAAAATTCATATTGCAACTTGAGTAAACAGGAAAATATTTTTTATGTTTAGTAAACAATTCAACAATTTTTATCTCAGATAATGGTCTTAATAATGAAAAATATTGAATATCTTTGGTAATAAATCTGGCAACATAGTTTTGAAAAAGCTTTTCAAATTCCTCGGATTTACTCCATTGATGATTTATAATAGTCATCAAATACTCCACGTTGCCGTAATTGGCACTTTTTTCGTTGGAAACAATTACATACCTATAATCAAACAAGGCTGCCATTAAGATAAGCAAGAAAGCGTAATAGACAGAAATGGGGATATGGCCGTTGTATACGTTATTTTGTTTTGCCAATTCTAAAAGTTTCGGATCTATCTTTCTTTTCGTATTGAGAACTTTTCCTCCTATCAAATTTGCCACCTTGATCTGAATGGGAAAAGTAGACGTAACTAAATCAAAATCCTTGTTATTCTTTTTTAGTAGCTCTGCTGATACAATAGAATCCTTCCCTCCTCCAATGCCAACCAAAGAGCGATTTTTTCTTAGAAAAGATATCGATTTTGCTTTCTTTTTTTCATCATAGGGAAAATTGACAAGGCCTCGGAAATCTATTTTATTTTTGTAATAAAATTCTCCCATGCCTTTTGTATAAATCGTGTTCCAGAAATCAGCTTGCTCTTTTGTCAACGAGAAAGGCTTAATTTTAATATTTTTCGGACAATAAAGCTTCCAATATGAAATACCAAGTATTAATAGTAAATTACCCAAAATTCTATCGTTCAAAACTTGATTAATCCTTGAATTTTCAACTGGGGGAAACAGAATTTTTTCGCTGAAATTTATTTTCTCTCGGCTTGTTGCAAGTTTATAATTAAACTCACACTCGCCTTTTTTCATGTTATATTTGTATCCCTTAAAAACAAATGTAGCATTACTATCCATCGTTGCGTATTATATTCGATTTAAGAGATTTTTCCAATGATTATCCAAGAACTAGTTAATTATTTAAACAGATTGATGTTTTATAAATTCTATGGTATTATTCTGAGCATGACAATTGAGGCAAGACGAACATTTTTTGGACTAATTACAGTTAGAAGAAGATTGAATCCAGGAACAACTATTTGGTTTGAGGATGGCAAGAGGAATTCTAACTCAATTGATGTTTCAAATGTTGTAGTTGTTGATCCAGATACAGTTCGTGTTTCACGCTACTATGATGTTGGGGGCAGGGCGGGTGTTCAAAAAAATCATCCTAAGGATGTAGAGCGATTAACGGATGACCGAATAAATCAAAATTCCGTTAAGTTCTCTGTTTTACCCGGAATAAAAGAGACGATCATCTGGAAACCAACTAAGTAGTCTTGATTACAAATATTTCTTTATTTACTTAGACTGCCATTTATGAAAAGGGGATACCGGCCTGCCAAAGCTGTGCCAACGGCTGGATTCGAACCAGCGACATGACGCTTATGAAACGTCCGCTCTGCCCCTGAGCTACATTGGCGCATACCAATTTTATCAATTGATTTATGATTGGTCAAATTGTATAATATTTCTACTTATACGCGCGGGGTAGTGTACAGTGCACATGAGGCTCATAATCTCATAGGCTAGGCGCAACTCCTAGCCCCGCAACACATATTTCAAATTTCAATACTAAAAATTCTTCATGAGAGAAACAGAACAACCTCCCTCCTCTGAACAGCCAAAAGATGCTCCTTTTGATGTTGTTTTAGTTCATTGCTACGGCCGTCTGAAGGAAGTAGATTTCATTTAGGGTTAAGAACTAGACTTGCTGATAGGGCTACACAGCTTTGCTTTACAAAGATAGAGGGGTAAAAAATATCGTACTTACCGGAGGAAAGCTCTGGGGACTAGAAAAGGAGAAGACTTCATCTTTTCCACAGACGTCTATAAACTCTAGAAAAACAAATTCCACCACTTCTTCCAGTTTGAAATATTGTAAGGTTTTTTTTCGAAGTTTCCATTAAGTAGATCTTTAGGGATTATGACTTGTTCTTCCTCCGGTTTTACCAAAAATAACTTATTTCTTGCTTCCTCTTCGATAAATCGGTTACCTCCTACAACAGAAAGTTGAGATTTAAGTCTTTGATTCTCCTCCTTTTCGCTTTGGAGCTCTTGTTTTGTTTTTAAAACTAAATCCTGTTTGCTCCATAGGTCGTAAATAGAACGAATAAGACTATTAATTATAAAAATAGATAAAATTACAATTGCGATAAAAATTATTTTTTTCATCGTCTTGACTATTTTAGCAAATATTGATATTATAGGACATTGCGTTTATGAAAAATGTCAAACTTTTGGATGCCCACAAACAATTTAAGAACTTCCTAAAAGAGAATAAACTCTCAAGCTCTACTATTTTAGCATATGGTAAAGATATTGAGCAGCTTGTCTCTTTTTTAGAGGAAATTAAGAAAAATCAAATTCAAGAAGTGAAAAAAGAGGATATCGAAGCTTTTTTGGCAAAGATGCAGAAAAACGGATATACTCCAAAATCAATCTCAAGAAAAATTAATTCCACCCGTACTTTCTATAGGTTTCTTAAAATAAATGAATATGTCACTGATGATCCCTCTCTCTTAGTTTCTCACCCAAGATACCAGCTTGCACCACCAAGGATTCTAACTTCTACGGAGTATAGAGCGCTTAGAGATGCGGCAAGAAATGATATCAGAATGTCCGCCATTATCGAGCTTCTTTTGCAAACAGGAATTAGAATTGGAGAACTTGCCGGGCTTCGTCTTTCCGACATAAACAAAGACTCTTTAAAAATCCGGCCATACGAAAAAAATCAAGAACGAATAGTGCCTCTTAATAAAAGAGGGCAAGAGGCCTTAGGTAAGTATCTGAAGATAAGACCTGATACAGATAAAGACGACCATATTTTTATAACTAAATCCGGGAGGCCCTTCTTGATAAGAAATATAAGAACCTCGATGGAAAGATATTTTCGTTTGGCCGAGATAAAAAATGCAAAGGTTAATGATCTTCGTCACACATTTGTTGCTCATCATCTAAAACAGGGTGTATCTTTAGTGGTTATTTCAAAAATCTTAGGCCATAAAAGAGTTTTAACAACTCAAAGATATCTTGAGTACGTCGGCGAGCGAGGAAAGGAAACAGCAGTTTTATCTGATCTTTAAGGAAATTTAATCCGAATAAAACTTTCGGCAAATTTATATTTTCTTTTTCTAGCGAGCATTTTCCCTCTATCTATCATAAACTTTTTTATTCTTTCAAAATCATCAAATTGACTATCATGAAGAGACAAGGCTTTTATTTTTTTGTCAAAAGTTTTTGAGATATCCACAAGATGTGCGGGGTTTGCAAAGCTCACAAACCATAATTCTTCAACCCTATGGGCTTTTAACCCCTCTTTTTCATGCTGCAAAAACGTAAGTCTGTCGCGAGACATAGGAAAACATGCATCCATTGTAGCTAATCCTGCTACCCTATGGTCTGTGTGATTTATAAAACCGAACTCTTTTGAATAATAAAAGGTTGGATCCATTGTGATTACTATATTAGGACGGACAGTTCGAATAATCCGAACAATCTCTTCTTTCAAGGTTAAATTAGCAACAAGCTCAGTGTCGATGTGATTTAGAAAAAATACTTTTTTAATCCCCAGAACTTTTCCCGCCTCAATTTGTTCTTTTCTTCGAATTTCTGTAAGTTTTTTGTGAGTCATTTTAGGGTCGGAAGAACCTCTGCTTCCATCAGTACAAATAAGGTAATACCCGATTGCCCCCTGCTCTATCCATTTTGCAATTGTCCCTGATGCTCCAAAATCCATGTCATCAGGATGTGCGCCTACAGCAAGGATAATTTTATTCTTCATATTCATGTGTGCTGATTATAGAAGAAATCTCTAAAGTTCTCAAGGAAGGTGTGTCCGCTTGGATTCTTTTGTGGG
>CAYZZF010000007.1:34874-40160 GCA_964483115.1 uncultured Gammaproteobacteria bacterium | reverse complement strand
CTGTTGTAGAGGTAAGTTCGATAGTAGAAGATAAGTAGGACTTCATCTTCCAATTCTAAACTCGATTACTTCTCCATCTTGAATCTTTTCATCTTTTCCTGCGATTTTTAACCAACCTCTTTCGCTGGCATTATGCCATGAACCCGCCTCAACTAGTCTGTCCCAAGAAACTACTTCTGCCTTGATAAAATACTTTGCAAAATCAGTGTGAACTTTTGCTGCCGCAGCAAGCACTGTTGACCCTTTTTTAAGCGGCCAAGCCCGCACCTCGCGACCCCCTTTTATGGTGTAAAAAGTAATTAAATCTAAAATTTTATAAGCCTCTTTTATAAGTTTTTCAAGACCTAACTCTTTTACTCCAAGTTCAATAAGATAGTCTTTCCTCTCTTCTTCGTTAAGCTGCCAAAGTTCCATTTCCAGTTTTGCACAGATCGTAATCATTCCCTCTCTTTCTTCATTCAACTGATTTTCCGAAATATTGAGGACATAAATTGTCGGCTTTTTTATTCCTCCAAGTTTCAATTCAAGATTAACCACCTCTATGTCTTCCTTTGGGTTAATTTTTCCATGAACATGCACAACATCCTCATTCTTAAATCCCCTGACAACTTGAACAATTGCATCAACTTCTCTGATTTTTGCAAGGAACTGATTTCCTAAACCCTCTCCTTGATTTGCATTTTTTACAAGTCCGGCAATATCGATAAAAGTAACAGTTGCGGGAGTTGTTTTTTCCGGTTTGACAATTTGGGAAAGTTTTTCTAACTTTTCGTCGGGAACTGCAACAACACCTTCATGCGGCTCAATTGTTGTAAAAGGATAAGAAGCCACAGAAGCAATATTCCTTGCCAAAAGTGCATTAAAAAGTGTGGACTTCCCCACATTGGGCAACCCCACAATCCCGCAACTTAACATTTTTTGATTATAGCACGAGAAAAAAATTTCAGCTTATCTAAAGGAAAAAGTAATATAATATAGATCTAAATGGGCTATATTAAAGTTTTTAAACGAACTTTGCCTTATATTCTTTGTATTCTCTTCTTTACTGCTTATGGCATTCTAGCAGTTGTCCGTTACGATCATTACCAATCTTTTGGTTACGATTTGGGTATTAACGATCAGACAATATGGCGTTATAGTACATTTCAACCTCCGCTCACTACAAATGATCCGTTTCCCGACAAAACAAAACTCTATACGCATATAGAGCTTGTCTATGCCCTTATTTCTCCCTTCTATTGGATTTTAAACAGTCCTAAAATGCTTTTACTTTTACAGCCTCTATTTGTTTCTTCAGGAAGTATTGCAATTTATTTGTTGGCAAAGAAAAAAGGACTTAAAGAGTTGCCAAGCCTTGCTATCCTAATAGGATACTTAGGATTTTACGGGGTGCAAAATGCATTATGGTTTGATGCGCACAGTATTAGCTTCGGAGCGGCATTTTTAGCATGGTTTTTGTATTTCCTGGACAGTAAAAAGCTATGGCAGACAATTGTCTTTTTCTTTTTGGCAATTACGGCAAAAGAGAATGTGGCATTTATAACTTTTTTCATCGCTCTTGTTTATTTTATCAAAAGAAAAGATAAGCTTAACCTGTTTTTAGCAATATCATCTTTGGTATATATCTTTTTTGTTTTCTTTATATATTTTCCCTACATCATCCATTCCACTTACCTTTATCAAAATAGCGGCGGATTACTTTCTAATTTGAATCCGTTTGATCTTTTTAACACTACAGAAAAATTGCGTGTAATGTTCTACAGCGCTCTTTCATTTGGATTTATTCCTCTTTTACTACCGCTTTATCTTCTTCCGTCTCTTGGAGACCTTGCCACCTATTTTGTAATTGGAAGCAATCTTACAGGAGCACAGGGACTTTTTATGCAGTATCGAATAACTCTTGCACCTCTTCTTGCTTGGGCAACAATACTTATAATTGAAAAGTTCAAATGGCTGAATAATAAATATGTAGGGATTTATCTTGTGCTTTGCGTAATGCTTGTTCAATATGTTTTACATCTGCCGTTAAGCTATTTAAGTAAAAGCTGGTTTTGGCAAGAACCATCGGGCGTAAAGAATATAAATTATATAAAAGACAATATACTGCCTAAAACTGCTTCAGTGGTTGCACAAAATAATATAATTCCACATATTAGTCATAGAGATAAAATCTATTCATTGTATCCAGAAAAGAAAACATTTAGTAAAAACTCTCCTTGTGGCAAACAGGAATGCAACTGGTTTCGCTGGTATGGTCAGCCTGAATTTTTATTTGTTGACACTTCGCCCGAATGGGATATAAGGCATCTTCTTGCTAACAGACCTGATTTTATTGATGGGTTAAAGAATATTGAAAAAGCGGGTGTAGTTACAAAATATAAGAAAATAGACAGTACAATTCTATACAAGGTAAATGAAAACCCAGACGATTATAAGTGAACTGACAAGCTTAGTTTATGCTGTATAATATAGCTATGAAATATGCAGTTTTACTTATAGTGTTACTTGTATTTGGTGCGGGTATATTTTATTTTACCTTTGGCCGACAAAACATACCAATATCAAATGAAAATCAAACAAAACCAGCAACAATTTCTGGGAAAGTTGGCATTTCAAAAGGAAATATGCCAAGTATTCCGCTTCGTCTTCCCTCAAATTTTACCATTCATGTTTTTGCAAGCAATCTCGGCAGCCCACGCACCTTAGTATTTAGTCCTGGTAGGACGCTACTTGTTTCTGATCCTGATAATAATCAAGTATATGCTTTACCAGATAAAAATCGTGATGGAGTTGCTGATAATAATAAAGTTATTGTCTCAAATGAAAATCATGTTCATGGATTAGCTTTTTATAATGGAAAACTATACATTGCCGATGTGGATAAGGTTGTTCGATATAACTGGAATGAGCAGACATTAACTGCAACGAAAGACAAAGTACTCTTTTCTCTTCCAGAAAATAATGACCACAATAACCGATCAATTGTCTTTAATAATCAAGGACAAATGTTTGTCAGTGTTGGATCAACATGTAATGCTTGCGTTGAATCACCGCAAAAAGGAGGGTCGGTGTGGGTTTCTGATGCAAACGGCGATAATCCACAAATCTTTGCAACAGGACTTCGAAATGCCGCGTTTATGACAACCAATCCACAAACAAATGAGCTTTGGGTGACTGAAATGGGACGGGATAATTTAGGAGATAATCTTCCACCTGATGAGATAAATATTGTTCTTCAAGGACAAAATTATGGCTGGCCGTATTGTTATGGAGACAAAGTTCATGACAATGACTTTGACCCCTCACGCTCTCACTCATGCAATAATACAATTTCGCCTATTTTTGATATTCCTGACCACTCTGCACCGCTTGGATTAACATTTATTAATTCTTCATAATTTCCACAAGATTGGTAAGGAGATTTATTAGTCGCTTATCATGGGTCGTGGAACAGAACAGTACCCATAGGCTATAAAGTAGTCCACTTAAAAAGATCTGGGAATACAATTACAAACTCAGAAGATTTTCTCACTGGTTTTACACCCTCATCAACACCAAACATTCCAGGCAATGCAGCAAATAAGGCACCAGGCCGTCCTGTTGATCTTGTTTTTGACAAGTCAGGAAATCTTTATCTGTCTTATGATAAAGGAGGAAATGTTTACATTATTCAACGAAAATAAATCTTCTTTCTTCCAGACGTGTTTTATGTATTCTTCATAAAGAATAAGAGAAGCAATTGCTCCGGCAAAGGGACTAAAAAAGGCTTGTCAAGAAAAAGAGGCTTAAAGAGTTCATATCTTTACTTTAGAAGTTATGAACTCCTACTGCCTCTTTTTTACTAGAGGTTACTGGTAACAGTAACACGTTATGCTACTTTATTGGCATTTTTTAATAATGTGTTATATTCCTCAACAGTCATTGTATATTGACCATTCTGAGGCTTAGCAGAATCACTTAAGGTGACTATACCTGCTTTTTTGTCGTATTTTACAACCGGACAGCTAGAAGAGTTATGACAAAATTTTGCTCCATCGTAAACAATACGCATCGTAATATTTCACCTCCTCCTTTTTTACTTAGTAAAAATCTTTTTTAATTCCAAGGGATTCATCGGTTTTACTAATTGATTCCTCAGCACTCAAGGATGATCCTGCTATTGCCCTGATGGCGTCAATATTTTCAGGAATAACAATTGCTTCATTATGTACCTGATAGACCATGGTTAGTTCATTGTCTGAAACGTTGACGATATCTTCCCATAGTGCCACCTCCCACATATCGTTGCGTTTTCTTCCTAGGTCGCGCATTATCTCAATAACAGAGTTTAAGCCTTCTACGCCTTGGTCTTTGTGAATAAAGGCTATTCTAGGAGCTTGGCGGTAAAACTCAATAACATTTTCTTTACTAAGCTCTTTAGTAAGTTCGATAAAAACAGTGTGCAGATGACTTAGGTTAAAAGGAGCAGCGGTAGCAATGGTGGTTATATCAATATTTGGCAGGATTGTCTGTACGTCCGGTCCTTGATGGGAAGGGATCTCTTTCTCCGGCACTGCAGTATTTATTAGACCGTTCTTGTGTGATTCCCATGGATCGGTTCCCCTGCGAAAAATGGATGCTCGTACCTTTTTCACTAATCCTTCTTTATAAAGAACGTGCACAATTCTGGTGAGCCCTGTAGTATTACAGGAAACACATCTTACTGATTGCTTGCCTAGAGCATCTTTGTAGTTTACCTGCGCCACAAAAGAAAATCCGGTTAATGAATGCGACTCTCCTCCTTGAAATATGGATTTTACTCCTGCCTCATCATAAATAAGCTTGTTTTTTTCTCCAATTGCTTTTGGAGTTGCGTCTACCACTACATCTGCGTTTTTCAACGCTTCAGAAAAAGTTCCCGCAACATTGACTCCAGAAGCTTTCATTTTCGAAATGGCTTCATTATTAGAGGCATAAATATTAAATCCCCTACTTTGTGCTATTTTCATTCTATAATCGGCTGATACACCGGCAACTCCGACAAGGAACATATCATCCTGTAATACAACAGCGTCTGCTACTCGTTTACCAATTACGCCATATCCGTTAACAAGCACTTTTATTTTGTTACCTGTAAATTTAGAATCTTCTGCACTATTTGAATTCATATAAATTACTATAATATCTTCTCAATAGTTTACGCAATATAAGTTTCCAATCAAGTTTTTCTCTTTGTAAAAGCAAAGCATTAAAAGCTATAATAATATACGATATACCCCCAGGGGGTATTTGTCAAGTGGCAAAATT
>CAYZZF010000007.1:16146-34774 GCA_964483115.1 uncultured Gammaproteobacteria bacterium | reverse complement strand
ATTCCAGACCTTCTCCACGTATCCTGGGAAAACTGATACAAAGTATTAAACTTTTTTTATATTTGTCAAACCATCTTCTCTGTCTTCAATACTGTATCCCATATTCTTAATCTTATTGCGGAGCTGATCAGCCAAATGAAACCTTTTTTGTCTTCGCAATTCTTCCCTCTCTTTAACCAGTTTTTTTACATTTTCTGGAATTTCTATTTTCTGATCTTTGATCTTTGATCTTTGATCATTTAAATCAAGTCCTAAAACCTTGTCAAACTTAAATAAACTCTGGGCTTTGACGCTGGTCGGGTAATCTGATTTTATAAGATCCCACATAATTACAAGGGCTTTTGGCAAATTCAAATCATCATTTATAGCGTTAAGAAATTTTTTTTCATACTCTGCGCATCCAATTTTTGCCTCATCAAAATCGGAAACAACTTCGTAAAGGTGGTCTAAAGCTGTCTGTGCCGCCTCCAGAGCTTTCCAGGTAAAATTCATTTTCGCCTTATAATGAATTGTCATCGCAAGATAGCGAAATGCTAAGGGATTAAATCCCTTATTTTCAAGATCTGAAATCACATAAACATTTCCTTTTGAGCGAGACATTTTCTCATTCTCGATCAGAAGATAACCGCCATGCAGCCAGTAATTAACAAATTTTTTGCCGGTTGCGGCCTCGCTTTGCGCAATTTCATCCTCATGATGAGGAAAAATTAAATCTTCTCCTCCTGTATGAATGTCCAGCGTTTCCCCCAAATATTTTATGCTCATCGAAGAACATTCAATATGCCATCCTGGAAAACCTACTCCCCATGGACTATCCCATTTCATAAGCCGCCCTGGTTCTGCTTTTTTCCAAAGGGCAAAATCAACGCTATCTTTTTTATCTGTTTCTAAAGATACTCTAACGGCCTTTAATAAATTTCCCATTTTTGAAAGAGTGTTTCCTGATAGCTTACCGTAGTTTTTGAATTTTCTAACATCAAAATAAATTATTCCGTCTGTCTCATATGCAAAACCTTTCTTAAGAAGAAGAGAGATCATTACAATCATTTCTCTAACATGCTCTGTGGCTTTAGGATATTTTGTTGCTGGCAAAATATTAAGTTTTTTCTCATCTTCTAAAAATATTTTTGTAAAATTTTCTGCTATCTCTTGAGGTTTTTTTCCCTCTTTTAGCGCCTCATTAATAATTGGATCTATTTGCACCTGATGATATCCATGACTAATGCTTCGCATGTGCCCCACATCTGTGATATTTTTGATATGGGTTACTTGATAGCCGTTATACTCAAGAGTTCTTCTTAAGAAATCCGCCATTAGATAAGTCCTGAAATTTCCAATATGAACCTCGCGGTAGACTGTCGGTCCACAGGTATAAATTCTGACGCTCTGTGGATTTATTGGCTTGAATTCCTCAACTTTACTAGAAAAAGTATTATATAATCTAAGCATAATTAAAATATAAAACTGAAAATATAAAAACTACAATTAAAATCTTAAAATTAATTCTTCCCTTTAAGTTTAAGTAGACTTGAACCGAAAATATTTGATATCTTATGAAACTCTTCTTAGCAAATCTTCTTCGACTTGTTTATTTATCTTAACCTGAATCTTTTAAAAGAGAAATCCAGACTTTACTTTCACTGCAACATTTTTAAATTTATCTTTGTCATTCTTCAATTTTTATATTTTGTTTTTAAATTATTTTCATCCTGATCTTCCCGGAAATTTTTCAACTCTTTGCTGTGTTCTTTGAATTGCCAAAGGCGGCGGTTTTTCTTTCTTTCTCTCAGCAAGTTCTGCCACTTCCTGCTCTTTTTCTTTTTCTACTTTCTCAGCAGGCCTCTCTTCCGGCTTTTTAGGATTTGTTAAAGGATCATAATAAACTTCTTGATGGAGTTTTGCCCTTAATTCCTTCAACTTTTTCTCTTTGTCAAGTTCTTCTGTGGGATTTTTACCTGCATCTCCTGCTTGAGACGCTTGCTGATTTTGTATTGACTGAATATTTGTTTTTTTAGCATCACTTACGCCATACAAACTGTTAACTATGTCTTGTGCCCCTATATCGGTTCCAGTAATTTGCGCACCTGCTGCTTTCACCGCGCTTCCTGTCGTTTTCATAGCCCCTTTTCCTATCTGCTTAACTGTTGATTGCCCTTTCTCTAATGCCTCTCCTAATAATCCACTTTTATTCATAAACCTGTCTTCCTTCCATTGCGTTTTTAAGTGTTGTTTCGTCTGCGTATTCAATATCTGCTCCGACAGGAAGTCCTCTCCCAATCCGCGTAATTTTAAAAGATTTGTGATTTGTGATTTGTGATTTGAGTTCACCGAGTTTCTTGACGATGTACATAGCTGTTGCCTCTCCTTCCATCGTCGGATTAGTCGCTAAAATTATTTCTTTCACTTTTGAGTTTTCCTTTTTAACCTTTGAGATTAGTTGATTTATATAAATTTCATCCGGACCAATATTATTAAGAGGATCTATTCTTCCATGTAGCACATGATATACTCCATTATACTTTCCGCTTCTTTCAAGCGATAAAACATCTAGCGGTTCTTCAACAACGCAAATAGTTGATTTGTCTCGTTTTGGATCTTCGCAAATATCGCAAGGGTCTGTTTCTGCAATTGTAAAACAAATTGAACATAAAACTGTATCTTTTTTTAGCTTTTGAATTGCAGAAGAAAATCTATCTAACTCACCTTGAGGAACATGCAATAGATAAAATGTGAGCCGCTGAGCTGTCTTAGGGCCAATGCCTGGCAATTTCTCGAAACATTCAATAAGATTCTGTATGGCTTTGGGTATACGCATGCGCTAAATTAAAAATTAATAATCAAGAATTAAAAATCCAGATAAAAATCTTAAATTTTTTTAATTTTAAATTGCAGTTTTTCATTTTTATATTTTATATTTTAATTAATTGTTCGGCTATAACTTTTGAAACTGTTAAAACTTCCAGCTTCCCGAACATCTTCTCCTCCGGTACCTCTATTGTATCTGTTACGAATATTTTTTCTGCTTTTGAATTTTGTAGAATGTTTTCAAAATCATGCGAAAAAACTGGATGAGTCGCGAAAATAAAGTTCTGAGGTATTCCATTCTTTATAAGAAGATCAACTGCAGCATCAATGGTCCTGCCTGTTGAAATCATATCATCGACAATAATAGCCTTTTTAATTCCTTTTTTCCAGTCTAGCATATTGCTTTCTATTCTAGTTGATTTAATATTTCCTGTAGCAAGATCTCTGTTTTTAACTATTGAGATATAAGGCATATTACCAAGCATCTGAGATAATAATCTAATCCGTCTTATTCCTCCCATATCAGGGGAAACGAGAATGCAATTTGAAATTTGAAATTTGAAATTTGAAATTTTTTTTGAATGTGGGGAGCTTTCAATATCTTCGTCTTCAGAAGATGAAGGCAAATCATTTGAGGATGAACTGAAAACCGTATCGTTTTTCTTGGTTTTTAAACTTTTACTTTTAGAAAGGCTTTCACTTAGCGACTGGCTTAAACCTTGTCCTTTAGGTAAAACTGAGCGAGCGTCATTTTCAATATGTGCTTGCCGAGGCTCCCCGAATAACTCTTTAATTTTCTTAGCAAAAATGGGGAGAGCTGAAAGATGTGTAACCGGAATTTTAAAAAGCTCAGGAATCTTGACCGAATGAAGATCAAAAGTGATAAGTCTGCCCATACCAACACTTTCAAGTGTTTTGATAATTACTTCAAGTGAAACTGCCTCACCATCTCTAAAAACATGATCCTGTCTTTGATAGCCAAGATATGGGACGATCACGGTAACTGATCTTGCACCACTTCTCTTTAGGGCATCAACTATAAAAAATAGCTCAAAGTAGTACTCGTCGGGCTTTGGGGAAGTTGACTGGATTACCACTGCATCCTGTCCCACAATTCTATCAATAACTCTTACTCTTCTTTCTCCATCAGGAAAAATGTGGATTTCAAGAGGCGATAAATAATTTATTTTTAAGTCTTTGATAACTCTCTGCGCCAAGAGTTTATTGGAAGAACCGCTAAAAACCTTCATCAAAATCAATTGTACTATGTAAGCAAACCATAATCAATGAGATTAATCCTTTTTAGGTCTTCTACTTCAAAGCTCATTTCCTGCCTCTTTTAGTCTATTGCGTACTATAGGTTTACTAACTCTTAAAGAGTTGGCTATCTCTTGCAATTTTAATCCTTCATCGAAGTACTGCTTAACCAATGAGTCAACATCAATATCTAACCTTTCTCGCCATAAACATATTACCCCATCTAACCTATAAGCCCTGAAAATCCTCCGCCCATCTGTTGAAGTTTTCTGGCCGCCACTTCTTGGGATTTTTTGATTGCCTCGTTTATTGCCTCCTTCACGTCCTCGTCCAATTTTCCATTAACGGAGAGGGACTTTATTTTCTGATCTCCAGTAATAACAATATCTACTCCATTTTTTGAAACCGAGACTTCTTCTGCTTGAAGCTCTCTTTGAATTTGCATTGCCTGATCACGCATTTTCTTAAGATCTCCTAATTTTTGGAATGGATTATTCACAAAAGCATCACCTCCTCAATAAAAATTCTAAATTGCAAACATCAAATTCCAAATAAATTTCAATTTTAAAAATTCTATAACGTCGTGTTTTTGATTTTGGTTACTGTAATTTTGATATTATCTGCAATTTATGACTTAGTGCTTGGAATTTTCTTTTAATATCACTGAAATATTAACCTTATTTCCTCTCATCTTTTGGAGCATGTCTTCAATCAACTTTTTAATTTTAGGCTCTTCGAGCCTTTCTTTGTGAAACTTAAATTTTGCCTCAATTATCAATTTTTTTCCATTATAGCTTTTGAGATTGCACCCGCGCAACACTCCGGCAACTGAATGATTATAAGGTTTAATTTCCTCAATTAACTTCTCCCAAAGTTTACCGTTTTGGTTTACAGGGCTTTTAAACAATTCCCTGTGGGTACTCTCAGCGCTTTCCCGAAGGTTACCTTCAGCCTTTGGCAGGACAGAGAAATTTTGATGATTAATACACCACTCAATAATTGCCATCTCTAATGGTAACTGGGGTAAAACAGCATACTTAAGCTTTGAACTTGCTGTTGTTAAAAGATTAGATAATTCTTTAATCTCATAAACGGTCAACGAGACAGAAGATTCTATCTCTATATCCTTTAAGACTCCAATTTCTTTTAGAAGAAGATCGTGCAAGTTTAAAATCAACTGTTCTAGAAAATATTTTAGATCAATACCTTGTTTAACCAACTCGGAAATAAGCTCAAGAGCAAGTTTTGTATCTTTTTTTGATAAGTACTTAAGCATATTTGATATTTGAGATTTGACATTTGATATTTGATATTTTTTCTCCACCATCTCCTTCGTAATTTTCTTTCTCCCCACTGTTGCCCAGATTTCTTCAAGAATTTTTGCAGCATCTCTAAAACTGCCGTCAGATAAATTTGCAATCGCAGAAAGTGCTTCTCTGTCAATAGAAATCTTTTCCTGCTTTACAATTCTTATAAGAGATCTAATCAATTCCTCAATGGTAGCCTTTTTAAACGCAACATGAAAACAGCGAGAAACAATTGTTGCAGGAACTCTCTGGGGCTCTGTGGTACAAAGAACAAATATTACATGGCTTGGTGGTTCTTCAAGAGTTTTTAAAAGAGCATTAAAAGCCTCGGTTGTTAGCATGTGAGCTTCGTCAATAATGTAAACTTTCTTTAATGCCCCGGCTGGAGAAAGTTTTACTTTTTCCCTCAAATCTCTTATCTCATCTATTCCCCTATTTGAAGCTCCGTCAATTTCCAAGACATCAATATTGGTACCGTTGGCAATCGAAATACATTGACTGCATTTATTGCAAGGCTCAATCTTTGACTCTTTGGTTCTTTGACTCTTTGGTTCTTTATTTATTTTTTCACAATTAGCAACTTTTGCCACAATCCGAGCTGCCGAAGTTTTTCCAAGTCCCTTGGGCCCTGTAAAAAGAAGCGCATGAACAGATTTTTTTAAAAGAATTGAAGTGAGCCTGTTGCGAACCTCCTCGCTATCAAGCTCTTCAATTTTTTGGGGTCGATATTTTCGGTAAAAAACCATAACTTAACAGCCGTAATACTACAAATATCAAATGCGATAAATATTTAGATATTGGTTTATTGGTAGTATTTTACTCATGGTTTACCCCAAGTAAGTGCATCAGACCATGCTCTACAAGCTCATCTATTTTATCATCAACAAACACTTCTTCCTCTGCTGCTTCCTTAATAACTTGAGGGTAAGAGAGAACTATATCTCCAAGAAAAAGAATATCCCGCGGCAAATTCGTATCCTCCCCTTCGGTAAGTGAAAATGACAAGATACTTCTTGTTTTATTCTCATTCATGTATCTTTTGGAAAGTTCCCTCATTTTTCTGTCTCCAACAATCGCAACAGATACTTGAACCTTGTCCACAATTCTATGGCTATTTAATAAATTTGCAATAAGGGACCTTATGCGTTTTCGATTTACCTTATACCTGCTTTCTACAAAAATTGAAACTTCAACTTCTGCCATATTATATAAAGGTTTTTTTGGCTCGTCTGGCTTCCTCCTGTTTTTGTTTGCGAGCAAGTGAAGGCTTAAGATAAAATTCTCTTCTTTTTGCTTCTTGGATGATTCCTCCAGCAATAACTTTTCTTGAAAATTTTCTAATCAATGCTTCATCACTTTCTCCAGGCATTTTTTTAACAACTACCATACTTGACACCTCCCTCAAAAAAATTCCAAATCTCAAATTTCAAATAAATCCGGACATCAGAAACTCAAAATTACAAACAAGGAAAATTTTCGTTTCAAAAGCAGTATTGTTCTTATTTTACTACATTTTAGCTGGTTTTCCTAGAGGCCCTGTCAGATGAATATGTAAATGATTTAAAATTTGCGCCCCTCCTCCATTTATAGTCAGTCTGTATCCGCGATTCTCAAGTTTATTTTTTTTTACCATTTTCTGAATTATTTTTTTTAATTTTGATAAAAGCACGTCTTCTTCAAAATCTAGAAAATCTTCGATGTGTTTTTTCGGTATAACTAAAAGATGAACTTTGGCAATAGGGTAAATGTCTGGAAAAACCATTATTTCTTCATCCTCGTAGATAAATTCTTTAGGAACTTCATGTTTGGCAATTTTGCAAAAAATACAATCCACCATAAACTAAACTCTAAATTCAAAGCACCAAATTCTAAATAATACTTAATTTAAAATTTTTAAAATTCGAAACATTTTAATATTGTGATTTTGAATTTATTTGGAATTTGTAATTTTGAGTTTGTAATTTTAAATTTCCTTTAGCACCTGTATTATATCATTTAAAGCTAATCTAGTCGCCTTCATTTTTGGATTTTTTACAGAACCGTTAAGAAGCATCTTCTTCCCTATATGCAGGTACCAAGAAGCCTGCGGATCCATTTTCTTTAGCTTTTTGTAAACAAAAGTTAAATTTATATCATTATTTTCTTTTTGATTCTGAATTTGTGACGGCTTTGCCTTTATTCTAACATATCCTTTTCTAGGGTCTTTACGAACAACCAAAATATATCCCATTTTTTGGGCAAGTTTTATTACAGAATCGTTAATTGTTTGAAAACCTATCCCCATACCTTTACTTGTATTAAATTTTATCCCTTCTTTTTCTATCTCCCTTTCGGTCCAAATTCTATTATCAAATTCATGAAGAATTGCATCAAGACACTCTATAATAAACTCTATATAAAATTTATTTTTATTAGGCTTTTGAAGTTTGAGCCCGTCCAAAATATTAACTAGGGAAAATTCATGATGGTCGGCAACCGGATTCTCCCAAAAAACTTCTTTGAAATGATCAATATCTACAACAACTTTTACTATCCGCTTTAGCGCCTCAATTCTCGTCTTAATCCTATCTGAATTATGAATTTTGAATTCTGAATTCTGAACTTGTCTGATATAATCAAATGTTAAACTTGCAGCAGATACCTTATCATCGTCGATTTGATGATGATCCAAAGGCCCAAGCCCAGTATCCACATGAATTACCTCATTGTTATCAATTTGTTCAATTGGAGATTTACCATTTACCGTTTGCCATTTGCCATTTCCCATTCGTTCTCCAGCAGGGACGAATTGGATTTTTGCATCTTCCCATCCAGATAAAAATCTTTTTATAAGCCATATAGATGTTATTGCGTCTAAATCTGGCGAGTCATGTGTAACAATAATCCTCATAACATTTTATTGTAGCATAAACCGGGCTTGACAAACACAAAATAATGTTACACGATAAAAGAGTATGGATCCCAAACTTAAAGAAATCTATGAAAGAGTAATGAGTACTCCTGTTAGATCAGCGGATCCTCAAAATACTCTGCCTCAAATGTCGGTTAAATCACCATCGCCGCAAACTCACGTTGTGTCTCCAAAAAAAAGGGGTGTTTCACCTATCCTGATAGTATTAACAGCAATTATTTTTTTTCTAGTCTATGCGTTTGTCTGGATCAAGATATTCAACCTCAAAATTCCTTTTCTACCCTTTTAATAGTCTCATCAATTGAAATTATTTCCGATTTTTCTTTATTGCGTTCTTTCCACTCTATCTCTCTTTCTGAGGTTTTATTTGAAACAACAAGTCGCACGGAAATTCCAATCAAGTCGGCGTCGGCAAATTTTTCCCCAGCCGACACATCTTCCCTATCGTCATACAGAACATCAATACCTGCTTTTTGCAACTTTTTATAAACTTTATTCCCCTTGTTAATTGTTAATTGTCGATTGTCGATTGTTAACAAGTGCACACTGAAAGGTGTCACTTGTTTTGGCCAAATAATTCCCTTTTTATCATGGCAAACTTCGACAATTGCCCCCATAACCCTTGAAATTCCAATTCCGTAACACCCCATAAAAACAAATTTATCTTTTCCATCCTTATCCTTAAATGTCAAATTAAAAACTTTAGAAAATTTGTCTTTAAGAGGAAAAATATTGCCTACTTCGATGGTCCTTGCTCTTTTTAATGGGCCATGTCCAAGATCACACTGTTTTCCTTCCGAAACCTCAGTAATTTCAACATTTTCTGAAAAATCTCCTCCTGGGCAATAAATAATTTCATCCTCACCATTCTCGCAAATTACTTGATATTCATGGGAGAAATCCGAAAATGTCCCGCCAGAGGCAAGTGTTTCAATTACTGAAAGTCCCAATCTTTTAAAAATATTAATATATGTTTTTTTCATTTTCTCGTAATACTCCAACATATCTTTTTCGTCTTTATGAAAGGAATAAAGATCTTTCATGAGAAACTCTCGCCCGCGCAAAAGCCCTGCTTTTGCGCGCGGCTCGTCTCTAAATTTATTTTGAATTTGGTAAAGATAGATTGGTAAATCTCGGTAAGAACTGATAAACTCAAGAACAAGAGGGATCAAAACTTCTTCATGGGTTGGTCCTAAAGCATATTGTTTTTCAAACTTGCTTGTAAGCTTAAACAGGGCATCAAAACTTTTCCATCGTCCGGTCTTATCCCAGCTTTCTTTTTTCTGAAGCGCAGAAAGAAGAACTTCCTGACCACCAGCTTTGTTCATTTCCTCACGGACAATTTCTGTTATTTTGTTAAGAGCCCTAAGCCCAAGTGGCAAAAAATTGTAAACACCAGAAGTCTCTTTACGAATAAATCCGCCGCGTATCAAAAGCTTTGCATTTATAGATGTTTCATCCTTTGGAACTTCTTTGATGGTCTTTGCAAAAAGTTTTGAATATCGCATAATTTCAAGCCTTTCGAAAGGCTAATCCGAGTATAGCATATTTCCTTTTTTCTTAACCTCGTGTCCTCCGAAAGCGTTTCGAAGAGCTGAAACCATACGAGCAGCAAATGAATTTTGAATTTTAATATCTTTTTCTGATTCATTTCTGATTTCAAGAGATCTTTTAATAATTTCCACTGGCAAATTATTTTTCCGGGCATATTCAACAGCCCAAATTGTCTCGCTCGATGCCTTACCAATTACGCCCTCGATTTTCGAAAGCTTGGAATCTTTTCCTAAAACCTCCATTGTTCTCTCCATCATAAAACCTGAGATCAATGTTTCCCTCTGATAAATCTTTGCAACTCTTTGAAGGTCAAAATTATACTGTGAATTATTTAATAAACCAAACCCCTCGCCGATTGACTGCATTATTCCGTATTCAATTGCATTATGAACCATTTTGACAAAATGGCCCGCGCCGCCTTCTCCAAAATAATCATACCCTCCATTTGGCTTTGCTAGAGAATCTAAAATCGGTTTTATAAACTCATAAGCTTTTTTATCCCCGCCAGCCATCATCGGGTAGCCTGTTTTTTCTGCAATGATTCCTCCGCTTATACCGATTCCCAAAAATCTTATCTTTTTCTTTTTGAAATCTTCGTATCTCCTCTCTGTATCTTTGTAATAAGAATTTCCTCCATCAATCACAATATCTTCTTTTTCTATAAACTTAGAAACTTCATTTAAAATTGATTCAGTTGCACCTCCTGCAGGAACCATCGACCAAATGATCCTCGGCTTTGGGAGCTTCGTTATCAGTTCTTCGGTAGTTCTTGAAGTTTTTAAGTTTTGATATGTAGGTTTGAGATTTGTGATTTGAGATTTGAGTTCTTTGATAGGAGCGTTTGATCTGTTCCATACTACCACCTCATGCTTTTCTTTAAGAAGTTTTAAAACCATCCTCGACCCCATTTTTCCCAAACCGATAAAGCCTAATTTCATAAATTTCTAAATTCCAATATCTAATACTAAATAAATTCAAATTTTCGAATTTTCCAAAATTTTACCAAATATTTTTTAACTCAAACGTTTTGCCAACCAGCCTCGGTTTCTCGTATTCAAGTAACTTATTAACCTTTATTAACTCTAACCATTATTGAGTTTATTTTGCAAATTTTAACGTTCTTTCCTCTAAGTCATATCGTTTAGGTTTTTGAATTTTAGTCATTATTTAGAATTTAGGACTTAGGGTTTATAATTTTATTAGAGCCATTTTTTTCCGTCTTTTTCAATTAGCTCTTGGGCTTCTTTTGGCCCCCAAGTTCCCGGTTTATAAAATTTTAATTCTGACTTTTGTCTGGCAGAGCCAGATCTTGCTTGACGAGACCATCCTTCAAGAATTTTTGTTATAAATTCCCACGAACTTGAAAGCTCATCACTTCTATTAAATAAAATCTGGTCGCCTGCAAAAATATCAAGCAAAACTTTCTCGTATGCAGCGACTCCGCTGGTTTCAAATGACTCTTTGTATGTAAAGTGCATGTTGACCGTCTCAAGCGCTAATTTGGAACCCGGTTTTTTAGCTATAATTTCAAGAAAAATTCCTTCATCTGGCTGAATTCTTATCGTTAGTACATTCCCAATTTCAGGGCACCCATATTCCCTAAATAAAATGTGGCAAGTTTGAAGAAAAACAATCGATATGGTAACTTCGTCTTTTGGCATTTTTTTGCCAGCACGAACATAAAATGGGACTTCTGAAAATCTATCGGTGTCAAGGAAAAATTTCATAGCAACAAATGTCTCTGTATTGGAAAAAGGCATTGTATCTTTTTCTTCTCTATAACCATCGTATTGACCTCTTACGACGGCCGATTGCACTTGCCAAGGCTCAATGTATCGAATAGCTTTAATTGCGTTGGCTCTTGCGTCCCGAAGATCTTCCCTAGTAAAACTTTTGGGCATCTCCATACCAACTGCGGCAACAAGTTGCATCAAATGATTCTGCCCCATGTCCCGCAATATCCCTACCCCGTCAAAAAATTTTCCCCGTCCCGCAATTCCGCTTTTCTCAGCAAGTGTTATCTGGACATGCTCGATATAGTCCTTGTTCCAGACCGGCTCAAAAATTCCATTTGCAAAACGGAAAGCTAGGATATTCTGAACTGTCTCTTTTCCTAAATAATGATCCACTCTAAAAATTTGCTTCTCTTCAAAAATCTCAGATAGTTTTTTATCAAGTGCAATTGCGGTTTCCAAATTCTTACCAAAAGGTTTTTCTATTATAATTCGGGTCCATTTGTTGCTTTCTTGGCCACACCCTTGTGAGAGTTTTGTTGATTCAAGAAAGCTGAGAATTGTGTCATAATTGTGAGGGGGAGTCGCAAGGTAAAAAAACCGAGTAATACATGCCCCAATTTTTTCATCAAATGAGTTTAATTTTTTAATAAGTTCGAGATATCCCTTCTCTTGCGAAAAATCTCCTTTTTGATATGTTAAATGTTTTACAAAATTCGTCCATTCTTTTTTATCCTTTAGGTTTGCGAAAAAATCCCTAAAATCATTATCGGAGAATTCTCGCCTAGAAAAACCAATTATAGAGAACTCGTCTGGGAATCTTTTTTGTTTGAAAAGAGCAAAAAGCGCCGGGACTAATTTGTTCTGCGCAAGATCACCAGTCGCGCCAAAAATAACCATCACAAAAGGACTTTGCATAATTTAAATTCTAAATCCTAAGCACCAAATCCTAAATAAATTACAATTTAATAAATTAAAAACTAAACAGTTTGAATTTGGGAAATTCAAATTTTGATATTATTTAGGATTTGTAATTTTATTCTATACTTTTTGGTCTGTAATTAAAAGGGTCTTTGGGGCAATATCTGGTTTCCTAAAGAATCTCGCTGGGATTTCTTCAATGGGTCCTTTTGAAAATAAAAGCTTTAAAGCCTTTCTCTTTTCTTCCCCAAAAACTAAAACTATCAATAAGTCCATTTGGGAAAGTGCCTTAAAAGTTAAAGAAATCCTTTCTTTAAACTCTCCAGGAAAATCCCTAAATTCTGCTACGTAATTTTGAGATTTGAGATTTGAAATTTGAGATTTGCGGACAGGAATACCCGCCGTGTGTCCATCTTCCCCAATTCCCATAATTGCAACTTTTTTGGAAAATTTTCTGAACAAATTTTGAACAACATTATTGTAGTCTCTAACCGTCTCTTCAAGTGACTTATTTTCGAGGATTGGATAAAATATAACTCCATTTGAGCTAAAATATGACATTAAACCTGTATCCTCTATCATTTTCTCATTTGTGAATTTTATTTTTGACTTTTGCCTGACCGACCAGGGATTTTTGCCTGACCGACCAGGGATTTTTGATTTTTCAAAATATCTTTCATCCACGATCCCAGCTGCCCCAGGTTTTAAAATTTTTTCCTTAGCAATTTTTTGATAAATGTTTTTTGGGGTAGAACCACCAGATAAAAACAGGACCGTTTTCCTGCCAACATTTCTATAAAGAATTTCTTTGGCGATTTTTGACCCTTCTATCTGACCCCGAACAATTATTATTTCCATTCTAAATTTTGAATTTTGAATTTTAAATTATTCTAGGGTTTTGGTAATATTGGTTGGCCTGTAAAAATATGAATCAAGTCATTGAGAGTTATCAAAATAATAAGCGCAAGAAGTATTGCCATACCGATTGCATGAGTATAGCTCTCAAATTTTGGTGAAACCCTACGGCCGAAAACAGCTTCTATTAATATAAAAAATAACCTTCCTCCATCAAGCGCCGGAATCGGCAGAATATTTAAAATAGCCAAGTTTAATGATAGAAGTGATACAAAAGACAACACTGCCATAGGACCTATTTGTACAAACTGTCCTGTTAACTGCGCAATACCTACCGGCCCTGCAATTCCTTTTGGAACCTGTACATTAACAAAGAGCTGATATACCACGCTACCAAGACCCAAAATAATAAGCCAGGAGTATTTAATCGCCTCTACTGTTCCAACAATCGGCGCTTGGATTAAGGGATACTTTCTGTTTATTATATTTGGCGATATTGCAATGCCTATCGGTCCTTCATTTGAAGGATAATTTTTTCGAGGAATAACTTGTACATTTCTGGTTTTTGTCTTGTCTAATTGCTTTTCAACTTTTAAATTGATTTTCTCTCCTAAATGACTTCTTGTAATTGATATTAATTGAGACGAGCTTGTTATCTTTATTCCGTTGATTTCTCTAATTATATCCCCGCTCTTAAGCCCTGCAGCATAAGCGGGTGAACCTTTAACAACTTCTCTTACAATTACTTTATCGCCCGGAACTTGTACACCGACAATCCCAAAGAAATAAGTTAGGATGGCGACAGCCAAAAGAAAATTCATAAAAACCCCTGCAAATACAACCAAAGCTCTTTGCCATGCCGGCCGGGCAAAAAAAGCCCGCTTTTTGTCTCCGGTCTTGAATTCTTTCTCTGTTAAACCGCGTTTGATGCTGCCGCCCCCTGCAGCATCTTCTCCATACAATTTTACGAAACCTCCAATTGGCAGCCAATTTATAGAGTAAATAGTTTCTCCTCTTTTAATGCTAAAAGCCCGCGGAGGCAGTCCAAATCCAAACTCCTCAACTTTTATGCCAAGCCTTTTTGCCACAAAAAAATGCCCTGCCTCATGAACGAGAACTAACACCGTTAAAATAATTAAAAAAACAACTATGGTTAAAAGCATAAATTTATAGAAGATAGAATAACAAAAGCGAGGAACAAAATTTTCGCAGTTCGTATTTGAGTACTTTTAACGACAGTATAACAGTATATTAAATAGTACGAGTTACGGAACAAGAAAATTTTAGTTCCGAGCGATTTAAATCTTAGATTTGTAAAAGTTCTTCTTCTTTTCTCTCACCCATCACTTCAATCTCTGCCATCAATTCATCTGTAATTTTTTGTACCTCTTTTTCAAGACGCACCATTTCATCCTCGGAAACCTCTTTATCACTATACTTTTTCTTGACATGAGTCATTGCTTCATGTCTTATTTGGCGAATCATAATTCTACCATTCTCAAGTTTTTGCCGCATTAGATGTATTAAATCCTGCCTTCTTTCCTCCGAGAGCGTAGGTATTGTAATGCGAATAAGCTGGCCGTCGATCACAGGATTAAGTCCTACGTTCGCCTCCTGAATTCCTTTTTGAATTTCCCCGATAATTGAGCTGTCAAAAGGAGTAATCACCAGTCTCTGCGCATCCAATACGGCAATTGTGGCAAGCTCCATAAGCTTAAGTCTTTGCGTGCCAGCGTAGGCGCCAATGACTATATTCTCAACGATGGATGGAGCTGCCCGGCCAGTCCTAACCGTTGCAAGGTCCTGATGTAAAACTGCAAGCACCTTTTGCATTTTTTCTCTTATTTTGTCTACAAAATCAGACTCCATACAAATTATTCATCCGATCGGACTAATCGTCTGAGTTCAATTCGTATCTGGTAAATCTTTTAACCACTATATTCTCTCCAAGTTTGGTAATTGTTTGTTTTATTAAATCTTGAATTGTCAGCGATGGATCCCGGATGTATTCCTGTGGCAATAAACTCTTGACATCTTTTGGGTTCATTGCGGCAATCTGCATGGAGATTTCATGAGCCAAGTTCTTGAATTCCGAAGTTCTGGCAACAAAGTCTGTTTCACACAAAACCTCAACTATTGTACCGACTCTTCCATTTTGATGAATATAAGCCTCGACCAATCCTTGTGATGTTTCTCTTTCTCTTTTTCTTTCTGCTTTTTCAATCCCATTCTTCCTCAACCATTCAATGGCTGTCTTATAGTCTCCGTCTGATTCCTCCAAAGCCCGCCGGCAATCAGAAACCGATGCCTGAGTCTCAATTCTTAATTTTTTTAATAAAGTTAAATCAACTTTCATAATTTTGTTGCAACCACAGAAACTCTGAATTAATTATGAAACAAAGAATATTAATTAACAACCCTTTTAATTTTCAGTTTTTCTCTTGCGAAATTTGAGATTAATCCAACTTTCCGGTCAGATAATTTTAGATATGATAACAGTTGAACTATATAAATCCCATTTATAGCTGCTACAGCTTTAACCTCTATAAGAATTTTTCCTTCTGTATCAAAGTCCACCTGTTCATATCCTAGATTAACTTTTTTATACATTACTGTAATTTTCCTTTCTCGATTAAATTTTAAGTTATAATTCTTAAATTCTAAATATAATGCCCTTTGATAAATCTTTTCTACAAATCCTGGTCCCAAAGTTTTATAGACACTAATTGCAATCCTTATAATTTGCTCTAATAAATCACTATACAGATATTTACTTTTTATTACCACTTTTCTTCTCTATTTTTTTCTGTGATTTAGATTTCTTCTGTGCGTCAGTGGTTGCAGTTTTTTTATTCTCTTTCTCGGCTTTAGACTTTAAATTCTTTTCCACGCCTGTCTTCGCTTCGCTCGCAGGCGAGCTCCTTCGCTTTCGCTCGCCCGCTCCTTCAATCCATGCATTGATTATGTAATTTGTAATTAATTTAATGGAACCTACCGCGTCGTCATTCGCGGGAATTGGGTGGTCAATAACCGAAGGGTCTGCATTTGTATCAACGATCGCAACTGTCGCAACACCCACGGCCTTTGCTTCTCTGACTACCAAATCTTCAAGATGAGAATCAATTATAAAAAGGGCGTCCGGCTTTTGTTTTAAATCGGCAATACCGCCATACAAAGATTCGAGCTTTTGTTTTTCCTTCAACCAGAGTCCTGCTTCTTTTTTGGTGTATTTTGCTTTTTCCTCTTCATTCTCAAGCTTTTTTGATAATTCTTCAAGTTTTTTGAAATTTTTGCAAACCTCTGAAAAATTTGTAAGTGTTCCGCCAACCCAACGATTTATTACATAAAAAAGTCCGCCGTTTTCACTCTCTCCAATTTGCTGAATGGCTCTTTTCACTTCATCTTTTACAACTGCCTGGGCCTGTCTTTTTGTCCCAATAATAATAAGACTACCATTTTTTGATGCTAAATCGCGGATAAAAGCTGCCGCATCTTCAAGTCCCTTTTTAGTCTTGACTAAATCTATAATATGGATGTTGTCGCGGGCTTCATAAATATAATCTCTTGCTTTGGGATTTCCGCGCGTTACCTGGTGTCCAAAATGACAACCTGCTTCAAGAAGTTCTTCAAGTGTAATATCTTTCATAGATTCCTTTCCGGGCCGCCGTAGTTTGAATGAAGGCGACTCTCCTCCTCCGGCTATTCGAAATCTCGAACAGGAAACGTAACCGAAGTGCTAAGATGAATACTATTCTATCAAAAAATAATTATTTTTGCAAAAAAAAGAAAAGCTTCCGTGTTTTTCCCGCGGTACGATGTTTCGGTAAATCGAAACGTAAAAAGGTATCTCTCTATGGCTTACGATTCCCCGGCCTCGCTCAGCACAAGCGGGGCGGGTTTGATTCGTGATTCATTTATATAATATAATAAACCAGTGAGAAGAAAAAAACTGCCCGAAAGAAAATTTCTCATCCGCCACATCAGAAAAAATAGCGGATTTGTTACTGTTCTTTTAATTCTGGTTTTAGTTGCGCTTGGAGTTTTGCTTTCCGGCGCGCTCTTCGACCCCAAATTTACCTCGGACGGCGGCGGGTCCCTTTCATCAAACTATTACTGCTGCGATTCAGGGGACGGTGAGGCATGCAAACCCATCGAGGACAAAAAATTAACCTGGAAAGGAACAAATGCAACTCCTCAGGAATATGCCTTGATTAAATCCAACATCGCTCTTCTCGAGGGTTCGGGGCACTTAGCCGAAAGCAGTGATCTGACATCAACGGGGGAAAAAGTTTTTATGAATACTTCCGACACTACGGCCAACTATGCATCTCAGCCGGGATGCGAAAATGGTAAAGATCTGGTTTTCGGTACGCAGGGCTGCGCAGGCATACCAAATGATGAAATTATATACGTCTGTAAATCCAATTGCGAAGGCAGGGTCGGAAACGGTAAGTTTGATGCATACTTTAGGATGTCTGATCTTCCGAGTCCCGGAGTTCCCGATGCGATTAAACAATGTTATAAACCGAAGGGGTCCTACGGAAAAACCGGAGAGCCGACAATTGTAGTCGAGAAACAACCTAACAGGGATAATCTTCAACTCCAAACCTTTAAAGTAATTCAGGGTCAAGTTTCGACCCCCTGGCTCTCGCCCTACTGTAAACCCGCAATTTATCTTTATCCCGAGTCAACTTCTTTTGTGAATGTTCGGGTGAATTCAAGCGAGCCTTTTACGCTTACCGATCCGATATATCCGGAAGGAGGATGGAGCGTTATTGCCGATTCAACAGGAGTGATTAATTACTCGAATAAGTTCTATGATTATTTGTATTACGAAACAAAAGTTGATGATTCAAAGGTTTCAAAGCCCAACCAGGGGTTTGTCATAGAAAAAGAAAAGCTTTCCGAACTACTTTCAACTATCCTTCCGAAACTAGGACTCAATCAAAAAGAAACGAATCAATTTAAAGATTATTGGCTGAAGACGCTTCCGAATTCACCTTACTATTTTGTCGGAATAGTTCCCCAAAAAGATGTCGAAAAAGCATCTACTCTTTCAATTCTTCCGAATCCTAAAACTGAAATAAGAGTTACCCTTTACTTTGAACCTCTTCAGAAAAAAACCGAAGTCGAACAACCGATAATCAAAACTCCTGCCCGATCAGGCTTCACCGTTGTTGAATGGGGAGGAATATATAAGAAAGATCCGGGTTCTAATTTCTCCTGCCTCCAGTAAATGCTCCCAATTTCAAACCGCTTAGAGGGACGGTCCTAGAATTTATTGA
>CAYZZF010000007.1:11944-16046 GCA_964483115.1 uncultured Gammaproteobacteria bacterium | reverse complement strand
ACCTGAGGATCGCACCTGGAAGGTGAAATAGCTTCGTCACCTGTTACGTAGTCTCGGTTGACATGTTAAAGAAATTACATCTAAAATTAATTTATATTAAATGATAAGAATAAAGACGACCTCAGATACTTTTACAAGATCCAAGGGTGAGATTGAAATAATTTTGTTAATAATAATAGTTCTTGCAAGTATATTTTTTGTCGGAGGAATTTCTTTTAAACCTTCTTTAGTAAATCCAGACACAGCAAATGTTTATGTTCCCATCCCGGCAATTCCTTCCGACAGTTACAACACTCTTCAACTTAAAACACTAAATTTTAAAGGCTGTTCTGGAACTATTACTGTGGATTTTCTTCTTGACAGAACAGGTTCTATGAGTAGTCTTACGCCATCGGGAAAAACAAAAATACAAAGACTTAAGGAAGCTGTTCTTGATTTGACTAGTAAGCTGACTGACGATTCTGTAGTAGGTATCCAATCATTTAGTAGTCTAGGTATTACAAATGACGTTCCTATCTCTTATTACAAAGATGTTAAAAATATAATCCCTAATAAGGTTAACGAATTAAGCGCAAATGGCTCAACTCCTACTCACGATGCGCTTGCCTTCTCTTATGAAAGACTGCAAGAGGCAATTCCGCAGTTTAAAGACAGACAGTTCAATTTTATACTCATTTCGGATGGAGCGCCTGTCCCTTCCACCCAGGACCCGCGTCTTTTTAATCCAAATCCGGCAGACCAAATTAAAAATCTTGGAGTAAATATAATTACTCTTGCAGTTTATGATCGTTCACAGGCAAAAGACCCTAAGTTACGAGATCTTCTTAAAAGTATTGCCTCAAAACCAGAAAACTATTACGAAGCAGAAAACGCGGACGAGTTAAAAAGACTTCTTGAAAGTATTTCAAGTAAACTCTGCAAATAGATTATTCCTGTGACCTTGTTCTCGTAAAATTTACTCTAGTTATTTGAGTGCCATTATCTGTTCGACCTATTCGTTTTTCGTGCTCTTCGATATGCCTTAAAATATAAAAAATATCTTCGTCGGTCGCGCCCCCATCTAACATGTGTTCTAAAGACCTATTGAATTGACACCCTGGGAGTTCTTCTATAAATCTTTGAGTCGATTTTCTTCGTCTTTGCGCTCTTGCACCTTTACTATCTGGATTGCCAAAAGCTTTGTGCTCGCCGTCTATCATACTCCTAAGCTTTTTTTGATTTAGCGAATGATGGATTAAGGGGCTACCACTTTCGACCATCTCTTCCCTCAATGCTTCTATTCTAGTTGACATATTTTGTAACTTAACAAACAATTTCCTCAATGTCAAATTTTACCTCTAAATCAGGCTATTCGATTTCTAGGACGTCTTGACAAAGAAAAAACTCCATTATGCTATCTTTTAAACTCTTTCAAATATAAAAAGAGTGCCAAGACTATATCAAAATCTTTTTCCGTTGTCAAAAATTTAACAGAAAATAAAAATCAAATTGACAAGCTACAAAAATGAAAGTATGATATTGTTAACAAAACATATGAAATATTCAAAGGGCCAGACTGCTCTAATTATCATACTTCTTATAGTAATTATTGGAAGCTTTGCTTTGGTTGGAGGACTTGGCTCTCCAAAAAAGTTTGTACCACCGCCAGGAAGCACTCCGGTCAATCTACAAGATGTTTCTTCAAAAGAGCCCAAGAATAGTCTGCAACTAAAAGCACTTGAACCAATAACATCTACTCCAAACAAACCAATTTCCCTTCCTCCAGGGTTGTTCCCTGAACTCCCGCTCAATAATGATTGTGATGATAGAGGGGTAGATGCAAATGGGTGGGCTCTTTGTATTGGAAAACCCGTAATCTACCTCTATCCCAAAGAAAAAACAATTGTTGATGTAAAAGTTGAAACTTCTGGGAAAATCGTTGTAAGCGATCCTTTATATCCTAAGAATGGATGGAGAAATGTGACTGCATACCCCGATGGAATGCTTATCTATAAAAACCAAAAATATAGAGAGCTTTTCTATGAAACCAGTGCGGGAGATATTAAAAGTCCCGAAGATGGAATTGTTGTCAAATCAGAAAATATTGAGCCAGTATTAAGAGATTTGACGAACAACCTAGGTCTAATCTCATCAGAGCAGGAAGAACTTATTGACTTTTGGCAACCAAAGCTTAAAGCTCTTAACTCTCCCTACATTTTCATTTCAGTACTTGATACGAAAGAAAAAGAAAAGATAGACAGAGTTGTAATTAATCCTAAACCCGACACTATGATAGATTTTATCCTCTACTTTAAACCTCTTAATAAACTTATAGAGGTTAAGCCTCTAATAATTAGAGAACCTATAAAAAGAACAGGATTTACTGCGGTTGAATGGGGAGGAACTATTGCGTATTGAGTCTAAAAGTTGGCAAAATTCTAAGAAATACCAATTCAATCCGCGGATCTACATTAAGATTGTTATAGGTTAGCTGGAGTTTAAATATTCTTCCTTTGTCTTCTAAAAAAACAGCAATCTCTTGAAGAGTTCTTGACTGAATTTCTGTCTGCCCTTTAAATATATATGCCGGGAGACCATTACTAACTGTTATATTGCCTTTTTGATAACCAAGCGCTGTAAATACGGCCAAAATAGCGCTTATAGAAGATACTTTAGAAGAGAGAGCCTCAATTTCAATATTATATTCTGTATTTCCGGAAGAATTTGTCGGAGGATGAATAAGCAAAGAGGTTTGTTCCGGATCGTTTCCTATTATTCCCGGTTCTATGATTAGATTGTCGGGATAACTTATTTGATAGTACTTATCTTGATACGCTTTTAAAACAGGGCTTGTCGGTTGAGTATTTATCGTAGCTAAAGTAGGAGTTTGAGCTTTTGAATTATTGTCTTTAGTAAGATTTGACTTTGGTTGGGGTGGAGTTGTAAGTATATAGACAACTGCAAGAAAAAATAAGAAAATTAAAGCTCCTGCTATTGTAATTAATATCTTTTGACTAGTTGTTCTCTGAGAAAAAAATTCTAAAAACTTATCCATATATCATATCATTTAATTATGCGGCCCTAGCATTTAAAAAGTCAACTTTATTTAATACAAGATGCTAATAGAATTACACCCTTAAGTGAGTTAGGTTTACGCCTAACGCAGCACAGGAAATTTTTTACAGAAATTTTTAACTTCTTTTGAAATCTCAAGAATTTTTTTATTTTTTATAACTTTTGAGCGAAAATTTCTCCAAAATTCTGACCTTTTTTCTTTATCAGCCGATGGTAACTCTTCATTCTTCACTTCTTCTATTACTTTATTAATCCATTCCGCAATCTTTACCATCTCATGTTTTTCCATCCCCCGACTTGTGATTGCCGGCGTACCGAGTCTAATACCTGATGGATAGAACGGTACCATTGGATCGTTCGGAATAAGATTTTTGTTAACCACTATATTTGCAAGTTCTAAAGCGTAAGCCGCAACCGCTCCATTAACTTTCTTATTTCGAAGATCTATTAAAATTAGATGATTGTCTGTTCCTCCACTTATAAGTTTAAAACCGTATTTAGTCAACTCTTCCGCTAGGACTCTGCTGTTTACGACAATTTGTTTTGCATATTTTTTAAAGGCAGGTAAACTTGCTTCAAGAAGAGCAACTGCGATAGCAGCCGTCTGATTGTCATGGGGACCCCCTTGCAAACCAGGAATGATTGCACTGTCTATTAATTTTGGTAGGTCAGAATTTTTCTCAAAACCCTTTTGAGTAACCATTATCAAAGCTCCTCTTGGCCCGCGGAGAGTCTTATGGGTTGTTGTGGTTATTATATGAGCATAAGGAATGGGGCTTGGATGAACACCCGAAACGATAAGTCCTGCAATATGGGAAATATCTGCCATAAGGTACGCGCCGACTTTATCTGCAATTTGCCCAAACTTTTCAAAATCTATAATCCGCGGATAAGCTGTAAAACCGCAAACTATAATTTTGGGCTTTTCTTTCATCGCCAATTTTTCAATTGCCTCATAATCTAAATATCCATCTTTTCCTAACTCGTATTGTACTGACTTAAAAAAACGGCCTGAGAAATTAAGTTTTAATCCATGAGTGAGATGTCC
>CAYZZF010000007.1:0-11844 GCA_964483115.1 uncultured Gammaproteobacteria bacterium | reverse complement strand
TCCTTCTACAATTGTTAAGTATAACCTATCTACAAGTCCTTTTTCAAAAGCCTGTATAAAAATTTCTCCTCCGCCAAAAATAAATATTTCATCTGAACCCTCTGCTTCTCTTGCCTCCTCAATCCCCTTCTCTAAAGAATGAACAACAATTGCATTTTCAATTTTTATTTTTAAATTTTTAGTTATAACAATATTTGTCCTTCCCGGCAAAACTCTCCCAATTGACTCAAAAGTTTTTCTTCCCATCACAATCGGATGGCCCATTGTAAGTTTCTTCATCCTTTCAAAATCCTTGGGAATTTTGAAAAGAAGCTTATTATCTTTCCCTATTCCTCTTTTTTCATCCATCGCCGCAATAATACTAATCATAATAATTTAAAATTTAAAATTCATAATTCAGAACTCTAAATTTCTGGCTAAAATCCCCCGACTACTGTAACTTCTGCTTTAATCGTAGGCCAAGGATCATAGTTAACAAGCTCGAAATCTTCAAATTTAAATTTATCAATATCTTTTATTTTAGAATTCAGCTTCATAGTAGGCAAAGGCCGAGGCTTCCTTTTCAATTGTTCTTTCACCGCACCCATGTGATTCTCATAAATATGCACATCTCCCCAAGAGAGAATGAATTCATGAGGAGTAAAACCTGCAACCTGAGCAATTATCAAGGTAAGAAGTGAATAACTTGCGATATTAAACGGCACGCCGAGAAAAACATCTGCACTTCTCATGTAAAGCTCAAGAGACAGCCTTTTTCTATCATCAACATTTAAATGGAAAAAGGTGTGACAGGCAGGCAAAACAACTGACTTTCCCGGAAGAGCCATTTCGTAAATATATTCAGGATTCCAGGCGGAAATCAAAATATGCTTTCTTTGGGGAGTTTTTTTTAGTTTCTCAATCGCCCAAGCAAGCTGGTCAATTTTGCGGCCATCAGTTGCTGGCCATTTTCTCCACATTACGCCATAAACAGGACCTAATTCTCCATATTCTCTAACAAATGGGTGCTCTGCCGGCAACTCTTTAATCTTCTCAATATACTCTTCTTGTGTTAATAACTTTTGATTATTTTTGATTTTTATCTTTTTGGATTTATTTGAAATTTGAGATTTGTGATTTGAGATTTGGGTTACTTTGTAGCCCTTGTATCCCCACTCGTCCCAGATATGAACATTGTTGTCGACTAAATATTTTATATTTGAATTGCCCTGAAGAAACCAAAGCAGTTCATGAATTATCCCTCTTATAAAAACTTTTTTGGTGGTCAAAAGCGGAAACCCTTTTGACAAGTCAAAACGAATTTGTCTTCCAAAAACACTTTTAAGACCAATGCCAGTATTAAATTCACGCTTAAGATGCCCATTTTTCAGAATATCCTGCAACAAATCCAGATACTGATACTCCCCTTCTCTGTAATCATTAATTTTCATGAAAACAATAACCCAATACTAGCAATAAACCAAGAAACAAATCAATTAGAAAATTGTGAAATTATTTTCCTTTTGCTCTATCTCTTATTTTTGTTTTATTCTCCATTTTGAAATTTACTCATTGATTGGTAGTATTTCTTTATTGGGTTATTTGTTTATTTTACACTTGCCGCTCACGGCGCTTTGTCGTGACTCGACCGCCCTGCCATTGACCTCTATATTGACTTCCTCTGCCTTTTATCTCGTGGAATAAAACATGGACAATCCGCGCTCCCATTTCTATCTCAACAGTAGCGGACCCTTCATTTTTTAGACCGAATGTTAATTCCCCCTGATATCCCGGCTGAATAGGTCCTGTTCTTATAAAAATGCCCGAGCGAAAAGTTGTGGTTCTCGGAATTATAACTGCCAAAAGATTAAGAGGTAAATTTATTTTTTCAATTGTTTTAACCAGATAAAAATCCCCAGGTTTAATTTTTATACTATTTGTTTTTACTTTTTCAAATTTTCTAACCAATTTTATATTCGGAGTTTTTCTGTGAGTCTCCCCTAAAAAGGCACTGCCTGAAATTTTAAATACTTCTCCAAGCCGTAAATCAAATCCCGCTCCTTCAGGATTTGTCAGTTCTCGTTCTGATAGCCCCTCGACAAGTTTTTTCGTTTTAACAAGCTGCAATATTTTTTTCGGACCCAATACCATAATTTAGAATTCAGAATTCAAAATTCAGAATGGTTTAGAATTTAGTCTCATAATTATTGACTCTTAACTTAATTCTGAATTCTGAACTCTAGATTCTGAATTCTTTCAATGATTTTTTGCGAAACATCTTCTACTGATTTTTCTCCATCAATTATAACTATCTCTTTTGAGAATTTTTTAACTAACCAATTGTAGCCTTTAATAAGCTCGGTAAGCTTTTCCTTGTCTTCGTAGATTTCTCTTTTTTCATTCTTCCCTAAAATCCTGGTTAAAGCGGTAGGCAAAGAGATTCTTAAATAAAAAGTGTAGTCTGGCACAATAAATTGGTGGTACATCGAGAGAATGCTCTGCGAAACCAGCAGAAGCTCACCTTCTTTGTATCTATACTGCGATCTTGCCCGATCCAAAATTCCATAGACTACAGCCGACCAAAGAGAGCGATCAGAGATAACCGTCTTGCCTGCTTTTAGGGCCGGCGAAATTACCTCACTGTGCTGAAGAACCCGATCAACCGTAAAAAGATACTGTAGGGCTGTTGAGGGAATTTTAATCTCCCCTCTCAAAACCCTATGCACCAAATCGCCAATTAAACCTTTTTTGCGCGGCTCTTGAACAAGAATAACCTCTTTTCCTTGTTTTGCAAAAAATCTGGCTAGTTCTTTAACCTGAGTAGTTTTACCGCTTCCGTCAATTCCCTCAAAAGCAATATATTTCCCCTTATATGAATTTTTTTTTAAATCAATATCAAATGCTATACTGTATTTCATAAAATTCCAAATCCAAAGTATCAAATTCCAAATAATACCCAATTTCAAATCTTCAAAATTCAAAACGTTTTGATGATTTCAATATTGGAATTTTGAATTTATTTGGAATTTATAATTTTGATTTTTGTATTTTGGACAAAATTAACGCTCTATGCTGATTTTGCTTTCCCCCGGTCCTTTCTGCCTCACATATTTTGCGCTTTTCTTTTTGTAATACGGGACTTCTGCCTCTGATGACAACTCTTCAAATGTCATAGCACAAATCCGCATTCCTGGATAAAGTGCGACTGCAATTCTTCCTAAATTTCCAAGTTCCAAAACCGCTTGTCCGTCCCAGCCGGGATCAAAAATAGATGCAGTTGAATGTACAACAATACCAAGTCTTCCCAAAGAGGACCTTCCTTCAAGTCTTCCCAAAAGATCTGAACTAATTTTAATCCTCTCTAAAGTCACAGCCAAGACAAAATCACCAGGTTGCACAATAAAATGTCCACCGGAGCCAACGGTAACCTCACGGGTTATCTCATTGCTATGGTCTCTTTTGCACGGATCGATATATGGATTTTTGCTATATTCAAAAACACGAAAAATATTTCCAAGTCGCAGATCAATAGAACAAGAACCAAGCTGTTTTTTTAAATCAGGAGGCGGCGTAATTTTTATCCTTCCATTTTTTAGCGCTTTTTTCAAATCCTTGTCCGATAATACCATGTTAATATTCTAAAGATTTAATCGCGTATGACACGATAAAACCATACGAAAAGTTTAACACCAAAACATAAAATTTAAAAGTGGTAAATTTAATATACAGGGACTCCCCGATGCACTAACGCTAACCGATCTTTCCTGCTAAATATTGACTAATAGACAGTAATTAAAGTAAGCTTTACTTATATGACTGAGTTTCGTGGGGATGCATATCTGCGAAGAAGTCAAAGGATGCCAAGACGAGGTTTCCTTAAAATTGCAACACGTGCAATTATAGGAGCATTGGCTGGACAACAGGCGTATTCATATGAACAAAGAGCCGCGCTGGCTAGTAAGCATGGAATCGATTCCGCAAAACATCATACACAAACCACAGTAGAACGTGTCCGCAGTCTTTTTCCAGGACAAGACAAACCGCCGGAGCAAGCACCACCACAACAAACAGAATCAATGGTTACGACTCAGGAGGTACATTCAAGCCCACATGTTTCAGAGGAGTTTAAAAAAGTTTTTCCAAACTTAACCGATGAAGAAACTGTAAGAGTACTTGAAACAATTCGTCCGATTAAGGCCAAGACCTTGGGTCAACTTGACAATAAAACAATTTCAGATGTCAACAAATGGGAAAATTTAATTAGGGGAAGCGCCAGGCAAAATGAAGTTCCAGATAAACTTCTTTTAGGTTTAGCCGCCTGGGAAAGTAAAGGAAATCCCAAAGCAGTACCTTTTGATGCAAAAAGCGATAGTGATGCGGCCGGCCTCTTTATGGTTACCGTTGAAACCGGACGTAACATTGGACTTACAATCAATGATACTATAGATGAAAGATTAATTCCCGAAAAAGTCACACCCGCAGTTGCTGCAGAGATTAGAAAAGAATTTGACAAATTTGGCGATTGGGGTATGGCTTTTTGGAGTCATCAATTAGGAGATACACAACTTCTTGAAGCTTTGCAACTTTTTTTACGAGTTAGATATAATCAGGAAATGCCGGATATTTCCACGCTGCCGCAGGTGATTAAAGACAAAAGGATCAGTGTATTTCACGTCCTTGACAATCCGACGCTCCAGGAATACTTTACAGGTCCCAGATGGGATAAAACAGATCAGTTCCTTTATTTAGTTCTGACAACTCAAGAAGCCTACTTTGAAGAAAAAGAAAAACTGGGTCTGTAAAATCAAAAATTTCTCAATTTCTTGCTCTTGACAAAAGTCCTCTGTCTACCTTATTCTTATAATAATGGGGAATCCTTTTAAAAAGATTTTTGAATTTATTCTGTCTCCAAACTACAAAAGGACAGTAGGAATTCTTTTTTTTCTGGCAATTCTGCTTGCTATACCTCTTACCATAACAGTTGTTCAACAACAACAAGAAATAAGACAAAGAGCCGCGGGTTGCGATTCTAATAATTGTAGTGTTTATGGAGCTATCTGTTGTCCAGGATCAAGCAATTGTATTAGTTGGTGGTCAGATAATAATAACTGCGGCGGTTGCGGAATTGTATGTCCGCAAGGCACAACATGCCAACTTAATACTCCCGGAGTTTATACCAACGGGGCAAGCTGTCAATCAACAGGAGGGGCACCAACGCCAACGAGCACTATGTCAGATATTCGTGTCAATATTGATTCTCCTAGTAACGGGCAAACTGTACAAGGATCACAAACAATAAGTGCTTCTGCCACCTCAACAGTTGGATTAAGCAGTATCCAAATCTTGGTTGATAGCAGCGAGTTTAATGTGTGTTTTAGCTCTCCCTGTTCAAAAACCTGGAACACTACAACCGTCGCTAACGGCTCTCATACTATAAAGGCAATAGCAAGAAACAATTACAATTATCAAGATACGAAACAAATCTCTGTTAATGTGCAAAATGCTACTCCTACTCAACCTCCAGCTACTCCTACTCAACCTCCAGCTCCTCCTAGTCCACCTCCTCCTACTGGTCAGCCGCCAACAAGCCCTACCCCCGGAGGATATTGTAGTCCCTACCTACGCTCTTGCCCTTCACCTCTTGTTTGCGTAAACTTTCGTTGTGTTATGCCAACTCCGACACCAACTGGTGGACAGGGCGGGGGCAGTACTCAATTTGCATTATTAATTGGTCTGGATGGAATAGGCAATACAGGCGATAACAGCAATCCGGAAAATAACGCTGGCTCAACTAAGAATCCAAAAAGAGCTTTAAGAAATGTAACTGTCGAGATTTTTGACAGCAGTAATAAATCGATTGCAAATAAAAATGGTAGTGTTAGTTACGACAGCGGCAGTGGACTATTTAAAGGAAACGTTGATATGGGAAATCTTGCAAGCGGAAATTATACAGTAAAGGTTAAATCAGACGGATATCTTAAGCGCCTTGTTCCTGGCATTCAAAATATAACAGGCGGTCAAACAAATAACCTGCCCCAAATCCGTCTTGTAGACGGCGACATAAATGGAGACAACGCAATAAATATTCTTGACTACAATATATTTATAAGCTGTTCTCCTTACTCAACAGATAATAATACTCTTTGCAACAGTAATCAAACGAATAAAACACTCGCCGATCTTGATGATAATGGAATTATTGACCAATTTGATTACAATCTGTTTCTTAAAGAATTCTCGGTCCAAAATGGCGATTAATTGACAATTAGTTAAAAATATTAAATACTAAATAAAAGTTTTGACTTTTGAGTTTTGATTTTTGAATTTTCATTCTATGTCTAGAAGAACCCTTATATTAATAGTGGTACTCATAATAGCAACTGCAGTGCTTCTTGCAATTGCTCTAACTCCTGTCAGGCCGCCTGCACCCGCGCCCACCAAACCATCAGCTGTTCTACCATATGCTTATACTACACTTAAAATCAACAGCAGTCCTGTTATCTTCTCCTCCCCCGTTTCTTCGATTTCGGCCAAAACCTATACTACAGATGTTACTATAGATACCGGGAATAATAAAGTTACGGCCGTTCAACTTGAGCTTTCTTTTGACCCAAAGTTGATTACAAATGTAGATATAAAACCCGGCTCTTTCTTTGTAAATCCTACTGAACTTCTCAAAAAAATTAATAATCAAGAAGGCTCTGTATCTTATGCAATAGCAGGAGGGCTTTTGACCGGCAACAGAAGCGTAAAGGGCCAAGGTGTGGTTGCAACTATTTCTTTTGAGGAAATTGGATCTGCCGATGAGACAACCTATATTAAGTTTCTACCTAAAACTTTAGTTACAGCTGAAGGAATAGATAAATCTGTTTTGAAAACGACGGTGAATGCCGTATTCCCTCTAGGACAACTGACAACTCCCTCAATTTTCCCAACCAATGCCGGGACAAGTTCAGGCCAACCAACCTATTCCCGATGATTTCCTCTTCTCCATTTTACGCTTTTAAGAAGCGCAGAATATAAATCTTCTTTAATTGAGATTTTAATTTGCCTAAGTTCTTTTGTTGTCGGGTTTCGTTTTTGAAAGATAATGCCAGGAACATCCTGCGCAATTACAATTGGAGTTTGTTCATTTCCTTCTCCCATTACAAGAGTGCAGGCAGATGCTAAATTATCAATAATACTCATTTTTGTAAATTCAAGTTTTCTTCCAAAAATATCTTTTCTACCAATATAATCTCTAAGAGGCATAAATCCGCTGTAGGCAATAGCAATACCTGTTACTCCCCAACGAAGCGGTGTAGTTTTGCTGTCGGTGATAATAACTCCAATATCTCTAATCCCAAATTTTTTTTTCAAATACTTCCTAATAGAGTTGACAGATTTCTGAGGATTTTTAGGCCACAAGACATAATATCCGTTCCCATTTGACTCGTCAATCCCTGCAGTTGCCACAAGATTTCCTCGGGTAATAGTCAAACTTACATGATAAAGATTTTCTTCTCTAGGCAAATAATATTCGGACTCCTGTTTTATAAGCTTGTCCTTTTGGCTTTTAAAATTTTGAATTTTGAATTTTGTCTGCCCGCCTGCCCGGTCAGAGTCCAGAGAATTCTGAATTTTTATTATCCTTCCTTCAGTTATAGAAATAATTTTAGATGTTATAGCAATTATTGATTTCTCTGAAAGATTTTTAATATAGCGGTCCAAAATTTTTAGAATATCTTTATCTTTTCTTGTAATCTTGTGGGTTTTAATCGGACTTATTATCATTAAAGTTCTTCAATGGCCCATTCATTATCTAATCTTTTTACAAATACTGGAATAGTTTTAATTCCTTCAGGAACCAATGAGGCAATAATTTGTGCCGCAATCCTAGTATCATTTTTATGTCTTTTATCATCAACTGGGTTTCCCGCACAATCTTCGTGGCCGTGAACAACAATCCCTTTTGAATGATGCTTCTTAAGAGAAATTAAAATTTTACTTTTTATAGAATCTAGGAGACTTTGGTCAACGCTGTCTTTTGATAATAAACCAACTAAGCCTGCTTCAGTTATCGTATCTGGATATTCTGTTTCAAACTTCTTTTGCCCAAAATGTTTAATAGGGGTCTGAACCCTTCCATCCATGCATCCAACGCTTGTAAAAAAAGTTTCCGATCGTAACATCATAATTTTATAAATCTGATATAATATAATAATTAAACTTTGGGTCGGTAGTTCACCGGCTAGAACGCTTCTCTGATAAAGAAGAGGTAGATGGTTCGATTCCATCCCGACCCACTCATTCTATCAAATCCCAAATCTCTTTGGGAATAGCATTTTTTTGTAATTTCATTTTTGATTCGGATACCTCACGTTTCTCCCAAACCAGACAGTTTAGTAGAATTTCCTGAATAAATCTTAGTTTTCTAAGTTCTTTAAGTAGTTTTTCTGCTTCTTTCGGATTAACTCCTACAAATTTATAATACAAAGAGACTAATTGGTTCAATCTATTTGATACTGCCTGATAAGTTGCGATTATCTTTCCTTGACGGGAACGCCTTTGATAGGTTTTAAATTTTTTTAAATTTTGCCATTCTCCAGCTCTTATTTCTATATCCAAGTCCAGCTCTTTTTCGGAAAATCCCTGATTTCCCCTTTCTTTTGAAGCTTCTTTTTTTCTTTCCATATTTAAAAAATCTAAATCTTAATTCCCAAATGTCAAATAAATTACAATTTTTAAAATCTAAATACTTTTAAAAATTTTTAGAATTTTGAACATTATTTGGAATTTGGTGCTTGTATTTTGAGATTTTCATTCTTTAAAACTTTTGAGGCGCAGGGGGGAATTGTCATGACAAAGCCAGATCTCGCTTCGCAAGACACCCCAATATTTTTCAAGAGGCATGGACCGGATTCGAACCGGTGAAATACCTGTTCTGCAGACAGGCGTGTTAAACCTCTTCACCACCATGCCCAGTTAACTTAAACTATACTTCAACGTCTCTTCAAGTCAACCTTCGCTTTATGATTTTTTAATTGCTTTTCTCGTTTAATAGCATCTCTTTTATCAAAATATCCTTTATAATAAACTAGTTTCCATGGTGCATTCGCTTTTTAGTTGAGTTTACTTCTTTTTTATTGTGTGCTTTTAATCTTTATTTCAAGTTATTGCCATATCCTATGTATATATCACCATTATTAAAACTTTTTAAAACATAAGCATAGAACATATTTTAATTGCAAACTAAGTATACCAAAACAATCATTTCTTGAAAAGAGAAAGATTTTATCCGATAATAAGATAGGTGAAATTATCAGTCTCGGCCATTGTTCCCTTTTTAAATGAGGAGAAAACTATTTCAAAAGTTGTATCTATTCTTCTTGAAAGTCGTCCGCTAATCAATGAGGTCATATGCGTAACTGACGGTTCAACAGATAAAAGCGCCGATATCTTAAAAAAAGAATTCAAAAACAAAATTAAATTAATAGTATTCAAGAAAAATCGCGGCAAGGGATTTGCTATGGCAGAAGGTGTAAAAGCTGCAAAAGGGAACATAATTTTATTTATGGATGCTGATATAACAAACCTTACTGTCAAAGATGTCAGAGATTTAATAATGCCCCTCCAAAAAAGTAATGTACGAGTAGTTCTAGGTTATCCTGCCGTTCGGTACAGTGTGGCAAAGTTTATGCTACCTTTAACCGGGGAAAGAGCTTACTATAAAAAGGACATTCTTTCTCACGTTAAAAACATAGCTAAAAAAGGATATGTAGCCGAAGTTTACTTAAATGAAATGTTGAAGAATTATAAAACAGAGATAGTTCCGTTGCCGCATCTTTTTCTTTTGGAAAAATGGGAAAAATATGGACCAGTCAGGGTAATAAAAGATTCTGTTAGAGAACACTTTAATGTCTATAAAGAATTCCTAAAAATGCGCCTCTCTGCAACCAGAAAGTGGTAGGAAAACGATTGAATAGATTCGTCTTACCCTAAGTAGTAACGGGTATGACCAAGTTCTATTCAAAACTTGTTGCCGTTTATACACTTTCTCCTAGTGGCTAATTGCTAATAGCTAAATAGTTAGGTGTCTTCTCTCAATCTATCCCTCACCAAAATTGGTGAGTGGATTAGAAAGGAGGTGATCCATCCCCAGCTTCGGCTAGGGATACCTTGTTACGACTTAAGCCTCATCGCCGAATTTAGCCTCGTCCGATGTGACATCGAATTTCGGCTACCCCCGACTTTGCTGCCTTGACGGGCGGTGTGTACAAGACCCGAGAACGTATTCACCGCGGCTTGCTGATCCGCGATTACTACCAATTCCGACTTCATGAGGACGGGTTTCAGCCCTCAATCTGAACTGAGACGAAATTTTAGGGATTAGCTTGCTATTGCTAGCTTGCAACCCGTTGTTATTCGCCATTGTAGTGTGTGTGTAGCCCAGGGTATAAGGGCCGTGCTGACTTGACGTCTTCCTCTCCTTCCTCCCCGACGTAATGTCGGGGCAGTCCCCAATGAATAATTTAACATTAGGCGAGGGTTGCGCTCGTTTCCCCACTTAAGGGAACACCTCACGGCACGAGCTGACGACAGCCATGCAGCACCTGTGTAATCATTCCCCCTCAAAAGCAAAAGCTTTTTCGGTGTCATTAAATTCAAAAATTAAAATTTAAAATTCAAAATTGAAGTCCAAAAGTTAAAAAGTTTTTAGTTTTACTTTTGAGTTTTGACTTTCGTTTACTCTTTTACTCTTGAGGGGAATCCCCTCCTATTTCTAGGAGAGTAAACGATTACATGTCAAACCCTGGTGAGGTTTTTCGTTTTGTCTCGAATTGAACCACACGCTCCACTGGTTGTGCGGGTCCCCGTCAATTCCTTTGAGTTTTAGCCTTGCGGCCGTACTCCCCAGGCGGTCCGCTTAACGCGTTAGCTTACGCCCCCGCTTGCGCAGCAAGCGAATTAACAACATAACAACAGTCAACCGACAACATGTGTTGTTAGTTGTTTGTCGTTTGTTGATTGTTGCTCGTTTGCTCTGCAAGCGAGAGCTAGCGGACATCGTTTACGGCTAGGACTACACAGGTATCTAATCTGTTTCGCTACCCTAGCTTTCGTGCCTCAGCGTCAGGGAAAAGCCCAGATGCCTGCCTTCGCCTTTGGTGTTCCAGCTGATATCAACGCATTTCACTGCTACACCAGCTGTTCCAGCATCCCTGCCAATCCTCAAGTCCGATAGTTTCTTTCCCATTCCTGAAGTTGAGCTTCAGTCTTTAAAAAAAGACATATCAAACCGCCTACGCACACTTTACGCCCAGTGAATCCGGATAACGCTTGCCTCCTACGTATTACCGAGACTTCTGGCACGTAGTTAGTAGAGGCTTATTCGTCTCGACGTGAATGTCGGGACAAAAGGAGTTTACAACCCTAAGGCCTTCTTCCTCCACGCGGCGTCGCTGCGTCAGGCTTTCGCCCATTGCGCAATATTCCCAGTTGCTGCCACCCGTAGGTGTACTGCCCGTATCTCAGTGCAGTTGTGGCTGACCGACCTCTCAGTCCAGCTACCCGTCATCGCCTTGGTAGGCTATTACCCCACCAACAAGCTGATAGGACGCAGACCGCTCCCAGAGCGGGCAGTTAAGCCCTTTTCTAAGTGGAGATCCAAAAGTAAAACTTATCACCAGTGAAAATTCAAAATTTAAAATGCAAAATTCAAAATTGCAAGTAAAAACTCAAAGCTTTTTAATTTTGAGGTGTACTTTTGCCTTTTGATTTTGAGTTTTACTCTTAAAACTCCACTTAGCTTACGGTGTATTACCCATCCTTTCGGATGGCTATTCACCTCTCTGGGGTACGTTTCTACGCGTTACTCACCCGTCC
>CAYZZF010000006.1:0-41911 GCA_964483115.1 uncultured Gammaproteobacteria bacterium | reverse complement strand
TGGCCGAATTAAAATCCAAAATTTTAATACTCCTAGTGTGTAAATAGAAATCCACCCCAGTGTCAAGGAGAGTCAAAATAAAAAGGCACTGGAATACCATAAAAGATTGATTTACAATTAAAGTATGAGCGATACCAAATTAATATTGTGGTTTAAGGAAATTGGTATTGAAAATACTTCCTTGGTCGGTGGCAAGAATGCCGCTTTAGGCGAAATGTATTCCAATTTAACTAAGCTTGGTATAAATGTTCCCAATGGATTTGCCCTTACAAGTGCTGCTTATAATTCCTTTATATCTTTTAATAATCTTGATGAAAAAATTTCTCAGATACTAAAAGATTTGGATTTTAAAAATGTAAAAAAACTTCAGAAGAAAGGACGTGAAATTCGAAAGTTAATATTAAAAGGTAAATTCCCGCCTGAACTTCAGAAACAAACAGAGGAAGTATATGAGTTGTTAAATAAAGATGGAGCTGGAGAGGTAGCAGTGCGTTCTTCTGCAACTGCTGAAGATCTGCCGGGTGCATCTTTTGCAGGACAACAGGAAACATTTCTCAACATAAGAGGTAAGAAAGATTTGATAGAAGCTATAAGAAAATGTTATGCCTCTCTTTTTACCGATAGGGCAATTTCATATAGGCACGATAAAGGATTTGAGCATATGAAGGTAGCACTCTCAGCAGGCGTGCAAAAAATGGTTCGCTCTGATTTGGCTTGTTCTGGTGTAGCTTTTACTTTGGATACTGAGACAGGTTTTGATGGGGTGATTGTTATTAATGCAACTCTTGGTCTGGGAGAATTGATAGTTCAAGGGCAAGTAATTCCTGATGAATGGATAATTTTTAAAGAAGGCTTAAGAAAGAATTATAAATCAATAATTTCCAAAAAACTTGGAGAAAAAAATAAAAAAATTATTTATTCAGGAAATAAAGGCACTAAATTGGTTTCAGCTTCCGGAAACGACAGATTATCATTGGCTTTAACAGACGAAGAAGTCCTTTTATTAGCAAAATGGTGCATGCAAATTGAGGATTATTTTTCAAAAACATATAAAAAAAGGCAACCTATGGATATTGAATGGGCAAAGAACGGAAAGACAGGTGAACTTTTTATAGTTCAAGCACGACCGGAAACTGTTCATTCAGCAAAAGCGGCAGAAGCTAAAAATACATGGGAAGAATATGTGCTTTCAAAAAGAGGTAAAGTGCTTGTTAAAGGAATTGCCATAGGGACAAAGATAGCATCGGGAAAGGCTCATGTCATCAAAACAGCTAGGGAAATTGATAAGTTTGAAAAAAAAGAGGTTCTTGTTACAGAGACAACTAATCCAGATTGGGAGCCAATAATGAAAATTGCATCAGCAATCGTTACTGACAAAGGAGGCCGAACAAGTCATGCCGCTATTGTTGCACGAGAACTTGGAATTCCTTGCATTGCGGGAGCAGAAAATGCAACAAGAGTAATCAATTCGGGCCAGTCTATTACCACGGATTGTTCTTCGGGAAATGAAGGCGTTGTTTATGAAGGACTTATTCCTTTTGAAATAAAAAAATATAATCTTAAAAAAATGCCCAAAACAAGAACCAATATCATGGTAAATATTGGTTCACCCGATGAGGCTTTTGAAAATCATTTTCTCCCTGTTAAAGGCGTGGGGCTAGCACGCGAAGAATTTATAATAACAAGTGAAATTAAAATTCACCCTAAGGCATTGATTGATTATCAAAAACTTAAAGAAAGTGGTCAAAATAAAGATTTAATTAAAAAGATCGAAGAGAAAACCGTTGGATACAAAGATAAAACACAATTTTTTATTGATAAACTTTCCAGCGGTATTGCAAAAATCGGAGCTGCCTTTTGGCCATATCAAGTAATAGTCAGATTTTCAGATTTTAAGACAAATGAATATAGAAATCTTATTGGTGGAGAACTGTATGAACCTGTGGAGGAAAATCCTATGATTGGGTGGCGTGGTGCCTCACGTTATTACGACTTAAAATTTAAAGATGCATTTGCTCTTGAAATATCTGCTATGAAAAAAACTCGAAACGAAATGGGTCTTATAAATGTCGTTCCTATGATTCCTTTTGTTCGAACGGTTGAGGAAGCTGAGAAAGTAATATATATTATAGAAAAAGAAGGGTTAAAAAGGGAGGTAAAACACAATAACTCTTGTCATAAGGAAGTCGAAGAATGTTCGCACCTGCGTCTTTATATGATGTGCGAAGCCCCTTCAAATGTTATTTTGGCAGATGAATTCTTAGACTTGGTTGATGGTTATTCAATAGGCTCAAATGATCTAACGCAATTAACTTTAGGGCTTGATAGAGATTCTAATATTTTATCAGGTATTGGAAATGAGAATAATGAAGCAGTAAAAAATCTTATTAGGGAGGTAATTAAGAAATGCAAAGAAAAAAAGAAGTATATAGGACTTTGCGGACAGGGCCCCTCTGATTCATTGGAATTTGCTGAGTTTCTTGTGAAAGAAGGCATTGACTCAGTAAGTCTAAATTTAGATACTATTATAAAGACTACCCTTTCGATTGCTAGAATAGAGAAAGAACAATTAGTCTAATTTATGAAAATTGGATTTTTTGAAATTGAAGAGTGGGAAGAAAAATCTCTCAAAGATAAACTTTTGAATTGCGAACTTTCTTTCTTAAGAGAAAAGATTAATTCTGAAAATATTCCAAGCCCAGCAGATTATGAAATTATTTCTATTTTTGTGGAGTCAAAAATAGGTAAAGACGTGCTTAAGCACTTTCCTAATCTAAAATTTATCGCAACTCGATCAACCGGGTTTGACCATATTGATCTCACCGCTTGTAGAGAAAGAGGAATTATGGTTAGTTTCGTTCCAAGTTATGGAGATAATACGGTTGCGGAATATGCTTTTGGTTTAATACTTAATTTGACAAGGAAAATTTATCAGGCAATAGATCAAATAAAAGAAAAGGAATCCTTTTCTCTCAGTGGTCTTCGGGGCACAGATTTAAAAAACAAAACTATAGGAGTAATCGGGATTGGAAGAATTGGGCAGGAGGTAATAAAAATTGCCAAGGGTTTTGGGATGAATGTAATAGCGACAAGCCATCATTCTGATATGGAACTTTCTCAAAAATTAGGATTTACATATTCTTCTTTGGAGGATCTTTTAAGAAATTCCGACATAATTACAATTCACTGTCCATATAATCAATCCACGCATCATTTAATAAATAAGCAAAACATCAATCTTATTAAAAAAGGAGCTTATCTTATTAATACCGCCCGTGGCGGAATCGTTGAGACGCAGGCTTTAGTTGAAGCGCTTTCGCAAGGGATACTTGCAGGGGCTGGATTGGATGTGTTGGAAGAAGAAGGAGAAGTTAAAGATGAATTATATTTTTTATCAAGACCGAAGGTTCAGGAAGAAAATCTAAGAACCATACTTTATGATCATATATTAATGAAAATGCCAAACGTTTTAATTACTTCGCATAATGCTTTTAATTCTAAAGAAGCACTACTGCGAATTTTAGATATTACCGCTCAAAATATTAAGGGATTTATAAATAACAATCCTATAAACATAATTGAATGAGAATTATAGATCTGGTTGCTAGTAAAACATTGGCTTCTCTGGGGAATGAAACCATCAGGATTAAAATAAAATTACAAAATGGAACAAATGCCGAAGTATTTATACCTTCAGGTATCTCTTCAGGAAAGTACGAAGTCAAGTACGTCTCAGCTGATGAGGCAGTAGCTCAAATTCAGAAGATTAAATCTTTGATTCTAGAAGGCGATTGGAATCAGGAAACACTGGATGAAAAAATTAACTCCATAAAATTAGGCGGTAATACGTCCTTGGCACTTTCGGCAGCTCTCTGGAAAGCAACTTGCAGAATTGATTCTTCAAAAACGAATAATTTGAAATTCCCAAAACTTATGCTTCTTCTTTTTGAAGGAGGTAAACATGGAAATCCTGGCATTTCAATGCAAGAGTTTATGATTATTGAATCCTCTCTAAATCAAGCTATTACAGATTTTAAATTTCTGCGAAAATATTTGGAAAAAAATGGAATTGAGGATACAGTAGGCGCTGAAGGAGGATTTTCTCCACTGGGCTTTGACAATATTATTGCTCTTGATACAATCAAAAAAGTTTTTCCAAAGAAAAAGATTGCTATTGATTCTGCTGCAAGCTTTGGAAAAGGATCGGTACCTAATTATGATTCGCTTCTCTTAAGATATAACATCATTTCTCTTGAGGATCCATATTCTGATGAAGAGTGGAAGAAGTGGATAGAATTTTACTCTAAATTCGGCAATAAGATTATGATTATTGGAGATGACCTTACTGTTACTAATCCCGACAGACTTAAAAAAGCAATTAGACTCAAAGCAATAAATGCAGTTATTATTAAACCTAATCAAAATGGGACAATTTCAGGGACAATGGAAGTAGTAAATATGGCAAGAGAGGCAGGACTTAAAATTATTGTATCTCATCGGGGTGAAGAAACTATAGACGATTGGATTGTTGATTTTTCATTGACAGTAGGAGCAGATTTTGTTAAATTTGGGGGCATGAATCGCGGAGAAAGAATCGCAAAATATAACCGTCTGCTCGAATTAGGAATGATTTAATATTTCAATTTATAATTTATGGCAATATCGCAGCTGTCATGCATGTAGTAACCATAATCACCATACAGCGCCCTTGTTATTAATGAAGAGCTTTATAGACATGTAGCCGCTACATTTTAGAGCTAGTTAGAAGATTTTATTTTTTCCATTTTTTTAATCTTTTCTAAAATCTCAAGTGTAGTTTTTTGTTGGTTTTCAAGATAAAGAAGAATAGTTTCTATTTCCTTTTCCGCTTTACTGTTAGTTTCAAAATCATGTTCAGCGCGCAGTTCTGCATGCTTTCCTTGGATATTTTGCCCTATCATAATAAGCGGCGTCAGAAAGATTTGAACCATATTAGAAATAAAAAGCCAAAGCACGAATGCAGGGTATGGATCAAAACGTAAGTTTTTAGGAGCAAACATGTTCCAGCTAAGCCATGAGATTGTCCAGATAAGTATAATAAAGAAAAATCCCATTGTACCAACCCGCTTTGTTACAAAAAGCGCAAGTTTTTCCATTTTTGACAGACTCTTCCGATGGATGGCATTTACATTCTTTGGCGCGCCGAATTTTTTTTGAAGAATTTTGACAGGTTCTATTTCGCTAGTCTCTTTCATGTTTAAGCTAACTGGTACAAGTTAGAAATTGTAAAGAAATTTTTTAAGATCAACTTTGTCTTTGTAAAATTTAATGCCTTCCTTTTCAAGCATTTCTCTTTGTTTTTCTATTCCTCCAAATGCATATCCTGTTGCAAGTTTCCCATTGGATCTTATAACTCTATGGCACGGGATATTTTTAGGATCCAAATTTTTGTGAAGAGCCAGACCTACAAGTCTTGGATTATAAACTTTACTAAGTTCACCTACCTGTTTATAACTTGCTACTTTACTTTTTGGGATTTCTTTAACGATTTTATAAATTTTATCAAAAGTCATTTGACATTATAATTGTAGCGTCTTGGTTGAAAAACTACAAGTTCTAGCCTACAATTAACTCATGAAGGAGACAATAGTTGAAGAATCCTGGAACAAGACAAGAATTGCAATTGCAATTATTTTAATTTTATTGATAATTACGGCTTTCGGATTAAAAACAAACTTTTTATTGCCTTTATCTCAAAACAATTCAAAACCTTCGCAGCCCAGTTCTGCTAAAGGAGCTAGTACTCAAGATGAACTCCCAAATATTGGCAATGCAATTGAGTCAGTTAAAAAAGAAATCAGCAACATTAATGTAAATGAAATTGCATCATCATCTCCACAAATTCAAAAGGTTTTAAATGACATAAAAAATTTACAAAGTTATCCAGCAAATCAGGTAAAAGAAACCTGTTTTAAGATTTGCAATGGATTATAAAGATGGAAAAAGAAATTTTGGAAATAAAGCATAAATTTAATAGATTCTTGCGGATTCTTGGCCCAGGATTAATTACAGGAGCTGCAGATGATGACCCTTCCGGTATTGCAACTTACTCTCAGACTGGTGCCCAATTTGGTTACGGACAACTTTGGACTGCTTTGTTCATGCTTCCGCTTCAGGTTGCAACGCAGGAAGCATGCGCAAGAATAGGAGCTGTAACAGGAAAAGGACTAGTTGCCGTTATCAAAGAAAATTATAGTAAGAAAATTGTTTATGGTGCTGTTCTTTTGGTTCTGCTTGCCAATACCATTAATATTGGTGCCGATCTCGGTGCAATGGCAGCAGCAACGCAACTTCTTATACCATTAAATTTTGCATTTCTCACAATTTTTTTCACAGCGTCTGTGCTTATACTTGAAATATTTACCTCGTATAAAGTTTATGCAAGTATTTTGAAATGGCTTTCGGCTGTTTTACTATCTTATCTTATCACTGTTTTTATTGTAGAAGAACCATGGATACAAATTCTTAAAGCTACTTTTGTTCCTCATATCGAGTTTAATTTTCCATTTCTTTTTATTATCACAGGAGTACTTGGTACAACAATTACCCCCTATATGTTCTTCTGGCAAGCTTCAGAAGAGGTAGAGGAAGAAAAAGAAATTGGTCTAAGAAAAGAGGATGGACGGCCAAAAATATCAAAAAAGTTTATTAAAAATTTACGTCTTGATAATTTTTTCGGAATGTTTCTATCCGAAGTCACCACCTGGAGTATTATTGTTGTAACAGCAACAGTTCTATTTACTAACGGTATTACTAATATCAATACCTCGGCAGATGCAGCCTATGCACTCGAGCCCTTAGTGCGTACTTTTCCAAATGCCGGATTTTTAGCCAAAGTTATTTTTGCCAGTGGAATTTTGGGATTGGGACTGCTTGCCGTCCCAGTTCTAGCAGGTTCTGCATCTTATGCAGTTTCCGAAGCGTTTAATTGGAAAGAGGGTCTTAATCTTAAATTAAGAAAAGCACATGGATTTTATGGGATAATTACCATAGCTACCCTTATTGGTTTATTAATAAATTTTATCAATATTAATCCGGTCAAAGCGCTTGTTTATGCTGCTGTTCTTAATGGAGTTGTGGCAGTTCCTCTTATTTTTCTTATAGGAAGGATAGCTCAAAATGAAAAAATTATGGGAGAATATAAAAGCGGATGGGTGTCTAAAACTTTTCTTTGGATAACATTTTTAGGAATGGGAACTGCGGCCATTGCCATGTTTTTGACAATTAATTATAGATAAATATGAAGGATTTAAAAGGAAAAATTAAAAATTTGCTTGAGAAATTAAACATAGAAAAAAAAAGGAAAAAAATAAGAGAGCTTGAGGTAGAAAGTTCCCACCCTTCTTTCTGGCAAGATCATAAAGCGGCGGCACTCAAGATGAAAGAATTATCAGGTCTTCAAAAAGAAATCGAAGAGGCGGAGAAATTGCAAGAATTAATTGCAAAAAATCAATATAAGGAAGCGGAAAAATTATTAAACCAACTTGAGATCTTGGTTTATCTTTCAGGCCCGTGGGATGATAAACCTGCAGTCCTTTCTATTCATGCAGGGCAAGGTGGAGTTGAAGCAATGGACTGGGCACAAATATTATATAGGATGTATACAAAATATTTTGAAAGAAAAGGTTGGGAATTTAAGACAATGGATGAAACCTTTGGAGATGAAGCAGGTATTAAAAGTGTAACAATATCTGTTAACGGTAATTATGCATATGGATATTTAAAAGGCGAAGCAGGTGTTCATCGTCTCGTCAGGCTGTCTCCATTTAACGCAGATAATTTAAGACACACATCTTTTGCTTTGGTTGAGGTGATGCCTGATATCGAGGATGAGATAGAAATTGCTGTCAACGAAAATGATATTGACTGGGAATTCTATAGAGCCAGCAGTCATGGTGGACAGAATGTGCAAAAAGTTTCAACGGCTGTAAGACTCAGACATAAACCTTCGGGCATTGTTGTTACTGCGCAAGGGGAACGTTATCAGTCGCAGAACCGTGAATATGCTCTTAAAATGCTTCGTGCAAAACTTTGGATGCAAAGAGAAGAAGAGAAGAAAAAGGAAGAGCAAAAATTAAAAGGTGAATACAAAACTCCGGGCTGGGGAAATCAAATCCGTTCTTATGTTTTACACCCATATCACATGGTAAAAGATCTTCGTACCGGTTTTGAAACATCCAATACTGAAGCGGTACTAAATGGCGATATAGACGCCTTTATAGAAGAAGAACTTCGAGAACTATAAATTTGCCAAAATCGGGAAAATGTGCTTTACTTAATGCGGAGGTAAGTTTTTAGATGGAAGAGGTAAAATCTACATTAAATGAACAGCCGCTCGTTCGAGACTTTGACAAGAACGAAAATCCCCTTTTTACATTAAAATTGTTAATTGTTCTTGTTATCGTCGTTCTCGTTGGTATTGGAAGTGGATATTTACTTTCAAGACGAGGGGTTACTTCTTCGGGAATTAATCTAGGCGGAAGTCAAAATTCTTCTAATGTCGCAAAGGGAACAGTTGTCGGTTCAAATGATACAAAAACCTTTAAAGACACTACTGAAGGAATCTTAAAGAACGGTGGGATTAATGGAGAAGGGGCTTTCCATCTTGTTAGACCTGGAGGAGATAGTCAGAATGTTTATCTTACTTCATCTATAGTTAATTTATCAAAATTCATAGATAGAAAAATTAAAGTTTGGGGGCAAACACAAAAGGCTCAGTATGCAGGGTGGCTCATGGATGTTGGCAGAATCGAGGTATTATAGAATAGTCCTCTCTCTATGATAAAGCTTGATAAGGTTTCCAAAAAATTTGCAACAGGTACCCTTGCGCTTTCTGATATTGACCTAGCCGTTGCTAAAAGAGAGTTCGTTTTTTTAGTCGGACCAACTGGGAGTGGCAAAACGACAATTTTTAGACTTCTTACACGAGAGATGCTTCCAACAACAGGTACAATTACCGTAAATGATTGGGATTTGATTAAGCTCCCAGACCATAAAATTCCAAACTTGCGAAAAAGAATTGGAGTTGTTTTTCAAGATTTAAAATTATTATTTGACCGAACTATATTTGAAAATGTCGCTTTGCCTCTTGAAGTAGCAGGCTTTAAAACGGGAGAGATTAAAAATAGGGTTGAAGAAGTTCTTATCCAGGTGGGAATCGGTGAGCATAAAGATAAATTTCCTATACAGCTTTCAGGAGGAGAATTACAAAGAACTGCAATTGCAAGAGCGCTTGTTTTGTCTCCCCAGATACTTTTAGCTGATGAGGCAACAGGGAATTTAGATCAAGCTACCTCTTGGGATATAGTCAGACTACTCTGTAACATAAATGAAAAAGGGACTACTGTTATTATGGCGACGCATAATGTTGATATTGTAAGTAGTCTTTCAAAGAGAGTTATTACTCTTGAAAAGGGTAGGATTGTAATGGATCATAAAAACACGCCTAGTCGGCCGATTTCGCAAGGCGAGCAGGTGGAAAAAAAGGAAGAAGGTAAAAAGGAGAAGGAGAAAGACTAAAAATTTAGCATGAAATTTATAAAAATAACTTTACGAAATATTAGACGCTCTCCATATCAAGCAATGGCCGCAGTTCTTATAATGATGGTTACATTTCTTGCAGTGTCATTTTTTACATTTCTTCTTTCAGGTTCCTCAAAAATTATAAATTATTTTGAGTCAAAACCTCAAGTAACAGCATTTTTCCGAAATGAAGTAAAACAAAGCGACATAAATAGTTTAGAGAACAAATTGAAAGAAACGGATAAGATTTCTTCAATTAAGTTTGTCTCAAAACAAGAAGCTTTAAAAATTTACAGACAGCAGAATAAAGGTGACCCTTTGCTTTTGGATTTAGTTACAGCCGACATTTTACCTGCATCTTTAGAGATATCGACAATTAAGATAGAAGATTTAGGAAGTGTTTCGGAGATGCTTAAGAATTCGCCCGGAGTTTCTGAAGTTATCTATCAAAAAGATACCGTTTCGACTCTTGCGTCTTGGACTAGCGCTCTTAGAAAAATTGGCGTGGGACTTATTATCGTTCTTTCTCTGATCTCGGTCTTTATTATAATAACTATTATTGGGATTAAAATATCGCAAAGAAAAGAGGATATAGAAATTATGCGACTAATTGGGGCTACAAATTGGTATATTCGTTGGCCATTTATCTTTGAAGGCATATTATATAGTATTGTCGGAGCAACTATAGGTTGGGCGATTACATCTTTGGTTCTTTGGTATGAAACACCATTTCTATCCTCATTCCTTAGAGGCATACCAATTCTTCCTGTTTCACCAATTTTTCTCCTAGAGGTATTGGCGGGTGAATTAATTCTTGCCATAACTCTTGGTGCATTCTCAAGCTTTTTAGCAGTATTAAGATATCTTTAGTGAAAATTAAAAATCAAAAATCTCGTCCAAAGGACAATCTCAACCAAAGGTCGATTGGTCCATGGTCTAGGCCTCTGGCTGAAAAAGTCAAAAATTATGATTTATGAAATCAACTCTAAAAAAATATTTATTTGCCTTAATAATAATTATTTTCTTTTTGTTTCTAATTCCATTTTTAAATCATTCTTTAAAGGCTCAAACAGATACTCCTACATTATCTCCTACCTCATCTCCTATACCTGATTTAACCGTTACTCCATCTACTACCCCGACCCCTGATAATTCACAGGCAATAAGGGACTTGCAAAATCAAATTAATGATTTACAGAATAAAATCTCCGATCTTCAAGGTCAAGAAAAGACGCTAAACTCCCAGATTTCCGTTATGGACAATCAAATAAAATTAACCCAGTTGAGAATCGATGAAACTAAACAACAAATTAACAGTCTTGTTCTGGATATAGACACAGCTAATAAGAAAATATCAACGCTTCAGGGCGCTTTAGTTAAACTAACAGAAGTCCTTGTTAATAGGGTCGTTGCTACCTATGAAGTTGGTACAATCCAGCCGTTCCATATTCTTCTTGCATCTAGTAATGTTTCTAATTTTTTCTCAAGGCTTAATTATCTTAAAATTGCTCAAGATCATGACAAGAGACTTATTTACGATACAGTGCAGGCAAAAAATGATTATGCAAATCAGAAGTCAATTTTTGAGGATAAGAAAAAACAAGTAGAAGCTCTTAAGAAAAAACTTGAGGATTACACAACTCAACTTAACGAGGAGAAAAAAGACAAGCAGGCACTTTTAGAGACAACTCAGAATAGCGAAGCTATCTACCAACAAAAGCTCAAAGCGGCCTTAGCTGAGCAGCAAGCTATTACACAAATTGCAGCAGGAGGAGGAAATGCTGTTGATGTTGGTAAAATCAAAGAAGGAGATGTTATTGGGTACATGATAGAAGGTTCATCTACTTGCTCTTCTGGAACCCATTTACATTTTGAGGTGCATAAAGATGGGGCACTACAGGACCCCAGCGCCTATTTATCAAATAAAGGAGTAACTTTTGATAACTCCCCTGATAGTCCTTTCTCATTTAGTGGCTCCTGGAGCTGGCCTATTTCTGATCCAATACTTATAGAACAGGGTTTTGGTATGACATATTGGGCTAGGATTGGATGGTATGGAGGCGGACCGCACACAGGTATTGATATGTACTCGAAATCATCAGGCGCGGTTCGTGCGGTAAAAGATGGTGAGCTTTTTCGAGGTAGTATTGCATGCCGCGGAGGGCAGCTTTTATTTTCCAGAGTTGACCAAAGTGATGGAGTCCAAACCTACTATTTTCATATAGCACCCTAAAGGACATACACTTTGTGTATGAAAAAATTATTTCTGCTAAGAATTTTTTTGGCATTTATTATATTTTTTGGATTCTTATTTTTTTCTTCAATCTCAGTTTTTGCAGCAACGATTAGTATAAATAATATTCCTTCCCAATTGAATCAAGACCAAGAGTTTACCATTTCTGTAACTATTACTGGAGCGGCAGGAAATACAGATAATTATCTTCGAGCTGCTTTTTATAGTGATACTTCAAAAACATCATATTTTGGTTACACTTTTAATCACTTGGGCAGTTGGTATAATGGTAGCCCAAGTCCAATTGACCCTCATAATTTTTTGCAAATTAAGATTGACTCAAGTGGTACTTGGTCTGGAGATCTTAAAGCAAAACCGGATACCGAAAGTAGCTATTTTAAAGGCAATGGGAATTATTATTTCAAAATTGGTAGGTATACAGCAAATGCTACAAGTGTCACTGATTGGTCTACGGCAAGTTTATTGTCAATTGCTTTTCCAACCCCAACCTTCACACCTAGCCCAACCCCTAATCCCACACCGAGTCCTACACGAGTTTCCACTCCAAAACCAACGCCGACTTATAAACCAACGCCTACATCTGTCAAAGCTACCTATATTGTTACAACCATTCCATCGACCCAAAAATTGGCTGGAGAAAGTGGTAAGGCAATAACCGTAACAACAGAAGATATACCAACATCGATTCTTGGAGAAGGTACAAAAGCAGCGATAACTACAACCTCTGCTAAAAAGGATATCGAATCAGAAGAGACAAAGGTTTTAGGGAGTCAAGGGAATAATATTGCAAAATTTCTTATCATTATTGGTGTTGTTTTCATCATTCTTTGTGGTATACTAGTTTTTCTTGCCCTCAAAAAAGGTTCAATAACAGATAAGGATGGATAGAAAACAGGTCATTACCACAAGAAGTTTTGAGGAGACCCAAAAACTAGGAGAGAATTTTGGAGTATCCTTGTCGGTAAACAATGTTTTTGCTTTATATGGCGAGTTGGGAAGCGGTAAGACTACTTTTGTTCAAGGCTTGGCGAAGGGACTTGGAATAAAAAGAAGAATTATCTCGCCAACGTTTATTATCGTAAGATCGTACCGAATAAATCTCAAAACTTCCCTGCCTCGCCAAGCGAAGTGGGGCGGGCAAATCTCAAAACTCAAAACTATAACTCAAAAACTAAAGTCTTTCTACCATATTGATCTTTATAGGATTGAAAGTATAAAAGATATAGAAGAATTGGGAATTATTGAAGCAATTAACAATAAAGAAAACGCCGTCGCAATTGAATGGGCAGAAAAACTGGACAAATTACTACCGAAAAGAAGAACCGATATATATTTTAAATATTTGTCGGAAAACAAAAGACAGATAAAAATAGCTTACTTTAAATAGCAATATTGTGATTTATGGGAGAAAAGATTAGAAAAGCAATAGAGGTCTTTAGAAAAGGTGGGATAGTTATTTTTCCAACAGATACTGTTTTTGGAGTTGGTTGCAGAATAGACGATGAAGAAGCTATAGAAAAGTTTTTTTTGATTAAGAGAAAGCCAAAGAAGAGTCCGGTACCTATCTTAGTGGATAGTACAGAAATGGCACAAAAATATCTTAAGCCTGTGTCTTCGGAAGTTATAGATAAACTTATGAAACCATATTGGCCAGGAGGTCTTACAATTGTTCTACCTTGTGTTTTAGAAAAAGTTCAAAAAAGACTTATAGGGAGTGGGGGAACATTGGGTGTAAGAGTGCCTGATCATGGTACGATTCTTAAAGTCATTAAAAGCATTGGAGTTCCGATTATAGCTTCATCGGCTAATTTCTACGGAGATAAAACCCCTTATAGGTTTTTTGATATAGACAAGAAATTTATTGCTCTCGTTGACTTTGCCTTAGATGGGAGATGTACAAAAAAAATTCCATCAACTGTAATTGATTGTTCAAAAAAGCCATGGAAGATTTTAAGAGAAGGAGCAGTAAAAATTCAGGATCCAGAATTAGAAATTCAGAACCCAAATAGAAATATAATTTTGAGTATAGATACATCTAGCAATAAGAATATAATAGTTGGATTAAAACTTAATGAACAAGAGCATCTATTAAAGCAAAGGGTTGGTTTGCAGAAAGCACAGGTTGCTCTGCCTATGATTTCTAAGATTTTAAAAAAATACTCGATCGATTTAAAAGAAATTAATGAGATCAAGGTAAATACTGGTCCCGGTTCTTTTACGGGTCTTAGGGTTGGAATTTCAATTGCAAATGTATTGGGAGCTTTCTTAAAAATTCCGATTAATGGTAAAAAAATTAGAGAATTGGTAGAGCCTGTGTATAAATGATATACTAATAGAAAATGAAAGATCTTTTTCGCCATTTTTTTATTCCACGTCAATCGAATAATTATAGGGCAAAACTACTACATCACGAAACCTTACTGCTGTTTATATTCTTTTTTATTTTAACTACATTCCTCTTTAACATTATTAAAATTAACTTTCCTTCTGTTCTTGGTATAGCAACTGATATAAGTTCACAAAAATTGCTTCTTCTTGCCAATCAGAAAAGACAGGAAAATAAACTGCCTCCATTGTCTTTAAATCCAGAGCTTTCTTTGGCAGCACGTAATAAAGCAGATGACATGTTTAGTAAAGACTATTGGGCCCACAATTCGCCCGATGGCAAGACACCCTGGATTTTTATTGAAGACGCCGGATATAACTATGTTTATGCAGGCGAAAACTTGGCGCGAGGTTTTAATACAGATACCGATGTCACCAATGCGTGGATGGCAAGCCCGAGTCACAGGGCAAACATTCTTTCTCCAAACTATACCGATGTAGGATTTGCTGTCATTACGGGTAAATTGAATGGGGAAGAAACAGTTTTGGTGGTTGAGGAATTCGGGGGAAGAACATTGGCCGCCGTACCTCTTCAGCCTCCAAGCGAGAAAGCTATATCAACAAGTGCTACTGTCACGGAGAAAAGCTCGGTAGGTACGTTGGGAAAAGAGGTATTCTCGGTGTCGCCGTCTATCAAAGAACAGCCATTTATTAATAGCTTATCATTTACATCCCGCACTGATATGCTAATTATATTTTTGTTTATCGCGGTTTTTTTAGTGGACATGATTATTATAGAAAGAAGAAAGATTACTCGTTTTGTCGGACATAATACAGATCATATTTTCTATCTTATCGCAGTATTATTTATCTTGATTATTTTAAGCAAGGGGGCACTACTATGAGCGTTTTAAGAAGCAATAGGCATATCGAATATTATGTATCTCTTTTTGCAATTCTTGCTTTTGGTTTACTCTTCGTAATTGTAGCTTCTCCAAATAAAGAGTTACAAATGTTTATTGTTTTACTGACCACATTTTTTTATGTAATTTTTGGGATACTGCACCATTTTCTACATCACAATCTGAATAGAAAAATTGTGATAGAATACGTTATTATCGGCGGATTTGGACTATCCGTAGTTCTTTTTCTCCTAAAAGGAGGACTCGGCTTATGACACGTTCGAATGTCGTTCAGTGTTATATTGAAATATTCGAAATATGAAGGGAGTAATTTTAGCAGGTGGGCTTGCTACAAGACTTAGGCCACTTACACAGGTTACTAATAAACACCTTTTGCCTATTTATAATAAGCCAATGATTTATTATTCATTGGAGTCGATGGCCAGAGCGGGCATAAAGGAGGTACTACTTACAAGCTCTCCTGATCATGCCGGACATTTTACTAATTTGCTGGGATCGGGAGAGGAGTTTGGACTTAGAATTTATTATGGGGTACAGAAAAACGCGAAAGGTGGCATTGCAGACGGAATATCTTACGCCCGGGAATTTGCACAAAACGAAAGAATTATTGTGATTCTGGGAGACAATATTTTCAGCACAGATTTAAAAAATACAATTAATAAATTTAATAAAAGAGAAAAAGGTGCAGTAATTTATGGCGTAACGATGCCCACTAAATCTCAACAGTACGGCGTAATAGAAGTGGGTAGAGACGGTAAAGTTTTATCCATTGAAGAAAAACCGCATCACCCTAAATCGGATATCGCTCAGACAGGGATTTATATGTATGATAAGAGAGTCTTCGATCTTATAAGCACTTTAGTCCCTTCAGAGCGAGGAGAATTGGAAGTGACAGATCTTAATAATATTTACGTTAAAGAGGGAACTCTTCAATGTGAGCTTCTTGATTGGTGGATAGACGCAGGTACATCGTTTGATGAGCTTTTAAGAGCCAATAATCTAGTCGCAGAAAAGGTAAAAAACGGAGAACTTTAATGGATGAATACAAAGTTATTTCTCAAAAGAAGATTTATAAGACAAAGCTTTTCGAGGTTAGAGAAGAAGAACTATTATTACCCAATGGGAAAACACGTAGATACAATACTGTTGAAAGGCGTCCTACAGTTGTTGTATTTCCAATAGGTTATTCATATGAGCTTTATCTTATATATGAATATAGGTACTTATTTAATAAGAGAATTTTAGAAGCTGTAGCAGGTCATATCGATGAAGGAGAAATGCCGCTTGCGGCAGCAAAAAGAGAGCTTAAGGAGGAAACTGGTTTGTCTGCCTCCCAATGGGAAGAGATTACAAAAGTTGAAACATCAGTAAGTGTAATAAGGTCTTTATTTTATATATTTATGGCCCGAGAATTACAAGAAGGTATAGCAACTCCTTCCCAAGGTGAAGAGATAGAGTTGGTTAAGATTTCACTTGCCGAGGCTGTTGAAAAAGTTATGTTGGGCGAGATAAATAATGCCCCAACAATGATTGGGATACTACTGCTTGACAAAATGCGTAAAGAAAAAGTTTTATGAAAATATTAGTTACAGGAGGAGCAGGATTTATCGGCTCAAACTTTATTATTTATTGGATTAAAAATTATCCAAATGATAAAGTTATAAACTTTGACAAACTGACTTATGCTGGTAATCTTGAAAATCTAAAAGAGATTGAAGATAATCCAAACTATACATTTATCCACGGCGATATTTGCAATACTGAAATTGTCGGTAAAGCAATGGAAGGGGTTGACACAGTTGTTAATTTTGCCGCTGAAAGCCATGTAGATAGGTCAATAATGGAGCCAGCACCTTTTATTATGACCAATGTGATAGGCACTCAAATTCTTTTAGATCAAGCTTTAAAAAATCAAGTAAAAAGATTTCATCATATTTCAACTGATGAAGTATACGGGAGCCTTAAATCGGAAGATAAGAGTAAATTTAATGAACGAACAAATTATAACCCCAGAAGTCCATATTCTGCAAGTAAAGCCGCATCTGACCATCTTGTTAGAGCTTATTTTGTGACCTATGGATTGCCAATAAGTATTTCCAATTGCTCAAACAACTTTGGTCCTTATCAATTTCCTGAAAAATTAATTCCTCTTGCAATTACTAACATTCTAGAAGGAAAAAAAGTACCAATTTATGGGGACGGACTCTATGTTAGAGATTGGCTTTATGTTGAAGATCACTGTAGAGCAATTGATATAATTCTACAAAAGGGCAAAATTGGAGAAACCTATTGTATAGGAGGGTTAACAGAAGATATAAATAATCTGACAGTCATTAAAAAAATTATTAAAATACTTAAGACAGACGAAAATATGATTAAATTTGTAAAAGATAGGCCAGGCCATGACAGAAAGTATGCAATAGATTGGTCTAAAATAAAAAATGAGCTGGGGTGGAAACCATTGCATAATTTTGATGAATGGCTGGTGAAGACAGTAAATTGGTATGAGAAAAATCAAAATTGGTGGAAGAGAGTAAAAAGCGGAGAATATAAAAACGCGTAATTTTTGGAAGTGCGATTAAAAATGATAAAATTAGAGAATTAGAAAACTATCTACCAGCGATTAGCCACTATCCACTAGTTGCTAGTCGCTAAAAATTTATGACAATAACATTTATAGGACATGGATACGTAGGTCTTGTTACCGCCTCTGTTTTTGCAGATTTAGGCAATACTGTTTGGGTAATCGGAAGGAATCGGCAGAAAATAGAAAACCTCAAAAAGGGAATTCTTCCATTTTATGAACCCGGACTTGAGGAGATCGTAAAGCGAGACATTAAAGCAAAAAGATTGCTTTTTACCCTTGACTATAGACCGGCAATTCCTGAATCAAACGTAGTTTTTATAGCAGTTGGAACTCCGCCTAACAGAATAGGAGATGCAGAGCTTTTGGATGTTTTTGAGGTCGCGGAAAATATTGGTAGAAATTTAAAAGGTTATACTGTGGTGGCTACAAAAAGCACTGTTCCTCCTGGGACCAATAAAAGAATTAAGCAACTAATCGAAGAAGTTAAGCTTGAGGAGGTAGAGTTTAATGTTGCCTCTGTCCCTGAATTTCTTCGTGAAGGAACTGCAATTGCCGATACATTAAATCCAGATAGAATTGTGATAGGCACTGAAAATAAAAAAGCAGAAAGAATTCTTGTAGAACTTCATAAACCTATTGATGGTCAATTTGTACTTACAAGTCTTGAGACCGCAGAGCTTATAAAGTATGCAAATAACTCCTTTCTTGCCACTAAAATTTCATTCTCAAATGCTATTGCAAAATTGTCAGAGTTAGTTGGAGCAGATGGTTTGAAAGTCCTTGAAGGAATAGGTTTTGATAAAAGAATTGGTAAAGATTTTCTTGTTCCTGGTCCCGGGTATGGTGGAAGCTGTCTGCCAAAAGATGTTAAAGCTCTTGCTGCTATTGCCAAAAATTACGACTATAGTTTTGCGCTTCTTGATGAGGTAGAAAAAATTAATGGTCAGGCAAAGCGCGATATTGTGAGGAAGACAAGAAAACTACTTGGGGATTTAAATAAAAAAACTGTTACGATGCTTGGTCTTTCTTTCAAGCCCAACACCGATGATATGAGGGATGCACCATCTATAGATATTATAGAATTGTTAAAACAAGATAGGGCAAATATTAGAGCTTTTGACCCGCAAGCTATGGAAAATGCAAAAAAAATAATAGACAAAGTCAAATTTTGCAGCAATATTTATGAAGCGGCAAAAGAAGCTGATGCGCTTATTATCGTTACCGATTGGAATGAATTTAGAGAAGTAGATTTTGACAAATTAAAAAAAGCTATGAGAAACCCTATTATTATTGATGCAAGAAATATTTATGATCCCGAGAGAATGAAAGGGTTAGGTTTTACGTATGTTGGGGTTGGAAGAACAGCATGAAAAAAGTCTTAATTACAGGAGCAACGGGTTTTGCAGGAAGTTTTTTATCCGAATACTTAGTAAGTCAAAAAATATCTGTTATAGGTACGTATCTTACTCAAGAAAGCCTTGTTAACGTTGAGAATATTAGGGGAAAATTAAATCTTTTTAAGTTAAATCTGCTTAATACTAATAAGGTTTATGATCTAATAAAAAGATTAAGACCGGATTCTATTTTCCACTTAGCAGGGCTTTCATCTCCAAAAGAAAGTTTTGACAATCCTGCAAAAACTATTGAAGAAAATATAAAGACACAAGTTAATATTTTAGAAGCAGTAAAAAGAGAAAACTTAGTTAATAGTAAAATTCTGATTGTTTCATCAGCTGAGATTTACGGAAATGTTAAAAAAGAGGATCTCCCTATAGACGAGGATACGCAATTTATGCCCACCAATTCTTATGCTGTCTCAAAAATTGCTCAAGATTTTCTGGGACTCGAGTATTTTTTATCTTATGGTCTTAAAATAATTAGGGTACGTCCATTCAATCATATTGGACCAAGACAATCACCTAATTTTGTAGTTGCCTCTTTTGCTAAAAAAATTGCTGAGATTGAAAAAAAGAAAAGACAACCTATTCTTACAGTGGGAAATTTAGAAAGCAAGCGGGATTTTACGGATGTAAGAGATATGATTAAGGCATACGTACTGGCAGTAGATAAAGGAGAAGAAGGAGACGTTTACAATTTGGGCTCTGGTAAATCATACAAAATTTCCGAGATTTTAGAAAGATGTCTTTCTAAGACGCAAGAAAAGATTACTGTTAAGATAGATGCTTCACTTTTAATGCCTTCTGACAATCCGGAGCTTGTTTGCGACAGAACAAAGTTTACAAATCTTACCGGTTGGAAACCTAAAATTCATTTAGATACAACTCTAAAAGAGACTCTAGATTATTGGAGAAATATTATTTAAAATTAGAAATATGGCGAAAAAAGCTTTAATCACTGGTATTACAGGACAAGACGGTTCTTACCTTGCAGAACTTCTTTTGTCTAAAGGGTATAAAGTTTATGGATTAACCAGAAGAACCAGTACAATTAATTATGAAAGAATAAAAGATATAGAGGAAAAGGTCACTCTTATTCAGGGAGATTTGCTCGATCAAAGCTCACTAAGTTCGGCCATAATAGAATCAGAACCAGATGAAGTTTACAATCTAGCAGCCCAGTCTTTTGTAAAAACATCATGGAACCAACCTGTATTAACAGGCGAGTTTACGGCTCTTGGAGTGACAAGACTACTTGAGGCTATAAGATCGGTAGATCCTAAAATAAAATTTTATCAGGCCTCATCTTCTGAAATGTTTGGTAAGGTTACAGAGGTACCTCAAAAAGAAACAACTAGATTTCATCCAAGAAGTCCCTACGGAGTAGCCAAGGTTTACGGGCATTATATAACTGTAAATTACAGGGAGAGTTTTAATATTTTTGCCTGCTCTGGTATATGTTTTAACCATGAATCCCCACGGCGCGGGCTTGAGTTTGTTACAAGGAAAATAACTCATGCTGTGGCCCGAATAAGTCTTGGTAAACAGAAGAAACTGGAGCTTGGTGATCTTTCGCCAAAAAGAGATTGGGGATTTGCTGGGGATTATGTTGAGGCAATGTGGCTTATGCTTCAACAGCCAGAGGCTGACGATTATGTAATTGCAAGTGGAGAAAACCATAGTATCAGAGAATTTACCGAGCTAGCTTTCAAATTCGTCGGAATTAATAATTGGGAGAAGTATGTTATTGCAGATAAGCCTGAGCATATGCGTCCTGCAGAGGTCGATTACCTTATAGGTGATGCAAGTAAAGCCAGAAAAGTTTTGGGATGGCAGCCAAAAACTACTTTCCAAGAGTTAGTAGAAATGATGGTTAAAGCAGATCTCAAAAGAGAAGACAATAAATAATATATGCAAACAATGGTTGTGTCTGGCGGAGCGGGATTTATAGGTTCTCATTTGTGTAAAAGTTTGTTGAGCGATGGATATAATGTAATTTGCGTAGACAGTCTTATTACAGGAAGACGAGAAAATCTTAGAGAATTAGAGAGTGATCCAAAATTTAAATTCTTAAAACAAGATGTAACAATTCTTCCAATTCAAAATTCAATCCGCCAACTGGCGGGCAAAATTCACTGTATTTTTCATCTTGCATCTCCTGCCTCACCAAATAAAAATAGCGCCGACAGCTACATTAATCATCCGATAGAGACCTTGCTTGCAAACTCAGTTGGTACGTATAATCTTTTGCAGCTAGCCAAAGAATTTAGTGCAAAGTTTTTTTATTCCTCCTCGTCCGAGGTTTACGGTGACCCTATTGTTTCTCCGCAGAACGAGCAATATTTTGGTAATGTAAATCCAATTGGAGTGCGTTCTGTCTATGATGAAGGAAAAAGATTTGGAGAAGCAATTGTCATGGCGTATGTACGAAAGCGAAATTTAGATGCCAGAATTGCAAGAATTTTCAACACTTATGGTTCAAAGATGAGAGTTGATGATGGAAGAGTAGTATCTAATTTTATAAACCAGGCAATTTCAGGTAACAAAATTACGGTTTATGGAAAAGGTATTCAGACTCGTAGTTTTTGCTATATCGATGATATGATAAAAGGCATAAAAAGCGCTGTATTTTCAGATAAAGCAATGGGTGAGGTTATAAATCTTGGCAATCCCAACGAGTGCACGATCTTGGAACTCGCCAGGTTAATCAAAGCTATGACTAATTCATCATCGGAAATTGTATTTGAGCCACTTCCTGAAGATGATCCTAAAGTAAGAAAACCAGATATTCAAAAAGCCAAAAAATTATTGAAATGGGAACCAACGGTGAGACTGGAAGACGGGCTTAAAAAAACAATAGAATATTTCAAGAGAGGTTCATAACTTAAATATGAAAGTAGTTATTATCATTCCTACATATGATGAAAAGGGTAACATAGATAGACTTATCCCGATTCTTGAAAATGATATTTTTCCTCAGATTAAAAACCACAACATGAATATTTTGGTCGCTGATGATAATTCTCCCGATGGAACCTCCGACGAGGTGAGAGAGCTTATGAAGAAATGGAAAAATATCGATATAAATACCGGAGAGAAACAGGGTTTAGGTGTTGCCTATATAAGAGCAATGACTTATGCAGTTACCCACATGGGAGCTGAGGTAATGTTTGAGATGGATGCTGACTTATCTCATGACCCCAAAAAGATTCCGGAATTTTTAAAGAAAATAGACGAAGGATACGATATGGTTATAGGAACCCGTTATAGTCAAGGGGGATCAATACCTCAAAATTGGGGATTTTCAAGGAAAATGTTTTCAGTTTTTGGAAATCTCATCGTGCGGTTGATTCTGTTTAAATTCAACATTCATGATTGGACAGGCGGTTTTAGAGCCTTGAGACGTGAAGTTTTTCTTAAGGAGAAAAATGAGCTTACTTTATTTCGCGGTTACACCTTTCAGGTGTCATTTCTTAATAAAGCAGTAAGAGATAACTTTAAAATCGCTGAAGTTCCAATTCGTTTTACCGATAGAACACTTGGGAGATCAAAAATTGCTCCAAAAGAATATATTATTGATCTTCTTAAGTACATAATAACCGCAAGCATTAAAGAAAAACTTTTCGGTTCTTTTGGGAAGTTTTTGGTAGTTGGAGGGATTGGTTTTGTTATTAATGCAGTAGTTTTAAGAGTTTTAGTTGAGATTGGTAAGTGGGATCCAACACCGGCTAATCTTGTTGGTGCTGCGCTGGCAATTTTCTCAAACTATAATCTAAACAACCTGTGGACCTTTGGAGAAAGAAAAATTACTACTTTTGGTTTGTATCTTTGGAAATTAGTCCAGTTTTATATAACATCTGCTTTTGGGGTAATTTTTATTCAGACAGGTACAATATTTCTTGGCGATATCTTCATAGGGAAAAGATTTTATTTTATCTATTTTATATTAGGAACAGGGTTTCTTTTAATTTGGAATTTTTCAATATACACTCTTGTTATCTGGCGCAAAAAACCCCACGGATGAAATCTCAAATCTCAAATCTCAAATCTCAAATCTCAAACAATTGGTTGTTGGCTATAATTTTGGCCTTGGCTGCATTTCTAAGGCTTTACAGGATCCAAGATTATATGACCTTTTTAGGAGATGAAGGTAGAGATGTTCTTGTTGTTTACAACATTTTACATGGACATTTAACCTTACTTGGTCCAACAGCATCCGTAGGAGGATTTTTCCTAGGCCCTATTTATTATTATTTTATGGCCCCTTTTCTTTTGATATTCAATTATAATCCCGTGGGGCCTGCAGTAATGGTTGCTCTTTTTGGCATCACGACGGTTTGGTTAGTCTATAAAATTGGAAGTGAATTTTTTAACTCGCGAGTTGGATTTATTGCAGCTTTTTTGTATTCTATCTCTCCCATTGTCATTGCTTATTCCCGTTCTTCTTGGAATCCAAATATAATGCCATTTTTTTCGCTTCTTACACTTTATGTTTTATACAAGGCTTTAGAAAAAAATAGCATAAAACTATTCATTTTGTGTGGTATTCTTCTTGGCATCACAATGCAACTTCATTACCTAGCTACATTTCTAGGAATAATTATTATTGCATACGTTTTATCTACAAGGATACTTCTTGTTAGCTTCATGCAAGGGGTGTCCTTGCTAAAGACGGTAGGAAAAATTATAAAGGACTTCTTTTTTATTTTTTCAGGATTTATTGTAGGCTTATCGCCATTTTTAGCATTTGAGGCTCGTCATGACTTCACCAATACAAGAAGCATAATAAATTTTATTTTTCATTCAGGAGATACGGGCGTTGGAGTTAACTTTTTTTCAACCGTTTTTAATGTGTTCTTTAGGCTATTTGCAAGACTTGTGATGAATTATCCTCCTCCGGAACAGGTTGCAATAAATCAACATTTTAATATTCTGGTTTGGTATTACGCCTCCTTATTCCTAGGGATAGGTAGTGTTTTTGTATTTCTTTTTAAATATCTCAAGACAGTCTCATTATCAAAACAAGATTTAGAGAAGAAAAGTTCGGATTTCTTAAAATTAAACCTCCTATTTCTCTGGTTTGTTTTCGGGATAGTACTTTTTGGATTTTATAAAAAACCAATCTATGATTATTACTTTGGTTTTATATTCCCGCTACCATTTCTTCTTGTTGGGACTGCAGTAGACTCTTTCATTAAAAAAAATAAAATACTTTATACTTTTGGGATTGTTATTTTTATCGGAATTTCTATTCTTAATTTTAATAGCATTCCATTTAAATATGAACCTAATCAGCAATTAAAGCAAGTTGAAACAATTTCAAGATTTATTTTAAATAAAACAGACAATAAGCCGTTTAATTTTGCTCTTATCTCGGGAAATAATTCCGACTATGCATATAGATATTTTTTTACTGTTTGGCAACATCCTCCTGTTGTTATAAAAAATCCACAAGTTGACCCAAAAAGAAAAAGTATTACTGATCAATTATTTGTGGTATGTGAGACCTTGCCTTGTTATCCTCTGGGTTATTCTCTTTGGGAAATAGCGGGTTTTGGTCGTGCAGAAATCGTAGGAGAATGGGATGTTTCGGTTGTAAAAGTCTATAAATTAGAGCATTATAAAAGCCAAAAGTAATTTATATGCTGTCTCCTTTTTCTCAGGTATTTTTCATAAAATACTGCTATAATTCGTTTTGTAAGAATTCTTGTAGTTGAAGACGAAAATAAGATTGCAATTCCATAAAAAAAGGGCTTGAGCAGGAGTTCTATGCAGTCGATTTGGCAAGTCAGAATTCAAATATTCCTCCAGTTAGAGGACAGGTCGTAAACATGGGCAATAACAGTTTAACAGTTAAAATGTCCGATGGAAGCACAAAACTTGTTGTTCTTTCAGGCAGCACCTCTTTTATACAGGCTACGAAGGCAAGTTTGAGCAGTATAAAAACTGGGATGCAGTTAATTTTATCGGAACACAAAATTTTGACGGTTCTGTAACTGCTCAAGATGTACAAATTAACCATCCCCGGCGCTACAAATATTTAACAGGCAGGGAGGAGCAAGATAGGAAAATTCAAAGAATTTCTGTCTTATACAATAGATATGGATAATAAAAAGCAAGCTGATATTATTAGTGTTTCAAATTTAGTAAAAAAATTTGAAGATTTTGTTGCGGTTAATAACATTTCATTTGTTGTTAAGAAAGGTGAAATTTTTGCCTTTGTAGGCCCAAATGGTGCAGGGAAAACAACAACCATTAAAATGCTTACAACGCTTCTTCTTCCGACTAGAGGCGTAATTATAATAAATGGTTTTAATGCTGTTTTAGACCAGGATAATACAAGAAAGTCCTTTGGAATTGTTTTTCAAGACCCAAGTCTTGAAGATGAGCTAACTGCGTATGAAAACATGCAGTTTCATGGAGTTTTGTATAATGTGGAAGCAAAGTTGAGACGGCAAAGGATTGAGGAGCTTCTAAAAATTGTTGAACTTTGGGATAGAAAAGATAGTTTGGTAAAAACATTTTCAGGAGGAATGAAAAGGCGTCTTGAAATAGCCAGGGGGCTTTTGCACCATCCGCATATTTTGTTTCTTGATGAACCAACTTTGGGTCTTGATCCCCAAACCAGAAATTTAATTTGGGAGTACATAAGAGGTTTAAATAAAAAAGAAGGAATCACAATATTTTTTACAACTCACTATATGGAAGAAGCAGACAGGATTGCGCAAAGAATTGCAGTAATTGACTATGGAAAAATTATTGCGCAAGGTTCATCGCTTGACCTTAAAGAGCAAACAAAAACGTCTAGTTTAGAAGATGCTTTTCTTGCTTTAACAGGAAGGGAAATTCGTGAAGAAGAAGTAAGTAGTCTTGAAAAGATGAGAAATTTTAGACGATGGAGAGGACATTAATATTTAATAAATAAAATCGAACTATGAATGCTATATACATTTTGTGGCTTAGAGAATTAAAAAGATACTTTAGATCCCGCGCTAGAATGATAGGATCTTTGGGCCAGCCTTTGCTTTTTCTTGTTGCGTTAGGTTTTGGATTAGGCCCTGTTTTCCAAAGAGCAGGGCAGGGAAATTATTTTCAGTTTTTAGGCCCGGGCGTTATATCCATGACTATTTTGTTTACCGCAGTTTTTGCAGGGATTCAGGTAATTTGGGATAAAGAGTTTGGATTTCTTAAAGAAACTCTTGTTGCTCCGGTCTCACGGCTTAACATAATGCTTGGCAAAACACTGGGTGGGGCAACAATTGCTGTTATTCAGGGGGTTATTGTATTTATACTAACTTTAGTTGTAGGATTTCGGCCAGAGATGTCGATGCTTCCTTTAGCGTTTATCTTTACAATACTTATTGCTGTTTTTTTTACTGCCTTAGGTATTGCTATTGCTTCAACCTTGGAGGATATGCAGGGATTTCAAATCATTATGAATTTTTTAGTACAACCTTTATTCTTCTTGTCAGGAGCCCTTTTCCCATTGAATAATCTTCCAAAAATACTATCTTCAGTAGTTTCAGTTGACCCATTAACTTATGGGGTTGACGGAATACGCGCGACGCTGGTTGGAGTAACGTATTTCGGTTTAACAATAGATCTTTTGGTCCTCATTGTGCTTAATTTAATTGTTCTTTCCGTAGGTAGTTACCTTTTCTCCAAAATTCAAATTTAAAAAATCTATTACATCTGCCTTTAAGGCGGAAATGTATTGACACTTGGGGTTCATTTGATGCCATTAATTTGAATACTTTCGATTCAATGAAAAACCCCTTTATAATAAATTCAAAAGGGGTTTCTCAAATTAGTTCTTGAAGGTTAAAATTATTCCTTCGAAGGACCTTCAAGATTTATCCTCCAATCTTGTACATTCCCGTACCACAGACTGGGCATTTGCCTTTGAGAGCTGGTTTTCCATTTTTCATGGTTACTCTTTGAGCATTTGGATCATCTCTTTTTGCTCTACATTTTACGCAATACATTGATGCCATATTTCTAGCGTTTAGTTCATAGCGTTTAGCGTTTAGTTTTCCAAATATAAATAACTATACGCTATTAACTATTTTCTATACGCTGTTTTATTCACCCCCTTTCTTTAATAAGCTATTCCTGGTAATTTTAATATGTGATTTTTTAAAAGAAAAAAGATAACAAGCTGAATAATTAAGATTACCCCAGTCAAAATTCCGGTTTTGGAAATATCTTGGATAAGAAAAGGATAGACAGCTGTCGTAATAGTTTGTGGTGTCTTAGTTAGTACGGATTCACTGATCGGTTTAGGTTTGCTTGGAGTTTCAACGACTTTTTTTTCTTCTTGAAGATTAACGACATTTTGACTCTTAAAAGAGTAGAGTTGACGATGAAGATCAGCTATTATTTTTTGCTTACGAGTTTTTCTTTTAGCTTTACTCATGGCAATAGAGCTTAGATTACACTATTGACATCATGCCTGTCAAGAGGCTAATATAGATGGATATATATGGTACCCAATTTTGTAATTATTATTTCTGCCGTAATTTTACTCTGGCTTTTAATTCTTACAATATATTTTTGGCAGCTTTCGTCTCACTATAACAAGCTAACCCGCGGCGCCAACAACAAAAGCCTTAAGTCAATTATGGAAGAAATTTTAGGGAAAATTGATGTTCATGCAAAAGATATTGAATTTCTCAAAAACTACTGCGACGATATCCAGAAGGAAGGATTTTTACATATTCAAAAAGTAGGACTCCTGCGTTTCAATCCCTTTAAAGACACGGGTGGGGATCAAAGTTTTATATTATCTTTAGTTGATGCTAACAACACTGGAGTAATAATTTCTGCTCTTTATTCGCGTTCAGGTACTAGATGGTATGCTAAAAGGGTTCTAAATGGAAAGGGTGCAGAATATGAATTGTCGGATGAGGAGAAAAAAGCGCTTAAGATCGCCAAGAAAGAAGAGCAGCTATGAATAATAGAAAACTTTTGGTAATTGTTTTAATAGTCATTGTTTATATTGTTTCAACCGGGATTTCTTATGCACTTTTTTCAAGAGGTAAGTCCTCAGCTCCTCCAACTTCTCTGCCAAAGCCATCTCAAACATCAAACGGAAGAATAATATTTGAAGATAATTTACCAAAAACCGAATCTTGTCCATTAAATGGGGTTCTTTACTCAAAACAACAGCGGGCTTGGTGGGAGAGACACAGACCCTTGGGTGTTATGATAGAAAATAATAAGGACGCAAGACCCCAATCTGGCTTGTCTTTTGCAGATATTGTATATGAGGCAGTGGCAGAAGGAGGAATTACCAGATTCTTGGCAGTCTACAATTGTCAAGACGCTGGCGAGATAGGTCCTATTCGTTCAGCCAGAACCTATTTTATGGATTTTCTTTCGGAATATGGAGATTACCCATTATACACCCATGTGGGGGGGGCAAATCAGCCAGGGCCTGCCGATGCACTTTCGCAGCTTACTGATTATGGCTGGACCGGATACAATGATCTAAACCAATTTTCTATTGGCTTTCCTGTTTTTTGGAGAGATTCCGATAGACTTGGTCGTCCCGTAGCAACAGAACATACAATGTATTCTGAGACTGCGAAGCTTTGGGATTATGCAAAAACGTCCCGGGGGCTTACCGATGTAGATAAAAACGGAAATAGTTGGGATAAAGGGTTTGTTTCCTATTCTTTTAAAGACGATGTTAGTCCTTCAAAACGGCAGGCAAGCCAAACAATACATCTGGAATTCTGGGGTACAGACCCAAATTATTATGTAGATTGGACTTATGATCCTATAACTAATCTTTACAATAGAAATAATGGTAAGGAGTCGTATATCGACAGAGATACAAATAAACAGTTGACTTCAAAAAATATTGTAGTATTATTTATGCAGCAGAGTTATGCTAACGATGGATATATTGATAACGAGCATCTTTTATATAAAACTAAAGGTATCGGAAGGGCATTAATCTTTATGGATGGCAAAGAAATAAAGGGTACTTGGAGGAAAGATGGGAGAACTTCAAAAACACTACTTTTTGATAATAGTGGGAAACCTGTTGAGTTTAATAGAGGAAAAATTTGGTTTGAAATCCTGCCCACAGATGGGGTAGCCAATGTTTACTGATCTTATTACATCAAAATCTCGGGTCAAATTGCTTAATGTTTTTCTAGTAAATCCATCCGAGATATATCATGTAAGAGAGCTTGTTAGAAGGACAGAGGATGAGATAAATGCAGTTAGACGGGAGCTTTTATTTTTGGAGAAAAAAGGAATTCTTGAAAAAGAGCCACGCGCCAACAGAGTCTATTACTCTCTTTCTAAAAATTATCCATTTTACTATGATCTTCTAAAGCTAGGAGTAAAAACATTAGGTTTAGGAGCAGATCTTCTTAAAAACAGGGCAAAGCTCGGAAAGATAAAATATGCAATGTTTTCTGGTAAGTTTGCAAGGAGATTAAAAGCACAACCAGATGAAGTTAGTCTTCTTATCGTTGGTACAGTTGTTTTACCGGAACTGACACTTCTTGTGAGAGCCGAAGAGAAAAGACTCAATACGGAAATAAACTACACACTTATGTCTGAGGATGAGTTTGATTTTAGAAAGAAGAGAAGAGACCCTTTTATTTTATCTATCCTTTCCGCATCAAGGGTTATGCTGATAGGTGATGAAGAAAGTATGCTGGCATGAAAAAAAATCCCCGCCGCCTTTTTTGGCTTATCATTATTTTGACAATCATTTCGGTATTTATTAATCTCCCAAATACAAGCATTGGAAGTGTTGGTCTTAACCCAAATGGTTTATTGAAAAAATTTAATATCAACAAAATAGTTGAATTTCGGCAAGGTCTGGATCTTGCTGGAGGGACTAATATAACATTTAGAGCAAATATGTCCGCAATCCCTTCCTCTCAAAGGACACAGGCGCTAAATTCTGCAAAACTGGTTATCGAGCGAAGAATTAATCTCTTTGGTGTTTCAGAACCCATTATACAAACAGCAAGCGTTAACGGTGATTCAAGAATAATAGTTGAGCTTCCAGGAGTTACAGATATTAATCAAGCAATAAATTTAATTGGCACGACAGCCCAGCTTTCTTTTTGGGAATCAGGCGCAACTAATTCTGCAAAACCTGCTTCAGCTTCTGCATACCCTCTGGGAATTGTCGAGGTTTTAGGACAAAATCCAAAGAAAACCGATCTTAACGGTAGTGATTTACAACAATCAAGCGTAACCTTTGATTCAAATACGGGTAAACCGCAAGTCCAGCTAGTTTTTTCATCTGATGGTACGAAAAAGTTCTCCGATATCACAAAGAGGAACGTTAATAAAATAGTTGCTATAATTTTGGATAATCAAGTCATCCAAGCCCCTAGGGTAAATGAGCCTATATTAACAGGTAACGCTGTCATTACCGGCGGATTTACCATAGACCAGGCTAAAACTCTAAGCACACAGCTAAATGCAGGTGCTCTTCCTGTTCCATTGACTGTTCTTGAAGAACGAGTAATTGGTCCAACATTAGGCCTTGAATCGCTTAAAAAAAGCCTTTTTGCCGGCCTCATAGGCTTTGTTATAGTTATTCTTTTTATGAGTATTTTATATGGAAAGCGCGGAATATTGGCAAATATTGCTCTTACGATTTATGCCCTAATTGTTTTGTCAATTTTCAAGATTAGCAATATTACTCCTTACGGCATAACTCTGACGCTTTCCGGTATTGCGGGTTTTATTCTTTCAATTGGTATGGCAGTTGATGCAAATATTCTGATTTTTGAAAGGATAAAAGAAGAAAAGCGACTTGGCAAAAATGAAGAGATTGCTACAGAACTTGGTTTTTCAAGAGCTTGGTCGTCTATAAGAGATTCCAATGTCTCAACTCTTATAACAAGTGCAATCCTCTACGAATTTGGTGCAGGAACAGTTAAAGGTTTTGCCCTTGTTCTGGCCATTGGGGTATTAGTCTCTATGTTCTCGGCAATTATAATAACTAGAACATTTTTAAGAGTGATGTATGATTGATGTTATTGGTAAAAAATATTGGTATTTTACCCTGTCTTTGGTGGTTGTGGTCCCAGGTTTAATTGCTCTAATTCTTTGGGGTCTTAATCTTTCTATTGATTTTACAGGCGGATCAAGACTTACTGTTAGTTTTCCAAATAAGGTTGAAAAGCAAACTATTGAGCGAACAAAAAGTATTTTAATCCTTAAAAATTTGAAAGTATCAAGCGTGGAGTCATCAGTAAATTCTATTTTTATTCGAACAAGCCCAATGAATCAAAAACAAAATAAAGAATTTACAGACGAAATTTCAAAGGAGTTTAAAGGAGCTAAAGAAGTTCAGTTTGAAACGATTGGGCCTACAGTCGGAGCTGAAACAACCAGCAATGCCATAAAGGCTGTTATTTTTGCCTCTATTCTTATTGTTTTATATATTACTTGGTCTTTCCGAAATATTCCAAAGCCGGCAAGCAGTCTGCATTTTGGAATCTGCACGATAATTGCTCTTATTCATGATGTTTTAGTCGTTGTCGGAATTTTTGCAATACTGGGTCATTTTTTAAAAGTTGAAGTTGACTCGCTTTTTGTAACAGCGCTTCTTACAATTATTGGATTTTCAGTTCATGATACAATTGTTGTTTTTGATAGAATAAGAGAAAATCTAAGAAGGGCGGTTGGAGTCTCATTTTCTCAAGTTGTAAATGAATCGGTTCTACAAACTCTTGATAGATCTTTAAATACGTCGCTGACTGTTCTTCTTGTTCTTTTTGCCCTGCTTTTATTCGGGGGAGAATCAATAAGGTGGTTTGTAGCAGCTCTTTTGATCGGAATTACAAGTGGAACATATTCTTCAATCTTCAATGCATCTCCGTTTCTCGTCGTCTGGCATGAATTAGCTTCTAAAAAGATAGCCGAGCGGTAAGAAGGTATCAAGCTGACCCACCCTAAGGATGTCAATTAAAAGAAAATTAGGAAAGAGAAGATAGTTCCTCTTTTACGATTTTACTAACTAGACTTCCGTCGGCTTTGTCTTTTAATTTTGGCATTAAAACTGCCATAACTTTTCCTATATCGGCAATTGCCATTGCGCCGGTTTGAGATACAGCTTGTTTTACGAGAGATTTTATTTCTTCCTCACTCATCTCTTGTGGTAAATATTTTTGCAAGATTTTAAGTTCTTTGGTCTCTTTATCGACCAAATCTTGCCGTCCTGCCGTTTTGAATTGTTCAATCGAGTCTCTTCTTTGTTTTACTTCTTTTTGAATTACCGCTAAAACATCTTCATCAGTTGCCTCGTATCCGGCGCCACCTTTATTAATTTCATAGTAATTAATTGCAGATAAAAGCATACGAAGAACAGAGGTTTTAATTTCGTCTTTTGCAAGCATTGATTGTTTTAGTTCTTCTTGTAATTTTTGTTTAAACATAACCTTATGCCCTTGTTTTATAAGATACTTTCATCGTAAATTTTTACCTAATTCTTTTATTCTTTCTTTAAGGTATTTTTTATTATTTTTTGATAAATCTTCATCAACATCTTCAAAAAGTCTTTTGAGGATTTCTCCGACTTTTGGACCGGGTTTAATATTCAATATTTTCATAACATCATGGCCGTCTACTACCAAATCATTAATGGAAAAAGGTGCTGGTTTAAGTTGTTCTTGAACTCTTTTTTTAAAAAGTTTAAGTCTCCAGCTTTCGGCAGTTTGAGTTCCTCCTCCAAGTCTATCTCCAATTCGAAGGTCCATCATGTCCTTAACATTTCCAACACCCACCCTTCTTACAAATCTTCTTACAGCTGCATCTGTAATCTTTTCATCCACTGTAAACATATGCCAGCGTATTAAATTTACAATTCTCTCTCTTTCTTTTTTCGAAAACTTAAGCCTTTCGCATATTTCTTTTGCGATTTGCGCGCCTCTTACTTCATGATTATGAAATATTACCAAATCCTCCTCATCAGTTGAGATGACATCAGGTTTTCCAACATCATGAAGAAGTGTAGCAAATCTTACAATAGGGTCGGAAGATGGGCAGAACTTCATAGACATTATGTTGTGGGTAAAAACGTCAGATGTATGATGTCTTCCAGGTCTTACTTGCGATACACCTATTCCTTTTAAAAGCTCAGGAAAAATATATTGCATGAGATTGCTATTTTTAAGAAGCATGATACCTTCATAAGGATATTCGCTCGCGAGTATTTTTAAAAGCTCGTCTCTTACTCTTTCGCTTGAAATCTCTTTTATAAGAGGGGCATCTTTTGTAACTTCATTCCATGTTTCGCCATCAATTGTAAACAAAAGTTGAGTAGCAAATCGGATAGCCCTCATAAGTCGCAGGGCATCTTCCTTAAAGCGCTTTTTAGGATCTCCTACAGCTTTTATTATCTTCTTTCTTAACCCTTCCCGTCCATTAAAAGGGTCAATAATATTAGTTATGAGCTTGGAGTTATGAGTTATTAATTTTAAAGCAATTGCATTTATTGTAAAATCGCGGCGGGACAGATCTTCCTCGATTGATTTTCCCCAAGAGATTTTCTTTGGATGTCTTCGGTCAACATAGCCATGCTCGGTTCTGTATGTTGTTACCTCAACTACTCCGGGATGTTCAAGAGACTCTCTTATTTTAGTATTTTTAAGCGGAATTCCTACTGTTCCAAACTGATTATCATAAAAAGCCTTAGGAAATAGCTTTAACATTTCTTTAGGAGTTGCATTTGTAGTCATATCCCAATCTTTGACGTCTTTTTTAAGCAGAAGATTTCTGACGCATCCACCTACCAGGTAAATCTCAAAACCTGAGTTATCAAATTTTCTATAGATATCTAAAATTTTATCTGGAATGTTCATGCCTTGTCCGTCGATAGGCAGGTCTGCTATGCTAGTATAGCATAGTGTGAAATTCAAAATTCAAAATTCAAAATTCAAAATTAGAGAAGCAGGACTAGATAATTTAATTAAAATTCTTCTTGAAAATCGGGGGATTAAAACGAAAAAAGGGATTGAGGAGTTTTTGGAGCCGAAAATTGAAAGTTTAACGGCAAGAAATGTTGGGATAAATAAAAAGAGTCTTGAAAAAGCGGTTAAAAGAATAAAAGAAGCAATTAATAAAGATGAGCAGATTGTTATTTTTGGGGATTATGATGTAGACGGTATTTGTGGCACAGCAATTCTTTGGGAAACCCTTAATAGTTTGGGCGCTAGAGTAAGTCCTTATATACCGCATAGGATAAATGAAGGATACGGTCTGTCGCTTCGCTCAATCTCAAATCTCAAATCTCAAATCTCAAATCTCAAATTAATTATAACTGTTGATAATGGGATTGTGGCAAATGAGGCGGTTGAGTTTGCAAATAAGAACGGAATTGATGTGATTATTACAGATCACCATGTTCCTTCAAAGAGATTACCAAATGCTTACGCAATAGTCCATACAATAAAACTTTGTGGAGCAGGGGTAGCGTACTTGCTGGCGCAAGAAATATCAAAAATCAAAAATCAAATATTAAAAAAATACCAAAAACCAAAAGTTCAAAGCCGCAATGATCATTTGGCCTTGGCTGCTTTGGCAACTATTGCTGATTTGGTACCTCTTATAGGTCCAAATAGAACTCTTGTAAAATTTGGTCTTGAGAACTTGCGAGAAACCACAAGAATAGGACTTCTGGCTCTTATTGAAGAGTCAGGAATTACTCAATCTGAAATTGATACGTACGAGGTAGGTCATGTTATTGCTCCCAGACTCAATGCAATGGGAAGAATAGAATATGCGATGGATAGTCTTAGACTTTTATGCACAAAAGATAAAAATAGAGCTAAACTTTTGGCGGAAAAACTTGGAAGAATAAATAGAATAAGGCAGGAAATGACGTTTGAGGCGTTTGAACACGCTAAATCAAAAATCAAGAATCAAAAATCAAGAATCAAAAATCTAATTTTTGTAATACATGAGTCATATCCGCAGGGAGTGATTGGTTTAGTTGCGGGGAAGTTGGTTGAAGAATTTTATAGACCTTCGATTGTTGTCTCAAAAGACAAAATTTATTCAAAAGCATCAGCAAGATCTATAAGCGGATTCAATATTATTGAATTTATAAGAAGCGCTTCGGAGTTTCTGGTCGATGCAGGCGGACATCCTATGGCTGCAGGTTTTACTGTTGAGACAGTAAGATTACCACTTTTACAAGAGAAATTGGAAAAATTGGCAGATAAAATGCTCGGCAAGGATAAACTTAAGAGAACTCTTCGCATTGATTGTGAATTACCGCTGTCTTATATAGATGATAAGCTTTATGATAGACTTCAGAAGCTTGTACCTTTTGGAATAGGAAACATGCAGCCTAAATTTGTAAGTAGAAAGATTATCATTGAGGATATGAGATTGGTTGGGGAAGACGGGAAACATCTCAAACTAAAACTCAAATCTCAAAACTCAAATCTCAAATTTGATGCGATTTCATTTAATATAGGAGAGAAATCAGCTGGTATTCGCAGAGGCGATGCAATTGACATCGCCTATACAATTGAAAGAGACGACTGGAATGGTAATCGTCATCTTCAACTTAAGATAAAAGACCTCAATAAGAAATAAATACAAGTAAATCCACTGTTATTTATCTAGGCATAAACCCGCTGAATATCTCGCCTTGTCTTTGTTTTCTGACGACTACACCTTTTAAATAATCTATCGGGCCGCCTGGTATTACTGTTATTTTTCTTTTTCCATTCGCATCTGCATATATAGTTGCTGCAATTATTTGTGCTGAAGTATTGATGCCTAGTTCTTCAGCTTTTTGGATAACATTCATAGCGCCTTTTGAAAGAACATGTTCTCCAAGTGTCCCTGATAATTCACTTCTTGCTACCATATTATCACCTCCCTAAAAATAAAAAACCTCCCATTTTAAAATAAATTGGGAGGATTAATTTCTCTACACTAAACCCCCCTATTTAATAAGGAGATTTATAAGCTTAATAAAGCGCAGAGAAAAACTCATATAGCTAATATATATATCAAAGTGTGGCACCTTGTCAAGAGGCAAAAAGAAATGTATTATGTATATCAAGCATTATGTATCAAGTATTAAAAAGGACGCTGTCTTTGGAAACAGCAAAATTTGTCGGTAAAGAAGTTTTACTTAAGGGGTGGGTTAAGACAAGAAGAGATCATGGAAAACTTATATTTTTTGATTTAAGGGACAGGTCGGGAATAGTTCAACTTGTTGTAAATCCCAAAGTATCAAAGGATACTCACAAAATTGCGCAGGAAATTAGACCTGAATTTGTTGTTGAAGTATTTGGAGTTGTTAAAGACCGGTCGAAAGATACAATTAACAAAGAGCTAGAGACAGGAGCCGTAGAAATAGAGGTCAATTTGATTACTATTTTATCAAAAGCTCAATCTCTGCCTCTTGACATGGGGGCAGAAGAATTAAATCTTGAGTTGCCTACACTTCTTGATTATCGTGCGCTCACACTTCGTCATCCAAAACAAGCTTCGATTTTCAAAGTTCAAGAAACACTTATCGAAGGATTTAGAGATGAAAGTAGGAAATTGGGATGCACCGAAATTGTTGTTCCTACTATAGTTGCCAGTGCTACCGAGGGAGGGGCAGGACTTTTTGAGATTGAATACTATGACCATCGTGCATTTTTGGCACAAAGTCCGCAACTGTATAAGCAAATGATGGTTACAGTTTTTGAAAGGGTTTGGACGATTGCCCACGCATATAGGGCTGAGCCTTCAATAACCACACGACATTTGACAGAAACAACGCAAATGGATTGCGAATTTGGATTTGTAGATTTTAACCAGCTTCTAGATTTATTTGAGGGAATTGCAGTTTCAATGTTGAAACATGTTGAAGAAAATTGCTCGGATATTTTAAATAAATTTAATATTGAGAAAGTCGCTTTTGGCTCGCCTCGGTCTGTGGGTGGAGCGGGTAAAATTCCAAGACTTACCGTAAGAGAAACTCAGGAAATTATTTTTAAAGAATTCGGCCGAGACGTGAGGAATGAAAAAGATTTGGCACCACAAGATGAAATTGATATTTGCAAATGGGCCAAAGAAAAACACAAAAGTGATTTTGTTACAATTACTCATTTTCCTACAATGGCAAAACCATTTTATACAATGCCTGATCCTAAAAATCCTCAGTACAGCTTAAGTTATGACTTATTGTTTAGAGGACTTGAGATTATGAGCGGCAGTCAGAGGATACATGATTATGAAGAGTTGATTAATAGTCTTAAAAAGAGAGAATTAAATCCCAAAAATTTTGAGATGTATCTTCAGGCGTTTAAGTATGGTATGCCGCCTGAGGGTGGATTTTCTTTTGGGCTTGAAAGAATTACAATGAAAACTCTAGGACTTAAAAATGTTCGGGAAGCAAGTCTTTTTCCAAGGGATATGGAGCGGGTAGATGAAAGATTCTCTATTGTCGGTTGAGAAAATTAAAAACTACTTCAAAAAACCGAATGCATTTCTTGTACCAATAATTCTTGTTATTCTACTTGCAATAGCTGCGATCATTAATATTTATATCAAACTAAATATAGCAGAAAAATCGATTCTTCCTTTGGCTTTTTCCGCAAAAGCCAGCACTCAATACCCTGTTCTTAAAGAAAAATCAGTAGCCGAGTTATCGGCAAAAGCCGCAATCATTATGGATAGAGATTCGGGAGTAGTTATTTTTGCCAAAAATGAGAATCTCCGTTTTTCTCCTGCCTCTACAGCCAAAATCATGACAGCTCTAATTGCTCTTGATTATTTTAAACCGTCAGACATTCTCGTTGTAAAAAATTCAACGGATGAAGGTTCAATCCTGGGTTTGTATAAAGGAGAAAAAATGACTTTTAAAGATCTATTATATGCGATGCTTCTGCCGTCTGCCAATGATGCTGCTTTTGTAATTGCCCAAAATTATCCTGGGGGTATGGAGGCATTTGTCAATAAGATGAATGAAAATGCTCAAAAACTCCATCTTTACAATACTCATTTTGCTGACCCTGCAGGATTAATAGACCAAGAAGATTACACAAGCGCATTTGATTTAGCAAGGCTTGCCTCGGCTGCATTAGAAAATAGAATATTCTCCGAAATTGTAGCGACAAGGTATAAAATTATCTCTGATATCGATGGCCGCAATACTTATTCGATTACAAATCTTAATAAGCTTTTAGGAATAGATGGTGTTAATGGGATAAAAACTGGATTTACCGATGAAGCAGAAGGTGTTTTGGTGACATCAAAGGTTGAAAATGGTCATACTCTTATTATTATAGTTATGAAAAGTGAGGACAGATTTGGCGACAGCGCAAAACTTATTAATCTTGTCTCTGGCAATCTTACTTATTTATCCATTCATCCTTAACAGCCAAGACATATGCAAAAAAATCATGATCTCCTTTAAAGATAAAAATTGGTATAAGATAATCCTGCTTTTTCTCTCCAATATAGTATCCAAGAGAAACATCTTTAATGGAAATATTTTGGTTACCATCATTTGAGTATGATGCTATGTAAGCATTACCTTCTCTAAGCTGCGAGAACGCTTCGTTGGCCGTCTTTATAGGATAAGTAGATGAGTCATTTGTTATTGACTGATTTATAAAATCTATTTTTACAACTTGAGGCTCTCTTTCTCCTCCTCCCACAAAAACACTTATGTTTGGTAAAGTTGCACGAGGATAGTAAATAGACATTTTATCAATATTTTTTTGAAAGAAATCGACTCTTATTATCTGCGCACTTGAGATGCTAGTTGCAGGTACGAGCGTATAGTTTTTTATAGAGAAAAGACTAGTTTGCGTTTTTGCAAAGTCTATATCGCTTGGAAAAGAAGACATCGATAAGAGGAATGATTGGGCAACTTGTACTGCATTATTTTGATTGGGGAGATTTAATCCTGAGGTAATAGCCTCATTTGAGGCAAGAGTTGAAGAAAGAGTGAAGTCAGAAGAAAAAATATCTAAGGTTATTTTTCGGACAATTGAAGTTGCGTCTGTCCATTGATAAACATTTTCTGACAGACGCGTAGGTTGAGAAGTAAATCCAACACTGGCGACTTTTTGTTGTGCTTTTTGAAGGGCGAGGAGGTCTGGATTGTTTGATGCCATTTTATAGACTTTAACTCTATCAGAAAAAGAAGGCAACGTTCCACTTATAGTATCAAGTTCGAAGCTAAATTGCTTTTGGTTTTCATTTTCTGGGAATTCAATATTGGGTAGTTTACCAAAAGAAACTGCAGGCGGTGGTGGTGGTGTTGGAGCGATACGCTGTTTTAATGCACTGCCAACTCTAAAAAAGATTATAAGAAGGAATATGGATCCAACTATTATAGATCCCCATTTAACTAATGCCTTTGCCAAAGAGGTTGCCTTACTTAGAGTTAACATGTCTTGAGTATAGGAAAAACTTAAGGTACAATGCAAGTGGAGTAGGTTATGATAGTAGTTAGATTTGCGCCAAGTCCAACTGGCATTCCCCATATCGGTAATATAAGAACCGCACTCTTTAATTTTTTATTTGCCAGACATAATAATGGAAAATTTATTTTGCGAATTGAAGATACAGACAGAAGTCGGTTTATAAAAGAGGCAGAGGATGCAATTTACGAAAGTCTTAATTGGCTTGATCTTATTTGGGATGAAAAATATGTTCAATCAGAAAGGCTTTCAATATATAGGCAACATGCCCAAATACTTAAAGATAAGGGAATTGCATACGAAGATAAAGGCGCAATCAGATTCAAAATGCCCAAAATCGGACAAACCGGTTGGACAGACTCGGTAGGACAAAAAGAAATTTCATTTAAAAATCTTACTCAGGAAGATTTCATAATTATTAAATCTGACGGTTTTCCAACCTATAATTTTGCAAATGTTATTGACGATCATCTTTTGAGAATAACACACGTTATAAGGGGAGAAGAATTTATATCATCGACGCCAAAACACATACAACTTTATAAGGCATTTGATTGGGAGATACCTGTTTTTGCTCATCTTCCTGTTATTTTAGAGAGAAACAGAAAAAAGCTTTCAAAAAGACAGGGAGCAAAATCAGTTATTGATTATAAAAAAGAAGGGTATCTTAAAGAAACAATTCTAAATTTTGTGGTACTTCTCGGCTGGAATCCTGGTAAAGATAAAGAGAAAATGACTTTGGAAGAAATGATTAAATCGTTCAAACTGGAGAACGTAAACAGTGCAAGTCCAATTCTTGATCTTAAAAAACTTGACTGGATGAACGGAGTTTGGATTAGAAATTTATCTATAGATGATTTAAGAAAAAGATTATTAGATTTTTACTCAAAAGACAAAAATGTTCAAAAACTTCTCAATGATTCAGAATCTAGCGTAGTTATTAAAGCAGCAGCATCAAGAATGAAAACTTTAAAGGATTTCAAGGAATTAATTTCAAAAAAAACATCAGAGAGAAAATTAACAGAAGAAGAGAATAAAGTTCAAAAAAAACTTCTGGACTTCTTATTAAATGAATTAGGTTCAGAAAATGAAACGTGGAAGAATAAAAAACTTTTAGCTACCCTTAAAAAATTCTCAAAAAATGAAAAAATTCCGTTTAAAAAAATTTATTTTCTTCTAACCGGCAAAGAACATGGAATTGGTCTTTTGGAACTTAATCAAATTTACGGCAAGGATTTTTTCATAAAAAATTTAAGAACCAGCAAATGGACAAAAATATTGCAAGGCTAATTTCATTTTTATTAAGTCCTTTAATACTTTTTCTTCCTACTCCCTATATTTTGGTAGATAAAGTAAGTCAGAATGATTTATACGCATTGAAATGGACAGTATTTTCCTATATTTTTTTATTTTCCGTCGTAGTTTTTGTAATCTTAGGGAATTTATTTGGTATTTTTTCTGATTTTGATGTTTCCAAAAAAGAAGAAAGACCAAAACTTTTTGTATTTGGAGCCTTTGTAACTTTTTTATATCTTATCTCTCTTTTTATCTTAAACGGACCAAAAATTCTTTTTATAGCAATTTCAGGGATTATTTTGGGAGTTTTAATAATTAGTCTTGTTAATAGATGGGTTAAAGCAAGTATTCACGTAGCGACAGTTTCTGCTTTTTCAGTCTCTCTTATTATTCTCTATGGAAACATACTTATCCCGCTTCTTCTTTTAATACCTCTTATGGCATGGGCAAGGGTTAAGATAAAAAAACATACATCAATAGAGGTAGTTACAGGTGGATTTTTAGGATTAGCTCTGACTATAATAGTTTATGTAATTGTTCGGTTTGCTAAATTTTAATTTATGGATTCACAGACATCGTTTCTCAAATCTTTTAAATACGCTTTTGAAGGACTAATCTTTTCATTAAAACATAACAGAAATCTTAGAATTCATTTTGTTATTGCCGTTCTTGTTATTATTGCAAGTATTTTTTTTAAGGTTAATACTTTTGAAATGGGTATCTTGGGAGTCATAATTCTTTTAGTGATTTGTCTGGAGATGATAAATTCAGCAATTGAAGAAATGGTTAATTTTATTACGAACGAACATAAAAAAGAAGCCAAAATCGCCAAAGATGTGGCAGCTGGTATGGTGTTTGTTGCCGCAATAGGCTCGGTTATCGTTGGAATTCTCATTTTCGTTCCCCACATAATAAGATTTTTTAGATAAATTGTCCTCAGGCTTTAAATTTGATAAAATTAGATTATGAATTTTACATTGCGTAATGGTGTAACTTGCCCTGCAAATTTTAAAGCAAATCAAAAGCTGGCACGGAGGCAATATTTTTTAAAGGCTAATCGCTAGAGTTGCCAGGTCGTCTAATGGAAGGACCGCAGACTCTGGATCTGTGTATCTAGGTTCGAATCCTAGCCTGGCAGCAAG
>CAYZZF010000005.1:0-43406 GCA_964483115.1 uncultured Gammaproteobacteria bacterium | reverse complement strand
GTGAGTCGCCAGGGACTCGAACCCTGAACCTAGAGCTTAAAAGGCTCTTGCTCTGCCAGTTGAGCTAGCGACCCCAAAATAATTATAACAGCCTGCGCATTACTTGACAAGAGAAGTGTAGACCTTATAGACTAGAGTTATATCACAAAATGAAAGGGGGTGAAAAATAAAAGTGCAAGACGTAGGACAGACACTTATCAACGCAATTAATTCAGGAATTGCAGCCACTGTTGGTTTTGTTCCAAAATTCGTTCTAGGGCTTATAGTTATTCTTATCGGTATAATTATTGCATCCATTTTAAAGCAAATAGTTATCGAAATCTTTAAAGCTTTAAAAATTGAGGCGTTTCTCAAAAAATATGGAGTACCGGAAGGAAAAGAAGAACTATCATGGGGTAATATCCTAGCAGAAATAGTTAGATGGTTTGTTGTTATAGTATTTTTATTGCCAACGGCTGATATTTGGGGTTTACCAAAAGTTGATACAGTTTTAAGTTCAGTAGTGCTTTACCTACCAAATGTTTTAGTTGCAGTAATTATTATTTTGGTGGGTTTTGTTTTTGCAAGATTAGCGCATGATATAGTCCTTGCATCAACCAGAGGATTAACTCCAGAAACGTCAAGATCTGTTGCATCCATTACTCGCTGGGCAATTGGTGTATTTGTTATACTAGCTGCCCTCGCTCAACTTGGAGTTGCTGCAGATCTTATTAGAATTCTGTTTACAGGATTTGTGGCAATGGTTGCAATCGCCGGCGGTATTGCTTTTGGACTCGGCGGACAACATAGCGCAAAAGAGATTGTAGAAGGAATTAAGAATAGACTAAAATAGTTTGTTCCACCTACAACCTTTAGAGTATAATAAGGCCATAAAAACGCAAGGCCCCTTCGTCTAGTGGTTCAGGACGTCTGGTTTTCAGCCAGAAGATCACCGGTTCGAATCCGGTAGGGGCTACAGACAGAAATTTTAACCACAAAATATCCTCTCAATGATAAACAGAATATATGATATAATGTTAGTCACCATGTACTATGATAGACAGTAATGGATTTGAGAATCAGATTTTTCAAAGCGTAACCTTCGGACAACTCTCTGTTAATGAAGTTATAAAACAGATAAAAATATTTCTAGAAGATGACCCAAATGCTCAATATAGTCTCGTTATAGGTACGGACTCTCACGAAAAGTCAGAGAGTAGTAGCGCAATAAGAAATATTAATCTTGTAACTGCTATTTTGATACATAGAAAAGGCTTTGGCGGAAGATATTTTTGGAGAAAAACAGAGAAAAAAAATATCCACTCTCTTCGTGAAAAAATATATGCAGAAACAACAACCTCTCTAGATTTTGCTTCAAGTTTTATGCCTCTATTTAGAAAAGGCATAAATGGGAAAATGCCTCGATATAATCTTGAAATTCACATTGATGTTGGAGAACACGGTGATACAAGAGATATGATAAAGGAAGTTGTAGGTATGGTAACAGGAAACGGGTTTGTTGTAAAAACAAAACCCTATGCTTATGGTGCTTCTTATGTCGCAGACAAACACGCCTAACTAGCAATTAACGCTAGTGGCTAGTAACTCTAGGTTATGGAATGGAAAGAAGCAAGTGATATAAAAAAAGATATCGAGAAAATTCTTAAAATCTTAAATTTTTCCCACATTGATAAATCTAGGATATTTTGCTTTAGAACATATGGTTCGAAATCAAGATCTTATGCAAGAATTTGGTCAATGCCCAAAATTTTTCAAAAAGCGCTTGGGGTAGAACCTGCGTATGTAATAGAGGTATTATCAAAACATTTCGATAGGTTGGATGATAATGATAAGAAAAAAGTTTTAATTCACGAACTTTTGCACATACCAAAAAATTTTTCAGGAAGTCTTCTTCTCCACAAGAGTAGAGGTCGCCGACTGAACACATTAGTTAACAAACTACTTCAAGAATATAAAAAAGTGACTAAAAATTAGTGTTTTATGATTACTATTATTCATGGAGATGATACAGTTTCATCAAGAAATTACCTAGTTGAGCAAAAAAACAGATCTGAGATATATTTTGCTTTTGAAGGAGATAGCTTAATTGTAACCGATCTTATTCAGGCAGTAGAATCTGGGACATTATTTAATAAAAGTAAAACTGTATTTGTAGAAAACTTTCTGACAAAAAGGAAACCGGGAAAACAGACAGATGCAATAATTTCATATCTTAACAAACAAGCACAAAACAATACATTTTTATGGGAAGAAAAAGAAATATCACAAAAAAATTTATCATATTTTCCAAAGGCATTAATTAAAGATTTTAGATTTCCCCAGTCTATTTTTGTGTTTTTAGATTCGATAAAGCCAGGAAACGGTAAAAATACAATTCTTCTGTTTCATAAAACGCTAGAGAATATGCAAATAGAAATTATTATGTTTATGCTGATTAGGCAATTCAGGCTGCTTTTGGCAATAACAGACTTTGATTTAAAAACCAATATAGACGAGGCAAAAAGATTAGCGCCTTGGCAAAAAAGCAAACTTCAAAGCCAGACAAAATTATTTAACCTAGACTATTTAACAAAGATTTATCTTAAACTTTATAAAATCGATCATGCTCAAAAAACCGGTGAATTAAATCAACCCTTGACTGGCGCCATTGACTTTTTCCTACTTGATATTTAATAATTATAAATCATGTCCCAATTAGTTAGATTATGGTAAAGATTAATCCAAACATATTTAGAGAGTACGATATTCGTGGAGTTGTCAATGAGGATTTAAGTGATGAATTTGCGAACATTCTTGGAAAAGCTTACGGAACTTACCTTTCAAGCTTTGGAACAAAAGATATTCTGGTTGCGCGCGACTCTAGAACCACGTCTCTCCCCTATCAAAATGCCCTGACGAGTGGGCTTGTTTCAACTGGATGTAATGTCTACGATATGGGTATTGCTATTGTTTCAACTATGTACTTCTCGCGTCAGTATTTCAGAATTGATGGAGGCATTATGGTTTCTGCAAGCCATAACCCCCCGCAATATAATGGTTTTAAGCTATGTCACGGTAACAATACAATCTCTGGAGAGGAAATTCAAAAGGTAAGAGTACTTATGGAAAATAGAGAATTTAAAAAAGGGGAAGGCAAAATTATACCCTATCCTCGAGCAAATGAAAATTACTATAAAGAAATAAGAAATAAAATAAGACTTAGAAAAAAATTAAAGGTTGTCGTAGATTCAAGCGCCGCTATTGCTGGTCTTTTTGTACCAAAACTATTAAGAGATTTAGGATGTGATGTAATTGAATTATATTCAAAGCCTAATCCAATAAACCCGCCACACATTCAAGATCCTGTGGTGATTGATTCTTATAAAGATCTTATAAAAACAGTATTGGATAAAAAAGCGGACGTCGGTATATTATTTGATGGAGACGCGGACAGAGTAGGATTTGTTGATGAAAAAGGGAGAATTCAGCTGGGGGATATAATTCTTACGTTTTTAGTGCAGGATTATTTACCAAATAACCCTGGAGCAAAAGTAATTGTTGAGTTGAAAGATTCAGAAATGGTTGTTGATGAAGTAAATCGTTTAAATGGTATTCCAATTTTTTGGAAAACTGGCCATTCACTTTTGGATGAGAAAGTATACCAAGAAAAAGCACTTTTGTGCGGAGAAATGAGTTGTCATTATTGGATAACCAAAAATTGGTATGCGTTTGATGACGCAGTACATGCAATGTGTCAAGTTTTAAGAATCTTAAGTGAAAATAATAAAACCTTTTCTCAAATTATTGATACTTTCCCTAAGTATTATTCAACATCTGAGTATCGAATTGGTGTTCCAGATGAAAAAAAATTTGATATTGTAAAAGACGTTGTTGACTATTTTAAACCAAAATGCAAAAAAGTCATAGATTTAGATGGAATCAGAGGCTATACTGATGATGGTTGGTTCTTGTTTAGAGCTTCTAATACTGGTCCATTGGTTATCTTACGCATTGAATCAAAAACACCTGAAGGACTTGCGAGGCTTAAAATGTTTGTAGAAGATGGACTTAAGAATTTTCCGCAAGTGCATCTTGACTGGAACCGTCAGTACGATACACATTAATAATTATTAACAATGTCGTAAATATATGATTAATTTGACAAATCTTGAGGAGATCAAAAAAATTGATTCGAAAAATGTTTACAGATCAACCGAAATGTTTAATGAGCAGTGCGAACAGGTTTGGCAGGATGCAAAAAATATCCAGTTTCCAGAGAATTTTAAAAATGTTCACAACATCATTCTAGCCGGTATGGGAGGATCTAGTTATGGCGGATATGTAGTACAGACGCTTTTTAAAGGGTCTTTAAAAATTCCCTTAATTGTTAACAATGACTATCATCTACCGGATTTTGCAAATCAAAGTTCATTAGTTATCCTCTCAAGTTACTCTGGCTTAACAGAGGAAATTCTTTCGTGTTCGCAGGAGGCAAAAAACAAAAATGCGAAAATTACAGGCATCACCAGTGGCGGTAAATTAGATGACTTTCTTAAAATTCAAAATATCCCCTATTTACAATTTAATCCCAAATTTAATCCATCAGATCAACCAAGACTCGCAACAGGATATATGGTCTTAGGCTTTATCGCCTTATTAAATAATCTCGGTTTTCTAAATGTTTCTAATAGAGAAATAAACAGTTCAATAGAAGATTTGAAAAATTCAAAAGATTATTTAAAAAAAGAAGCCGTTAGAGTAGCAAGAGAATTGCAAGGTTATATCCCAGTAATATTTACAGCTGAATTTTTAAATGGAAACGCTCACATTTTGAGAAACCAATTTAACGAAACTTCAAAAACTTTCTCTGTTTTTTCTGAGTTTCCAGAGCTTAATCACCATCTAATGGAAGGTCTTAAAAATCCAAAAGACCGAAAACTTAAGATACTATTGATTGTATCAGACAATTATTCCCCAAAAATAAAAAGACGGATAGAATTAACAAAAGATGTAATTATCAAAAATGGAATTTCACTTATTGAATATGAGGCGAAGGGAGATTATAAACTTACTCAAGTGCTAAAAACATTATTCTTTGGCGGCTATGTTACATTTTATTTAGCCATGCTGTATGGACAAGATCCTGGTCTTATTCCCTGGGTTGATTATTTTAAAAAAGAACTTTCTAAATCATAAAAGTCCCTACTTATTATGAGATTTAAGATTAAAGAGGATCACAAACTCACCCTTAGGATTTATTTTAGAGTAGTACCCCACTGCAATTGATAATTTTTCTCTCCTGATCTCTTCGTGGATTTTTGTTAACTCCCGCACTATGACAATCTCAATATCCCCAAAAATATCTTTAATATCCTCAAGAGTTTTTGCTAATTTATGAGGAGCTTCAAACAGAATCACAGTTGTTTCAAGTATTTGAAGCATTGAAAAAAGGCTTTTTAAAAATTTATTCTTGTGCCCACTTTTTAAAGGAAGATAACCGACAAATAAAAATTTGTTTGTTGGAAGACCCGAGACGACAAGAGCTGATATTACTGACGAAGGACCGGGAATTGATTCAACTTTAATGTTTTCTCTGACACATTCCCTAATTAATTTAAAGCCAGGATCGGAAATTGCTGGAGTTCCAGCGTCTGAAACAAGCGCTACGTCTTTCCCAGTTTTTAAAATCTCAATAACTTGGGGAATTCTTTGCAATTCATTCTGTTCGTAGTAAGAAATCAATTTTGGCTTATTGGGATTATTTGATACTTGCAATGTTGGTAGTGTCCCTTGAATATGTCTCAACAACAATCCTGTTCGGCGAGTATCTTCGCATATAATATATTGCACACTATGCAATGTTTTTACACATCGAAAGCTTACGTCTTGTAAGTTTCCAATCGGCGTTGCTACAATGTATAAAGTTCCCATATGTTTTAGAATCCCCGACACATAATTATATCGTCTTTTTCAGGTTTCTTGACTATCAAAGGACACTTGATTTCTTCCTGATTGTAATTGATAGAAAGGGGAAACGCGCAAATCAAAAAATTATTGATAGAACTTTCTTATAAGACCAACGACTTTGCCTTGAATTGCCAGCGAGTTTGGGTAAATTGGTTCCATCTCGGAATTTGCAGGTTTAAGGACTACTCTTTCGTTTTCTTTATAGTATTTTTTAAGAGTAGCAAGATTATCATCAACAATAGCAACAATGAGATCGCCTTGAGAAATATCAGGCATTTTTTCTATTACAACGTAATCACCATCAAGAATTCCATCTTCGATTAGTGAATTTCCTTTTACCTGCAAAACATAGGCTGTTCTTTTACCCGATATCATAGAAGAAGAGACTTGAAATGTTGCATTTGGATCAGTATATGGTTCAAGCGGCTTGCCGGCTGCGATATATCCCATAACAGGTAGATCAATTGAAGGTTGTACCCCCTGAAAAGACAATCGAACCTTATCTTCAATTATCTTAAGGACTCTTGTATTGCCTTCAACTTTCTGAACGTAGCCTTTTTCGACCAAAGACTTTATAATAGCGTGTACTGTTGATTTGCTTCTGTGCCCTGTGGCTCCTGCAAGTTCTGTAAGAGTTGGAGAATAGCCAAATTGACGCTGAAATTGCGCTAGATACTCCAACATCTCCCGTTCTTTTCTATACAATACGCCGACCATATGTATATTTTATACGAAAAAAGTTCAAACTTTGTCAAGATGACAAATAAGTACAAAGTAGGTCATAAGAAACCTATAAAATATGCTAAAATACGAACACAATTAAATATGAAATTTAAATTAGTTTCAAGTTTTAAACCAACTGGTGATCAACCAGAAGCTATAGATGCTTTAAAAAGAAATATATTTAAAGATGTAAAGCAACAAGTTCTTCTTGGAGTAACGGGAAGCGGAAAGACTTTTACCCTTGCTAATGTGATTGAGAAGGTGCAAAAACCAACCCTTATTATTTCCCACAATAAAACATTAGCTGCCCAGCTCTATCAGGAGTTTAGGGATTTTTTCCCTAACAATGCTATTTGTTATTTTGTCTCATACTACGATTATTATCAACCTGAAGCATACATTCCTCAAACAGATACATATATTGAAAAAGAAACGGAAATTAACGAAGAGATTGATAAATTACGGCTTTCTGCCACAGCAAATCTTCTGACCCGAAAGGATGTTGTTGTAGTTGCATCTGTTTCCTGTATTTACAACCTTGGTTCCCCAGTTGAATATGGAAGGTTTATATTAGAGCTAAAACCTGGCGTTAAAGTTTTGCAAAAAACTATTCTGTTAAGACTTGTGGATCTTCAATATGAAAGAGATGAATATAGTTTAAGGCGTGGAACATTTAGGCTAAGAGGCGACAGCCTGGATGTGTTTCCTGCATATTCTGACTTTGGTATAAGGATAGAGTTAGATTCAAATAAGATAAGTGGACTAACGGAATTTGATCCCCTAACAGGAAATACAAAAAAGAGTTTGGACGCAGCAGTTATATACCCTGCTAAACACTATGTAACGGATCCTAGAATGTATAATGATGTTTTTGCAAAAATAAGAGACGATTTAGAGAAGAGGGTAAAAGAGCTAAAACTTCAAGGTAAAAATTTGGAAGTCCATAGGCTTACTCAAAAAACGAATTTCGATTTGAAAATGATAAGAGAAGTTGGATACGTTAATGGAATTGAAAATTATTCAAGATATTTTGATGGAAGATTGCCGGGACAACCACCATATACACTGCTTGACTATTTAGATCAGGCCTCACCTAACAAGGACTGGCTCTGCTTTATTGATGAGTCTCATATAACAGTCCCTCAGATAAGAGGTATGTACAGCGGTGATAGAGCGCGTAAAGAAGTACTTATTGAGTACGGTTTTAGGCTCCCATCGGCCCTTGATAATAGGCCTTTAAGATTTGACGAGTTTACAAGAAGAGTTAATCAGGTTGTTTATATAAGCGCAACTCCAGATGAGTATGAATTGTCGCTTGCAAAAGAATATAAAAATGGAGTTGTGCAACAGCTAATAAGACCAACAGGACTCGTTGATCCAAAAGTTTGTATAAGACATACTCGCGGTCAAGTAGATGATCTTATAAAAGAAATTACAAAACGGGCAGAAAAAAAAGAAAGAGTATTGGTAACAACTCTGACTAAGAAAATGGCGGAAGACCTCTCCTCCTTTTTAGAAAAAAGAGGAGTAAAGGTTGCATATCTTCATTCGGATATTGCAACACTTGATAGGCAGGATATCTTGGACAAGTTAAGGCTTGGAGAGTACGATGTAGTTATTGGTATAAATCTACTGCGAGAAGGGCTTGATCTTCCTGAGGTATCTCTTGTTGCCATCTTAGATAGCGATAAGGAGGGTTTTTTAAGGAGCCGGACTTCTCTTATTCAAACGATGGGGCGGGCAGCAAGACACATAGATTCAGAGATAATAATGTATGCAGACAACATTACAAAATCAATGGAGGGGGCTATAAAAGAAGTAGATAGAAGAAGAAAAGTTCAAATTGCGTATAACAAAAAACACAACATAACACCTAAGGGTATAGAAAAGGAAATACGCAAAAAGTTGGTTGAAGAAGAAGAAAAGCAGGAGAAAACCATTGAATATCTTAAGAAGTTGTGGGAGAAAGAAATACTCTTGCCAGATGAGAAAGAAAAATTTATCAAAAGACTTACACTTGAAATGAGAAAAGCGGCAAAACAACTTGATTTTGAAACTGCAGCGCTTCTTCGGGACCAAATCCGCGCCATTAAACTCGAGAATTAAAAATCACTTATGTTTCTGACGTGCTCTATGCATTCATTGATATATTTATCTGATAGTCGAATAGAGACAGCATCTATTCTTAAAGATTCCGGTAATTTAGGATGAGTTAGTTTGTAAAACTGTGCTGTTTTAACAAGTGTTTTCAATTTCCATGGAGTAATTGCATCAAGAGGTGTCCCAAACTCACTGGTAATTCTTGTTTTGACTTCTATAAAAACAAGCGTATCGCGTTCAATAGCAATTATGTCTATTTCTCCATAGCTTTTTCTAAAATTTCTCTCAATTATTTTAAACCCTTGTTTTTCGAGGAATTTACAAGCAACATCCTCACCAATTCTTGCTGTTTTATTGGCGATTTTCATTGGATAACTTTGCGAAGATATGTAAGTTTTGCGCGTCTTATTTTCTTCTTCGGGCGTGTCTTAACCTCGATTTTTTCAATATTTGGAGAATTAAGTGCCCAAATCCTCTCAACCGCAATGCCCCCAACCACCCTTCGTACGGTAAAAGTTTTATTTTCGTTTCGGCCTCTAATGCCAAGAACTATTCCTTCAAAAATCTGAGTTCGTGTCTTTGAGTCCTCTTTAATTTTCTGATAGACTCTAACTACGTCTCCATGGGTAAAATTGATTGTACTCATAAACATAAATTATAACCTAATTTTAGTTGTCTTTACAAGCATCAATAAAACTTAAAAATATCGGGTGTGGCGATAAGGGTCTACTTTTATATTCTGGATGCCCCTGAATACCAAGATAAAAAGGATGATCTTTTTTGGAAAACTCAATAATCTCGGCAAGAGTTTCAACTACGGACCTTGCGCTTATTGTCATTCCCTTTTTTTCAAAATCTTTGGCGAATTTATCGTTAAATTCATATCTATGTCTATGTCTCTCGCTTACTAAGCCTTTACTGGCATTTAAAAATCCTTTATATTTCTTGTAAATCTCAAAAACCATCGTATTCTTTTTTACATATGCATCCCAAGCACCGAGTCGCATGGTTCCTCCGTACACTCTTTTTTTCATAAATTCTTTTTGCTTTGGCATAAGATGAATAACCGGGTGTTTTGTTCTTGGATTATTTTCAGTGGTATCTGCATCTTTAAAACCTATTACGTCCCTTGCAAATGAGATGACTGCAAGCTGCATGCCATAACAAAGTCCAAGATAGGGGATCTTATTCTTCCGTGCATAACTTGCAGCTTTTATCATTCCCTCTGTTCCTCTCCCCCCCCAACCGATTGGAACAATTATGCCATTTGGTTTATCAATAATATTCTCGCCTTCTCTTTCAACTTTTTCTGCATCTATCCAGCGAGTTTCAGCTTTGACATTAAGGATCCAGCTTGCATGATCAATCGCATCAAAAAGAGCTGCATATGAATCACGAAGTTGATATTCACCTGTTCCAAAATATTTTCCGACGATTGCAATTTCTATTTTTTTCTTACCTCCTTTTTTGATCCTCTCAAGAAGTTTTTTCCATTCTTCAAGTTTTGGCTTAGTTTGTCTTAGCCCTAATTTTTGCATAATTCTGGTATCTAAACCTTGGTTGTGAAGAACTATTGGTATTTCATAAATTATTGGTAAGTCAGGACTTGAGATAATATCATCCTTTTGCATATTGCAGAAAAGTGCAAATCTGTTTTTTCTTCTCTGATCAAGCATCTTTTCAGACCTTGCAATAATAAAATCAGGTTGAATTCCCATGGAATTTAGGGTTTTTACCGAAAGCTGCGTAGGCTTTGTTTTTGGTTCTCCAAGATGAGTCGGAGTTGGTACATAACCTACGTGTATATGGATTACGTCTTTAGGTTTTCTGAGCGTAAGAAGCCTTGATGCTTCATAATAGAGTATGTTTTGATATTCACCTGCAGTTCCTCCAAGTTCTATAATTACAATATCCGAGTTTTTTTTACGGGCAAGCCCATCAATTCTTCTAATTACTTCGTCGGTGATATACGGAATTGCTTCTACATCCTCGCCGTTATACTCAAATCTCCTTTCTCTATCAATAACCTCCTTATATATTTGTCCCATTGTAACAAAATTATCTCTTCCCATATCTTCATCTAAAAATTTTTCGTAACTTCCTATATCCATATCTGCCTCTGTACCGTCTTCGCAAAGGAATGGGTCACCATGTTCAATTGGATTAATTGTGCCAGCGTCAAGATTTAGATAATTTTCAAATTTTATGGGAGACACTTTATAACCTGCTGATTTGAGAAGAAACGCTATGGAAGCTACTGTAGTTCCTTTTCCGATTCCTGATATTACTCCTCCTGAAACAAAAATGTATTTTGTATTTTGTTTGCCTGCCTCAGCGGCATGCGTTTCTTTTGATAGGGGCACGACTTATCATATCAAAATAATTAAATCCAGTCAATGGGGAAAAATGGCACGTATGCCTTCATAACAGTTAGAACTTGTATCCATTTGAATATCTTGGTATGCTACAACCATGAATAAGCTACAAAGACTTACTCTTGAAAGAATATTAAAAAGACACAAAAATAATCCTATCAGGAAAACCAATCTTTGTTAATTATAAAATTTTTAAACGAAGAACCAAAGAGGTAAAAGAACAAAAGAATTAAATAAGCCTAAGTGTTTAACCTACTTAGCTTCTGATTATGGGAGGCTAAAAACAAACTCATTTGTAGGATCCCAACGATCGTCAGGCTCCACCCAATAGCCACGCAAGCATAAGGCACGCCCAAGGCGTGCCAAAACGAAGACGCTCGGGCGGCCATGCGAGTCAGTGATAGGATTCATTCCAATAACATACCAGTTTCCTAATGATTGATCTTTATCGGCAAGGCGTAGATATGGACCGACTTCAGGCTTGCACAAATCCCAACCCAACTCGTTTGCCCTTGCAAATATTTGTTCAATTGCAGAAGTGCCTTTCAATCCCATTGCTTCTGGGGTTGCTTTTACCAAGCTTACTACTTCCTGTTCTTTGGTAGTTGTAAAACTTCTGCCTCTAAGAAGGTCTAAAGCATAATCGCTGACATCAATTCTTTGCGGTACAAGTGCTTTTTCGAGTTGTTTAGCGATTTTTCCACCAATTGTAAGATCGGGTAATCTTATTACGCCTTCGGGTAGAGATGAACCTGCTTCGACACCAGGTTTAGTAGGTAAAGGTATATCGCCTCTATACTCACGCATAATTTGTATTTGTTTTGCAAATACTTCATCCCATCTGTCTCCGGTTTTTCGAAGTTCTCCTTCGAGCCATTGCATTACCATATGAGAACGGATGGTATCATACTACAGGTTGTAAGTAAATAGTCGAGACGTCTGGTTCCATTTAGTAGTCCACTATCTTGTGCTATAAGTTTTCTTATTTGCTGAAACATTCTCCATGCTGTTTTATATGTAACCCCTAGCTCCCTTTGTAATTGTTTAGCCGATACGCCTGAGCGTATTACCGCCATGATAAATATTGCGCAGAGCCAATACTGGAGTGGTGTTGAGGATTTCTCAAAGATTGTTCCAGCCAAGGAAGAAATCTGGTGATTAAATGAGTCCTGATAGACTTGTCTTCCGCTGATCTTGAGCGATGGAAGGGAGTTGAACCCTCGACCTTCTCCTTGGGAAGGAGACATTCTACCGCTGAACTACCATCGCATGGCAAGTGCAGGCATGGAAAGATAACATTCAGTGAACTAATCCTGCATCTTTTCCATTAAAGTTTTACGTTTATTCAACGTAATTACATTTTAAACTTTCCAATAGTCTGCTGCAAACAACAAATAACCAATAATGAATTAGCGGGGTATTTTCAAAATGTTTCCTGAATGAATTATATTCGGATTTGCAAGATTATTTACTTTTGCAATCTTTGTCCAATTAAAACCGTCTCCGTAAGCTCTTACAGCAATCTCCCAAAGATTGTCTCCCTGAACAACCGTATAGGTATTTGTAGAAATCGCACTGCCAGTTGATATAACATTTTGAACTTTACCTGTGGTAATTATTTTTGCTTGCACATTGGGAATTATCAATCTATTTCCCGAGTATATAAGATTAGGATTAGCAAGACCATTGACTCTTGCTATATCAACCCAATTGTAACCCGAGCTATAAATTTTTTCAGAAATTGTCCAAAGATTATCCCCCTCTTTAACAGTATAGGTCTTTGGTAAATTTTTATTTTCTTTTTGACGTTCTAGTTTTTGTTTTCCGGCCTCAATTGTAGGCTTAAGCTGAACAGAACTTGTTTGCATCCTTCTATTTCCTTTTAAAATGATGATTAAGCCAATTGCTACCAGAAGAACAATAACTATTCCTATTATAAAACTTGTATAAGATTCTTCTCTTTTTATTTTTGACAGAACATCAGATGTGCCGTCTTTTTTTTGGACGCCTCTTATATTTACTTTCTTTTGAGTGATTTTTCTTCTAGGCATATCTCCTCCTTTCTGGACAGAGGTTATTTGATTATACACTTGCGGGTTTTAACCGCTGAAGTTCGCCGAGATAGCCTTTTGCCTTCGCTAAAGCAGCTTCGGCGAACGAAGGCGGGCTCGACCGGATTCGAACCGGCGATCTTCTCCGTGACAGGGAGACGTGATAGGCCTCTTCACTACGAGCCCAGACCGCAAGTATCCTAGCAAATTATTGAATTATAGTCAATGCTCTGGTATCATTTCTTTACATGAGTAATCAAGAAGTCGCAGAGCTTTTGCGTAATGTAGCAGCAGCCTATACTATAAAAAATGAAAAAAAATTCCGCTTTCAAATTATTGCCTATCAAAAGGCTTCAGAGGCTATTTCGAATCTAACTTCAGAAATACAGGAATTTTACCATGAAGACAAATTAAATCTATTGCCAGGCGTTGGGGTAACTATTCGTAATCATTTACAGGAGCTCCTCAAAAAAGGCAAAGTAAGACACTTTGAATGGGTACTAAAAGGCATACCAAAATCAGTATTTCCGCTTCTTGATATACCAAGTTTTGGTCCTAAAAAGGCCTATAGACTTGTCAAGGAGTTTAAACTAAAAGATTCTAAAACAGTTATAGATGATTTAGAAAAGATAGGAAAGCAAGACAAAATTGCTAAACTTGAAGGCTTTGGGGAAAAATCACAAAGTGATATAGTACGGGCAATTTCCGAGTTCCGTCTAGGGAAGGGTAAAACAACGAGAATGACACTTCCCTACGCAATGGAAATTGCCGATAAAATCGTTGCCTATCTTAAAAAATCAAAGTATGTGCTAAAAGCTGAACCATTGGGAAGCTTAAGACGTAGAATGTCAACTATTGGAGATATAGACATAGCCATTGCTTCGAAAAACCCTAAAGGAGTCATTTCCTACTTTATTTCATATCCGTACAATGAGCGCACGATAGAGCAAGGTGATGTGACTGCCTCAATGTTGGTGTCAGGAGGCAGGCAAATCGATCTTATGGTTCAACCACCAGAAAGTTTTGGATCTCTACTTCAACACTTTACAGGAAGTAAGGATCACAACATTGCACTTCGTGAGATGGCAATTAAGAACAGTCTGTCTCTGTCAGAATATGGTATAAAAAAAATGCGGGGCAAAAAGGAGATAGAGAAATTCGACACTGAGGAAAAATTTTATAGTGCGCTTGGAATGGATTGGATTCCACCTGAAATTAGAGAAAATAAAGGAGAGATTGAACTTGCTCTTAAACATAAATTACCAAAACTTGTAGAAGAAAAAGATATTAAAGGCGATCTTCATATACACTCAAGCTATTCTATAGAACCAAGTCATGATTTAGGAAAAGATTTAATGGAGAGTATGTTGAAAAAAGCAAAAGAACTAAAATATCAATATTTGGGGTTTTCCGAACATAATCCTAGTATTTCAAAACATACCCCTGATGAAATCTATCTAATAATAGCAAAAAGAAATGAGTATATTGAACAAGTAAAATCAAACAATAAAAGTATACGAATATTTAAATTACTCGAAGTAGATATTTTACCCAATGGTTCAGTTGCTATTGATTCTAAGTGCATGGATCTTCTGGACGCTGCTATAGTTTCAATTCATAGCGTATTTAATATGAATAGAGATAAAATGACAGATAGAATTATTAAAGGTCTTTCCCATAAAAAAGCTAAAATATTGGCTCACCCAACAGGCAGAATGCTAAATGAGAGACCTGGCTATGATTTGAATTGGGAAAAATTATTTGACTTCTGTAAAAAATACAATAAAGCATTGGAGATAAACAGCTGGCCTGCTCGTCTTGACCTAAGTGATGTAACTATAAAGATGGCTGTTGAGAAAAATATTAAAATGGTTATAAATACGGACAGTCATGCAATATGGCAAATGGATTTAATAAAATACGGCGTTGCAACGGCAAGACGCGGGTGGGCAAGAAAAAGTGACATACTCAATACTTTAGAGTATAATGGATTTGAAAAATGGTTAAAAGTGTCTTAATTGAGGGGAGGTGAAATATGCTAATTTTTATAATCATTTTAGTTTTACTGATATTGTTTATTTGGTTTTTGTACAACGGACTTATAACTTCGAAGGTAAGGGTTTCAGAAGCACTCTCTCAAATAGATGTTCAGCTAAAAAGAAGAACTGATCTTATCCCAAATCTAGTTGAGACAGTTAAAGGTTATGCTGCTCATGAAAGAGAGCTATTTGAAAAAGTTACAAAAGAAAGATCAAGTCTGCTATCCGCCAAGGGCGCAATGGAAAAAGCATCGGCAAACAACATGCTGTCAGAGACATTAAAATCAATTTTTGCCGTGGCAGAAAACTATCCCGAACTTAAAGCAAGTCAAAATTTTCTAGAACTTCAGGGGGAATTATCTGACACCGAAAACAAGATTGCATATGCAAGACAATTCTATAACTCGGCTGTTATGGATTATAATACAAAAATTAAAATATTCCCAAATGTTATAATAGCAAGAATTTTTAATTTTGAGCCCACAGAATTTTTCGGAGCCCTAGAGAAAGAAAAACAACCGGTTCAGGTTAAGTTTTGATGTATGAATGTCTATAACGCTATATATTCCAACAAATGGAAGACGTGGCTTATAATGTTTTTGTTTGTTGTTTTTATAACTACAATCATTTATGTGTTTAGTAAGGCCTTAGGCTATGGCTGGCCGCTTGTTGGCTTTGCTTTAATTTTGTCAGGAATTACAAGTCTTGGAAGTTACTATTATTCAGATAAGCTTGTGCTTGCAATATCAGGAGCAACTCCTATTAAAAAATCAGATAATCCAGTCTTATTTAATACTATAGAAAACCTATGTATTGGCTCTGGTATTCCAATGCCAAAAATATATATCATAAATGACCCTTCTCCAAATGCATTTGCGACGGGAAGAGATCCTAATCATGCAGTTGTTGCGGCTACAACAGGTATATTGGAAAAATTAAATAAAGTTGAACTCGAAGGAGTCATCGCTCATGAACTTTCACATGTAAGAAATTTCGACACAAGGCTTATGGCAATAGTTGCAGTTCTTGTTGGATTTATTGTAATTCTAGCTAATTTTTTTATGAGAAGCCTTTGGTTTGGTGGAACTCGCAATAACGACAGGGAAGGAAGCAATTTTCAAGTAATTTTTATTCTGCTTGGAATCGCTTTTGCCATACTCTCCCCTATTGCTGCTACGCTTATACAGCTTGCGGTATCAAGAAAAAGAGAACTTTTGGCAGACGCATCAGGTGCTCTTCTTACAAGGTACCCAGAGGGATTGGCTTCTGCTCTTGAAAAGATAGCAAGAGATCCAAAACCTCTTAAGACAGCAACAAATGCAACTGCACATCTTTTTATTGTAAATCCATTTAAGAACAAAGAAGTTAAACAATGGTTTTCTTCTCTTTTTGATACCCATCCACCAATTGAAGAGCGAATAAAAATTCTCCGCTCGATGTAGCGTGCATGAACATATCTCTTGTAATTCTAGGCAAGATAATTATTTTCCTAAGCAGAGTCCTCAATTTTGGAAGTGGTTCTACGTGGTCAGGTCATATAGCGCTATTGGCAAATAGAAAATTTATAAAGAGTTTTTTTGCAAAATCTAAAGTAAAAATAATACTCATTGCAGGAACTAACGGTAAAACTACAACAGGTAAGATTATTCAAACAATTCTTGAAGAAGACAAAAAGTTTGTATTTCAAAATCAGTCAGGAGCCAACTTGTTAAACGGAATAGCATCAGCCTTAATTCATTATTCCAACTTCATAGCTGGATTAGATTATGACTATGCGATTCTTGAAGTGGATGAAAACACGCTGCCTTTGATTTTAAAGGAGGTCTTTCCCAATTATATTATCCTCCTAAACTTATTTAGAGACCAACTGGATAGATATGGTGAGGTTAATATAATCACAAATAAGTGGAGCAAAGCCTTAAGAAATCTCTCTTCAAAAACTACTCTGATTTTGAATGCCGACGATCCTCAGATTGCATCTCTTGGTACGAAAACTTATGCAAAAACGTATTATTTTGGTGTTTTGCCTACGACCTCAAACGCATCGCTTGAACATGCTTCTGATTCCATTTACTGTCCTAAGTGTAGTAATAAATTAGATTATAAAAATGTAACGTTTTCTCATCTTGGAAATTGGGATTGCAAGAATTGTGGATTCAAAAGACCAAAAATCGACTTTTCAGATTTTAATATCTATCCTCTACCAGGTCTTTACAACAAATATAATACTCATGCTGCGGTTTTGCTAGTAAAAATGCTAGGCGTTTCGGACAATAAAATAAAAACTGCATTAAAGAATTTTAAACCCGCATTTGGAAGACAAGAAATTGTTAAATATAATAAAAAAAATGTGCAGATATTTCTCTCTAAAAATCCTACAAGTTTTAATCAATCTCTAAGTACAATAAATACGCTTGCGGCAAGGTACCTTTTGATAGTTTTAAATGACAGAATTCCAGATGGCCGTGATGTTTCATGGATATGGGATGTTGATTTTGAAAATAATCTAGAAAATTTCAAATCAATTTTTATATCAGGAGATAGACCTTATGATATGGGGTTAAGATTAAAGTACTCAATTCAAAACTCTCATCTAAAACAAGGTCGGTCTCTGGCGGAAAATTTCAAAATTTACGAGGATTTGAAAAAAGCTATAGATGATTCCTTAAAAGGTATTAAGTCCAGCGATACACTATATATTTTACCAACGTATTCAGCAATGCTTGATCTTCGAAAAATTTTAACAGGTAAAAAAATTCTTTAATTAACGCTTACATTATGAAGTTTTTGCTAAGCATTGGTTGGTTATATCCGGAACTGATGAGTACATACGGAGATCGTGGCAATATTATTGTTCTTGCAAAAAGATGTGAATGGCGAGGAATAAAAACTGAAATACTAAATCTAAATGTGGAATTTAATACAAAGCTATTAAACAATGTAGACATTTTATTTATGGGGGGGGCACAGGATATCCAGCAGAAAATTGTTTCTAAAGATTTTACTTCTCAAAAAATTAATGCTTTAGAAAGAAAAATTGAAGATGGCACGCCAGGGCTTTACATCTGTGGAGCATACCAATTTCTAGGCAAATACTACAAAAAATCAGATGGAACACTTATCAAGGGTTTAGGTATATTAGACTTATATACAGAAAATCCAGGACCTCATAAGCCAAGGCTTATTGGGAATATTGCTATTAAAGCTGATTTGGTCAGTCACCAAACAAATATTGTTATTGGGTTTGAAAATCATGGAGGGAGAACTTATCTGGGAAAAAATTTGAAACCATTTGGAACCGTCATAAAAGGATTTGGTAATAATGGTAGCGATAATACTGAGGGAGCAATTTACAAAAACTCAATCGGCACCTATCTTCATGGTCCAATTCTACCAAAAAACCCGCAAATCGCAGATTGGCTGATAAAAAAAGCACTTGAGAGAAAGTATAAAAACAAAATAGAACTTTTGAAACTCGATGATTCTCTTTCTGAGAAAGCCCGCAGCTTTATTTTTCAAAAATTAGCATTATCAGACTGATTTCTCATTGAATAAATTAATATAGTTGAATATAATAAGGTATGACAAAATAGATGATGAAAATAAACCTAAAACACACAGCAAAATTAGCAAATCTTGAAATAAAAAAACATGAAGAAAAAAAGTTTGAGAAACAACTTGAAGAAATCCTCGGATATTTTGAGAAATTAAAAAAAATAAATATAAAGGGTGTTGAAGTCACTTCTCAAGTTAAAGGTCTTGAGAATCTTACAAGAAAAGATGTTTCTCTTCCTTCCCTGTCTCAGGAAGATGCTCTTTCAAATACAAAGTCAAAACATAACGGACTCTTCAAAGTAAAAGCAATTTTCAACGAATGAGACTAAATGAATTAACAATTAAACCAGCACTTAATGGGTTAAGAAAAAAAGAATTTTCTTCCCTAGAGCTTGTGAATTATTGTTTTAAACAAATTGCAAAAAAAAATCCCAAGCTAAACGCATTTCTAGCCTTAAATAAAGAGAAAGCGCTGAAAGAGGCAGGTAAAGCAGACAAATCAAGATCTCAAGGAACTGAACTTCCACTTCTTGGAATTCCTCTAGCCGTAAAGGACATTTTTCTTACAAAGGGTCTAAAAACAACTGCTGGGTCAAAAGTTCTTGATAATTATATACCTTCATACAGTGCTACGGTTGTTGAAAAACTTGAAAATGCGGGAGCGATAATAGTCGGAAAAACCAATCTTGACGCGTGGGCGCACGGCTCAAGTGGAGAAAATTCAGATTTTGGACCAACAAAAAATCCTTGGAATCCAGAGTTTGTCCCTGGAGGTTCATCAAGCGGTTCAGCAGTTGCAGTTGCTTCAAATATGTGCTTTGCGTCAACAGGAACAGATACAGGAGGCTCAATAAGACTTCCTGCAAGTTTCTGTGGTGTTGTAGGGCTTAAACCAACTTATGGAAGAGTTTCAAGATACGGCATTATAGCTATGGCATCATCTCTTGATAGTATTGGGCATTTTACAAAAAACGTTGAAGATTCTGCACTTATTCTCTCAATCACAGCAGGAAAAGACCCATACGATGCAACAACATCTGATGAAAAAGTGGACAACTATAAAACATATTCTGAAAAAGATATTAAAGGAGTTAAAATAGGTCTTCCAAAAAAATATTTCTCCAAGGGACTTGATAAAAGAGTAAAAGAAAGAACAGAAAAGGCCGTAAAAGTTCTAGAAAAACAAGGAGTAAAAATAGAGGAAATATCCTTACCAAATACTGAATATGCAATTGCATGCTACTACATAATTCAACCAGCTGAAGTTTCTTCAAATCTTGCAAGATACGATGGTATAAGATATGGAAACAACAGAACTTATTTTGGCGATGAAGCAAAAAGAAGAATAATACTTGGGACATATGTTTTATCCTCCGGCTATTATGAAGCTTATTACAAAAGAGCTATGCTAATAAGAACTCTTATAAAAAGAGATTTTGATAAAGCGTTTAAAAAAGTTGATGCGATAATTACACCGATTTCTCCCACCTTACCTTGGAAACTTGGAGAAAGAGTGGATGACCCACTTAAAATGTACTTATCCGACATTTTTACTGTTACAGCCAATCTTTCAGGCATCCCAGGATTGTCCGTGCCAATTGGATTTATAGATGGATTGCCTACGGGAATGCAAATATTGGGTCCCCAATTTTCAGAAAAGCTTCTATTTAAAATAGGTTATGCATACGAACAAGAAACAAATTGGTACAAGATAAAACCGCTATGAAAAATATAAACGATTTGCCATTACCCATAAACTATAAGCCAATAATTGGTCTTGAAGTTCATGTTGAACTTAAAACAAAATCAAAGATGTTTTGTTCATGTTCTGCTGATTATTTTGGCAAAAAGCCAAATACTCATACCTGTCCTGTTTGTCTTGGATTACCAGGTGCACTCCCGGTGCCAAACAAAACTGCAATTGAGTGGTGTGTGATGCTAGGAATGTCATTAAACTGTAAAATTCATAAGATTTCAAAGTTTGACAGAAAAAATTATTTTTATCCAGACCTTCCAAAAGGCTACCAAATCAGCCAGTACGACGAGCCATTCTGTATAAATGGAAATATTAAGCTTAGCAGTGGAAAAACCATAAGAATAAGACGTGTTCATATGGAAGAAGATACAGGAAAACTAATTCATCAAGATATTAATGGAAAAAAAGTAACCTTAATAGATTTCAACAGGAGCGGAGTTCCTCTTGTTGAAGTTGTTACGGAACCAGATTTTGAAAATTCAGCCGATGTCAAAGAATACCTACAAAAACTCCAGCAGATCGTAAGGTATCTTGACATTTCAAACGCAGATATGGAAAGGGGCGACATGAGATTTGAGCCGAACATCTCGCTCCATGAAGTTTCAAATAATAAACTACCAGCTTATAAAGTAGAAGTGAAAAACATAAACTCTTTCAGATTTGTTGAGCGCGCAATTAATTTTGAAACCAATCGTCAACTTGAACTACTTAAAAAAGGGCAAACACCAATACAGGAAACAAGAGGATGGGATGAAAAAAGGAAAGAAACTGTTACGCAAAGAGTCAAAGAAGAAGCAAGCGATTACAGATATTTTCCAGAACCTGATATCCCTTCAGTAAGATGGTCAATTTTGGAACTTGACGAAATCAAAATTAAAATGCCAGAGCTTCCCGATAAAAGGCTTGAAAGATTTATAAAGGAGTATAAACTCACAGAGTATAATGCAGAAATAATAACTAGAGAAAAATCAATCGCCGATTATTTCGAAAAGATAATAAAAATAAACAAACAATTAAAAAATAAAAAAGAAAAGAGTATAGATATAAAGACAATCGCGAATTTTATCATTAATAAAAAAATAGATATAAATAATATTCTACCTGCTGAGTTAATTAAAACAATAATTTCGGCAAAACAAACCGTATCAATACCTGAGGATAAAATTAAAATAGTTATCAATCAGGTTTTGCAAAATAACCAACAGGCTGCAAATGAGTATAAAAAAGGTAAAACTCAAACTTTGGAGTTTCTGATTGGCCAAGTTATAAAACAAATAAAAGGTGCGGATGTTAATACGATAAGAAATATCTTAAAAAAATTACTTGAGGAGAAATAAAGTTATGGATATAAACTCTTCAGAAATAAAATGGCCGCATCTTTCTATAAGCAAAGAGGAATTTTTCGCACATCTTAGCAATGTTGATAAAGATAATGTGCAAACATTTGCGAGTTTGCTAGGTAAATTTATGAGAAAAAAAGGAAAGCATGGAGCATTAATTGTTGTAGGAGGTATATTAACCAAACCTCAACCTAGAAAGGACATAGATATAAGGATAGTAATTGAACCGGATAACGATGAGCATAAAATAGAATCGTTTCCCAATCTTTACAATCAAGCAATAGAGAACTATCAAACTGCTATGAGTTTAGTTTCTGAAGTAATTACGACTAATTCTTCACTAACTTTAGCAGGTAGCATAATGCCTGCGATAGATGAAGAATTTCAAAATCAAAACATCTTAAAACACGAAGGGTCAATCAAATTAAGCGTTGATAAAGGAACACCGATAGAATTATTATTAACTCCGGGCTTGGGTGTAGATAAAACTATTATAGATCAAAAAGCACCATACTGTTTGATCACAAAGATATAGAAATTATGGCGGATTTTGTTCACCTTCATAATCATAGTGAGTACTCTTTACTAGATGGCCTTTCGAAAATAAAAGAAATGGTTCAAAGAGCCAAGGAAATTGAAATGAAAACTTTGGCGATAACTGATCATGGGAACATGTATGGTGCAATTAAATTTTATAAAGAATGCTTAGATATTGGAATAAAACCGATAATCGGTTGCGAAATTTATATAAGTAGACGCTCAAGATACGATAAAGAAGCTGGTCTTGACGCAGACTCAAATCATTTAATTCTTCTAGTAAAAAATAAAGTAGGCTATAAGAATTTGATGAAAATAATATCTATTGCAAATCTTGAAGGATATTACTATAGACCGAGATGTGATATAGAACTTTTAAAGGAAACAAGTAGTGGGCTTATATGCCTTTCTTCCTGTGTTAAAGGTTATGTTTCAGAACCTCTTATTCAGAATCAAGAACAAACTGCTGTAGAAAGAGCAAAGCTTCTTTCAAAAATTTTTGGTGAAGGAAATTTTTATCTAGAACTTCAAAAACATATCAATGTTAAGAATCAAGATTTACTTAATGAAAAAATCATTGATCTTTCAAAAAGATTAAGTATTCCTCTTGTTGCGACAAATGACAATCATTATATTTATCCGCAAGATGCTCAAGCTCAAGAAGTATTACTATGCATTCAGACACAAACAACACTTGAGGATAAAAAGCGAAAATTAACTATGATAGATTCTCCTGATTTTTATATGAAAACCAAAGAAGAAATGATAGGACTTTTTCTTCAAACTCCCGAAGCTATTGAAAATACTTCTAAAATTGCGAATATGTGCGACCTAGAAATAAAATTGGGCAGCTGGATAATGCCAAAATTTGATGTTCCGGCTTCAAAATCCACCAGCGAGTACATAAAAGACAAGGTTGAAGAAGGACTTTTGAAAAAATATAAAAAAATAACACCAGAAATAAGAGAAAGGGTAGATTACGAACTGTCTGTAATTCTTAAAAAAGGTTATGAAACATACATTCTTATTGTAGCCGATTTTGTCAATTGGGCAAAAAGTCATGGAATTACCGTAGGTCCTGGAAGAGGGTCAAATGCGGGTTCAATTGTTTCTTATGCTTTGGGAATTTCCGATATAGACCCTTTGTATTTTAAGCTTCCATTTGAGAGATTTTTAAACCCAATGAGACCTTCGCCTCCCGATATTGATCTTGATTTTGCTGATAATAGAAGAGACGAAGTAATTGAGTATGTTACAAGAAAATATGGAAAAGACAAAGTGGCTCAAATAATAACCTTCGGAACTATGGAGGCAAGAGGATCAGTAAGAGATACTGGCAGGACACTTGGTATGCCTTACTCTGTTCCAGATAGAATTGCCAGAATGATTCCTCCAGGATGGCAAGGCCATGCTATGACAATTGACAAAGCTCTTGAGCAAAGTCCAGAGCTGCGCATTGCCTATCAAACAGAATCCGAAACAAAAAAACTTTTAGACCTTGCCAAAAAATTGGAGGGCGTCGCAAGACATGCATCTGTACATGCAGCAGGAGTTGTAATAGCAGATAAACCGCTTATGGAATACACTCCGCTTCAGCGAGAACCAAACGGAGATAAGACAATTACTCAATATGACATGTATACTGTTGGGGAAGATGGAGTCGGACTTCTAAAAATAGATTTTTTGGGCCTTCGCAATCTGACTATTATCCAGGAAACATTAAAATTTATCAAGGATAACAGGGGTGATGTAATAGATTTTTCAAAGATCACCTTTGAGGATAAAAAAACCTATGAACTACTAGCATCAGGCGAGACAACTGGGATTTTTCAGCTTGAGTCGTCTGGAATGAGACGGTATATAAAAGAATTAAAGCCGACAAGTATTTTTGACCTTCAAGCAATGGTGGCTCTTTACAGACCCGGACCTATGGCGAATATTCCAGAGTTTATAAGAAGAAAGCACAATCCATCTCTTGTAAAATATCCTGACCTGCGACTAAAAGATGTACTTAAAGATTCATACGGAATAATCACATATCAAGATGATCTACTTTTAACTGCAATAAAAGTTGCAGGATACTCTTGGAGCGACGCAGATAGACTAAGAAAAGCTGTTGGAAAAAAGATCCCCTCTGAAATGAAAAGACAACATGATAATTTCATACAGGGTTGCGATGCAAATGGCATGGATAAAAAAAATGCTGAGAATTTATGGATTTTATTTGAACCGTTTGCTGGATATGGTTTTGGCAAAGCCCATGCTGCATGTTACGCAACTATTGCTTATAGAACTGCTTATCTTAAAGCGCATTTTCCAGTCGAGTTTATGACCGCTTTTCTAACTGCCGAATCAAGAGGGACAACAGGGGCAACAAAGAACGAAAAAATTGCGCAAGCAGTTGCAGAATGTAAAAGGTTAAAAATAGATATTCTCCCACCTGATATTAATAAATCAGAAAAAGAATTTTCCATTGAAAACAAAACCGATATACGTTTTGGTTTATCCGCAATAAAAAACCTGGGAGAGGCAGCCATAAAAACAATTCTTGAAAACAGAATGGATGGCAGATTTAAAAATCTTGAAGATCTCTTAAAACGTGTCAATCTTGGAGCGGTAAATAAAAAAACTATTGAAAGCCTTATTAAGGCTGGGGCTATGGATTCCTATGGAAAAAGAGCAAGTCTGCTTATAAATTATCCCAAGATCTTAGACGCGGCCTACAAAAGAAAAAAGCACGAAAAAGAAGGACAGGTGTTGTTATTTGCTGATCTGAATGACGATCCAAAAACCTCTGGTTTTATTGATGTTGAAGATTTTACATCAAAGGAAAAACTGGCTTTTGAAAAAGAATTTTTAGGATTTTATCTAACCTCTCATCCAAAAATGGATGAGCTTCAAGCTCTAAAATCTATCGGGACGTATGATATTTCTCTTATTGAAGAAGAGGAAGAGGGAACAAGGGTAAAAATCGGAGGAATAGTTGAGGCAGTAAGAAGGATTTTTACAAAAAGAGGCAACAATGAAATGGCATTTTTAACCATTACTGATGAAAGAGGAATCTCCATTGAATGTGTGGTTTTTCCTAAAATCTATACAATTTATAAATCTCTTCTTAACAGAGACTCTGTAATTATTATTGAAGGGTATGTAGATAACAGAAATGACAATAAGCCTGTCGTAATCGTAGAAAGAATATCTGAGGCTTCGAATTTATCGTCTTGACTTACCCACGAATTATCTTTAAAATAAGACTACAATGTTTTCGTTTCAAGCTGAACAAATTTTCAATCTTGGAGCTTTTAAAGTTACAAATACAGTTATAGATACATTACTTGTTGACCTATTAATTATCGCAGGTATTATATTTATAGAAAGGGGAATAAAATTCATCCCTGGTCTTTTTCAAAACGCCATAGAACTAGTTGTACAAACATTTTACGGACTGACAGAATCAATTGCGCAGGAAAGAACCGAGTTAATATTCCCCTTTTTTATGAGTTTTTTTATTTTCATCCTTATTGCAAATTATACTTCTCTTTTACCCGGTGTATCAAGCATCGGGTTTTTTGAAGGAAAAAAGCTTATCCCCATAATACGAAGCGCAACTAGCGATTTAAATGTAACTCTTGGTTTTTCCATATTGTCGGTCGTAGCAACCCACATACTAAGTATTAGAACTATTGGTTTTAAAAGTTATTTAAGCCGTTATATTTCATTAAACCCTATAAATTTTTTTATAGGAATTCTAGAAATAATATCAGAGATCACCAAAATTATTTCACTTTCATTTCGTCTTTTTGGAAACATTTATACAGGGGAAGTAGTACTTTTTACCATATCTACGATATTTGCCTTTATATTCCCTCTCCCATTTCTCGCGCTTGAAATTATTCTGGGGTTCGTTCAGGCTCTTATTTTTGCGATGTTAACAATGGTTTTTATGGCAATTCTTACAACCCCACATCATGAAACTGTAAAGGCAAAGGAGGTGGGGACTTTATGAATTTTAGTATATCCGGAGGGTTAATAATCGCTCTTGGAGGCATATTGCCCGCATTCGCAATTGGTCTTATTGGAGCAAAAGCAATGGAAGCTATTGGACGGAACCCTGAAAGCTCGGGAAGAATACTACCTGCAATGCTTTTGGGAATGGCATTTGCCGAAGCAATAGCAATTTACTCTCTAATAATGGCATTCCTAAAATAAAAAAATTTTTTATGGAGGTCATCAAAAATTTTGGGCTTGATCCCCTCCTTTTGGGTGCCCAAATAGTAAATTTTCTAATCATCTTATATATATTAAAAAGGTTTTTATACAAGCCTGTCTTGGAATTGCTTAAAAAGCGCGAACAAACTATTAAAGAAGGCCTTCTCCAAGCAGAAGAAGGAAAAAAGCTTTATGAAGACGCGAAAATATCTGAAAGAAATATTTTAAAAAACGCCCAAACACAAGCTCAAAAAATATTAGATGATGCTAAAGTTCAAGCACTCGAAATATCCAAAGAAACAGAAGAAACTGCCAGAAGAAGATCTGATGAGATAATCGCAAACGCAAAAGAAAAAATAAATCGAGAGATAAAAGATGCACAAAAACAACTAGCTTTTCGGGTAGGTGAAATTGCAATAAATTTTATTGAAAAATCAGCAAAAGAATTGTTCGGGGAAAAAGAACAAGAAAAACTAGTAAAAACAGCACTTTCAAAATTTAAGAGAGCAGACTAACTATGACAGATAAAAAAATTAAAGTACTTGCAAAAGAAAGTTTTTTTAAAAACAGTCTTAACCAAAAAAAAGTAAAGTTAATCGTTAAATCACTAAAAAGATCAGAGCTTAAAGAATATATAAAAGCCTTAAAACTAATAGAGGCTAAAAATACTGTATTTTTGACACTTTCTCAAAGAACCAAAGCGGAGATAACAGAAGATATTTTAAAAAATTTAAAATCCCAATTTCCCAGTAAAAAAATAGAGCTTGTTTTCGACCCAACACTTATAGCTGGGATTAAGATTGTAAGCGATGATTTGATATATGACTTCAATGTTAAAAATACACTTGAGGAAATTTTATCGCACATAAAAGAAGAAGACTATGATTGACGATAAAAAAATAATTGCGGAGTTAGAAAAAGGTCTATCAACGTTTTCGCAAACTCCAAAAAAACAAAATATTGGAATTGTCGAAAAAAATACAGATGGAGTGGTTGTTGCATCTGGCTTATCAAAAGCATCAATGAGCGAGGAAGTAATTTTTGAAGATGGGACAATGGGTGTAATCTTAAATCTTGATGAAGACAACGTCTCAATAATACTCTTTGGAGAAGGAAAAGATATAACAGAAGGCAGCATTGTTAAAACAACTGGTAAAATACTTGGTATTAACTCTTCTGAAGAATTAATTGGAAGAATTATTTCTCCTCTAGGCGACCCATTAGACGGTAAGCAAAAAATAAAGAGCGGTAAATATATGCCTCTTGAAAAAATAGCGCCAGGAGTTACGCAAAGAGAGCCTGTAAATACCCCACTCAAGACAGGGATAAAGTTAATTGATGCATTAATTCCAATAGGAAGAGGACAGCGGGAATTAATTATTGGCGACCGAGGTTTAGGCAAAACCGCAATTGCAATTGATACGATTATAAACCAGAAAGTTAAAAAGGGAGAAATGACTAAACCGGTTATTTGTATCTATGTTGCAATTGGACAAAAACAATCAACTGTTGCAAGGGTTGCGGATAAGCTTAAAGAAACAAGCGCTTTAGATTATACAGTTATTGTTTCTGCAACTGCTTCTGATTCGGCGGCTCTTCAATATCTTGCTCCGTACGCTGGGATTGCTATTTCTGAGTATTTTATGGAAAAAGGTGAAGACGTCCTAATAATATATGACGATCTTACAAAACATGCTTGGGCATATAGACAAATTTCATTGGTTCTAAAACGTCCGGCAGGGCGCGAAGCATACCCAGGAGACATTTTTTATCTTCATAGTCGCCTTCTAGAACGGGCAGTAAAATTAAACAAGGAAAATGGCGCAGGCTCAATAACGGCATTACCAATTGTCGAGACACAAGCAAATGATATTTCAGCTTATATACCAACAAACATAATATCAATAACTGACGGACAAATATATTTACAATCAGATCTCTTCAATGCGCAGATAAGACCGGCTGTAAATGTTGGGAATTCTGTATCAAGAGTCGGAGGAGCTGCCCAAACCGCGGCAATCAAGTCTGTGTCTTCAAAAATGAGACTTGAGCTTGCCCAGTACAACGCACTTGCCGCATTTGCCCAGTTCAGTAGCGAATTAGACCAAGCAACACTAACACAACTTGAGAGAGGTAAAAGAACAACCGAGATTCTTAAACAGCCGCAATACCAGCCACTACCTGAAGCTTTTCAACTATTAAGCGTGTGGGCTGTAACCAACGGGTATCTTGATGATATACCAGTTGAATCTTGCCAAAAATTTGAGAAAGAATACCATAATTTTATAAGAAATCAATACCCAAAAATTATTGAAACTCTTTCAACAGGATATAAGCTTGAAAGTACAACATTAAAAACTATGGAAAAAGCAATTCTTGAATTCAAGAAATTATTTAGTTCCTAAATTTAATCTATATTAACATGGCAAATTTATTATCCTTAAAAAAAAGAATACAAACAGCGCAAAATGTCTCAAAAATCACTAGAGCAATGCAGATGATTGCAACATCAAAATTAAAAAAAGCCCAAGATGCTGCAGTTGCATCAAAGCCTTATGTTGAGAAGCTGACTTCTCTATCCCAAAGCTTGTCTGTGAAACTTGACGAAAAACACCAAAGCAAATATATGAAACAATCTAAAATAACTAATAAAACCCTAATGCTTGTGTTCTCGCCCGACAAAGGACTCTGTGGCGGACTTATAACAAACCTAATAAAAGAACTAATTCATCAAGACGAACAAAGTAAAGATATAGTTTATTTAACTGTAGGCAAAAAAATCGAGAAGATAATCTTAAGACTTAAAAAAGAGATAGTCGCTTCATTTAATTTTGGTACTACTCTACCCACATTTTCAGTGGTTTACCCAATTGCAAAAATTATTGACGATTATTTTTTAAAGGAGAAGGTTTCAGATGTTAAAATTTTACATACAGGATTTTTAAGTGTCTTCTCGCAAGTTCCCAAAACATCAACCATCCTGCCGATAAAACTGCCTCCAACAAACACTGGTTCAATCTCAGTTACTCTTTTTGAACCAGAGCCTTCGGAAATGATTCCTCCCCTTTTAAGACATTACCTTGAAATGTCAATATATCAGTATTTGATTGAAAGTTATGCTTCCGAACAAGCAGCAAGAATGATAGCAATGAAAAATGCAACCGAGAACGCGCGAGATATTATTGAATACCTAAAACTTGAATATAATAGGGCAAGACAGGAAAGAATAACCAACGAGATACTAGATATGGGAACCGCAACTTTTGCCATAAATTATGGATAAATCAGATGGAATTATTATAAGAGTTCAAGGGCCGGTTGTCGATGTATATTTTCAAAAAGAATCCCCTTTTGTCAATGAAGCATTAACTGTTGAACTTGCTAATAAAAAGCAATTAATTCTTGAAGTTGCTTTTATAATTGGGGACAATGAAGTTAAAACACTAGCGATGGGTCCAACAGATGGTTTGACCCGAGGAATGACAGTTAAAAGGACAAAATCTCCAATAAAAGTACCAGTAGGACCTAAAACCTTGGGAAGGATCTTTAACGTGCTGGGAAATCCCATAGATGGTAAAGACTTTGATAAAAACGCGAAAGATGTAAAAATTAAACCTATTCACCAAAAAGCTCCGCCTCTTGCGCAGCAAGAAACAAAACCACAAATCCTTGAAACGGGAATAAAAGTGATAGATTTAATCGCTCCATTTACAAGAGGGGGGAAAATTGCAGTCTTTGGGGGAGCGGGAGTTGGGAAAACTATTATTGTAAAAGAATTAATTAGAAATATAGCTATAGAGCACAAGGGTCATTCGGTTTTTGCAGGAGTAGGAGAGCGAACCAGAGAAGGAAACGACCTTTGGCTTGAGATGAAAGAGTCAAAAGTGATAGATAAAACAGTTATGGTTTTCGGCCAAATGAACGAACCGCCTGCAAATAGACTAAGAGTTGGTTTAACTGCTCTTACAATGGCTGAATACTTTAGGGATGAGAAACATGAAGACGTTTTACTTTTTATTGACAATGTATTCCGATTTGCTCAGGCAGGCTCAGAAGTTTCTGCCCTTCTTGGAAGAATGCCATCAGCTGTTGGATATCAACCAACCCTCGCCAGTGAAATGGGAAATCTTCAAGAAAGAATAACCTCAACAAAAGATGGTTCAATCACTTCTGTTCAGGCTGTTTATGTTCCAGCCGATGACTATACCGACCCTGCCCCTGTTAGTATTTTTGCTCATCTTGATTCAACTCTAACTCTAGAACGATCAATTGCTGAACAAGGCCTATATCCTGCAGTCGATCCCTTAGCTTCCACATCTCGAATTTTAGATCCAAATGTAGTCGGAGTAGAACATTATACAGTTGCTCAAGAAGTAAAACGAGTTCTACAACGATATAAAGATCTTCAGGATATAATTGCAATTTTGGGGATTGACGAATTGTCAGATGAAGATAAACTTATAGTAGCAAGGGCTCGAAAAATCCAAAGGTTTTTAAGTCAACCAATGTTCGTGGCAGAGATATTTACAGGAAGTCCTGGCAAATATGTGAAAATAGAAGACACAGTAAAAGGATTTAAAGAAATACTCGAAGGAAAGCATGACAAAATTGCGGAAAGCGCATTTTACATGATAGGCACCATAGAAGACGTTGAAAAAAGAGAAAAATGATGAAATATGAGTTTGATTTTAGAAATAATAACTCCTGAAAAAGTAATCTACAAAAACGAAGTTGATGAAATTATGGCTCCGACTATAAATGGACAGATTGGAATTCTTCCTGGTCATGTAGGACTTGTTTCGAAAGTAGTACCAGGGGAATTGATAATAAGAAAGGGAAATAATCAAGAACTTCTGGCAATAACCGGAGGTTTTCTTGAAGTAGAAAAAAACAAAATTACTATCCTTGCAGACTACGCTATAAGAGCAGAAGACATCGAGGTTGCAAAAGCAGAGGAAGCGCAAAAAAGAGCGGAAAAATTGATGGAAGAAAAATTAACTGAAGAGGAATTCAGAGTTAACGAGGCAGAAATGATAAAAGCTATAACCGAACTTAGAGTCGCTAGTAAAATCAAAAAAAGGTCATCTCCTCCCCAACCGTAATTTATTTTGGCGGCAAAATCAAATATCACTAAAGTTATATTGCTCTTTTTAATGAAATTTCATAAAATAGTTTTGTACCGTGTCAAATTCGATTTTAGCCGATGTAGCTCAGTTGGCAGAGCGGCGCTTTCGTAAAGCGTAGGTCGAGGGTTCGATTCCCCCCATCGGCTCATGAAGAAATCTCAATCAAGGCTGACCAGAAGACTTGAAAAACAATCAAGGAAAAATCTTATTTTAAGCATCCTAGGAATTTTTATTGTTCTAGTACTTCTTATTAAATTTGGGATTCCCCTTCTTGTTAACTTTAGTCTATTCGTCTCGCAAACAAAAAGCTCAAGTGAACCAACCAAACAAAACGCCGCTTCTTTTATAAATCCGCCAACTTTAAATCCCATGCCAAACGCAACAAATAGTGCGCGAATTACAATTTCTGGAAGCGCTTCTCAAAACCAAACTATAGACCTATACGTAAATGACAGTCTTATAGACAAAACAAGCGTAAACGAAGATGGTAATTTTTCTTTTGACGTAAACCTTAATAAAGGCGAGAACAAGATTAAGGCAAAAGCGAACCAAGACAAGAAGGAAAGTGATTTTTCAGACACGCTAAATATTACCTATAAAAGCAGTGAGCCTGTTCTTGAGGTAACGTCGCCCACTGACGGACAATCCTTTTCAAAGGACCAAAATACTGTTCAAGTTGCCGGTAAGACAGATCCGGGCGTCAGGATAACAGTAAACGAATTCTGGGCAATTATTGATGAGAATAACAACTTTTCTTATACCCTTCCTCTTCAGAATGGAGACAATCAAATAAAAATTGTAGCAACTGACGATGCGGGAAATAAAACCGAGAAAGACATAAAAGTCACTTATTCTCCGTAAGGCCTACTAATATCCACATCCACATCATAAAGAAAATATAAAACAAGCTATTTATAAATAAACTATCAAAAAGTATAGCTATTGAGGAAGAAAATAAAATTTGCGAGTTTATATTTCCCTTCTTAGCTTTTTTTAATGATGTAACCAAAATTTTTCCCCATAGAAAAAGGTAAGCCAGAAGACCTATTACGCCAGTTGTTGCCAAAACAAACAAAAAACTATTATCCGTACCGCCTCCAGCATGACTTATTTCTCCATTTTTACCCAAAAACCCATATTTAATCTGTGCATATCTATATGAATTGAAACCAACCCCCAAGATTGGATTTTCTTTAAATATAGTTATTGCTTTTTGCGCTGACTCAATCCTTGCCTCAGAAGAAACAACGCGGAAAAGATTTGTGCCTTCGGTTTTAAATGCTTTAGGTGTAAAAAAAGCAGCAACGACAAATATAATTATCAAAGCGAACCCAACTAGCGCCTTTTTCCTTAAAATCAAAAGTGTTAACACGCCAATAATCAACATCATGAAAGCGCTTCTTGAATATGTCAAATATATGGCTATTATATCTGCTATCCCCAATATTGCCAATACAACAATTCTGACTCGCTTACCTTCTTTAAGGCTGAAGAATAACCCTGCAACAAATAAAAAATATAAGACAAAAAATGCTCCTGCAAAGTTAGGATCAAGGAAACTTGAAAAAAGTCTGTATAAATGTTCATCCCAGCCAAGATAGTAAAGATTTCTAAGATTTGGGTAAAGAAAATATTGAACGAAACCACCAATTAAAATTATTAAGCCAGCAGAAGTTAATAGGCTTGGGATTTTTTTTCTAAATGTTCCTCTAAGTTCTAAAACCACAAAGTATATTAAAGCGTAGAAAATCCAACGTAATAAATATAAAATTGAAACTAGAAATTGTTGACCGTTTAAAGATACGCTATTAAAAAGTAGCGACAAAAACCCTATTCCCGCAAATATAAATATCGCAGTTCCGAGATTTGATCTTTTAAACTTTCCACTTTTCTCTAGATGTCTAATTAGCCAAATAACAACCACTATTCCAACAAACAAATCGTTAACTGTAGCGACTGCCCCACTCAAAATATCAATTCGTACTATCTCTCCTATTGGGAAAAGCAAAATCAGCACTGTGAAAATAATCTCTAATAAACCCATTTAAACCCTCCTGACGAATAAACATTTACACGAGTTATTGGGTTGCTGTAAATAAGAGACCAATAAGAAAATCTCGAGGGTAATGTTGTATTTTGCGTAGCAATATAATTAAATGTATCTCCTTTTTTGACCCATGAAGAATCCAAAAAAGGAAAATCAATATAATAAAGATTATGAAAACCGTACAAAAGAACTTTATCAAAGCTTTTAATATTTTTTTTGAAATACCCGTCACTATCATAAAAATCTCCAAAAGAAAAATTAAGATTCTTTGAGAGAAACTGATCCTTAGATTCTTTCCCTAAAATAACAGGTGCATATTTAAAGTTCGCAAATCCTCTATAGATAACTGTAACTAATGAAACAAGAATTACAAGGAACATAGAATATTTAAAAAGAAGTTTTTTATTTTTAAGACTGTCGATAGCAAAACCAACAAGGATTGAAAATGCAGGAAGGTAAGGAACGATAAATCTCCCACCTCCTGTTCTGGGAATAAAATACCAAACGATTAGAGCAATAAATGAATAAATCCCTACCACTTTTAAAGGATTTGGGAATTTTTTAAAGTTGATAATTATCAGCGGTAAAAAAATTAAATATAAAGGAGAAATTGGATCAGGTGAATGAATAAAAACACTCCAGAGGTCTGTTATTAAACGTATTGGATTTAAAAGATTTGCGTCAAAGCTTACTTTATAAATATTGGAAAAAAAGGGATAAATAGGGTTGCCTGTATGATTATATGAAAAAACAAACCAAGGCAATGGAATAATCAAAGCAAAATACCAATATACTAGTACATTGGTGATTAAATCTTTCAAAGATTTATTTTTTTTCGATAAATATATGTAAATTAAAAGAAATGTAAATATAAAAAGCGAACTGAATGATAATAATTTGGTTGTTATCGCCAAACCCAACATTACACTAGATTCAATCAACCAAGTTCTATTTCTAAGTTCGGCAAAGTTAATAAATCCCCAAAGGGCCATGACTTCAAAAAATGTCCTTGCTAAATCAACATAAGCGGTAATTGACAGCCAGCTGACAACCAAGTTTGAGTAAAAAATTAAAACAACAATTAAAGAAAGGCTTCTATTTAAAAATTTTCTTGATAATTTATAAAGGGCAACTGATGATAAAATTCCAAATCCGAAGTGTATAAGTTTTGCCCAGATCTCGTTCCCAAATGAAAGAGCTGCGGTATATAGCATTTCCGCCAACTTCGGCATATCTGAATAATACAGTAATCCCCCTGGAATATGGATTACGGCATGATTATTAAGATATATCTTCGGGAGAGTAAGGTGATACCAAAGAGCATCAAATCCAAGCTCAGGTCCTAATGCGCCAATGAAATTAACAAATATTTGAACAATCAAAAGGAGAATAAAAAAACTTACCAAAAGATTGAAATGATTACTTTTAAGTGTTTTGAAATATTTATAAAGATTTAGGAGTTCTTGTCTTTTCCAAATTAATATGAGAGTAAAAAAAAATAAACTCACAAACAATATGTTTAGTTTATAAAGAAAAACCAATAACCCTAACGCAAAGATTATGTAAGAATAAATTCCTATTAAAATAGCGAGCGTAAACATATACTTCCTCTACAAAAAAGGTAGACTAAATACTCAAAAAGAACAAAAATAGTCCATATGACAAATAATATATTTATTATTTTTTTCTCCATAAAAGCCACAACTTTCCCCGGACTAAGAATGAATGAAAACTCATCAATGTCGCAAAGATTAATCCAGGCAAAAAATCCTGAAAACCCTGTCTTAAAAAATAATTTAGACCGAATTTTGCCAAAGGATACAAAATTATCGATGACCAGTATACATTTATACCTGTTTTAAATAACTCTTTACTACGAATGTCTGTATAAAGGTTTATTTCTTTTAAAAATTCAGAAATTGTCTGATGTGGGTAATGATAAATTGGATTTTCTAAATTCCCAGTTTCGCCTCGAATTTTCCATTCTTCATGTACTTTCCCCTGCCATCCTCCAACTCCTTTCCTCGCAAGTCTTAAAAGTTTAATATTACCAGTCTCTCCATGTTTCAATTCTTTACTCCACATAATGTCCCTCCTTTTTATAAAATACCCATTTAATTTTATCGCACGATCGTGGGTTGAAATTAAATAAACTATTTCATTTTTTAAATTGACAGATACTCTCTCGTCTGCATCGACAAAAAATATCCAATCACCTTTTGCTTTTGATAAACCAAAGTTTCTTTGAGCGGAAAAATCCCCATCTAAGCTTCTTTTATAAATTTTTAGTTTGGGATTAATGTTTTGTGCTACTTCCAATGTTCTATCTTCTGAATTATCATCTATAATAATTAGCTCATCACACCATGAAACTGTTTCTAAACAATCACTAATATTTTCCTCTTCATTTTTGCTGAGCACTACTACACTTATCATCTCTCACTTATTGTAATACCTTTTGGTGTCTCTTCTACAAAAACCTTAAATTGACTTGGTGTTTGGATGGGCGGATGCTTTTTAAGCCAAAGTAAAAATTCGTAATTCATGGTAAAACTCTCAAATTTGCTTCCGATACCCTTTCCTAGCAAGTTATATTGTTTAGCAGAGGTAAGCTTTATTATTTTATTAACCGCATCAGCTCTCTGGCTAAAGGTAGGATTTGCAAAAAAATTTTCGGATAAAAGAAAATAAGAATTTAGAAAAACGATTAATAAAAGTGCGCCTAAAGATAGAACTCTATTATAGTTTAATGCTTTATCAAAAACTAAAGAGGTTACAATAATAACAGGTGGAAATAAAATTGGTAGATATGCCTCGGATGGAGTTTTGTTGATTAAAAATCCTATAAATGGAACAGCTAGCATTAAAAGAATAAACACGTATGGAAAGCTAATTTTCTTAATCCTAAGTTTTCTGTAAAAATCTGTTAAAAAATATCCTATGCTTATAACAAATATAATTGCGGCAATAATTCCATTTCCTATAAAAATCAAACGTGTGTAAAAAGTTGAGAAAAACAAGAACATATTAGCAAAAACTCCCACCTGCCCTGAGTTACTTAATAAACTAGAGATGAACTTAATACCTTGGTAAAAAATCCAAAATGCAAAAACCGCTGTTTGCAAAAATCCATGCGTTAAGTCGTATATAATAACTGGCAGCATAGGCAACAATAACAATAAAACAGACATCGATATTATTTTTTTGTTAATAACTTTGGTTGCCCAGTCCCTTTTCATTTTCAATCCGTATATCAAAATAGCAATCAGAACAGCCCATAAAATCGTCGTTGCAAGTTCGAAGTTATAAAGAACACCTAAAAAAAATAAAGTTAAAGGGAAAAAATTCACATTTCCTTTCACCCATTTATAAACCGAGTACATAAAAAGTAGCGTAAAAAACGGAATAGGCGCAGTATGATAAGGCATACGAGAATTAATAATAACAAGTGGAGAAGCTGCATAAAGTGCTGCGGCAATAATGCCAATTCTTTTTGAAAAAAATTCACCTGCTACTTTATAAACTAGCCATACTGATAAAGTTCCTAAAATTGCTGTAAAATATGCTGGAGATATAGGATTAAAATTAAAAATCCAAAATGTAAAAATTAAAATATAAGTCCAGAAAGGTCCTTGATGAAGCCAGGTATGGCTTGCAGTTATACCAACCAATGGAATTTTTCCTGTTAGAAGTGCATCTCTAGCGGATAAATAAAACCACCCTTGATCCCCAATAAACACCATAAGTTTATCTAGATTGTAGATTCTTAAAAAAACACTAAATATCAAAATTACAGATAAAAGCATATGTGATTTACCAATAGATGTGACAAGATGGACAATAAGAGCAGGTATTATTCCATACCATTTTTTAAAATAATATAATCTGCTTTTAACAAAAATATCATTTACACCTTTCCGTTTTCTGGTACTTGCCCCCCAGATATGAATAACACGTGCATTAGGAATTATATAGTTCTTAAGACCTAAATTTTTGATTCTTTTGCATAAATCAAATTCTTCAAAATAAAGAAAGAACTTTTCGTCAAAACCACCGATTTTTTTAAAAATGTTTCTTGAAATTAAAAACGACGTGCCAGGAACTACATAACACTCTTTCGCTTGTTTTCTATTCCAATCAAGAAGCCAAAATTTTCTTGAGATAGGATTTTTAAGAAAAAGTTTATTTATAAAAGATAAGGCAAAAATTGCGCGGATTGGAGTAAGATCCGCTGTACCTTGCAAAGGATATGGTTTGTTATTTGTGTCTAGAAGAAGAGGGGCAACGACCCCAACTTTTTTATCCTCCACAATAAATTTATACAAATGGTCTATTGATTCTGGAAGGACTATGGTATCGGGGTTCAAAAAAAAGAGATATTCACCTTTTGCATATTCTGCTCCAAGATTATTTCCTGCCCCAAAACCAATATTTCCCAAAGATTTTATGTAGGAAACCCAATTAAACTTTAATTTAAGATCTTTCTCAATAGTTTTTTTTTCATCATTGTCAACTACTATAACCTCGTATGAGATTTTTGGATGCGAATTTTTGACAGAAGCCAAACAATTTAACAATTTCTCATATGATCTGTAGTTAACAACTATAATTGAAATATCCACTTTTTTGTTTGACATATAAAATTGCTTTATTTATAGATAATATTTTCCAGGCTTTGAAGACTTTGCTCCCACGTCCATTTTGATTTAATATATTCACGTGCTTGATGCCCTAATTTTATACGAAGACTTTCGTCGTTAAGAAGCTCATTTATTCTGACGTAAAGATTTTTTGAGTCGCGCTTTACAAGAAATCCCGTTTTGCCATCAATGACAGACTCTGAAAATCCCCCTTCATTAACTGCAACAACTGGTACTCCGCAGCTTTGGGCCTCAATTGATATTAAACCGAAAGGCTCATTTCGACTTAAACAAAGTACAATTTTTGCCTTATTGTACTCTTCTACTAATTCTAGGTCTTCTATCCCTTGACCTTTATCGTTTCTTTGAATAATTTTTACTTTTGGTTTTTTTGAAAATACCTTAAGTGTGTCTTCCAAAAGGTCATAACCTTCAATTTTATCTTTTTGACCAATAAAAAGTAGATCATAGGCCTTTTTTTTTCTAGTTGGGCGAAATTTTTTAACATCAACGCCAAGGTAGCAAACTTTTGAATCTTTTTTGTATGCTCTTTTGATCCAGTTTTGAGAAAATCTTGAATTGGCAAGAATTACATCTGCTTCATTAATGTTTGCCCTATCAACTTGTTTTCGAACAAACCGGTTTGCTTTCTCATAATACTTCTTGACAAATGGTAAATATTTAACATCTTCTAAAAGAAAACCGTCATGTACAATTCTTAAAGGTTCTTGGCAGAAGTAGATTGTTCTCGCTTTTAAAAACTGAATAATAAATGGCGCCTGTGTAAATTTTGAGGGGTAAACGAGAACAAATTCATAATTCTTTCCGTTTATAAGCGAGGCGATGTTTCGATGAACCAAATAAAGCCTAAAAAGCTCTAATGTATCTTTATAGAATCGATTTAGTCCTGTTCCTCGATTTGAATAAAATTGGTAATAAAATACATTATTGAAGTATTGCAAAACGTTTTTATCTTCTTTTTCGTCGACATAATATAAATCTACAACGTGTTTTTTTTCTAGTCTCTTTGCGTATTCTTCAACAACTCTTCTTGCTCCACCAAACAGAAGTTCATGAAAAAAAGCTATTCTCATATTTTTTTAATCTCTTTATTAAATATATTTAACATATTTTCTGCATATTTTTTCCAAGAAAGATTTTCAAATACATATTTTCTGGCATTTTTACCTAACTTATTTCGAAGTTTTTCTTCTTCAAAAAGCTCCTTCATGTCTCTATAGAGGTCATCTATGTCGCGCACTTTAAATATCATTCCGTTTTCTTTATTTTTGATAATATCGTGAATTCCTGCTTCATCTGAAACAATACATGGCTTGCCGGCTGCCATAGCTTCCGTAACTACTATTCCCCACGTCTGTTTTTCATTAGGAAAAACAAACACGTCACAGGCAGATATTAGACATAACTTTTCTTTCTCTGTAAAATAGCCAGTTCTCACAAATACGTTGTTTTGAATTCCCATTTCCACAACAAGATTTTTTATTTTTTCAACATAGCTCTTGTCATATGCGTCTGATCCTACAATAACTAAACTAGGATTAATTTTTGTTTGCACATTTTTTAAAATTTTTTCGAATGCAAAGATGGCATCTTCAAACCTTCTATGGGGGAAAAAAATCGAAAAACAAAGAAACATAAACGAATTCTGCGCTAACTTAAATTCTTTCCTTGAAGTCTTTTTGGTAGGCATGTTTTGGAACTTATCAAGATCTATTCCGCTTCTTACAACAAGAGGTTTTTTATGATAATAAGAACTTACTATAAAAAACATTCTTTTATCTAAAACCAAAATCTCATCAACAAAAAAAGTCAAAAACAAGTCCATAAATTGGATTAATGTTTTGTTCACAATCTTAAAAAGTATTCTATTTTCTGAATTTGTTATATGCCAAACATCGTTACACATCCAAACAACGGGAATTCTTTTTCTAAGTTTTAAAAAGACGCCTGCCCAGTGCATCGGCCACTCATGAGGATTTATCACATCAAGTGAATCTGATTTTGCAAGACCAATGAAGGCTGTAATCAGCTTCATTTGATACCAAAGATAAAGGATTACTCCGATCAGTTGTCCGTGACTCTCATCTTTCACCCTGATAGAGGGGTGTAAAGTTCTAATAGTAATCCTTTTAGTTAAGTCCGGGCGCAATGAACTTATACTGTCTTTCGTTGTATAAATATACACATCGTGCTTTCTCTTTTTTAATTCCTGCGCAAGCTGCAAGAGTTGATAACTACCACCACCATTTTTAAGCTCTTGAATAATAAACCCAATTCTCATTTTTTAACTTTTAAGAGTTTGTTAAGATAATATAGTGATACCGGAAATACAATAACAGAAACTGTAAGCGCTGATAAAGCGGCACCCACTATTCCAAGCATAAGGACAAGCGGAATTACGGTTATTGCAAGTATTAAAAAGCTTAAAAAAGCAAGAAAAGAAACCATCTTTTGCTGACTTAATGCCATAAAAGCCGATGCTGTTAAATTAGATAAAGCTCTTACGACTCCAAAAATTGCAAGTATTCTAATAATTGGTACTATTCCTATCCACTTATCGCCCAATACTATGCTAACAATCTCTTTAGGAAAAATGAAAAGAAGCAGTCCAAAAGGTACAGTTATTAAAGTTAGAATCGCCATAGATCGGTAGAAGGCTCTTTTAAGTCTCGGTAAATCATCGGAGATTTTTACATAAATTGGAAATGTTACCTTTGCCAATACATCTGTGCCTTCGCTTATCGGAACAATGGATATTTTATAGCCCATCTGATAAAGACCCAAAGGGGAAACTCCGAGCAATCTCCCAACTACAATATTATCAACGTTTTGAAACAAATATTCAGAAATCCCTGCCATCGTAACCCATTTTCCTCTATGAAATATGGTTTTTAGATAATTTTTATCAAAGACAAGATGGGGTCTTGGTGAAACGATAGTAAAAGAGACAGCGATCTCAACTAGAGCGGACGCAATAAGACCTAAAATAAGACCTGCTGCGCTTTTTAAAATATAGGACGCGACAATAGAAACTATTGAGAGTACAAGAAAGGATAAAAAATTGTATAGAAAGTCCCACTTAAATTTAAGCTCTTTTTGAAACTTAACAATAGCGGGATTTATAAATCCCCGGATAAAAGGGACGGCACTCATAAAAATGATTAAACTGAATGATGCTGGTGCTTTAAAAAATGAAGCTATAATAGAAGCAAATATTAACATAAGAGTAGCTATACTAATGCCTCTAGCGATTGATATAATCCAGGCCGAACTTATATAGCTATCTATGTTCTCCTTCTCTTGAACGAGAACTATATTGACACCGGTCTCTGTCATAGTTTCTAATAATGCGGTAATTAGACTTGCGATTCCAAATAACCCAAACTCAAAAGGATTAAGAATTCTAGCCAGTATGGCAGTTCTAATTAGCGTTAGAGCCCTTGTTAAAATTCGCAAAGAGCCGACCCAAGAAACTCCTTTAATTACAGTCCTTGTATAACCCATATAAATTTATTTAAAGGTTTTTGTTAAAAAATTTATTTCTTCGTATGTTAGCTCTGGATTATTGCCAAAATACAAACTACTTTGATTTACATAATCCGCATTCGAAGTATGGAATTTGATTGTCTTTATATATTTTTTAAAAAGGGTTGTTTAATAATGTTTTCCCCAACTATTGGCCTAATTTCAATCTTATTGCGACAAAGTTTTACCAATTCATAATCATAAAATGTTTCCACTCTCATAGAGAATTATAGATGTTAGAAGGGTAAATATCAAAATAAGCTAATTTTTAGCCACTCTTTTTAAAAAAGATAAAAATTGTTTAGTATAAGCTTCTAATAAATCCAAAACTTGTACCAAGCAAAACTGCTATATCCGAAGTAATTTGTAAACTAGGTAAAATGAAAAATGCTTGCCATTTTTTAATGTATTTGTAGTTTTTTAAAATCGACCACATAATATAAATAACAATAAGCAAAAATAATAAATAAAGTAGCTGGTTTATTTTTAGGATAAAATAAAGAACTATGATGATTAAACCAAAAAAATATCTTGCAAAAAGGAACGGGGTCTGAAGACGAAAGTAATGAGCCTCACCATCACCTTTAGCATAATTAAAAAATTGTTCAAATGCTCTAAAAATATTTTCTCTTTGCGGCCAATATACAATAGCGTTCTTTTGAAACTTAAAAATTGCCCCGGCTTCTTTCAGTTTTTTATCAAAAATTAGATCTTCACACGTATCTAAATTCTCTGGATATCCTCTTACTTTCTCCCATACTGATTTTTTAAAAGCTATTGAGCGTGATGATGGTAAAAATTCCTTCCTATTAATTTTATCTGGCATTACACAAGTGTAAGTAGCCAAACATTTTTGAAAATTATTTTTAATTATAGGCCTATAATAACCGGCTACAACATCAACTCCGATTGAATCTGATTCAACTTTTGAGTCATTAAATGGTTCGACTATATTTTTTACCCAATTTTTATCCAAAATGCACCCTGCATCGGATATTACAATAACATTTCCTGTTGCATTTTTGATGGCCTCATTCCTACCTATTGAACGGTTACCTTTTTTAATAATAATTTTAAATTTTAAATTTTTTAATTTTTTTTTGAGATTTGGGATTTGGGATTTGAGTTTTGCAACCGTTTGGTCGCTACTTCCTCCATCAACAATAATAATCTCATCAAGTATTTCCGATTGACTTGCCAATGACTGTAAAAGTAAACCAATTCTCTTCTCTTCATTTCTAACTGTTGTAATAAAAGACACTTTATTTTTTTGCATAGTAAGATATACTCATAGAAAATCATTGACTTGTTTAGCCTATTAGTATAACATAAACCTATGATTGATCCGTACAAAATGGTTCTCCGCCTACTGATTTCTAGGGCATGCCTCTCTATCCGACCAATATGGGAATAAAA
>CAYZZF010000004.1:30106-43609 GCA_964483115.1 uncultured Gammaproteobacteria bacterium | reverse complement strand
CTTGGTCTACTTTAGGTCTTTCGGCCCTTCTTGGCGCAAAAATAACCCATTTTTTTGATGCAGGATCCTGGATGAACTTAAAATCCATAAAAAATTATACCCCCGAAACAGCGCTTCTTACAAATTCCTTTGCCCACTCATAAACATTTCTCTCTTCAAGAATCTCTTTCATGGCTTTAATCCTTCTAATTTTTTCCTTTTTATTCATCTCAAGACCCTTTTTGATAGCTTCTGCTACCTCCTCAACGTTATAGGGGTTAATTATTAAAGATTCTGTTAGATCGATCGAAGATCCGGCAAATTGAGAAAGAACAAGCATTCCCGGGTCCGAGGAGTAAGAAGCCGCAATTACAAATTCTTTTGAGACAATATTCATTCCATCGTCTAAGGGGGTAACGAGACAAAGTTTTGCGTTTCTGTAAAGATCCATAATTTTGTCCCGGGGAAAAACTTCATAAATGATTTTTATTGGTTTCCAATTGTCTCTTGCATATTTTTTATTTATGGTTCTTTCTAGTAATTCTATTTCACTTTTAAGAGTCTTGTAGGCCGGGATTGCTTCTCTGGATGGAGCCAAAATGCCTAAATAGGTTACTTTTCCTATATAAGATTTGTTTTTCTCAAAAAATTTATCAAGAGCAAGAAGTCTTAACCTTAACCCTTTTGTATAATCAAGGCGGTCAACGCCCAGTATAACTTTTTGTTTTCTGAATAATGTGCCAAATGGCTTATTAATGCTATTTACAATATCGCTATGTATCACTTTCTTGACCATTTTCCTAAAAAAAGTTTCTTCCCCTCTATCTTCTAAAATAGACTTAATTGTATCTGTGTCTATCCCCATCGGAAGATTTTTAACAGTTGTAATATGCTTGTTGTAATAAACTTTGTTTGTTTCTTGATCGATTCTTGCCTCGAATTCCCTTTCAACAGTCTCCAAAAAATTCCTAACCTGATATCCCCTATGAAAAGCTATGAAATTGCAGCTCAACAGACTCTCGAGTATCTCTTTTTTTTGAGGCAGAATTCTAAAAATTTCCCAAGTAGGCCAGGGTATATGCCAGAACATCCCGATAATCGTATCTTTTTGTCTTCCCAAATATTTGGGAACTAAAGAAAGCTGATAATCATTAACCCAGACAAAGGTTTTTCCTTTTATTTCCTCTCTTATTGCTTTTGCAAAACCCTGATTAACTTTTTTAAAGTCTTCATACCATTCATCTTCAAATTCTGGTCTTTCAAAAGAAACATGACAAAGTGGCCAAAGAGTTTGATTTGAAAAACCATAATAATAACCGTTAAGTTCTTTCTCGCTTAAGAAAACTTTTTTTAAGAAATATCTGCCTTCTAGGTTTTCTATAGCTATTTTTCCCCTTGAATCCAAAAGAGCCTTGTCCTCACTGTTTCTGCCTCTACCTATGTAGGTAGCGTTTGAGGCCTTTGAAATAGGATCAAAAGCCACAGCAACTCCTCCAGCCGGAATTACTTGGATAATTTTACCTCCTTCGTTTTTGGCAACACGGGTTTCCGCATCGGCTGCTATAATCACTTTTAAGTTTTGGCTTTTGAAAAAATTCTTTAAATCTTGATAATTAGTCATATTTCCAGCTGCTGATGGCTTTTTTGTATGCCTTCTCGTACCCTTCAACCATTTTCTCAATTGTAAATTTATCCTCAACGTTTTTTCTGCAGTCTTCTCTTTTTATCCTATCTATTTGCTCCATTTTACTGACCATTTCCGAAAGATTATTTACCAAAAATCCAGTTTTCCCATCGATAATAACTTCAGGAGCTGCACCCTTATTAAAAGAAATGACCGGTGTGCCTACGGCCTGAGATTCAGCCATTACAAGCCCGAATGGTTCCTCCCAAAGAATAGGATTTAGAAATGCTTTTGCCCGTCCTAAAATTTTTGCTTTTTCCCCAATACTAAGTTCTCCTTTCCATATTATTTGTTTTTCATCAAGAAGTGGCCTAATCTCTTGTTCGTAATAAGAAAGCATTTCAGACACTCCTGGATCAACTGCTCCTATTACATAAAGCTTTACCCCGGCCTTTTTCGCTGCAAGAATTGCTTCTTTAGTGCCTTTAACCGGATTAACCTTCCCAAGCCAGACAAAATAGTTATCATGCTTTTCGGAAAAAGGATAATTTTTAATATCGAGGCTATTGTAAACAGTTTCAATAAAATTCAGCGGCATTTTGCCTCTTTGAGAATTTGAAATCGAAGTGAAAGGTAAATCTTTGTACTTAGTCAAGACAAGATATCTGTCTTTTTTAAACGATGGAGTAGGCAGCATAAAATGTAGTGTAAAAAGAACTGGTGTTTTAAGGTTCTGAGCCAAAGGTAAGGCAATATAGTCTTGACTTTTATTAAGATGCATGTGCAGAATATCAAAGTCAGAAGCCCGATCAATTGCCTCGGTTATATGGTAAATGTTATAAGAGACATTCGTCCACTCTATATTTTTATCTCGCAGTGGCTTATCAACTGTTGGAATAACCTTAGCCTTTACTTTTGTGGTTTTGGGAGCAAACAGGGTAACATCGTGCCCTTTCTCAACAAGCCCGTTAGTCAGATTAAACACTACTTCCTCCGTACCCCCATAACCGTGAGGAGGAATATCAAACCAAATGGGACCAATAATCCCTATTTTCATTATGGTTAATTATAACATCATTCTTCCTCTGTCAATAGGGCAGTCAAAGACATTTTCAAAATAACTTTTCTTTTAAAACAAGATATACAAATTCTAAAAGTGCAAGTTGGCGTTTTATTCGCCATGGCTGAATTATCAATCTAAAAAGCCACTCAAGCCCAATCTTTCTAACCCAAACCGGTGCCCTCTTAACTTTCCCGCTTATAAAATCAAAAGCGCCTCCAACACCTATTGCGACCTTGACTGGAAGCTTATCTAAATTTTCACTTATCCAAATCTCCTGTTTAGGAGAACCAAAAGCAACAAACAAGATGTCTATTAGCAAATAGCGTTTAGAGTATGGCGTATAGTTCAAGCCCATGTTAACTGAAGATGAAGGCAAGTCATTTGATAATGAACTGAAAGCCGCCTCGTTTTTCTTAGTTTCCAAATTTTTACTTCTAGAAAGGCTTTCACTTAGCCAGCGAGCTAAAGTTTGTTTTTGAAATAAACCTGAGTGAGCGTCATTCTCAACATGCGTTTGCCAAGTCTTCTCCGAAAAACGCGATCGTCGACCTCCTTTAAAACTCCATTCTTCTTCCGCAAATACAACCTTCAAGCCAGGATATTTTTGGCGTAAGCACTCGGCAGTTCTCTCTGCTACGCCAGCGCCCCCACCCAAAAATCCTACTGTTATAGGCTTTTTTGAAACCTTACTACATAAACTTTCAACCAGATCAACGCCGGTAATTCTCTCTTTTAATCCTTTTCTAAGAAATTTGCTTGCCAAAATTATACCCATTCCATCTATCAAAGCTAATTTGGCACCATTTAAGACCTTTCTATACTTGGGATCTTTTTGGGCAATAACTAAAAGTTCTGGATTCGGTGTGACAATATAGTACTTTTTTTGGGAATTTTTTAAACTTTTTACTATATACTCTAGGACTATTTCTTTGTTAGTATCTGTGAGGTCTATTCCAAAAATATTTTTTTTCTTCAGAGTATTCATTTTACTATAAGATGTCATATACGTACTCTTACCTCTCCGAGTTATGTCTATTTTGAACATTTAATATGTCCAAAATTGGCTTTGTTATTTATGCGTATATGGTCAAAAAAATATGAGTTTTGTTTGTCTCCTCAATAAAAATACTATAAAGTTATTATACTGTGAAAAATGCTGGATTTTTTGTAGTTTTTCATAAAACTCGAAAGATAGCAATAAATGCTATGGGGTTATTTCCTTGCAATACTTCTTTTATAAAGCTCTATATTTTCAAGTGCCACTCCGGTTCCTCTCACAACACACAAAAGAGCGTCTTCTGCAACATGACAAGGAACCCCTGTAATTTTTGTAATTAATTTGTCAAGATTTTTAAGAAGCGAAGTGCCACCGCTCATAACAACACCTTTATCTATGATGTCAGAAGCAAGTTCTGGAGGCGTCTGCTCCAAAACTCCTTTAACCGCGGCAATTATCTCCAAAAGAACTGGGTAAATTGCTTCATTCACTTGGACTTCTGTAAGTTCGATAGTCCGTGGTAACCCGGTTATGCTATCTCTTCCCCTAACTTCTATTTTCTTATTGCCCACTTTAGAAGAATTATCATCTATTAATGCATTCCCTATACTAATTTTTATTTCCTCGGCTGTTCTCTCTCCAATTAGAAAATTGAATTTTTTCTTAGTGTAATTTGCAAGGATCTCATCGATCTTATCCCCTCCTGATCTAACAGAATTATGTACTACAACTCCGCCCAAGGATATAACTGCGCACTCAGTCGATCCGCCGCCGATATCAACAACCATATGTCCTGCAGCTTGAGCAATCGGAATTTTGGCACCAATGGCGGCGGCCAAAGGCTCTTCTATTAAATAGGCAATCTTTGCGCCCGCAGAGATTGTAGCATCCAGAACCGCTCTTCTTTCCACTTGAGTGACGCCTGATGGGATACATACCATTACTTCTGGCTTAAAGATTCGAGAGCGGCCTGCGGCTTTGTCAATAAAATAAGAAAGCATAGCCTCTGTAATTGTATAATCTGCAATAACCCCATCTCTAAGAGGTCTCATTGCCACAATATTACCAGGAGTCCTACCAAGCATCTCCTTTGCTTCACGACCAACAGCAACTACTCTATTTTCTTCTGCAGTTACGGCAACAACAGTAGGTTCATTAAGAACTATACCTTCGCCTGCTAAATAAACTAGTGTATTTGCCGTACCTAAATCTACACCAATTCGTTTGGATAACATAATGTTTTAAAATTCTAAGCACTAAATCTTAAATTCCACATAAATTCGAATGACTAAAATAAAAAACTTCTTTTAGTAGATATTTGAAAATTTAAATTTTGAAAATTATTTAGTACTTAGATATTCGAATTTAGAATTTAATGAAAGTGTATCAAACTATTAACTTAATCTATCAAAAAGGGCTTTGGCCTCGTTTTTTTTGATTATATCCTCTCTGCAGATATCTTGCAAGAGTCATTATAATCTTGTCAGGTCTTTCACGCTGGGGTATAATATTTATAGATGAGAAAGTTGTTGGCTACCCTTACAATTCTAGCACTACTAGTTGTTGCAACTCTAATTGTTATTCTCTATGGCAAGGGGTATCGTTTTTCCCTTAACAACGGCAGGCCTGATATTTCGGGAACTGGCCTTCTAGTTGCGACAAGTTCTCCTGACGGAGCTTCGGTTTTTATAAATAACCATCTCACAACTGCGACCAATAACACTATAAATTTAGCTCCCGGAGAATACGATATAAAAATTTTTAAAGAAGGCTATTTCTCCTGGCAGAAACGTCTAATAATAGAAAAGGGTGTTGTCACTAAAGCAGAGGCATTGCTATTTCCAACTGCGCCAAAGCTAGAAAGCATAACAAATAGCGGAGTAGCCTCTCCTATGCTTGACCCTTCACTTACCAGAATTGCCTATACTGTATCTTCACAATCTGCAAAGAAGAATGGCATTTATGTTTTTGATATGAGCTCAAGACCTATTCTTACACTTCAAAGTTCATCAACTCAAATTGCCGATGATACAACAAATTTCTTCTCTAAAGCAAAATTATCCTGGTCGCCTGACGGCTCAACAATTCTTGCCACAATCTCTGCTCAAAACTCCACAGCTACTTATCTTCTCACCACAGATATTTTTAATCAAACCCCATCTGATGTTACGGAAACTCTTTCAAGTGTTAATTCAAATTGGCAAAAACAAAAAACAGAGAAAGACAAAGCAAGGCTTAACGCATTGCCAGATAAGCTAGAGACGGTTGTATTGGATAATTTTAAAATTTTGGCTTGGTCCGAAGACGAAACTAAGATCTTATATGAAGCTTCCCGTTCTGCCACTTTACCCACAATTATCAATAGCCCCTTAATAGGCGCCGATTCGACACCCGAACAAAGATCAATTAAAGAAGGAGCAATTTATGTTTATGACATTAAAGAGGATAAAAATTTCAAAATTCTTAATTCTATGTCAAGCGCTGAACCCCCACTCAGCTGGCTCTCTGATTCCAAACACTTAGTCTATGTCCACGACCAAAAAATCGATATTATGGAATACGATGGTGCCAATGATACTCAAGTCTATGCAGGTCCTTTTGTAGATGACTATGTTTTTCCTTGGCCGGACGGCTCCAAAATCGTAATTTTAACTAACCTCGGCAATTCCGATACCCCACCAAATCTCTACACAATTAGCCTAAAGTGATTTAAGATTTAAGAAACAAGAATTAAAAATATTCATAAATCTTATTTTGGTTTAGCAAATATTAATAATCTTTTCCACGTTGTCCCGGGCGGCCAACAGGTTTGAAGAATTAGTTGCTCTTTTCCTGTATTACTCTTTGTTATGTATGAAACATCAGAAGAATCAACTATTTTTGAATCGGTCACAACATAATTGTGTCTTTTTCCTTCAAAAAATACGACAATATCATCGCCTACCGAAAGATCTTTAAGAAGATAAAATACTGCATTGTAGCGTCCTACATTCCAAAAATTGTCTGTTGAGTGGGCAAAAAGATAAATGTTGCCCGACATTCCAGGAAAAACCGTTCCTTTAGCGTGAGCTACTCCTTTTTGAAGGATTGGCAAAAACTCATTTGGATTTGATGGGTCTATGTTGGGAAAAACTTTTGAGTTGATACCAAGTTTTGGTATCAAAATATCAAAATTTGTATCTTTTGGTATCAGAATTTGCTCTTTAGGGCCAGCTAAAATATTTGCAAACCCACTGTCTAACCCTTGCGTTGATATTAATTTTTGATTTCTTTCTTTTTCAAGAATTTTTCCAAAAGGGGTTTGCGTTTGCGCCACAATATAACGAACTCCTCTTGCTTGAATAATTCTGAAAGAGACTTCCAGGTAAAGAGTCGGTCCAAAAGTCGCAAGAACTCCAAAAATGGCAAAAATCACAAGAAAATTACCAATACTTCGAAGAATAAGAAAACGGATAATTTCTCCCCTTGTCATTTTTTAATTCTACTTTCTTTTGTGCTAAAATACAAATAAAGGTAGCTCAAAACTCAAATCTCAAATCTTAAAACTATAATTTAAATCTATAAACTACTGAAAGATTTGGAAATTTGACATTTGAGATTTTATTAGTCCCTATAGCTCAATGGATAGAGTAGTCGCGTCCTAAGCGATCGATGCAGGTCCGACTCCTGCTAGGGACGCCTCAATCCGGAGAGTAGTGAATTGGCATCACGCTGCGTTCGGGACGCAGAGATAGGGAGTTCGATTCTCCCCTCTCCGACCAGGTAACTGATGGCGAGTTTTTAGGAGTTCATCAAATGGCGGTTTAAGCCGATATGACGCCACTTTTTCACTATCAACTGTCAGGTTCAAAAATTCCACCTTCGTTAAAATATCCATACTTGGGAATGGGTGTTTTACCTTCTCCTATAAATCTGCTACCTATGCCTCTGGTTACATCTTGGGATAATTTCTCGGAATACTGTTTTGATAGTACAAATGCCATGCCAAGAAGCATTTTGCCATTAGCATCTGGTGAATAAACGTGAGTTACAAACTTGAAATCCTTGATAACCTCATTATCAGCTATATCAATTAACATCCCCGCCTCAAGCATATTTCTGGTTAATCGGTCTGGATTTCATGCGAGGATTGTATCATACTTACCAACCTTGAGGTCATCTGTTGACACTTACGAGCATACAAAACATACCTTAGCTTGGTGATATCAAGCTCATCTTTCATATGTGTCTTTCCAATTATTATTTACCTGCTTTAGTCTGGGTAGCATGCACCTCTATCCACATCATTAAAAAAGACAAATTATTTAGTTCCCACAGGTCCAGCTTTGGTAATTGGAGCCTGTACTGTAGTAGCACCTTCGTTATACTTAAATGGACCAATTGCATACCCTTTTTCTCTGGCAAGCATCCTATACGCTGAAAGCTTCTCTTTGCTATCTTGGTCAAGCTCAACTTTTCCCTCTGGTGTTTTAGTAGCGCCGGCAAAGCTTGAGAACTCACCTGTTTTAATTGCTGAGTCTAGATATTGCTCCATAGCTTCTCTTAGTCCTTCTGGCCTTTTCTGTGCCCAAAACATCATGCTGTAAGCTTCATCATTATCTAAAACCTTACCGCCTCTATATTCTTGTCCACCATCTGGTGTTTTATAAAGTTTAGGTGGAACTGAAGGGTCATAAAAAATGCCACCAATTTCTATTGGCTTTTGTCTTACTGGTCCACCTGGTCTTTCTTGTTTCTCGGTCTTAGTTGATCCTGGTTGAGGACCTTCTATGCCTTCTGCCATAAGTTCACCTCCTCTCGTAAAAAAAGAAACCGCCTGATTAATATAACCAATCGGGCGGTTTAAGATTATTCTAACTTCAATAGCTGGTTATATCAACCTACATACGCCATTCTTTGCTAATAATTAGCTCTATAAACTATTGAATAATATCCAGAAGTAAAATGCAATAGCCTTTTAGGCTTAATTGTCTAGAATTTCTAAACAATTTCTAACTACTTAGACTTTTAGACTTCCTAACAGGTTCAAGTACTTTCGGGTACTTTTACCCCTTATCTAATAGATAATATAGTTCAACTACCTACTTACTTATATTACTTGGTTTTTTAACTCCTCGTTTAAGTCAATTCTGTTGCCCTGATTATCTGTAATACTGGTTGCGTTTTGTTCTGCCTCTGGAGCTTTTGTGTCAACTGATTGAAGTTCACCCATAAGCTGCGTAACGCTTGGACAGTATTTTGGTCTACGTTTAAAATAGCTTGTTGCTCGTCTTTTACTTCTTGTTTCGTTTGAGCCATAATTGGCTGATTATTAGTAGACATAACTGATAGTATTATAGCGGATTTGCTCGGGGTTTTGCATCGGTTCATCGGTCAAAAGCCGTGTATCAAATTTGTCTGATTGCCAATGTGATAAAATTGATGCTACGAGAGGTGAAAGCTGTTCAAACTTTGTCGCCTCATCGCGACAAAGTCGTTATAGGCGGGATACTTGCTACAAGGAGCAAAGAATGCCTGAACCCTAACTAAAAAGAAAACGTTAGCAGAACGACGTTCATTAAATTGGTGCTTTCTCAGGACCGCGGTCTTCGTTAGTATTTATAAATTCAGTAATTTTTGAACTCTCAATAGTTGCAAGCTTTAAAAGTCTGCCCCACGATGTAAGAGCAACAGGGACAGACAGACCGCGGCGTGCTAGCATTATCTTTTTTCCGGAAGCGGTATTAAATGCTACTTTTATTTGTTCGACCTGCTCTTTGGGTAAATCATCTTTGTACCAGACCACTACAGCACCATGTTCCATACTATGAACTAAAAGCTCATCCGCCACTTCGCTATCATGAATTCCGTCACCTGCCACCCCGTCGTACATCCAGCCGCTGGTCGGTGGATTAGAATCGTAAGCCGGATGATACCCCCCCTCCTTAACATGCCCTGCTCCTTGAATGGGAACTGCTTCTCCCATAAGCGATTTGTTAAGTTTTACTTGTTCTTTTGCATCCTGCATAGTCAGTAACCACACACCTCCAATAAGAATTATAAGCGTTAGCAGTCCAATGCCTCCTGTGATTTTTTGTTCGGTAGAGAAATGAATAAGTGGTTTCTTTTGAACATTAAACTGATTATTGTATGGTTTCATAATGATTTGCTAAATAAGGAGCCGTGGCAGATAAATTCCCGTTCTACCTTTCCTTTTCTATCATATAGTATTGTTTTTTACCGGGCCCATTGTATGATGATTCGCTTTGCTGGAACCCGTTGTGAGACCAATTTTTATCTTGATGCCCGAAATAAATCCTTCCATACAAATATCTATTGAACAGTGAGTGTTCCTACCATACCCGCTTCTTTATGTCCAGGAACTGTACAGTAATACTGGAATGTACCAGATTTATTTGGCGTAAACTCTATAGTTTTTGAGAATCCATTGAGCGGGACATTCACGCCCAACTTGTCAATGGTAAAGGTATGAGTGCCAACATTACTGACTACAATTTTTACTGGTTGGCCTTTTTTGACTCTTAAACTTTTTTTGCTGAAGAAAAAATTGCCCGTAGTCATTTGTATTTCTCCTGTGACCAGTTCAGGCGTTGGTTCGGCTTGGGTAGATGAATTTATTGGAGTATTTGAAATCGTATTGGATCTGTTCTTAGTCGCAGTAAACCAAAGAATCCAGCCAACTACAGCAACTAATGCTAGTAAGACAAGAATTATATTTATTGGTATTTTAATGCGCATAGAAAATTTTTCTTGAGTTTAAACTCCGCAACCTCCTCCTTGCCTAGGTGGTTGCTGTGCTAAACCGTTATCTACCAGCCATTTTTTGACTGTTTGAGCACCAAACGCAGAAGATATGTCTTTTCCAAGTATTTGTCTTGCATCAGCATCTTTATAATCTTTCCCTTCCTTATTTTTGAAGTAGAGAGCAATGTCATAATAATTTCCAGGGAACCAGAAGGCATTAATGTATTTTGCTGCATCATACATTTCGTTTTCTGTTGCACCGTTGGAGGCCATTAGTTCTAATATTCCAAGCAGAGCCATTCCATGATTACAGTCTGGAAATGCTGTCGAGTTTCCACAGCAGGGCCTGTAGATATTTGAGGCCACTTTATTTACTAAATTTTCCTGCTCTGGCGTTAGTGGAGCTATTACTCTTTTTGAATAGTAATTCATGGCATCACTTTTGGCTAATGTCCATCCCCCGGTTGATGCAAATTGGCCAACTTGCCCTTGCCCATACTTTACCATCTGTCCTTCTGTTAGTATTTTTGATTGATTAGCCAAACCAAAAGCCCAAAAGAAATTTAACAGAAAATAGGAGTTGCTTTGATCAATTTTGATCTTTTTATTAGATCCGCGGGTTAATATTTCTTCTTGCTCTGAAGTTAACGGCTGTCCAGACTGCTGATAAACCTGTCTGAACTTTTCCAAATCAATTACTCCCATCTCAATCATTTTGGGGCCCAAATCTCCATATTTAGCATTGATTTCATACCCACTGGCAGGATTGATTTGAGCAAAAACATCAGATGAGGAGGCCTGAGATTTTGAGATATTACTGGAGGCCACAACTACTGTATTCTTTTGAGTTTTGGCTCGGTATTTAATAGGAAGTCTTGGGATAGCATAAACGGCAAAAATAAAAACAATTAAAAGTAACAAGGGTCTAAGTTGGGGCAGAGTTTTTTTGTTAATGTTTAATGTCAAAATTTTGTTATCAAAAGATGCAATCTTTTCTCTTGGAATTTCACAAAGCCCCATAATATTTTTTGAGTACTGATTGATCGCATATAGAAGTATCAGAATCGATAGTACTTTTATTTCTAATCCTCCGAAAGGAAATGCTGTCAAAGTTGCGGCAATGCCAAGAGTGGGAAGAAGAGCGGAACTGCAAACAGAACAACCTGTGGTGGCGGCTGAGAAAAATATTGACCCAAGAGTATGCGAAAAAGAAGCTCTAGGCCCTTGTCTCCTCTCCTCTATAACATAGAAAAGGAAAGATATGGCCACTCCAATCAAGAGAGCGTTAACAATGCTTGATATAACTTGCGACCAGGCATACCATGTGGCATTGGACTGCCAGAAAGCATCCCAAGTAGTATTTTGTATAAGAATGAAGTAGTAGAGAAAAAGAACATTAAAGGTTATAGAGATAGTAATTACCCAATATTGGGATTTACTAAAAACTTTTAACAATGATGATTGAATAATATCAACTTTAGATGATCTATTTTCTACTTTGTAATGTGATAATGAAGTCAATTCTTCCTTTTCTATTTGTTCTTTCATATCTGAATGATCTGTAACTACTACAATTGTAGTAGAATAATTTTAATCATGTCAAGAGGTATTTTACTTGGAAGAATACTTTAAGGGTGTAAACATTGGTTGAGAACTAAAAAGCTCCCCTTTTATAATCTGCTCCTTGCTACATGAAGAAATCCCAGCGCAACTACTGTTTGGACAGATAAGATAGGAGTGAGTATTTTTACCAGTTTCTATAGCGTAAACTGGAATATTGATAATCACAAAGATAAAAAGAACCACTAAACTTGTTGTAAATAGCCGAACGAGAGATAATATAAAACTTGGTTTTCCCCTGTTGCCTGCCAAATGAAGAATCCTTGCCTCTAGTCCTTTGTTATTTGTGAAGGAAACGATTCCTATCTGTGGAGTTATTGAATAATCTACCACTTTAGCAAGAGCTAACTTTAGGTTCCTGGTAGAATGTTGCATATCAACTACTAACTGATCTGCTGAAAATTCTTTCAGGATAATAAAATGATCATGGAGGTCTTTGATAACAGGTAAAAACCAAAACATCGAAGTTGCTACTTGTCCAAACATAATTTTTAAGGGATCATAGTTCTTTAGATGATATTGTTCGTGAATAAGCACAGCTTTTAACTCATCTTGCGTTAGTATTTTAATCAATTGCGTGCTTAATATAATTTTTGGCTTAATAAAACCATAACAAAACGATAAACACCTTCTGTCTCTTACAACATCAACTCTACCAACTATTCCAAGAGAGTGTGAAAGAGTAACTACTCTTAGGGGTATAGTAACTTTATTCTTTGATAATTTTGCGACTAAAATCTTCATTTTGACAACTTGAACTATAAAAATAAAAAGACCTGCTATAAACACTAGTGAAAGTAAAAGAACTAATAGGGACGGTATAGAATGAGGCAGGGTAATTACTGTATTTGCAAAAAATGTCTGGCAATAATAAATTGCATGGCTGATTGTTAAGGGAATAACCTTTTTAAATAAGTTTAGAAGTAATACAGAGGCAAGGATAAGAAAGGCAAGACTAGTGTAAAAAGCCTTGTTCGCTGAAACATTTAAACCCTTAGTGTTAATTAACATCTTTAGAATTTTTAAGAACTTTTGTTAGATTTTTTCTTTGAGCTACAGGAATTTTTTCCAGTTCTTCTGTAAAATAAGCAATAGCTGATTCTCCAAAGATTGCTACGAAGTTATTAATAGTCTGTCTGGAGATTTCTTTTAAAAACCTATTTTGTGAACAGGTTGTTTTATATAAATAGGCTTTGCCCAGAGTCTGCTTTTTGAGATATCCCTTAGCTACTAACCTTCCCATAATAGTCATGACTGTGGTATAGGCTATGTTTCGTTTTGAACTAATTGCGTCAAACACCATTCTTACTGTAACAGGCTGTTTACTCACCCAAACAATTTTCATTATCTTTTTTTCCAATTCACCTAATAATTGGTTATGTTTCATACAAAAGTAAACTGTTTACCCTTCTTCATTATACTACTAATATCTAGAAACTAGTTTAGCAGAAAACTTATTGAAATAAAATAATAATT
>CAYZZF010000004.1:0-30006 GCA_964483115.1 uncultured Gammaproteobacteria bacterium | reverse complement strand
TACTAATATCTAGAAACTAGTTTAGCAGAAAACTTATTGAAATAAAATAATAATTATGTCACTATTACAAAATGGAAAAGTTGACGAAAAAAGAGAAAAAAGAGTTTAAAAAATTAGAATTGCAAGAAAAGCTAAAAAAAGAAAAAAGAAAACAGATGTTTAGACAAATCGGAATTTGGGCAGGAGTTGCGATAGTTTTAATTTTGGCAGTATATGGACTAATCAAAGTTGCTAATTCTCCAACATCAAATTCAACAACCTCTAAAGTTACACCTGTTAGCAAAAATGATATTGCAACAGGAAGCGCGAAAGCAAAAGTAGTTCTTATTGAATATTCAGACTTTCAGTGCCCTGCTTGCGCTGCTTATTATCCGCTTGTAAATCAATTACTGAGTGACTTTACAGGTAAAATTTATTTTGTCTATCGTTTTTTTCCTCTAAGTCAAATCCATCAGAATGCAATGCTTTCATCCCAAGCTGCTTATGCGGCAGAAAAGCAGGGAAAATTTTGGGATATGAGTAGTATGCTTTTTGACACACAGACATCCTGGGCACAAGCTTCAGATTCTAATGCAAGAAGCACGTTTATAAGCTATGCAAAGAAAGTAAATCTTGATATAACCAGATTTGAAAAGGACTTAGATGCGCAGGAAATAAAAAATTTTATAACTGATGAATACAATCAAGGGATAGGAATTGGAATTAACTCTACCCCAACTTTTTTCTTAAACGGGCAAAAAATCCAAAATCCAGCAACCTATAATGATTTTAAGATACTTATCCAAAATGCACTTAACAAAAACTAAATTTATTTTTATCAGTATTTTCGTCCTGTCTTTTTTGGGTTTTTTAGACACAACATACTTGACAATTCTTCACTACAAAAACATTATCCCACCCTGCACTATAACAAGTGGCTGCGAGATGGTACTTACAAGTAAATATGCCATTATTTTGGGCGTCCCGATTGCGCTTATTGGTAGTCTTTTTTATTTTGTAATTATTGTCTTAAGTACTCTTTTAATTACAAACTATAAAAAAATATATCTTAATATATTAAATTTATTTGTTTTTCTAGGCATTATCGTTTCTGTCATGCTTTTTTTAATTCAGACATTTATGCTTCGCTCTTTCTGTCAATATTGTTTCGCCTCTGAAATAATTTCTTTCTTAATATTTGGGCTATCAATGCTATTTATTTTTAAGGTTCGGGCACCACCTTTTTGAGCACACAATGTTTAAATATCTTTGTATCGAGGCGAAAAAATCATTCGGACACAGAACAGAAAAGTAAGCTTTAGCGAAGGTTACTAAATGGAACTTGATAAATGATTTAGATTAACTGTTTCTTGAATATGTATAAGTTTGGCGTTTGGAATAATATTCCTTTAATAAATTTAATAAACTCTGCGGGTGATTTTGTTCTATCACCCGCGAACGAAGGCTTCTCTTTACATAACTCAGTTATTTGATTCTTCCTCCTCCTGTACGCTGAAATTATCCTCATCCATTCTTATTCACCCCTTTTCTTAAATAATATAAGGGTAAAATCTTCACATAAAGAATCCATAAAAATTATGTAAGAGTTACGGAAGGAAAATTAACAGTGAGACAATAGCTGATTAAGCTCTTATGACATAACCGAAGCCGCGTACTGATGATATAAGCTTTTTTTGACTTCCGCTATCAATTTTTCTGCGAAGATATCCAATGTATACATCAACTACTCGAGTATCTACATCAAGGGCATATTGCCAAATTCTGTTTAAAATCATTTCTCGTGTAAGCACCTTTCCTTTATTAATTAGTAAATATTGAAGTAATTTAAACTCACGTGGCGTCAGGGTAATTTTTTTTCTGTTTCTCATCACGATAATCGATTTTGGATCAAGAATTAAATCTGCAACCTGAAGTTTTTCATCATTTCCATTTTTTTTTAATTTAACACGAATACGGGATAAGAGCTCTTCAAGCTCAAAGGGTTTAGTGATATAATCATCTGCTCCAAGATTGAAACCTCTTATAACATCTGCTGATTGATTTTTTGCAGTTAAAATTATTATCGGAAGATTGGGAAACAGTTTTTTTACTTCTTTACATACTGTCTCACCGCTAATTTTAGGAAGAATTAAATCTAAAATAATAAGGTCAGGCTGAAGCTTTCTTATACTTTGCAGGGCCTGCGCTCCGTCTTCGGCTACATCGACAACATAGTTATTATCTATTAAAAAATCTCGGAGTGCCTCCCTTATTGTCTTATCATCCTCAGCCACTAAGATATTGTTCATATCAGTACTGTTATTATAGCAAATCATTTCAGGTTTTTCTTAATAACATCAAGTAATACCTGCCTTTGAAAAGGTTTTTCTATAAAGTCGGATACAAGTAATTTTTCTGCCTTCTGTTCTATCTGCATACTTGCTGATATCAAAATTATTGGCAAATGATTCCCTGCAATTAAACGTAATTTTTCTACAATCTCCTCGGCATTTTCTCCAGGCAGATAATAATCTAATATAACTATGTCTGGCTTTTCTTTTTCTGTGTTTTCTACTGCATCCTTTCCCGCTGCAAAAGAATATACATCATAGTTTTCTCCTATTAACATATCTTCCATTATATTCAATATGGATGAATCGTCATCGACAATAAAAATTTTCTTTTCTTTTTTTTTAAAATTATTAGTCATACTTTATTTTAATCTTAACCGATAATTATTTTGTAATATAATTGTAAGAAAGAGGTAAGATTATTGGTGATGTAAGGAGCTAATGTTGGATTTAAATTATATTTTAGATTAAAATATAAACAGTTTTTTAGGCTCACGACATTACTTATTATTTTATTATGGCGCATAAAAAACTCGCTATTAAAAATAAAAAGGCTTTTTTTCGCTTAGTACTTAATTACATACTTGCAATTTTTTTACCTCTCGCAGGAATTCCTATTGCGTTTAAGATTGGATTTCCCTTTACAACAACTGCGTCTTATCTTCTTTTTGCACCTCTTGTTGTAATAAGCGCATGGAATGGTGGAGTAAAGACCGGTATTGTATCTACATTGATAGCGGGAGCTATTATGTATTATTTCTTTATATCTCCTGAAAAATCTCCTCTACATTCGCTCAGCGTCACTCAATTAGTCTTAGTAATAATAGAAGGCACATTTATAAGTTTTCTTATAGATGTTGGAAAAAGAGAAAATAAGATTCCAACATACAGAAGAACGATTCGTAACCTTAACACGAAAATCTCAAACTTAGAAGAACAAAATAAGACCTATTTAAATGAAATTCGCTCGCGTGATGAATTTATCTCTATTACATCCCATGAACTAAAGACACCGCTCACTTCGATGCTTCTTCACACGCAGACTCTAATTCACAACATCCGAAATGTTCCAATCGCAAATTTTTCCATTGAAAATCTTCTTAAAATGCTTGAGAGCGTTGAGGGACAGACTAAAAGGCTATCGAAGATGATTAATGACTTACTTTCTGTTTCTGTTGTAACTGGCGGAAAAATTAATCTTGAATACGAAAAAATTGATTTTAATAAGTTAGTAGAAGGTGTTTTAAACGATTTTTCAGAAAAGATTCAACAGGAAAATTATACCGTAACTTATGATGCGAAAGAAAAAATTGTTGGAAATTGGGATAAGGTACGAATAGAACAAGCCTTATCAAACTTAATTTCAAATGCAATTAAATACGGTGAACATAGGCCAATCCAGATAAAAATAAAGAAAAGTCGAGGGTTTGCTGAATTTATTATAAAAGATGAAGGAGTAGGTATCTCAAGACAAGATCAAAAACATATCTTTGATATATTCCAAAGAAACGCACCTAGCACAAAATATAAAGGCCTAGGGGTTGGACTTTACATAACTAGAGAGATTATTAACGCACACAGAGGAAAAATAGAAGTCTCAAGCAAGTTAAATAAAGGAACAAAAATTAAAGTTAAATTTCCGCTTAGTAAACCTAAATAAGAAAGAAGTGATGGATAGTTCTCGGCGAAAAAAATTAAGGAAATACCTAAAAAAGATTAGATATATTCTTCTACCCTTTTGTACTCGTGAATTTCGTCTCTTGTGAACCAGAGAGTTTTTTCTAGATTTGCTTCTTCTCTACTTGCCGAAACATGAACCAAGTTCATTACTCCTCTCTTCTCATCATTGGCATAAGCTGCTGAATCGGTTGAAAAATCTCCCCTAATGGTTCCAGCTGGAGCTTGCACTGGCATAGTTGGGCCTGCAATCATTTTTGCATTATCTACCGCATGCTTCCCTTCTAAAAGAATTGCTACCATCGGCCCACTTTTTACATAATCAAAAAGCCAGTTGATTATCATCTTTCCAAGTTCCAATGGTTTGTCTGTCCCCAAGTCTTTTTTGGGGTCTTTACCATATTCCCTGTAGGTTTTGACTGTTTTAGTACCCAATGTCCGAAGATATTCTGCATCATCAGCTCGATAGTGTTTTTTAAGAAGGTCTTCTTCTGCTTGAACCATTTTCATGGCAACAATCTTAAGCCCTACACGTTCAAAACGCCTAAGAATCTCTCCAATTAGTCCCCTTTTTACGCCGTCGGGTTTTATTAAAACAACAGTTTGCTCCATAATTTGGCTTTTTGGCAGCTTAGGCTTATGGTTTTGAAACTATACGCTATCTGCTACACACTATTATTTATTCTAACTTTAACAGTTTCTCAAATCTTTGTCCACTGGGAAAATTTCCTATTACTGCCAAGTTTAATCCTTTATTTACAAAATATTTTTTGGCTACTTTTTGAACTTCATCAACAGTAACCTCATTTATTTTAGCAATAATTTCATTTGGATTTTTTATTTCCTTTTCCAATAACTCCTGATGTGCGTAGAATGCTGCAACGCTCCTTGAATCTTCAAGCTCTAAGACCAAATGCCCTTTTAAAAACTCTTTTGCTTTTTTTAATTCTTCATTTGAGATTTGTCCCGCCAAGGGAGAGATTGATATCTTATGGTATTCTTCAAGTATCACGGAGATTGCTTCCTCCACTCTTTTTGGATCAATTCCAGCTGTTGAAACAAGACTCCCACAATCTTGATAATGCTCGGAAGAAGATCTCACATAGTAAGCCAGCCCTCTTTTTTCCCTTACTTCATGAAAAAGCCGACTGCTCATTCCGCCGCCTAGAATTACAGAAAGAATAGAAAGGGGATATCTATCTTTATGCGAAAGTTGAACTGTTCTAACTCCCAAAGCAATATGAACTTGCTCGGTTTTTTTCTTCTTAACAAAAACTGCAGGTTCCTTCTGATGTTCTACTACTTCACTATATCGAAGTGTATCAAATTTATTCATTTTCCCAAAGTATTTTTCTACCAAATCGACTGATTTTACCGGTGTAATTCCACCTGCTATTAGAACAGTGATATTATCTGCGCTATAAAGACGCTCTAGATAAGAAATAAAATCTTTCCGCGCAACTTTTTTGATTACATCTTTTCTTCCGGCAACATCCCAACCCATCGGCGTGTCACCATATAAAAGTCTTTCATAAATATCCCCTATCTTTCGCGCCGGTGTGTCTTCGTAGAGATTTATTTCCTCTAAAATTACGCCTCTTTCTTTATTAATTTCTTTTTCTTCAAAAAGCGAGTCTGTAATCATATCCGATAACACATCTAAACAAAGTTCTATATGATTTGAGGAAGATTTTATGTAAAAACCAGTAGCTTCTTTTCCAGTAAACGCGTTAAATTCCCCGCCTATTCCGTCGATAAGAGTTGATATATCAAGTGCTGATGGACGTTTTTTTGTCCCTTTAAAGGCCATATGCTCTAAAAAATGAGAAATTCCGTTATTTTTTCTTGTTTCATACCGACTGCCTGCACCGACCATTACCATAACTGTTGCGCTTTCAAAAGAAGGCATGGGTATTGTAAGAACTCGAATGCCGTTTGGAAGAACAGTTCTTTGATAATTCATAGACAATGGAAGTTAAAAAAGATCAGTTTTGATGCTGATCGACTATGTTATAATATCACATCTTTTCCGCGGCTTCAATACCGAGGAGATAAAGGCCAGTTTTGAGGATTTGACCGACTGCAAAAGTCAATTCCAGTCTGAATTCTTTGTTTTTACTTTTGATAATCTTGTGTTTTTGGTAAAAATTATTAAAAGCTTGGGAAAGTTCAAAAAGATAATTGCAAAGTATGTTTGGTACAAAATTCTCTGCTGATTCCTGCGCAACCTCGGGAAAATGAATTAGTAATCTCAAGAGCAAAAGTTCCTCTGGGACTATATTGTCATTTTGAGCGAAGCGAAGAATCTGAGATCCTTCGGGCTTCGTCCTCAGGATGACATTCTTTTTTTTCGTTTTTGCGAGCACGCTTTGCGTACGAGCAAATGTGTATTGAAGATAAGGCCCTGAATTCCCTTCAAGATTTATTGACTCATCAAAGTTAAATACTATATCAGATTTTCTCGAAAACTTAAGCATTGAGTATTTTACAGCCCCTACAGCTACTTTTTCTAGTATTGCATCATCCATATTCTTAAAATTACTTTTAATTCTTCTTTTTGCTTCATCAAGCAACCACTCTCCTTCTACCACATCCCCTTTTCTTGAAGACATTTTGCCTTCTTTAAGTCTTACAAACCCGTATTCAAGATGAAATTCTTTGTTTTTAAACTCTTTAGAAATAGCCTCGAGTGCCTTAAATAAAACCTCAAAATATCCTTTCTGTTCGGGTCCGACAACGTGAATAATTTTATTTGGAGAAAATTCTTTAAACTGAAGATGAGCAAGTCCAACGTCTTTTGCTTCGTAAGTTGGCAGTCCTAAGCTATTTATGAAAACTCGGTTGTGAACTCCATACTTTTCTCCGCGGAATATAATCGCCCCTTGGTCCTTTACAAAAATTTTGTTCAAATTTTCAAGAACTATTTTTTTTCCAATATTTACAACTTGACTTTCAAAGTATAGTCTTTCAAATTTGGTCCCGACTCTTTGATAAATTTTGTCAAAATACTCAAGACTCCACTCTCTGGTTTTTCTCCATAAATTCGTAAGCTCCTTGTCTTGTCTGTAAAGTTTTTGATTTATTTCTTCTATCTCCTTTTTTGATTTTGGATCCTCCTCATAGGCTTTATTGCCCTCAACGTACGCCTTGGATAAAATTTTTGAGCGTTCATCAATTGATGCCCCTTGGAGCTTTGGATTTTGCAAAAGCCCGTAGAGGGCTTTTGCAACATGAAGACCTACATCTCCCTGATAATTTACACGAACAACCTTTGCGCCTTGAAATTCTAAAAGTCTTGAAAGTGATTCGCCAGTAATAATATTTCTCAAATGACCTATGTGAAACAGCTTATGAGTATTTGGATGAGCAAACTCGACCATTATCTCCTGACTCTTCAGTGCATCCTGTTTTCCAAAACTATCTTTAAGAGTAATAATCTGATATAGTTTTTCAAAAAGATATTTTTTAAACACCCAAAAATTTATAAATCCAGGTTTTAATGTCTCAATTCTATCTATATTGGGTAATTTTTTTTGAAGCTGACTTACTATAAAATCTGCAAGCTTAACTGGGTTTTTAAATTTATGCTTTAATTTTGAAAAAGCTGTTAGAGCAACGTTGGCTGAAAAATCTCCATAAGATAATTCCTGCGGACGACTAACACTAAAAGAGACATCCTCTTTGCTGATCTCTTTTAGTATCCTCCCGATGGCTGATACGATATCTTTTCTAACATCTATCATTATAGATATTGTATCATAGAGTTAACTGCTTCTTGCATTTTTTTATTTTTTATCCTATAATATGCAGTTATGTCAATGTCACCAGAATTTGAGCAACCAGTCAGGAAGCCAGGACTAATAGGACGCGTCCGCGAGCCAGCATCGCGCTATAGTCTAAGGCTTTTATTGGGATTTCTTTCGCTTGTAGCAATTGAACGGATCATTGCTCATCCTCAATCTATTACAGAACCTTTCCCAGGAGCCGTTGATAGAGTTCACCAAGCAATGCGAGCTCCTGAAGATTTAAAGGACAGATTTAATTCTTTTCGGATGCAGGTCGAAAACAAGGCCGACTGTTTAAAGAACCACTAATCGCTCATTCTCTAACTTCAACTTCTTGACAAGTTCTGTATTACCTGCTAGCGTTAAATTGATATGAAAGTTCTTCTGGTCGATGATGATGAATCTTTAGCAACTGTATTTTCTACTGCTTTAGAAAAGGAAGGGTTAACTGTCATAACTGCAAACAATGGAACAAGCGGCTTAAGCAAAGCAAAAGATGAGATGCCAAATCTTATTCTTTTGGATCAAGTACTCCCTGATATATCAGGTAATGACGTATTAAAACAGTTAAAAGCCGATCTTCAGACAAAGGGCATTCCTATTATGATGCTCTCAAACTTTGGTCAGGAAGAACTTGTAAAACAGGCGATTGATGAGGGAGCTATCGACTACATTTTTAAGTATAAAGTGGAAGTACAAGACCTAGTAAATAAAGTAAAAGAAATATTAAATCAAAATCAAGTATCTACCCAACAAACTCAGCAAAATTAATATCATGGAACAGAAAAACGATGATTTTAAAAAATTAATAACTGAGGTTATCAAAAAACAAATGGTAATTCTGGGTCCAGATATTACTCTTGCCAAGGCAAGAAATGTGAAGGGACTAAAAGTCGAAGATGACGGTACTGTATCAGAAATCACCGGCTCACCGCAAGAACTTACTCAAGATCTTGTCAATCAATTCGTAGAGCTCTCAAGTCTAATTGTACAAAAAACAATGGAACCTCTTTTGGCGAATTATCCAGGACTCTCCAAAGCTTCTAGTCAAATTCAGATGCCTTCGAAAGGACAATCAAACGATTCAACACCAAATAGTCAAAATGGATATAAATAAATTTTTTGCTGCTCTTATTGAGGCAGGAGCTTTTATCTCGGCTTTCGCTGGAATTGCTGCAGGTCTTATAATGACAAGGGTAACTAAAAAATTTGGCACCGGAATATTGGCTAGCGGATTTAGAATTATTGCAATAGGAGTAATCTTAATAGCCTTTGGGATTATATTTGACGCAATACAACTCTATATATCAAACTATGACACAACTTTTACTGTAGTCTTTTTAAGCATTAAAGAAGCCTTATTTATAATAGGGACTTACATAATAGTAATTGGCAGCAAGAAAACAGGAGATAAATTAGAAACTCTTACAAAATAAAGACCATGATTCTACTTGTATTAGCCTCTATAGTAACTGCAGTATTTTTTGGAGTTCTTGCAATAATATTTTCTCTAAAGGAGGATAGAGTCCGAAAAACTCTTCTTGAAAAGGAAATTAGCCAAAAACACAGACTTTACCAAATCTCCATATTAAAAGAAATTCAAGATAGAATTGGATATTCTTTGGATATTGAGAAAGTCATTGACGTTATAATAGGAAGCCTTAAAAATCTGTTTCCATATTCAATATCCTCATCTCTTATTATAGAAGGCGACCATTTGTTATTTAAAGCTTATATCAATGAAAGTGTAAGTCATAACTTCGTAGAACAGGTCAAAAAAAGTATGATCGCCTCCTTAAATGCACTCTTAGGAAACCTCCCGTCAAAAATTGATGAAAGATTACATGGTGTGCCTTTGGATGACACGAATCCATTTCCGCTTGCTTCTTTTTTTCACATCCCCCTTATTGTTAATAATAAAGTCGTAGGGCTCATCAATGTATCATCAGTTAAATTAAATCTCTATAAAGAAAATGAAATGACAATTCTTTATCAAATTGTCTCTCAGGCATCAAATGCTTTGTCAAGACTTGAGGAGGTCCTCAAAACAGAAAAGGGTAAACTTGAAGCAACAATTACAAGTCTTGCAGATGGGATTTTTTTGCTTGATACAAATAATAGGCTTTTGATAATAAATGATGCGGCAAAACATTTTCTAGGAATAGAAAAAGATAACCCAACCTTTTTAGACTTATTAACTTTATGGCCGAAAGCTTATGATTTAACTTCGAAAATAAACGAGTCAATAACAAAAAATATAACTATAGAAGATAATGAAATAAAAATTCAAACTAGAATCTTCCAAGTTTTTATAACACCTGTCCGGCCAATTGGCGTATCTGTCATGCTCCATGACAGAACAATTGAAAAAAATCTTGCCCAAATGAAAGAGGATTTTATAAATATGATGGTTCATGAGCTACGTGCACCCCTTACTACTATAAAAGACTCGGCAGAGCTTCTTCTTTCGCATAAAACTTCTCTTAAAAACGCACAGCAAAAACAGTTTCTTGAAATTATTCATAAAGAGTCCGAGACACTTCTTTCGCAAATCGCATTAATCCTTGATGCCGCCAAGTTTGAATCTGGTACTTTCAGTCTGTATAAAAAACAGGGGGATTTAGATTACCTAATTCGAGAACAGATAAAGATATTTTTGCCGCAGGCTGAGAAAAAAGGTCTTTTACTAACTACTGATATAGCTCCGAACCTTCCCCATATACCTTTTGATGAAGAAAGGGTTATACAAGTTATCAATAATCTCATATCAAACAGCATTAAATTTACTCAAACGGGAGGTAAAATTAACATTTCAGCAAATATAATAAGTGATTTAGACGGAAATTCTTTAGTTAAAGTTTCTGTTTCGGATACTGGTATTGGAATACCAAAAGAAAAGCAAGCAGGCATTTTCTCAAAGTTTTATCAAATAAAAGAAGGGCGAAACGGTGCTCATACAATAGAGGGCACAGGACTTGGACTCTATATTGTAAAAAACATTATTGAGGCACATGGAGGATCTATTGAGATGGAATCTGAAGAAGGACATGGAACAACTATGTCATTCACTTTACCTATGGAAGATAAACAAGTAAAAACCCAAAGTAATAACTTTATTGCACAAATGGTCAATTGAATTTCTGAACAGCCCAATTTTTACCGTCTGAAATAACTTCTATTTCTCCATTTAAATCTGTTCTGAGGGTCTTAATACCATAATCTCTTAATAGATTAAGGATATAAGAAGATGGATGACCATAGCGATTTTTAAGACCAACAGAAATAACTGCAACGCTAGGCTTTATTTCATCTAAAGCATCGGGACCTATTCCTGTTCTTGATCCATGATGAGGAACCTGAAATACCGAAAGTTTAGAAACCTTATACTCTTTAACTGCTTCAAGCAGTTCCTCTTCCTGACTATCGCCTGTTAAAATGGCGCTAAATGAATAATATGAGATAAGCATTATAAGTGAACTAAATTCTTTGCTCTCCCCTATTATGTCATTCGGGCTTGTTCTTAGAAGAAATGAAGTTTTCGGCGCAAGAATCCTAAAGTTTAGACCATTTCCTGTTCTAAAAGAGTCGCTATCGTAAATGTAATTAATTTTAAGCCCCGCGTCATTAATTTCCTTTAAAAGCATCTGAAATCCTAAAGTTTTGCTACTAAGTTTTTCAGTCGCAAAGGATAAAACATTATATTTTTTAAAAACGTAGTTAAATCCTGCAAAATGATCGGCGTGAGGATGAGTTAAGATAGCTAAAGATATAGTCCTGTCCCAAAAGGGCATGTGATTGTTCAAGCAGGAAATTATTTTATTATTGGGCCCTGCGTCAATAAGAATGTTAGCTTCGCTGGGAGTTCTTATAAAAATTCCGTCTCCTTGGCCGACATCGCAGAAAACAATATGAAGTTTTCCATCATAAAATCTTGAATAATCATAAACTACCAATCCCAAAAACAAGATAATAATTCCACAACTGGCTAAAATAATTTTTTTCATATAGTTCTTTCTGGCTCTTTTCTTCTAAAAAGCAGAATTATCATGGCAATAACAAAGTAATACCCAGCGGTAAATTGCCATGGAACATTTTCAATCTTAAAGACTCCTCCGCGACTTGAAAAGATATTAACAACCCACTCAAAATATATCAAAAGTGGTAAAGAAAGATAGAGAAAGACTTTTCCTACGGCTTCAATGGCTAAAAAAATAGCTCCTGCTCCGCCTAGGACCATAAGAATCGGAACTGTCCATAGCACCAAAGCATTAACGACAATAGACCAGACAGAATATATACCAAAGTTTGCAAGAAGAATTGGTAAAGTTGCTATCTGCGCAGAGACTGTTGTTATTAAACCTTCTCCTACAACGGATGAGTTAAAAATTTTTTTTATTTTATCTTTTCTTTCAAAAAGAGGCTTGATGTACAAAAGACCGGCGGTTGCAATAAAAGACAACTGAAAACCTACATCCAAAATAACAATTGGAGATACAAAAACCATTGTATATCCTGCAACCAGTAGTCCATACGACGCAAGACGCTGCCTACCTAAAATTTGAGCGGAAAATGCCAAAATTCCCATAATTGACGCCCGAATAATAGAAGCCTCAAGTCCTGATAAGATTGCATAGAATAAAATACCAAAAATACTTAGAACTAAAGCAGTTTGTCTCTTGAAAAAAAATCCAAAAATGCTGCTTAGAAATCCTGCAGTCATAGTTACGTTCATTCCCGAAGCAGCAATTACATGTAAGACTCCTGAAATTCTAAGATTATTAAAAAATGATTTGGGGAAAGACTCTTTAATTCCAAAAACAATACCCAAAAGAAGAGAAGAAGATGTAGATGGAAGATTTTTTTCAAAAAAAGAAATTAATTTTTGGCGGATAATAGATGTGATTGCTAAAATTGAATTTTCACTGTTTTTCACGGGTTCAATTTCGGGATAATACATAGTTAAAATGGATTGCTTATTATTTATCACTCTACTTCTTAAAGTGCCAGAAATATTTATTGTATCTGCGTAATGAAACTGGGGATATAAAGATGTAATTACATAAATTTTATTCCCCTCTTCATCCAGGAACAATCTTTGGGTGCTCCTAACAATCTGAGGTTCTGAAAGAAGAGTTGTTTTAAGATTCAGATTTTCGCCATTTTTAAAAATGGGTCGACTTTGAAAAAAAAGTACTATTCGAATAATTAGCAACAACAAAAATATCCCGCTAATAAGGGCAGGTTTCATTATTAATAGATTGTTATTATATTCTTTATCTTTTCAAATACGCTGCTTGTTACAATCTTTTTTGAAAGTAATTCCTCTACTGCTCCGTATGGTCTACCATTGATAATTTTTTGCACGGTTGAGGGACCGACTCCGGGAAGACTATCCAAGTCTTTCTCGCTTGCTGTATTGATATTTACAAGAGAAGACTCTTGATCAGTATTTAAACCTGAATATACCCCAGGTACCTGAGCTTTTTCTCCCAAAAAAGGTATATATACCTTGGTTCCATCTATAAGTTTTGCAGCTAAATTAAGATTTTTGGCAACCCAATTTCTATCGGCGCTACCTGATAATCCAGAAGCAGCAATCAGTAGGTCTTTAACACGGGCATCTTGGTTTAAACGATAAACTCCAGGAGAAACAACAGCTCCTTCAATATCAGCTAAAATTTCCTTTGAGTTAATCTTTGCACTTTCTCTTGCTCCCAAAGACGTCTCACTGCCTTTCTCAAATATAATATCCTTTGAAGAATTGGAAGAACCTAATAACGCTATCAAACCATAACTAAACAATATCACCCCAAGAATTCCGAAAGCCAAAGGGAGCCAATTTTGTCTTATAAAAGGAGAATACTTTTCAATAAATTCCCGACTATCCATGGCATAGAAATTAGTATCAGTCACCAGTTACAAAATTTATTATCCTGCCTTTTACATAAACTGTTTTCTTAATTGTTTTGTCAATTAAATATTTTTTGACTTTCTTGCTTCCTTTAGCAATCTCTTCTACCATTTGCTTATCATCTAAATTCTGTGGTAAAATCTTCAAAGTGTCCCTTAATTTCCCATTGACTTGAACTGCAATCGTTACTTCCTCTTCTTTTAAGTATCTCCTCTCATATTCTGGCCAAGACTGTAAATGGATAGACAAAAATGCTTTGTCATTCTGAGCGGAGCGAAGAATCTCACCAGATTCTTTGGGCTTTGCTCTCAGAATGATATTCTGATAGAGCTCTTCAGCAAGATGCGGTGCAAAAGGTGCTAACGTCAATAAGAATTTCTTAAGATCATCTCTATCAAGCCCTTCTTTATCTTCCTTCCAGCTGTTAATAAACTTCATGAGGTTTGCAACGGCTGTATTAAATTTCATATTTTCCAAATCCTCATTAACTTTTTTAATCGTCTTGTGAAGTTTGGAAAGAAGTTTTATTGAGGTCTTTTTCTTAGAAATTTTACTTAAGGAAAGCTGCCAAACTCTTTTTAAGAATCTAAAACAACCCTCAACACTTTCCTCACTCCAGACAATAGTCTGGTCAAACGGCCCCATAAACATTTCATAAACTCTTAAAGTGTCGGCCCCAAATTTATTGATGATATCTTCTGGATTAATAATATTTCCGAAGGACTTACTCATCTTGCGGCCATCCGAACCTAAGACAATCCCATGCGAACGCCTTTTTGCATAAGGCTCGGGGGTTGGAACAACACCGATATCATATAGAAATTTATAAACAAATCGGGAATACAAAAGATGCAAGGTCGTATGCTCAAAGCCGCCTTGATAAATATCAACCGGCATCCAGTAATTTATAAGTTTTTTATTTTTCTGGAATATGTTAATAAATTCTGAATTCTTACCCAGTTTATTTGCGAACAAATAAGCAAGATAGTACCAATTAGAACCAGCCCAGTTTGGCATAGTATCTGTCTCTCGCTTTGCTGGACCGCCACAATTAGGACATTTTGTATTAACCCACTCTTTTGCGTTGGCAAGCGGTGATTCCCCCGTTCCTGACGGTTCATATTTTTCAAGATACGGCAATTCAACCGGCAGATGGCTTTCTGGAACGGGAATTATGGCATAATCCTCTCCTTCGATTTGAGTTTTGAGATTTACCCGCCCCACTTCGCTTGGCGAGGCCGGGGAGATTTGAGATTTCCCACATTTACGGCAGTAAATGATGGGAATGGGCTCTCCCCAGTAATGCTGTCTTGAAAAAACCCAATCCCTAAGATGATAATGTACTTGTCTTTTTCCTATTCCCCATTTTTCAAGATCATTAATTATTCTCGGAATTGCATCTGGCACATAATAATTATTCCAATCCTTACTTGAATTTATTATTGCACCAGGTCCAATGTATGGCCTATTTTTTTCTAAACCTCCTTTTGTCGGTTTTATGACAAATTTGATTAGGAGTTTATACCTTTTGGCAAACTCGAAATCGCGCTCGTCGTGGGCTGGGACTGCCATAATAGCGCCTGTCCCATAACTCATAACAACGTAGTCTGCAATCCATATTGGAATTTCCTCATTATTCACTGGGTTTATGGCCTTCAAACCAGTATCAACTCCTGTTTTTTCTCCTCTCTGCGCAATTCTCTCCATTTCCGTCTTTCTCTTTGTAGCCCCTATGTATTTTTTGATCTGGTCTAATTTTGACTTTTGAGATTTGATTTTTGATTTTAGGAGGGAAGCGACTATCGGGTGCTCTGGAGCCAAAACCATAAAAGTCGCGCCAAAAAGCGTGTCAGGACGCGTGGTGAACACGCTAATTTTGAATTTTGACTGCCCCGCAGAGCGAAGCGAGGTCGGGGAATTTAGAATTTTGAATTCGATCTGAGCCCCTTCGGATCGGCCTATCCAATTCACCTGCTGGATAGCTATTTTTTGGGAATAATCAATCTTTTTTAAATCTTCTAAAAGCCTATCAGCATATTTTGTAATCTTAAGAAGCCATTGTTTTTGCATCCTTTTTTCCGTTGGATTGCCGCAACGTTCGTGCGTTCCATCTGCTAAAACTTCTTCATCTGCCAAATTGGTTTTGCACGAAGGACACCAGTTAACCGGCACATCTGCTCTGTAAGCCAAGCCTTTTTCAAAGAACTTTAAGAAAATCCATTGAGTCCATTTGTAATATTTTGGATCAGTTGTATTTATTTCCCGTACCCAATCAAATGAGAAACCCAAAGACTTGCACTGTTTTTTAAACCTTTCGATGTTTTTTGGGACAATCTTTGAAGGATGAATGTGCATTTTTAAGGCATAATTTTCAGCCGGCAGTCCAAAAGCATCCCAGCCGATCGGATAAAGAACATTGTATCCTCCCATTCTTTTTTTTCGTGCATAGGCATCCATAGCCGACCATGAACGCACATGCCCTACATGAAGACCAGCACCTGAAGGATATGGAAATTCAATTAGAACATAATATTTTGGTTTTCTATCAAAATCCAAGGCTTTATAAAGCCCCTGTTTCTCCCAAATCTTTTGCCACTTGGCTTCAATAATCCCTGGTTCATATCTTTCAATTTTACTTTTTATCTTCGGCTTGACCATAATATGGAGTATATCATATCAACCGAACTTCATCTATGGAACCTTCTCATTTTGACTTTTGAATTAATATCTTATACGATTGCATTATGAAATTTCTTTTGCAATCCCTCTCACTTCTCTTGTCCTTTGTACTTGTTTTTATCTGGCAGCAAACTCCTCTTTCGGGCTATACAATTCAGATAATAGGCTTTCTAACAATCATCTACCTTATAAGCTCTTTCGTGACTAGTAAAAAGATAAAGCAAATATCTTTGGGCGGTCCCTTGGAAATGTTTGTTTTAAATATAATTATCCTTCTTTTTGTATTCGCAACCGGCGGGATCTCTTCAAACTTTTTCTTTCTTCTCTACTTCTTGCTATTTGCATTGGTCTTCGTTTTTCAGCCTGAAACTATAGTCTCGTTCTTAATCGGAATCATTCTTCTTTTTCTTCCAGATACACTAAGGGATGACGTTATGAACAATTTTATTAGAATTGGTTCACTAATTCTTGTTTCCCCACTTGCCTATTTTTTTGGGAAGGGATATCAAAAGGCCAGTAATCAAAAAAAGGAAACAGAAAAAAATAAAACTAAAGAGACTATAGATGAAATTGAATAATATGCAGAAACCTCTGGTTATATTTTCCCTCGTTACAATTTTAATCTTATTAAAATATTTGCTCTCTCCAGCTGTAAGGGCTCAAACTATGTCAAACGATTACTATATATTACAGCAAGAAAGCATTGATAAAAACGCGGCTGAAAAATCCACCCCGGTAAAAAGCGACATACCCAATACCATATCTGACGTTTACATTGGTCAAAACTATAAAGCCAGAAGCGGATTTGAGGGTCTTCCAAATTCTCCGCTCGTTTTATCAATTTCGCAGACTTCAATTGATTTTGGACCTCTTTCACCAAACAATCCAGTTTTGCGAAGCAACAATTTGTCTGTGCAGGCTAATTCCGTATATAGTTATTCTGTGTTTGCTTCTGAAAATCAGCCGTTAACTTCCTCTAACAATAATTCTATTCCAGATACTGCTTGCGATAATGACTCTTGCACGCAAAATTTGGCAGCCTCGTGGAATAGCCTCTTAACTTACGGCTTTGGTTACCGCTGTGATAACCTAAAGGGGCTGGTTTGTGATAACGAATTTTCCGACCAATCTTTTTATAAACAATTCTCAGATCTTTCAAAGTCAGAATCTGAGGAGGCGGTAATAACCGGGCTTGGCGGCAAAAATGAGAAAAAAGCTCAAGTTACTTACAAAGTAAATATTTCTCCATCACAAGCGCAGGCTTTGTACTCAAACAAGGTAACATACATATTAATTCCTGGTTTTTAAATTACAGGTTTATGAAGATAAACAAAAATCGTTTCATTTATTTTATCTTAAGTGTAATTTTTATCTTTTTCCTATATCCGCTTAAGGCAAGTTCGGCTGGGCTTTCATTTGAACTATATCCGCCAATCATTCAGATCCAAACTAATCCGCCTGCCAATATATCTACTCCTATTATCGTAAAAAATCTTTCAGATGAGGCCTTGAGCCTGCAAATTATTATGAAACCTTTTAGCGCCTCTTCGCCCTCAAGTTCTTTCCTAGCTCAAAACCTACAAATATCGGATAATAAAAATGAAATTAAAAGCCTTACTCTTGCTCCTAAACAACAGAAAAGGCTTAACCTGCGCATTAATATACCGCAAAATTATACTTTGTCAGATTATTATTTCTCTGTTATCTTTCTGTCGAAAAATACCGACAGCAACAATTCTAATGAAACAAAAATATCAGGTGGACTTGCTACAAATGTTTTACTTTCTGTAGGCACAGATATTAAGCCAAAAGGAGAACTTGAGGAATTTAGTGCCCCTTTCTTCGTAACAAAAGTCCCTTTGCCATTTACTGTTAAAATTAAAAACACCGGCAATCATTTCATTACCCCGCATGGTTATATTCTAATAAAAAATATATTTGGTAAAATTGTTGACAAAATAAACCTAATGCCGGTCAATATATTAGTAAACAGTACTCGGTCAATACCAAGTATTAACCAATTAGATCTAAGTGCATCAAACCATAATGTTGAAATGAATGACATTAAAAAAGCCTACTGGTCTGAGGCTTTTATACCAGGACCTTATACCGCAACATTAATTATTTCGCTGTCTAATCAGGAACCTGCCCTTACAAAAACTTTGTATTTTATAGGACTACCCATAAAAATTGCCATTGAATTGTTAATAGCTGCTTTAGTTGTCATTTTCATTATTGTTCGCATCAAAATAAGGGTTAGAAACAGATAAATAAAAAACCAACATCATTTCTCCATAACGACTCCTTTTTGAAAATTTTTTAAAAAGATTTCCTTTATTGACGAACCAAATACAAATAATAAATTTAGTATCACTTGTAATTTCTAATTGCTAAAAACAAAATTTATCAATTTTGTCAACAATTGATCTTTCAAGAATTGGCTTCTTAAAAAAGAGAGAAAATTAATACTCTTGTCAAATGGAAGATAGTGAAAACTTAGAAAGTATATCAAATAACATCATTAGCAAAATACGACATGTGACATTATTTGAGGTATTTAGTTATATTTAGAAGTGATAGTCAAATAAGAACATTTATCAAATATTTACTTTAAAAACAGTTTTCACAAATAATTCGTTGTTTTCTATAATTTATTATCACCTATTTATATACATAGAATAGCATCTTAATACATCAATTTTCATTACTCTAGGATCTTGACAGCATACTACACAATGTATATTCTATAAAGTAATACATTTATAAAGTTATACTAATATAATTGGTATAATTTGTATAATTTCGAGGCTGATATAATTTTTCACGACAATAACAAAATGGATTTAATAAGCCAGTTTAAAGAATATTTATCATTGCAAAAGAGATTGCCTTCAAAAGTAACTATCAAAAACTATACGTCTGACATAAGACATTTTATAAACTGGTTTGAAAAGGAGACAAATCAATCCTTCTCCCCAAATTTGATTACAACCGAAACTATAAAATTCTTTAAAAAATCAAACTCTGAAAATTTATCCAAGACTTCTCTAGTTCGTCACCTTTCATCCCTTCGTAAGTTCTTTTTGTTTCTAAAAATTCACGGGTCAATTTCTGTAACTCCATTTGAGAATTTAATTTCGAAAAAACAAGAGATAGAATCCGATCCTCTAAATCTTAATAAGTTTAAAAATTACCTATATTTAAATAATGCCTCGCGTCTTACAATAAAAAATTATCTAAATGACGTTAAGCAGTTTCTTATTTGGGCGGAAAATGTTACCGGAGTCAAAGAAGCTTGGGAGGCAAAAGATAAAAATATCTTTGATAAAATAGATTCCTTTCTTGTGAATGAGTATAAAAAAAGGCTCGCAGAGCAAAACTCCTCCCCGCTAACTATTAACCGCAAGCTTGCATCTCTTAAAAAATATATGGCGTGGGCTTATCAGGAAGGGCTAATTAAAAAATTGGTCTCGTATTCCTTGGATGTTAGGAATAAACCAAAATCTGTATATCAGACAAAAGATTTAATCCAGAACTATCCTCTATTTCAAGATCAAAATATTAACCAAAGGAAAGATTTGATAAAAAACCCATCGAAATTAGAAAAACTTTCCCTGGTAAGACTTCTCAAAAAAATGTCAAAAGGAGTTAGCTATCTTTTGGATCTGATATTGATTATTCCTTTAGTCAATGGCGCTGAGGTAATCCAATATATAATTTGGAGGCTTAGAAAAAAACCTGTATTTCAGCAAATTGCAAAAGGCAAAAAGCATTATATACAAATTCTTAATATAAAAAAGGGGCTATATGCTCCTCTTTCTATTTCAACTAGGCATCTGTCTATTGACAGAAAAATAATTCATCATCTATTTCATACAAGACCAAATTGGTACAAAAGATATCATTCATATGCAATAGTCCATTATGTCCATTTTGCAATTCTTATTGTATTTATGTCTGCTCTTGGATTTTCTATTTATCAATCTTTATTTCAACAATCGGGAAATCAAAAATCTGTATTAGGGGCATTCCAATATGGCGGCGCTAGATTTTTATCGTTTAAGCAAAGATTAACAGATTCATCGGGCAACCCGATAACTAGTGAATCTAATCTCCGTTTCTCAATATATAATGACCCAATAAACTCCGGGCCTGCTCTGCTCTGGCAAGAAACAGATAGTGTGAAACCTGATCAAAATGGTCAATTCTCGGTTGAACTTGGAAAAAAAACTCCGTTGCCCCAGAACTTATTTATAGAAAACCCTTCTCTCTGGCTCGGGATAACTGTGGGGCAGACACCCGAGCTTGTTCCTCGTCAAGAGATTGCAAATGTGTCGTATACAAATAATGCCTGGTCTGTGCAGGGTCTTGAACCTATTATACAAGGCGGAAACTCTCACCAGTCAAATGTACTACTAGCTCTTGATTCTTCGGGAAATTTATCAATTGGCGGAGAAGTACCACATACTTTTCAGGCTATAAACAGTCAGTTTATACTTTCGGGAAATATTCTGACTTTATCAACCACTTTCGGGACAAATAGCAACATAGAATTATCTCCTGATGGCTTGGGAAAAATAGACTTACAGAAACCAATACAAAATAGCACAAACAATAACAACATCCCAACCGCTACTGGTGCTGTAGAAATCGATGATATAGTAGGAATTCTTGCCACTTCAAGTGGACAATCGGCCTTTACTATCAATCAAAACGATATAGGACCTATCATTAGCGCTTCAAGCAGCGGAATTGCTAAATTTACTGTTGACAGTTTCGGAGATACAACTATTGCAGGTGACTTATATTTTTCAGGAACTAACCCTAAAATCACCACGAGCCTAAATGATTCTAGTCTTTCAATTAGCTCAGGCGGATCAAGGCCGCTAGCGCTTCAATCCTCTTCATTGGGTGACATACAATTTTTCTCTCCTTTAAATACTTTTTCTTCAAATGGATCGCTGGGGATTTCAGGAAATCTGGGAATTGGGACAACAAATCCAGGATTTAAACTTGACATTCAAGGTACACAAACTTCAACTGCAACAGCCCAAATACTTAATAATTACACAGGGGATACATCAATAGGATTAACGATAAGGCTTGGAAACACAAATGGAAATACGAGTGCGAATAATAAATGGATCACTTTTGAACAGGCCGGGATAGGAACTGTTGGTATGATAAGAGGAGATGGATCAACAGGAATAAGATATGAAACAAGTGGGACTTCTGACTTTGCCGAATATCTTAAAAAGGACGAGAATCAAAATATTGAATACGGATCTGTCTTGTGCATTGACGAGAAAGGCTTTGTTTATCCGTGTAAAGAAAATGGTAATGTTACAGGCGTTGCATCAGCTCATCCAAGTTTTTTAGGAGGAAATAATCTAGGCAATAAATCTATTGCAGTTGGTCTTTCTGGAGTGGTGTTGACTAAAGTTTCCAACATAAATGGTTTTATAAAACCAGGAGATTTGTTAACTACGTCCTCTATTCCAGGCACAGCTATGAAAGCAACAAAACCGGGAATTGTAGTAGGAAGAGCTTTAGAACCATTTCTTTCCAGCAACTGCCAAAACCAACCTTTTCAATCAGGTAACTTTGGACTTGTTGAGAAAAGTCCAATATGCAGCGGGGAAATACTTATCCTTCTCAATGTTGGCTATAATGACCCAAATCCTCCCATTGTTTCTGCGATAGAAAGCTTTGCTGGCTTTACATTTAAAAAAGTTGATAATTTGACAAACTCAGCCACATATCAAGTTACTGATGCTCTTGGAAATAGTGTTTCAAGAGTCGAAGTTCTAGCAAATGCTGTTATTGCAAATCTTAGAGTCGGATCTCTTTCTATTGCAACAGACTCCGTATCAATAAATGGAGAAGGCCTTAAAGATTACATTGCTAATGTTGTTGCTAATCTTGGAATAACTCAGCCGAAAATAATCACTCCTATAGTAAGCAGCAATGAAATTCATACAAACATAATAAGTCCTTTGAGCGACAAAGATATAATAGTAAAGCTTGCAACACCTTCTGCATCTTCAAATCCGTCCTTTATTATAGAAAATTCTTCCGGATCTGCTGTTGCTACGATTGATAACAATGGCAATGCAAGTATTGAAGGAACATTTTCAGCCCAAAATATTGAGTCCCAAAATGCCAATTTAGAAGATGCAAGTATAAGTGGAGTTCTTAGAGCAAATAAGCTAGTAGTAGATCAAATCGAAACAAAAAACAACACAGCAACGGAGGGCTCGCTTACCAACTTCATCAACATTTCCACTTTGTCGGCACAGCTTGCTTATGTTGACAATCTTAATTCCGAGATAGGAAAATTTGCTCAGGGGTTAATAGCGCTGGGCCCATCATCATTTTCTGATATATCTGTTGCCGGCCAACTTTCTATTTCTCAAAGTTTAATCTTGAGCAACAATTCAATAAATGTATTAGGAGCAAATCTTGAACTACAGCCTTTAAGACAGGGTGCTTTCTCCATTATGGGCGGACTATTATATATAGATACCGATGGAAATTTGAAAGCTTCCGGCAATGCTGAGTTTGCGAAAGATGTTACCGTAAAAGGTAATCTTATGGCAGGCACTATAGCTCCAATTCCCGATCAAGATATTGTGATAAATTTAGGGACATCAGAAGGATCAAATTCTTCATTTACAATCCGGAACTCAAGCAATTCTGCGGTTTTATCGATAAACCAGTCGGGAGATTTGATTTCTTCAGGGAGTGGTACATTTAATAAGCTGAACTTATCAATTATTCAACCTGCTCTTGCTGTATCACCAACAGAAATAATTGCAACAGGATCTGCTGGAATCGCCACGATAAGCGCCTATCAAAAAGAGATCACAATAGACAATACTTTAGTAACTGACAGATCGCTGATCTATGTCACACCTAAAATAGACACGTATAACATAGTGCTATATTTATTAAGACAAGTCCCAGGCAATTCTTTCACTATTGGAGTAAATACCCCTTTAAGCAAAGACATGCCATTCAACTGGTTGCTTATTAATTGAGACAGAATTAGTTTTTAAAATTTATACCCTTGACATTTTGCATTTAATACTGATAAATTAAAAATATTATGGAAAATAGAAATAATGAAACTCCCTCTTATCTGGAGAACGCTTCGCTTTTCCTTTTAGGAATTCTTTTTCTTATCTTTCCTCTTTTTATGCTAACTTTCACAACTGATGCCTTTACTCTACCCAAACAGATTATTTTAGGAGCAGTTGTTCTTATAAGCATTGCCCTTCTGGCTGTAAAAACAGTAATAAAGCGTCAGGTAATAATTCGGAGAAGCCCATTGGATCTTGCGATAATACTTTTTTTAATTACTGTTCTCTTATCAAGTATTTTTGCTGTAAATAAGGCAGATTCACTAATAAACTTTGTTCCCTTTTTCTCTGCTGTTTTAATTTACTTTGTTATTATAAATGTAGCCCGCACAAAAAATTCAGTACTTCTACTTAATACTTCTCTTATTACAGGAGCTTGTATTTTATCAATATTATCAATACTTTCATTTTTTAAAATATATATACTCCCTTTTAATTTTACCCGCATACAAACTTTTACTTCGCTTGGGTCTCTTTTGGATCAAGCTCTCTATCTCTTATTCATTCTACCTATTGCTATTTATTTTGCCTCCCCTATTATAAAGTCATTCTCCAGCCCCCAAGAACAACCATTAACAGCAACTGAAGGGGTACACAAAAGCGAAATAAAAAACCAGGTAAGCAGCGCAATTATCTTTGCTGTTATGTCAGTAATTATCCTAATAGCGCTTGTGCTATCTACATATAAACTCTTCGCAACAAGTCCACAGAATGGCGGGCTAGTGGTTTTGCCTTTCGAAACAGGTTTTCAGACAGCATTTGCTGAGATTTCGCAAGATACCGGCAGGGTGCTACAAGGCTTTCTTTTTGGGAGCGGATTTGGGACATATATAACTGATTTCACAAGATATAAGCAGGCAACATTTAATCAAAATCAGAATCTTTGGGCCTTACCATTCTTTAAAAGTTCAAATTTTGTGCTTGAACTTCTCGCAACTACAGGCGTTTTGGGATTTTTAGCTTTTTTATTTTTGGTATTTAAGATATTTAGACAGCGCCGTGTTTTTGTTCTCTTTCTTATACCAATTATAGCAAGCTTTCTATTGTCCTTCTCATTTACAACTCAAGCTTTGTTCTTCATTATCTTAGCCCTTTTGATGACTTTAGAAGGAAGTGAATCAGGGAAATTATTTGACATTGAATTACAGCTTGTTGCATTGAAGAAAGGATTAATTACTTTTGATACTACACCGTCTAAGGAAAAAACCCCGGTTTTACCTTCCATAATTTTTATAATTATCTTTACAATAGTAGGCATTATTGGTTACTTTAGCATAAAATACTTTGTATCTGACTTCACTTTCCAAAGCTCTCTTGTTGCAGCTTCACAAAATAATGGTTCTTTAACGTATAAAGATCAGGCAGATGCAATATCTACATTCCCATATAGAGATGCTTACTACAGATTCTTCTCTCAGACTAATCTTGCCTTGGCCAATTCACTAGCAGCTGCACAACCTAAAGGATCAAGCCCTAGTGCACAAATTCAACAAACCATATTTACTCTTATACAGCAATCGATAAACGCCGGGCGCCAAGCAACAATTTATGCCCCGCAAACTATGCTTAACTGGCAAAATCTTGCCTCAATATATAGAAGTCTTATTGGATTTGGTCAAAACGCAGATTCTTTCGCAATACTTGCTAGTCAACAAGCAGTAGTTCTTGATCCAAACAATCCTCAAGAATATATAAATCTTGGAGGAATTTACTATCAACTTGCTCAATGGGATAATGCAGTAAGACAATTCCAAATAGCAATCTCGCTAAAGCCTGATTATGCAAATGCCTACTATAATCTCGGTCATGCGCTGCAAGAAAAAGGCAACCTTAACGATGCACTTTCTCAATATCAAATCGTCAAAAGGTTAGTTGCTAACAATCCAACCAACTTAGAGAAGATAACAAAGGAGATAGAAGATTTACAAAAGACTGGACAGCCATCGACGCCATCTGTAGGCGAGACCGAACAACCTCTCACAATAAGCAGTCCCTCTGCCCAATTACCACCACAAAACCCACTGGTTAAAATCCCTCCTCCGCTTGAGGCAACTAAATCTTCTGAAAGCAGATAAGAAAAGTAGTTTAAAAAGATTTAAAAAGAAGTTTTACCTTTTATTCTTTATAAAACACTCTTGGCATAAAACTGGTCTATCTCCTCTGGGTTGAAAAGGAACACTATCTTTCTTGCCGCACTCCGAACATGTAATCTCAAAATATTGTCTCTGTCCTCTATTGTTATCCATTCGTGTTCTTTTTAACGCTCGGCATTCCTGACATCTAACAGGTGCATTCTCGAATCCTTTTTGTTGATAAAATTCTTGTTCTGAAGCAGTCCAAATAAATTCCTTACCGCAATCCTTACATACCAAGGTTTGATCTTGAAAAGCCATTAATTTTTCACCTCCTTTGCATAAAAAGTCACTAAAGTCACTAGTGGATATTGCAAACTTGGGGTTTTTAATTTCATGAGCTTCTTAGATTCCGCCTAACCAACCTGTCTTTGATCCAGAAAGAGGTGAGGACTAATCTTATACTTGGCCTAGTATAGCCTATCAAAATCAAAATAGCAAGCACCAAAATGTGGACCTGAGGGGAATCGAACCCCTTACTCTTCCATGCCATGGAAGCGTGTTACCGGTATACCACAGGCCCTTGTGGACTTACCGAGAATCGAACTCGGAACTGTACAATGCGAATGTACCGGTATGCCATTTACCTATAAGCCCTTGGCTTCAATATTTTAACACATTAAATACTATTCTACTGCAGGAAGTTGAAGGGATTTAAGAAAGTTCCGTTTTGAATTACTCTAAAATCAACATGCGGCCCGGTTGTTCTTCCTGTCACACCAACGGTTCCTATGACCGTTTTCCCAGCAACAACCGACTGACCTACGCTCACATAAATTGCATCCATGTGGGAGTATTGTGTTCTTTTATCACCATTATCTATCATTACATTATTTCCATAACCATAATCCCAGGTGCCTGCGCTTACCTTTGAAACCACTCCAGATGTAGCCGCGACCAAAGGCGAACCAAAAGGTGCGGCTATGTCAACTCCCGGATGATACCAAGAATAGCCCTGGGTGATTTCTCCCCGTAACGGCCAGACAAAACCAGACGATGAAACTGAAATAGGACCTTGAACAAGATATACCTGGCGTTTAATATATGGTTGCTCAGACGGCTTTATTCCATCAGGAACAATTAATATTTGTCCCGCAACTAAAGAAAACGTCTCGGGATTTGCAAAATCATTAAAAGGGAAATCAACTATTTTTCCAGCATAAGTGTTAAATTTTTTAGCAATTGAGTAAACATTATCTCCCTTCTCCACTTTATATGCTATCCCTGTAACAGGTAAGATCTGAAGTTCATCGCCCACTGTGATATTATCATTTGAAAGATCATTGGCCCAACGGATAGTATTTTCTGAAATTCCAAATTTTTTAGCTATTGTTGAGATAGTATCTCCCCTTTCAACCGTGTAAGTTATGATTTTGTCCCTTGGTTTCTGCGAAATATCTGTACGGAGTGAATCTTCTCCTACGATTATTGATTGATTTACAGCTGGAGAATCAAGTTTGACTGAAGCTTTAGTCTGAAAAACAGGATAAGTGCTTGCCAAAAAAGGTGCTACTATTATTCCGATCCCCAAAACCCCCATAACTGCAAGATGTAAAAAGGACCGATTGTATCGGCCCCTTTTAATCGTAAATAATCTGACTAAAATATTTTTGTTTTTTTCAAAAAAAACAAAAAAGGTAGTAATCTTTCCCTTAAGATACTTAAGAAGAAAACTAAAAAAGGAAGAAAATTCCAACCAAAACTTTAGTAAAAATTGGCCAAAAGAAAGAAAGCGACGCTTATGCATGTTACAAAACTAAAGGTTAACAAATTAAAAAGAGGATGTCAACCCAACCTTGCTTTTCTAGGATTTTCCCAGAGAATCGAGGAATTCTTCGTTGGTTTCTGTTTTTAAAAGGCGTTCTACTAATATACTTGTCCGTTCTTCCGAAGACAACATATCAAGCATTCTTCTCATTGTAACAACTTTCTTAAGTTCTTTTTCCGAAAGAAGAAGCTCTTCTTGTCTTGTCCCTGAACGCTCAACGTCAATACTTGGAAAAATGCGTCGTTCCGAAAGTTTCCTGTCTAAATGAAGTTCCATATTCCCAGTTCCTTTAAATTCTTCATAAATAAGATCATCCATTCTAGAACCTGTTTCAACAAGGGCAGTTCCAATAATCGTCAGCGATCCTCCTTCTTTGCAGCTTCTTGCTGCTCCAAAAAAGCGTTTTGCGGGCCAGAGAGCCGCCGGATCAAAGCCTCCTGAAAGAGTTCTACCAGATGGAGCAACAGAAAGATTGTAGGCGCGGGCGAGTCTTGTTATTGAATCAAGAAGTATTATTACATCAGTCCCAAGTTCCACCAGTCTTTTTGCCCGATCAAGAGTAATCTCTGCAACTTTTGTTTGTTTCTCTGGCGGCTCATCGAAATTCGATGCAACCACATCACCTTTAACTGATTGACTAATATCTGTAACTTCCTCTGGTCTTTCTCCGATCAGCGCCGCCATAAGATGGGCTTTTGGAAAATTCTGCGAAATACCGGCGGCAATTTCTTTAAGTATTGTTGTTTTTCCGGCTTTTGGAGGCGAAACAATCATTCCTCTTTGACCAAACCCAATCGGCGCAACAAGATCAATAATGCGGGTTGATAGTGGAAGTTTTCCGGTCGTTAATGTTATTTGCTTTCTCGGGTAAATAGGTACGAGATCATCAAAATATGGCCGTTTTAGTGAATCATCGGCTGGGATATTATTGACTTTTTCAACCTTTAAAAGTCCATAGTATCTCTCGGTATCTTTCGGGGGTCTACCAACACCTTCAACAAGATCTCCGGGGCGCAACATAAATCTTCTTATTTGAGACTGAGAAATATAGACGTCTCTTCCAGATAGAATGAATTTCGGTCGTAAAAATCCATGTCCTTCAGGTTGAATGTCCAAAATTCCCGAAACTTCTTGGGTTTGTTCTTTTGCTTCTGTTATTCCTCTAACCGTTGGAACATGGACTACAACCGGTTGAACTTCTTGGCTTTGGGGTTCTAAGGTTGGCTTTCCAACAAGATCATTAATCGAAGGTTTCTTTGATAAATTTTTTTTATATGGCATATTTATATTTAATAAATAATTAATTTCTGTTTTTTGAAAGACGATTTAAAAAGAAACTTAAAAAGGCGCACTAAATGTAAACATGAAATGTAAAATTGATACCCTTTGCAGAAATTCTTCTGGAAGAAATGCTAAAACCAAACGTATTACATCATATCTTCATTTCTTTGTCAAGAGGCATTTGCCTTGAGCTGTTGTTCTGTCCGAAAGGCTAATCAGGGGTAAAACTAGGTGGCTTGACATAGTCCTATATTATATGGTATACTTTGTAACTATAGAAAATGATACTGTCCAATTTACTGAATGGTAGTATCATTTTTGTTTATGAACAAAACTTAAGTATGAAAAGACTTTTATTCTCAATATTTGCAGTCGCAATTTTATATCTTGTATCTGCTTTATCTGCAAAAGCTGAAGTATCCTGTCAGCCTATTTATGGTGGAGGACAAACTTGTATTCAGGTAAGCCAAGTAGCTATTAATAAAACAGTAGAAAATCCTCAAACAGGTGCATTCGTTGATAATCTCGGTATTAATGATCCAAGATATTCTCCCTCCTCAACTGTTACTTTCCGTATAATAGTAACTAATACAGGTAACACTGACACTTCCAAAGTAACTGTCAAGGATATTTTTCCTCAGTTCATAAATTTTGTTTCAGGCCCCGGAAGCTTTGATGCAAACACCAAAACTCTTAGTTTTGAGGTTGACAATCTTTCCGCGGGTGCATCAACAACTTTTACAGTTAGCGGAAAAACAGCTGATGCCAACCAATTTCCAAACTCTCAAGGTATAACTTGCGTTGTAAACCAGGCGATTGCGACTGCGAATAATGGCCAGCAAAGTTCGGATAATTCTCAATTTTGTATTGAAAAGCCAGTTCTCGGAGTAACAAAAGGCGGACTTAAGGTTTTGCCTGCTCCAAGTATCGCCGAGACTCCCGCAACCGGACCTGAAATGCTTCCTCTTATTGGACTTATCCCAACAGGACTTATTGGACTTATACTTAAAAAGAAATCAAAAATAACATTTCAAGGAGGTGAGAAATAATGTCACAAATAGAAAGACCAAAAGATTCAGGTGATAAAAAGACTAGAGAATATTGGAATAATCCTGTTGTGAGACTAGGGACTGGTTTGGTTTTACTCGCAGGTGCTGGAGCTATTGGGTATGAAATTGCCAGCTCAAGCGATTCAGGCACAAGTTATAACCCTAGCACTCTAAGAACTAGGGAGACTCCTACGCCATCATATGCAGGTTTAGTTGCAACACCAAATCCAAGTGAGGCGGCTGGAACTCCAA
>CAYZZF010000003.1:0-75970 GCA_964483115.1 uncultured Gammaproteobacteria bacterium | reverse complement strand
TTCATACCAAAGTTTCTCAGGAGTAGGTGTTGGTTCTGGGGTTGGGGTTTCTGTTATTTCAGGAGGTACTGTCTGGGAAGGTAGGCCACCAGGTAATACTTGTTGGTTTCCTTGTTGATTTGATTCTGAAGAGAAGGGACCGGTATGAGTTTCCTTCATTCCAATTACCGTTCCTCCAAAAACCGCAACAGCAGCAGCTATACTGCGTACCGTTGTTCCAAGCCAGTGTTTCTTATGTTCACCGTCTCTTATAGGTATTTGTTCTTGAGAATGATATCCTCGTCTCTCTTTTTCTGTAGTCATAGTCTCTTCTTTTTATCTTTGAATTATCCTATATTATAATTCTTTCAAAGCAAGATCTCAAATTTTTAGCGCAATGACGATCCCGTATCGGAAGATTTCGGAAGATTCGGAATAGATAAGAATGTTCAAGAACTTGACAACAAGATTTATTTTTTGCTTTCAAGCTTCTGTAGTATATTATGATAGTCGGGATATTCTCTCCCGTCAAAAATTTCTTTTTTGACAAATTGATAAAGTCTATCTGTGTTTTCTTCTGGCAAAAATGGGGAATACATTTGGTAAAAATAGTTTTTACCTAAAAAATAGGATTCTGCCAAAACTGCAATAAATTCAGTAGGCAAGTCTTTACTAATACCATATTTAAAACGCGTAAGCTGGAAAGTGGTCAATTCTTCGGGGTTTTCTACAGATTCCAAAGGTTTTACAACTCCTCCTTCGTTTGCTTTAATTCCTGTTTGCTCTTCGTAATTTTTCAACTCTTGCAAAAGCTCTTCTCGCACTTGTACATAAGATCCTCCTAGTATTTTATCAAGTTTCTCAAAATAAGGAGAATTTTCAATTGTACTTGCATTAATTGATGAACATGAAGGTAAAGTGCGAAGATGTACGGACTCATGAATTAAAGCCCATACTGCGGTAAGAGGGGTTTCCGGTCTAAAATAGCTAGAGGATAACATGATTTCCCTAGGATAGAGAGTGGTAAAGGTTTTTGCATCGCCTCCACAAGAAAATATTGGGCCTAAAATAAAATGGACTTTCTCTTTATCCTTTTCTTGATATGTAGTTTTGGGTAAATAAGAAAGGGCCTTTTGCAGAAGTTTTAAATTCTCTTCGTTCCAATCCTGATTTTGATTAGAAAAATTATTAGGTCCATATTCAAACTCGTATATAAAGTTAGACATAAAAGTTGGAATTTGAGAGATTTCATTGACTGTTTCAACGTAAATACCAAATCTTTCGGAAATACCATCTTTTAGCTGAGTTATCTTCTTTTCTTCTAAAGAAAGGTTGGAGAATATTAAATCTTTATAAAGATCAGGAATTATTGTTCCAGCAAGAGTGGTTGAGGGTGGGGTAAGACTTGTCAAGTTTTGATTTACGTTGTCTTCTCCGCGTTGGGAGGCCAAACCTGCAGCCCCGGCCATAACCAGGACGCTAATAGTCCTAGCTGTTTTAGAAGGACTAAAAATTCTTCTTGGTGAAGATTCGTTTCTGATCATAGATCAAATAAGCCCATAGTTTTATAGGTAGAGGATATCATACTCAAGTACAACTTGTCAAATGGAAACTTCAAGGGCTAACAGTTAAGAGGCCTATTCCGTCTGGTGAGGGTTTAAGACTGATAAATTCTTTGGAACTTAATACTTGAGAGAAAAATATCAAATTAAATTTTTTGATAAATTCATTTAGCGTAGCAGAATTATCTTCTAAAGTTCCAATTGCCTGGTTTTGTTTAATCTGCGATGAGGTCGTCGCGACTCTAAACGATTCTTTTGCTAGCTCATAAGTAACTTGTATATTTCTTCCTTTATTTTCTATGGTTATTAGAGTTTTTGCCTCTTGGCTGGCCTCTGTATCTGAAAATTTGATATCACCGTCTATTACAGCTAGAATTTGAGTTTTATTGGGTAAACTCGTGAAACCTATTCCTGAAAATGAGGCAATTTCTTCTCTGGGCTGCGAAATCACAAGTCCTTGCGGGCAGATATTTCGTTCAACAGGGCATCCTAAAAAGGGGAGAGCGGCTTTTATCTTTTCATCAATTTGCGTTTGATTTAATATAGGGATTACCTGTATTTTAGTCTCTGATATTTCTTGTTGTCTTGGTAGAAAAGAAAGAAAGGGAAGAGACTGGGAAATTGGAAGAATATTAAAATAATTAAATACTCCAAAAATTACTAAAAGACCTAGGATTACAAACGATAACTCAAAAAGTCCGACCTCGATAAGAGCAATTGCTTTTATTTTGTTAGGTTTTTCGGGAGCTTCAGGCGGAGTGCTAAATTGAGTTGACCGAGAAACTTCTTCTTGACCGTTCATAATGTTATGGTATGAGACTAAGCAAAGCTTGTCAAGCCCGAAATTTATCTGTTATTATGGTATAGATGGGACCTGCCTTTATTGAAATTACAGTTATTATTATTTTAGCTGCGGCACTTTCTGTTCTATTTCGTTTTCTTAGACAACCCGCACTTCTTGCTTATATATTAACTGGCATTATAATTGGACCTTTTGGATTTTTTAATGTCACGACTCAGGATTTTTTACAGACTCTTGCCGAACTTGGAATTACATTTCTTCTCTTTATGCTGGGCATTGAGATTAAGATTAAAGATCTTACTTCCATAGGAGGCGTTGCTTTTATAGTTTCGGGAATCCAGGTTTTATTTTCATTTTTAACAGGGTATATTGTGTCTCTTATTTTTGGATTTACCACAATTGCTGCTGTCTATATAGGTATTGCGCTAATGTTTTCCTCAACCGTTATAGTAGTCAAATTAATATCTGAAAAAAAGGAAATCCATAGCTTGCATGGAAAGATAGCAACAGGAGTCCTTCTCATACAGGATTTATTAGCAATTTTTATTCTTATTTTTTTGTCAAGTTTTACTCAACAGTTCTTAACTACGGCGCCGATTGACAAGTTTGCCCAGATTTTTTTAAAAGGGATTTTTCTTCTTGCTGCTGTTTGGTATCTTGGTACAAGCATAATCCCTTGGGTTGTTGAAAAACTGGCAAAGTCAACAGAAACATTATTTTTAGTGAGCATTGCTTGGGTTTTTGGATTATCAACTCTTGTAAGCTCTATTGGATTTTCGGTTGAAATCGGGGGTTTTTTGGCTGGCCTTGCTCTTGCTAACTCATTTGCAAATTACCAGATTATTGCTCGGGCAAAAATTTTGCAGGATTTTTTCATAATATTGTTTTTTGTACTACTTGGAATTCAAATGACTTTTGGTAACATCGCGTTAATTTTTTTGCCGGCAATTGTTATGTCGTTTCTGGTTTTGATCTTAAAACCCTTTATCGTGGTAATTGTCATGGGTATTCTGGGTTTTAAAAAGCGGACGTCTTTTTTAACCGGAATAAGTCTTGCTCAAATTTCTGAGTTTTCTCTTATTATTGTTTTTCTTGGCCAAAAATTAGGTCACATTCCAAATGAAGTTGTATCTCTTATTACTCTTGTGGGCATTATTACATTTACATTGTCAACATATTTGACTACAGGAGGAAAAAGCGTTTATAAATTTTTAAACCATAGCCTTTCATTTTTAGAGATAACATCTAAAAAAAGGGAAGAGATGGTAGAATCTGACGGATTATTAGACATAAAGAATCATGTTGTGTTGATTGGAGCTGACCAAATGGGAAGAAGTATTCTTGCTGCGCTTGAAGACATGGATATAGAAGTAGTAGTAGTTGATTTTGATCCCGATATATTAAAAAAATTAAAAAATCTCTCTTCGGACGAATCTGACAAAAAGATACATCGGCTGTATGGTGATATTTCAGATTTTGATATCCAGGAAAAAGTTCAGCTTGATAGCGCCAAACTAGTTATTTCAACTATTCCGGATTTTGAAGATAATTTACTGCTTTTAAGGGAACTGAAACATGAAAACAGAAGAGCAAAAATAGTGGTTATGGCTCTTGACTCAAGTGATGCAAAAGCTTTATATAAAGCAGGGGCGGATTATGTAATTCTACCTCATCTTGCAGGAGGTAGACAAATTGCAAGGCTCCTTTTGGAGAACCATTTAGATAAAGTTGAAGATCTAAAAAAGAAGGATTTTGAGTATATAAAATAAACCGCCTAAATTGCCACAAAAAAAGCAGAATGTTTTGAAATTTTCCTTGCGGAAGATTTCTCTGCATCCTGCCGCGCTCATAATATAATAGAGAATAGGAATTTGTCAACTAGGATTTTTTAGGTCAAATCATAGTCAAACTATAGCAGTTTTGTTCCTTGCTTTATTATGATTGACTGCTTCTTATTGCGTCTATTACGTTTTCTAAGTTTCCTTCAAGAATTTCATCGAGGTTGTACCAGGATTTGTTAATTCGATGATCTGTTAAGCGATTTTGCGGAAAATTATAAGTTCGTATTTTCTCAGCCCTCATGCCTTTGCCGACCTGGGTTGATTTAAGCTCTGAAGTAATTTTTTGTTGCTTTTCAATTTCCATTTCCCACAATTTTGCCCGAAGCATCTTCATAGCATTTTCTCGATTTTGCGCTTGCTGGCGCTGCGTCTGACAGGTCACAACTATTCCTGTTGGTTTATGCTTTATTCTTACGGCAGTTGAGACTTTATTTACATTTTGCCCACCGTGACCGCCACTTCTAAATGCTTCAAATTCTACATCATCTGGATTTACATGAAGATCTATGTCTTCAAGCTCGGGAAGTACAGAAATAATCGCGGTTGAAGTATGAACCCTTCCTCTTTTTTCTGTTGTCGGAATTCTTTGAACGCGGTGCACTCCTGCTTCGAATTTAAAAAATCCAAAAGCTCCGCCAGTTGACGGATTACCTGTAATTTTGATTATATTATCATCTACCTGTTCAACCTTGAAACCTCTTTTTTGAATAAATTTTATATACATTCTTAACAGTTTTTCTCCCCATAACTTTGCTTCTTCTCCTCCAGCTGCCCCTTTTATTTCCATAATGACATTTCTGTCATTAAGAGATTCTCTCTCTTGGTTTTTGTTTGACATTAAATCATTTTCAAGAGCTCTTTTTCTTGCTTCGAGGTCTTTGATTTCCAAAACAGCTATGTCTGCAAGCGATGGATTTTCAAGAAGAAGTTTTGTCTCTTCTATTTTTTTGGTTAATTCCTCAATTTGTGATTTTATATAATCCATAAATTAGCAACTAGTTATTAGCAACTAGCCACTAGAAATACTACTAAAAACTAGTTGCTAGTTGCTAGCGGCTTTGTTATTTTAGAGACATTAGCATTTCACGTAGCGTTTTGGGTGTGTTGTCTTGTTCTTTCTTCTGCTCAATCTTTTTTACTTTTTTTGCGATATATTCTTGCGCGATTTTTTGTTTGGTTTGGAATTTTTGAATTCTTGATGCGGTGTCAACGAATTTTTGTTCTCCAGTATAAAATGGGTGACATTTATTGCAAAGTTCAACATGAATGATTTCTTTGGTTGAGCCCACAGTAAACCTATTACCGCAGGCACAAATTACCTGTGCTTCTTCAAAATATTGCGGATGAATGTTTGCTTTCATAGACTATAATTATATATTTTTTTGCACCTTAAATCAAGGCTATTGTCTTATTTTTTCTATAACTTCTTCTGAAGTTAGAATTTCCTGCTGTCTAGTTTGCATATTTTTAAGTGTTACGCTTTTCTTTTTGATCTCATTAGTTCCTATAATAATAGCATAGGGGATACCTTTATTGTCAGCATACTTTAATTGTTTATCAAGCGGGGTATTGTCATCAAGGTAAAGTTCGGCATTTATGTTATTTGTACGAAGTTGAGAAGTCACTTCTATTGATTTATCTAAAAATTCAGGAGAAAAAACAGTGATTAATACTTTTGTTGTTGCTAGATCATTTGGAAAAAGATTTAGCTCTTCCATCGCTTCGATAAGTCGGTCAAATCCGAAAGAGAACCCAACAGCTGGAATTTGTTTGTTGGCAAAAAGACCTATTAAGTTATCATATCTTCCTCCTCCTGCGACCGATCCGCCATTATATCCTTTAACCTCAACTTCAAAAATCATTCCTGTATAGTAATTTAAACCTCTGGCAAGAGTAGGAGAGAACTCGCATTTCAAAGGATCAATTCCGAGTATCGGCAGATAAGAGAGAGTTTTTTTAAGCGTCTTGCTGGGTGAGCTTTCTTCGATCTTTCGAAACATCACAGTAGCTTCATCTATGTCTTTTGCGAGATTTTTTTTGACTAGTTCATCTAAAACTGTCTCTTTTCCTATTTTTTTTAATTTGTCAATAATGATGACAGCGTCTGGAGTAATATCTTTAAAAATTGTTCTATCGTTAATAAAAATCTTAAACTTTAGGATTCCCAATTTTTCTAATGATTTTGTTGTTAAAGCAATAATTTCTGCATCGGAAAATGGGGAAGAGGAGCCTACAATATCAGCATCACACTGCAAGAATTCTCGAAATCTTCCTTTTTGTGGATTTTCACCCCGCCAAACATTTTGGATTTGATATCGCTTAAAGGGAACAGGCAAGTCATTTTGATATTGAGCAACAACTCGAGCAAGTGGAACTGTTTGGTCATATCTCATTGCTACTTTTCGTCCGCCCAAATCATTAAAACGGTACATTAACTTTTCGCCTTCTTCTCCATATTTTCCGGCAAGGATTTCTTCATATTCAAGAGCAGGAGTTTCCAAAGGTTCAAACCCATAAGACTCAAACACCTTTTTTAAGGTGTTTATTAAATATTGTCTTTTTCGGACCTCTTTGGGCAAAAAATCCCGAAAACCTTTTAGAGTCTGTGGTTTTATTTTGCTCATTTTTATATTATAACTCAATAATATCTTTTGGGGAATGGGTGAGGAGTTCAATGTTATTTTTTCTAATTAAGATTAAATCCTCAATTCTTACTCCTCCAAAACCAGGAATATAGATTCCCGGTTCTACTGAAAAAACCATGCCTTGTTTTAACATTTCTTTTGAGTTTGGAGAAAGCCTGGGCGGCTCATGAACCTCAATTCCAACACCATGCCCGAGGGAATGGGGAATAGTATTAAAACCCTGTTTAATAATGTAACTTCTAGCAATATCATCAACTTTATTTGCAAGAATTGACGATTTATTATTGACGATTGATGATTGAATAAATTCTATTGTTTTTTTCTGGGCGGATAGAACTGTGTTGTAGATTTTTTTAAATTTATCATTTACGCGTCCTATAAAAACTGTTCTTGTCATATCTGAACAATAATTTTCAAACTTTACCCCAAAATCCAAAAGGACAATTGAATTGAAAGCTGAAAGTTTAGACTTGAAAGTTGGGACGTGGTGGGGAATTGAGGAGTTTTTAGAAAAAGCAACAATTGGCGGAAAAGAAATATCAGCTTTCTTTCTTTTTATAGAAAATTCTATTTCTAAGGCAATTTCTTTTTCCGAAATACCTTTTTTAATTTTACCTAAAATATCTTTAAAAGTTTCATCTCCAATTTTGCAGGCTTTTTTGATTTTCAAAATTTCATCCTTTTCTTTTATAATTCTTAGATTTTCTGATTGGTTAATAGGATAAATTTTAAAATATTTTTTTAATTTTTTACTTTCGGCTAGGCTTATATTAGTGTTTTCGACCCCAAGCCTCTTTATTTTTTGAGAAAGCGATTTGAAAATATAATCTATTGAGCTCTTATTTGAAATCTCCAAAAGCTGAAAACCCGGAATTCTTAAAACTGCCTCTTTGTATCTGCCGTCAGTTATTAGATAATTCTTCTTTTTAGAAACTACCAAAAATGCCTCTCTTTCAAAATAAGAAAAAGCAGAATAATTGGTTAGATAGATAATATTTGGAACAGAAGAAACAAGCAGAGCATCCAATTTCTTACTTGTTATTAAGTTTTGAAGATTTAATAATTTGATATCCATACATTATTAAATTCAAAATTCAAAATTACAAATTCCAAATAAATTACAATTTTCAAAATTCCAATGGTCAAAATGTTTAGGATTTAAGTATTAGAATTTAGATATTATTTTTGATTTGGTGCTTTTGATTTGGAATTTCATTGAGCTTTTGGGATTGCGGAGATGGTTGGCGTAGGGCTTTGTATTGGGGTTTTTATTTTTGGATTCTTTGGGATATCTGGCAAAGCAATAATCTTTGAAGCATTTATTTGATTTTTATTTCTAAGATCATAAAATCCTATCACTATAACATTTTCTTCTTCTTTTAATTTTGAAAATCCAGATTTTGCAAAGTTTAGAGGACCAGTATTGTAAGATAGAGTAATAGTTGATGTCGCAACATCAACATTAAGTGGCGTTCCATTCTCGCTTACAACATTTAAGCTAAAATTTTTTGAATCAATTGAGGATATATAGCCGTGGATAAACTCGGGAAGATTAAGCACATCAACAAAACGGGCCAAAATCCTTCGAGACTCCTTGTTATAAAGACCGAGAACTCCTATAGTTGACCCCTTGGTAATGTCGGATATCCCAAAGGACGACTTTGCAGATGGAGAGGAGAATTTTGTAAATTCATCAACATCTATAAATCGCGTATTTTGCTGGATATCGGTAATGGTAATTTGCGTATTTGATACATCAGTGACTTTTCCTATTATTCCCCTTTTTTCAACCAGCCTTAACTGCGCGACTCTTGATGCGATACGATTTGTTAAGTCATTTATTTGTGTTTGGGTTGAATCAGTTGGGACCGGAGTAGTTGTTGGAGTAGCTGCATAAGAAGTCACTATGAAGATACTAAGGTATAAAGATATTAAGATATAAAGAACTAAGATAGATTTCTTTTTCATATTCTTAAAATTCCTCGGTTGAAAATGTTACAATTCTTCTTACTTTTACATCTTCCCCATTTGGAGAGATTGCAGTAATTTCAATGATATTTTCTCCATCATCTATATTTACAGTTGTTGAAAAATTACCATTAGGAGCTGGTTGGGCAATCTGTTGATCAATTGGCGTTAAGACAATAATTGTTGCATTGTCTGCTGTATTTCCTGAGACAGTGACAACTTTTTTATTGAGAACAGACTCATTAACTGGACTTGCGATATTTAAAAATACAGATGGTTTTGGTGTGGGGGTTGGGGAAACAATTGCAATTACCTTTTCCTCAGACTTATTGGTGCTAACTCTGGTTGCTTGATAGAGATAGAAGGCAATCGCAGTTGCTAGGATGCCAAAAAGTACTGCTATAAACGAGAGTAGAACTTTTTCTCTTTTCATTTTTGATACAATGAATAATAAGATAAAAAAATCCTCTTGTCAAGAAAAATTTACTGTGATAGGATGGGTTGATGGACGTAACGCTTCTTTTAAAAAATTCAATTAAAATTAAGGCTAAAAACGCAAGTCTTGTGGTTGACCCAACAGGGCAAATGAAAAAAACAAATGCAGACGGAATTTTGTCTCTTAAAAGCAATGGAGATATTGATGCATCAAAAGTCGAAGGCTTTCGGGTTTTAATAGAGGGGCCTGGGGAATACGAAATAGGGGGCATTAGAATTACGACTCAGGCCTTGGCAGATAAACTTATATATAGTCTGGATATTGGCAGCATAGGAGTTCTTCTAGGAAATTTAAGCGCACTAGGCAAAACCCAGAATGGAAAAGCTTATAAGATACTTATTTTAAATTCAGACTTAGAGATTGATCAATCTATTATTAGTTCATTTGAGTCTAGTGTAGTTATTTTGTATGGGGAAATGGCATCGGTGTTGGCAAAAGAATTTGGAAAAGAAATCACGTCTCTTCAAAAATTCTCTGTCTCAGAAAAATTACCAGAAGAAATGGAAGTTGTCGTGCTGGGTTAAAATTCAAAATCCAAAGCATCAAATTCCAAAATAATATCAAAATTCGAATTACCAAAATACAGGAGCAATTTCGAATTTAGAATTTTGAACATTTAAATTTATTTGGAATTTGGAATTTTTATAAGTTATGGCAAATGTAAAAGTCCCTCCTCACAATGAAGAAGCAGAACAGAGCATATTAGGAGCAATTCTTATCGACAATAGTGCGATAAGCATTGTTTCTGAAATTATCAAATCTTCTGATTTCTACAACAACGTAAATGGAATTATTTATTCTGTCATGCTTTCTTTATTTGAGGAGCAAAAGCCTATTGACATTTTAACCTTAACCTCAGAGCTTAAAAAGAAAAAGAAGAAAGATGCAGTTGATCCTGTTTATATATCAGATCTTGTAAATGCTGTTCCAACGGCAGCAAACGTAGAATATTACACAAAAATTATTAAAGAGGACTCTACAAAAAGGGCGCTTATCACAGCAGGTGGGCAAATTGCAGAAATGGGTTTTACAGAAGAGAAGTCTGCAGATGAATTATTGGACAAGGCTGAATCATCTATATTTTCTATATCCAAAGGGCATGGAATAAGAGGATTTATTGCTCTTAAGGAGATGTTGGCTGAAAGCTTTGATAGAATAGATGAGTTGCATAAAAGAGGAGCAGGTTTTAGAGGAATTAAGACTGGATTTGTTGATGTTGATAACACTTTGTCTGGAATGCAGGCTTCAAATTTACTTATACTTGCAGCGCGTCCTGGACAGGGTAAAACAGCAATGGTTGCAAACATAGCTCAGTTTATCGCTGTCTCAGAAAAATTGCCAGTTGGAATATTCTCTTTAGAGATGAGTCAAGAAGAAATGGTTGACAGGCTTTTGATAGGTCAGGCGGATGTGGATGCATGGAGACTTAAAACAGGCAGACTTTCGGAATCAGATTTCCCAAAATTATCAGAGGCAATGGGGCTTTTGGCAGATGCGGCAATTTTTATAGATGATACACCGGGAGCATCAGTTTCAGAAATAAGAACAAGAGCCCGAAGGCTTCAGCTTGAACATAATATTGCGCTTCTTATTGTTGATTATCTTCAGCTTGTTGATCCGGGAAGACATTATGACAATAGAGTCCAGGAAGTTTCAGTTATTTCGCAATCTCTTAAGAATTTGGCAAGAGAACTTAAAATTCCTGTTCTTGCGGTTTCTCAACTCTCACGTGCGGTCGAGCATAGAGGAGAGAAAAAACCTCAACTTGCAGACCTTAGAGAAAGTGGCGCAATAGAGCAGGATGCGGATGTGGTGATGTTTTTATATAGAACAGAAGAGGCAGTTGGTAATGTAATACCGACAAAGCTTTTGATTGCCAAGCATAGAAACGGACCAACTGGCGAAATAGATTTACTTTTCAGAGGAGATAGGATAAGATTTTATAATATAGAGAAAAAACACGAAGAATAACAAGATAAAATTCTAAGCACTAATTTATAAATTCTAAACAATATCAAAATCACAAAACCTAAATCCAAAACGGTTTATATTTTAATATTTTGAGAAATGTAATTTATTTAGGATTTAAAATTTTTAATTTGGAATTTTTTAAAGGGGGTGATAAGTAATGGATGATCCGCTAAATCAAAATCAACCAGGAGAGCCGACGATGCCAGGAGGAGACGTCCCACCTTCTATGGGAGGTATGCCGCCCCCACCGCCCCCACCAACAGGCGGGCTAATGGGAGGAGGGCCAGAGGGACCACCTCATGAGCAGATTTTAGCAGCTCTAGAGCGAATTGAGGAAAAATTGGCTACAATTGCAGCCAAAATCGGCGTCTAGAAAAAAAGAACCTTTATTTGGTAGTTCCGAAGGAAGTCGAAGTTGGAGTGATATAAGATTGCTAGAGAAAATATGGAAATTGGGCCAATCTCTTTTTTGCAGAGGAAATTTGTCGGTGTTGTGGTCGGAGCAGATTCTTTATTAGACCTTTGCGGGCCCCCCATTTAGTGGCGCGGGAGAGAGTCGAACTCTCATGAAGTTGCCTTCACTGCTTTTTGAGAGCAGCGTGTCTACCATTTCACCACCGCGCCAGCATTTTTTGGAAGCATGAATTACGAACCAAGAATTAGGTAAAACTTATGATTTAACGACCATGATTCCTAATTCCAGATTAGTGATTTGTTTTGCATTTTTAACTTTATTATTATATACTTTCCTTTATGACACTTCAACAAATTTACGATTTAGGAATTGAGATGGCCATAAAATCGGATCCCCGCGGTGTAGCCAGAGTTAAAAAATTTTTAGAAAAAACTAGAAAAGAATACGAAGAATTACCAGCAGGAAAGAAAGAGTTTTTTGATAAGGAATCTTTAAAAAATCCATATTCTGACTCAAGAATTTTGTACGGAGATCCTAAGGCAAAAGTGAAAAAGCTTATGGCAGGAATTGACGCCGGGGTTGCGGACCTTTTGCTTTTGGATAGATTAAACCAAAAAGGAGAGAAAATAGACCTTCTTATTTCTCATCATCCAACAGGCTATGCACTAGCAAGTCTTCATGAGGTAATGGATGTCCAGGTTGATATGTTTGAAGAGGCAGGAATTCCCGCCAATGTTGCACATGCTCTTTTTGAAGAAAGGAAAGGCACTGTGAGAAGGAGAATAGACCCAAGAAATCATGGACAAGATATTGATGCAGCAAGACTTTTAAATATTCCATTTCTTGCTCTCCATACTATTTGGGACAATCTTGGGAACAAGTTTATGAATGATTATCTTTCGAAGAAAAAATTTGACAGAGTAGGGGAAATAGTCGATGAAATAAATAAACTTCCAGAATTTATAGAAGCAAGAAGAGGAAAAGCAGGTCCTATGATTTTGTCGGGTTCTGAAAACTCAAGGGCTGGTAAAATTTTTATCTCATTTACAGGAGGTACGAATCCATCTAAAGAACTTTATGTGGAAATGGCAAAAGCAGGAATTGGTACTGTCATTGATATGCATATTCCCGAAGAGGCTTTACAGGAGATTAAAAAACTTCATATTAATGTTATTAATACAGGACATATGGCGTCGGATTCAATTGGGGCAAATATATTTCTGGATCAATTGGAAAAGAAGGGGATAGTAATAGTTCCGTGTTCGGGATTAATACGAGTTAAGAGAATAAAGAATCTGAAAACTTAAATCTCAAATGTCAAATTTACATCTTTGAATCTCAAAACTTCACAAATTTTTAAAAGATTTACGATTGGCGTTGTAGTTTTTCATTTTGAGCTTTGAGTTTTAATTTTTAAATTATGGTTTCTGTAACAGAACTTAGAGCTGGTGCAACATTTGAAGCTGAGGGACAAATTTTCCAGGTCCTTTCCTATGAGCATATAAAGATGGGGCGGGGAAGTGCTAATATTAAAGTCAAAGTTAGAAATTTGCGAAATGGTGCATTAACAAACAAAAGTTTTATAAGTGGGGCAAGAGTTAATGATATAAGACTTGAAAAAAAAGAACTCCAGTTTCTCTATAAAGATAGACAGAACGCTTATTTTATGAACCCTTTGACGTTTGAGCAGATCTCTATTTCTCTTATTAAGTTTCAATATTACGAATATCTAAAGGAGGGCGAAAATTTTAATATAAGTTTTTTTGGGGACGAAGCTTTGTCTTTGGATCTGCCACCTAAGATGAAATTTAAAGTAATAGAAACAGGTGCATCTATAAAAGGTAACAGCGCAACAAATGTCTTCAAAGACGCAGTTTTAGAAAATGGTATAAAAACCAAAGTGCCACTTTTTATAAAAGTAGGAGACAGCATAAGTCTTGATACAAGAACTGGGGAGTACAGCGAGAAAGTATAAAATGGGCTTCATCAAAAAAACTATTACCACAAATGATATGTTCGCCGCCCTTCGCATTCGTTCGTTTTCCTTTATGATGATTTCCGAATTTTTTTCCCAGCTCGCATTTAATATGCAGCACTTCGTTTTGATATTTGTGGTCTTCGAACTTACCAAATCAAATACTGCGGTTTCGGGAATTATTCTTTCATTTACAATTCCGGCTCTTCTTTTTAGCTTAGTCTCTGGTATGTATGTGGACAGATGGAATAAAAAAAGTGTTCTGTTTTACACAAATCTCATTCGCGGTCTTCTTATTTTACCTTTTTTAATTAGAAATCTTCATGTAAGTTTAATATATACACTGACATTTTTGATTGCAGTTACTACGCAGTTTTTCCTACCCGCAGAGGGAGCAATTATCCCAAGTCTTGTGCCAAAAAATCTTCTTCTTGCTGCAAATGCTGTTTTTTCATTGGGTATTTACGGGACAATGCTTCTAGGCTACATATTTTCAGGTCCTATTATTCTTTTATTTGGCAGAACAACTACATTTTTTTTCCTCTCAGTTTTGTTCTTCTTAAGCACTTTTTTTATTCTCTTAATAACTCTTCCTAAAAAAAGAAAAAATACGGATTTGTTATCGCAGACTGTCCCATCCCTGGCTCATGAAGCACGGGAAATATTTATATTTATGAGAAAAGCTAGAAAAGTTATGCATGCTTTGATTATGTTAACTATCGCTCAAGCTATAATTTTTACATTTGCCGTAATTGCTCCGGGTTACGCAACAACAATTTTAAAAATTCAATTAGAAAGCTTATCATGGATTATTATAGCCCCTGCGGCGATAGGAATGGGGTTTGGGGCAGTACTTTTGGGAAGCATTGGGAAAAAATTTGATCGCAAATTACTAAGCTGTATAGGTTTTATACTTTCAGGCTTTGTCTTTATTTTATTTACGTTTGGAAATAGAGTTACATCAGACAATTTTATAAAAACAATTAATTCCTATCTTCCTTACTCACTTAATATTACAATTCTAAATATTGTTATTGTCTTAGCAGTTATTATAGGGTTTGCGATCTCTCTTGTATTTATACCTTCTAACACGACTATACAGATGGAAACAAATGAATTAATGAGGGGAAGAGTATATGGTTTTTTAAACGCCTTAATTGGAGCTGTTTCATTTTTTCCGGTAATTATAGCAGGAGGTCTTTCGGATCTTTTTGGACTTACAACGGTTATAATAGGTTCTGGTATTGCTATGATTATTATGGGTTTTCTTTTCTTAATTTTTAACTAGACCTTATGAACTTTTTTATTCTCATTCTTTTGGTGGGTTTATTTATATTTCTTTTTTGTATTTACTTTTTGTCCCGTGATGACCTTGTATTTTTGCAAAAAGATATAATGATAGAAAAAATATTCAACCTAAGTTTTATAGATTTCATAGTTGGTATTTTCTTTGCACGGTTTTTCTATGTAATTTTTTACAACCTTTCTATCCTCAAAAATCCTTTTGTATTTATACTTTTTCCTTATTTTCCAGGATTGTCTCTTGGAGGTGGAGTACTTGGCGCGAGCGTATTTATGCTGATTTATTCAAAGACTAAAAATATTCCAGTGGGTAGAATATTTGACTTTTTCTCTATTTCATTTTTGGCCGCATTGCCAATAGGGACACTGGGTTACTTTTGGTTATCTGGCGAAAAGCTTTTAAGGCCTTCTCCGATTGCCTTAATTTTTATTTATATTATATTATTCTTCATTTTTTTTAAATTTCTTTTTGGTCTTATTCAGAAAGGAAAACTTAAGGATGGCACAGTTGGACTTCTATTTCTGATCTCCCTTTCCTTGATATCAATTATTTTTAGTATCATAGATAAGTTTAAAGGATTTTTATTTTTAAAAGACCCTGAAAATCTTATATTTTTAGGTATGTTTTTAATTCCGCTTGTTCTTCTTGTAAAGCATGAAAAACTTATTAGGATTATTAAGTCCCGCCCCAAGTTATGGATATGAAAATAATATATGAGGACGAATGCCTTTTGGTTATAGATAAACCGTCTGGGGTTACGGTAAATCGTTCGGAAACCACGAAAGAGGAGGAAACAGTACAGGACTGGGTAGAAGAGTATCTTGAAATCACAAATCACAAATCACAAATCACAAATAAATTACAAAATTCAAATGATAAAAAAAAATTGGAATTTGGTGCTTTAGATTTAGAATTTACCAGCAGGGCTGGGATTGTTCATAGACTTGATAAGGAGACTTCGGGAGTTCTTCTTATTGGCAAAACCCTCGATTGTTTTTTGAATCTTCAAAAACAATTCAAAGAGAGGAAGGTTAAAAAGACTTATATCGCTTTGGTTCATGGAAAAGTTACGCCTTCTAAAGGAGAAATAGATGTGCCGGTTGGAAGAACACCTTGGAATAGAAAGAGATTTGGGATTGTTGCAGGTGGTAGAGAAGCGACGACAATGTATAAAATATTAAATATTAAATATTATGTATCAGGAGAGGAAAAAGAGGCTTTGAGTTTGATCGAACTATATCCGCAGACGGGAAGAACTCATCAGATAAGAGTACATCTTAAATATTTTGGCCATCCTGTTTTTGCAGATAATCTTTATGCGGGTCGAAAAGTCGCAAGGAAGGACAGAAAACTTTTGTCCCGTCTTTTCCTCCACGCCTCAGAAATCTCTTTTGTCCATCCAGTTAATAATAAAACTTTACAGATCAAATCTTCTCTCCCAAAAGACCTTAGTGATTTTCTTTTAAGGTTGAAATATTAAGATTGAAATATTTGAATAATTCCCGAGATGGTATGGAAAATTAATCTGATAACTTATAGAATGTTTGATTTTTGTATCTAATTACTATACTATATTTTTATTATTCTAGTTTATTGGAAGGGGTGAATATTATGGGGAGCTATGGCGGATATTATAAAGGAGAAAAGAAAAAGAAGAAAAAAGTCGTATCTAAAAATATTTCAAGTCCTCAAGGCAATTCTGTCTTTTCTTCAGCTCTTGTTCTACCTAAGATTATTCCAAAAAAGAAAAAGCACGAATAACTTAATATGAGAAGGAAAAAAGGCAAGTCAAGCAACACAAAACTTGCGGTTATTTTTTTTGTTTTATTTTTTTTTATAATTTTTTCGTCCTTAATTTTTAAATTGATAAATGTGATTGCCCAGAGTCATTTTGATAATTATCACCGTTTTACGATAGCGGTTTTTAATAAAACGGCTGCCTCAAAAGATGTTCAAGTTATATCTTTTTCACCAAGTTCTCGCTCAATATCAATACTCAACTTAGAGGGAGAGACAAATAATTTAAATATTTATAGACTTTTGGAAGTCCCTATCGATGCACAGGTCGTCTCGAACTCTTTCGCCTCGACTAAAAGTGGCGTGTCATCTTTGCTTTCAAGTCTTTTTTTTAGTTCAAGAAACACCCGAGGAGACCTTACTATTGTAGATCTTCTAAGACTTTTATTGTTTACAAAAAATGTGTTGCCTTCTAATATTTATGAAACGAGGTTATCAGTCAATGAGGATGAAGTAGCCCGAGATAAAATTTCATCTTCTCTTTTTTCAGATGACACAATATTGGGTGAAAATGTAAGAGTTCAGATAGTTAATACTACCAATATCTACGGGTTGGGGAATAGAATAGCAAGACTTATCACCAATATGGGAGGAAATGTGGTTCTTGTTTCAACAGCGCTAGATCCAAAGCGCAAATCCGTGATTTATTACTCAAATAAAAGAACATACACTCTTGAAAGACTGACCGAAATTTTAGGATTTCCTACAATAAAAGGTACAACTAAATCTATAGGAGATGTTATAATTATAATTGGGGAAGACGGTACAAGTATCAGGTATTAAATGTTATGTTTATAGCGGCGATAATTATTATAGCAGTATTATCAGTTATATTATCTTTATTGTCTTTAAGAAATCTTAACAATAAATCCGAAATTAAAAAGGCATCAAAAGAACTTTTGAAGGGAAGAGTGCTTTATCAAAAAGATCAGTCTTCTTCATCTTCATCATCCCCGTCATAATTATCTTCTTCGCGTTTGCCGCTGTTTGCATACCGATAGTTTATTTTTTTGTCAAGTCTAAGTCCCTTGGTCTCTCCCAATACAAACGAGGGCTGGTCTTTGAATCGAGATATCCTCTTCACCTCTTTTATAAAAACACTAAGATGGCGATCAGAGGCTGATTTTACAAAAGCTTGGTATTCATTCCCAGCTTTTAAAAACTTAATGAGCCTTTTACCGATATTATCAGGTAGCATCCCTATATATTGGGTTTGCTCTGTTAGTAAAAATATCTTCAGTCTTTTTACAGAGAGGGTAAGTAATTGGCCGGCACAAAGGCTATTGATAATCTGCGGTTGAGCAATATTTACGAGCCCTACAACTTTAGTTTTTCCTGACTCTTCAAGAAAAGTATTGTTAACCTGAGTACATACTGCATCCCTTCTTACGCTATTTTTAAATTTTTTACCCTTTGAGATTTGCTTTAAGTTTCTTAGAGCAAGTGGGTTAAGGGAATCTATTTTTAAAACTTTTTGATATGTAGATTTTGCATCTTTTGTCTTACCCAGAATGCTTAAAGCAAATGCCAGGCGGTTAAGAGCGTTGACATCTTCGGGGTTTTCTTTAATGAGGGATTTATTTAAGGATATTGCCTTTCCCCATTCTCCGTTGAGTGCAGTGTAAATAGCTTGGTCTTTAAGCGATGTCATTAAAAATTGTTTTTAAAATTTTCAAAAATTCTACTCCAATTTATTGCAAAAGTCAAGATAGAAACGTATAATTGTTAACACGTTAGCGCGTTAACTGGTTAACGAGTTTAATATGTCTGGACATTCTAAATGGGCACAAATTAAAAGACAAAAAGAAAAAGCAGATATTAAAAGAGGTGTTGTTTTTACAAAACTTGCCAATGCTATAGCTATTGCAGTAAGGCAGAGTGGGGGAATAGGGGAGGTAAATCAGAATTTTAGACTGCGGCTTGCAGTTGACGCTGCAAAAGCGGCGAATATGCCAAAAGAAAACATCCAGCGAGCAATTCAGCGGGCAGTCAGAAAAGAGGTGGGAGAGTTAGAGGAAGTGACTTATGAAGGATTTGCTCCCGGGGGTGTTGCGATAATTGTTCGAGCAATAACTGACAGCAGGAACCGTACAACTTCTGAAGTAAAAGGTATAATTGAAAGAAATGGAGGGACTTTTACAGCTGTTGGGTCTGTATCTTGGATGTTTGAAGACAAGGGTTTGATAGTTGTTGCCAAAGACGGCAAAAGCTTTGATGAAGTTTTCGAAACAAGCGTTGATAGCGGGGCTGAAGATGTTAAAGAATCAGATGGATTGGTAGAAGTTTATACAAAACCTGACGAATTATATAAAGTTAAAAATTTTTTAATAGAAAAAGGTTTAAAAATTCAAAGCGCAGAGCTTTATAAAACTCCAATGACAATAGTTAAAGTGGAAGATTCTGAGACTGCAAAGAAAGTACTTGCCCTGATCGATAAACTAGACGAACTAGATGATGTTATCCGTGTCTATGCGAATTTTGATATACAGGATAATCTATTGGATTCTCTAAAATAGGTATAAGAAATTTATACAATATAAGTAGATTTTATGAGTTTAAAAAGAAAATCACGATTACAAAGGAAAAAATTTTTAACAATACTATCCTCTTTGACAAAAAGACAGCGTTTTATAATAGGTGTTGTAATTTTATCTGTCGGTTTATTCACCTCGCAATATTTATTGGGAAAAACCGGAATCTACATTGCTTTTACGCTTGCAATTTTAACTGATATATTTTTGTTTTTGGCTTTATACAAAGATCTTGAAGAAAATTTTTACTACCAGGTTTTTATTTTACCCTTTTTTTCAAGTTTATCTTTCGGATTATTTTATTTCTTGGTTCCAGCCCGACTTATTACAAGAATTATTACGACTTCTTTATATGCTATAGGTCTTTATTCACTCTTTTTAAGTGAGAATATTTTTACAGTTTCTTCAATTCGCACAATCGCACTTTTGTCCTCTGCTAGAACTGTCTCATTTGTGATTACACTTTTATCATACTTTTTTCTCTTAAACGTCCTTTTCTCATTACACCTTAATATATTTTTGTTTCTGGTTTTATTTTTTGTTTTTTCTTTTCCTCTTGTTCTTTATGCAATTTGGACATACACACTTGAGAAAAAAATATTTTCAAAGATCGATTGGGTGTCGGGTTTATCATTATGCCTTCTTGAGGTTGCGGCTATTTTATGGTTTTGGCCAAGTACCCCAACTATTCTTGCTATTTTTCTAACAGGGGTATTTTATATTATAGTTGGGCTCTGTCAGACTTGGCTTGAGAAGAGGCTCTTTAAAAGTATAATGTGGGAATATATTTGGGTAGGTAGCATTGTACTTATTTCGTTAATTTTATTTACCTCGTGGACAGGATAAAAAAAATAGATAAGACGGAAAAGGGGAAAGGGGAGAGTGTAATTGTCATGGGATATTCAAATAATTTTAGAGACGAACAAGTGATATAGTTTGATATACTAATTAAAAAATATTATAGGATATTAGTCAAGCTGGCGGATGTGGATAACTTTTATAACTTTATGAACTTATATTTAATTTTCACAATTTATTGGCTCAATTTTCACAGACTTTCCCGTTTTGCCATATCTATTATATATCAATCCCATATCAGAAGGATAAAAAACTTATAACAAAATACGAACGGGCTCCTCCTAACGTTTCTCTTTGTAAGATTTCTTACATAATTTTTTTATAATTTCTGAGGCTAAAAATTAACATTTAGATTGCTTTTTCAATCTAAATTGAATACTAGTTGACAGTCGCGGAAAAGAGAAAGAATTATTAGATTTATTAAGTTAAATTTAATTACAATTTTTATAGAGGAAAGTAAAGAATTAACCTCTTGATAGATTTCTTTATCCTATTTCTCCCCAAGTATGCTTTAGGAAAAATTTCTGATATCCTAGAGCACGGGAAGCGTGAATGATTATGTCGTACAATAATACTTTTACGACACCACTCAGGTAGGACTTCTCGGAGAAGTACTTAAAATATAAAATAAAATATAAAAAATAAAATATTTTTATTTTATTATTCTAAATTATCTATTCTCTTTTTTATATTTTCTCTTTTAATTTTTATTTTACTCAATCCCCTACTATGGGATTTATTGTTTTTAATTTTTCAAAATATTGTGTTATAATTGGAGGCAAAATGAACAAGGAAACAAATCATAGAACTTTCTCTTTAGAAGAATCAGGGTATTCTGCTTTTAGGTCATTTGGAGCTCCTGAGAAAAGGATGACTGATAAGGAATTTTCTGCTGGTTTAAGACAAGAGTCAACTCAAGAAGCAGTGTCAATGAAAGAATTTACGATTTTTAACAGGAGATCAAAAGGTCAAGACCGGAAACTTGGGCAAAATGGCCGGGTGCCTTTTTTGGATGAACCAGAGCCGTCGCAACAGAAATTTGTAAATCTTTATGGCGGACCATTTGCTGCACAGATGCAGTTAAATAGGAATAATGCAGAAAGATTAATAAAAGTTGCAGGGATTGAAGGGAAAATTATAATGACTGATTTGCCTATCGATAGGAGGTATTCAATTACAGGTGTCAATTCTGATGGCTCAGTTACAGGACGAAAAGGATTATTTTGGGGAGAAAAATTAGAAGATGAAAGAAGCCCGGAAGCTTTGGTAAAACCAATTCCTGAAGGCTGGCGAATCGAAATTGCGGGACAAGAAATTTTGGACGGCCTTGTAAGACAAAGGAGCCAAAAACCTCTTGATAGAAGATTTATTAAAAGGGTTAACAGCTGTTTAAGGGCTGCATTTTCTGAAATAATAATCAGAGAAAAATTAACTTCTGAAAAAAATCCCCATTTTATATCCGACCTGACTTTGTCTGTTATTCATGGCTCGGTGCCACCTCTATGGTTGGTTATTGGCGGACTTAATGAATATAATATTGCATGGGCTAGTATATTGCCTTTTATGACTTATGCGTTCATAAACGCTCTACGAGAACCTTCTTATAGAAGAAAAATTGATCATCCAATAGAGTATTTCTTTCCTTATGTTGAAATTGATAGGGTTATTCGGGGACTTGCATTTGCAAATTTAAAAGGCCGAAATTTAGTAAGACCTAAAGAAAAATCTTAAAAAATTTTTTAAAACTGCTCTACGAGGCTACCATTAAAGTACCCCAAGCATATAATTGGTTTTCTGGCTTTTAATTTATAAGACAAAAATCCGGCTATAATTCTATGAATACTTGCACTACTTGTGACAAGTCCTTCGTGAATCCTATAAATGATTTGTTAAAATGCAGGACATTTTCAAGGTATAGAGGAAGGATGGGGACCATTATATCCTGACTTAGGGAATTTATTTTTGTGTAGATGGATACATGGATTTTTCAACAGTAACAAAGTTTGCTGCAATATAGTATGGTTTTTCACCTTCTTGTAATGGTTCACCATTTAAATTAAGTGGAGTTCCTTGCTCATTGGAGGGCGCAAACCACTCACCTATGATTCGATCCTTCCCTTCATAGCGGATCTTAACTTCTCCTGCACCTGTTGATGAAATATATGTGCCGCCAGCAATTCTTACTGCATACGGTGTTTTTATTTCATTTGGCAAAACATATTTTCCTGGATTACCTGCGCTGCCAATCCAAGGATCGCGGTGAATAAGGATTTTTCTCTCGTTCCCGTACTCAATGTTTGGATCAAAAAGAGGCACATAGCTTACCCTTTCAACTTGAGGAGTTTGAGTTATCGTAAATGTTCCATCCTCCTGACGAGTTAGATATTTTCCGTAAGCTGTATTTCTCGGACCTGCAAAACTTTCTTCTATTGCACGGAGAATTCTTAAACCATTCCCTTCGCCTACCGCAATGATAGCTGTTCCCGTTGCGACTGCTGCTCCTCCTGCTATGACAGCGCCACGCAAAAAGGTCCTGCGAGATACCCTAGATTTTAGCAAATCACTTTTTTGTTCTCTCATAAAATCATATTAATAAATATAGATATAATTTGTCAATATAGTATTGCAAGATCATGGGGGGGAATTTCATTTTTGGGAAAACTGTAGATATCTACTCCATCCTCAAGCGCCTGAAGAATTTTGACGAAGCGATAAAAAATAGCGTTTGTCCAGCCAAAGCCTTCCTGAACTGGATATTCTGAATCTTGTGGTTTCTCGCATTTTATCCCATCTATTCTTTCAAAAAATGTTTTATATTTTCGAAAAATCTGCGCATGCGCCTTGAGAGATTTTTGCATAATACGTTTTGCATCTTCTATAAACCCATAGTTTAAAAGCCCAATAACCGTAAGATATTCTAAAGGAGGCCAAATGTTTGGATAGTCCCATTGCTTTGGTTTTATAACTTCTTCAATTGTGTATCTTAGTCTGACGGGAATTCTTTTCATATTAATCTTAGGAGGTGAAGACTTTTTGGAAGTTACAAAAAGACCATATTCACCTTCAAAATATTTCAGGTTATCAAGCATTTTTTTTGCCTGATCATACGATGCTATTCCTACCCAAAGAGGCGTAAACCCAGCCAATGAATAAAATTTACTTTGACTCTTTTTAGCATATCCATAATCAAAGAAAAAGCCTTTTTCTTCGTTCCACATAAGTCTATTTATCGCATTTTTTCGTTTTCTTAAGACGTTTACCCAATAATCCGCCTCATCCCTTTTACCCAAAAGCGATGCTACTATCTCAAAATCTTTTTCATATTTATAAAGATAGCAGTTAAGGTCAATCGGCAAAAACTCATTACATCTGCTGTAGAATCTTGAAGTAAAGTCCCATCCCGACTCAAGTTCTGAAGACTGAGCATAGCCAATATCTCTATCTCCGTATCTGTTTAGAGCATATTTTTTTACAAAATGATTATATAAAGCGGAATTATTCCAAACGTGGTCATATTCTTTTCTTGCGATTTCAGTCTTCTCTCTTAACCAATTTATGTGTCCGAAAGTTTCTATAGGATTAAGTAGAAACTTTTTTACGAAAGTCATTTTAGGCAAAGTGCCGTTACCGTTATTAAAGGTTCTGTAAGCGTCAAGAATCATTGAGGATAGAAAAGGCGGCTGAGATCTACCAATTGAAGCTTGGGAATTAAAATTCGGAATTATACCATATTTTTGGAAAATATAAGCAAAGTTTTCTACCATATCTTTTATAATCCATTCTCTTTTAGTGCCCATAAGACCTCGAAATATAAAAAAAGTGTCCCAGTAAAATATATAGGAAAATTTTTTATCATTGGGCGTAACAAAATTATAAGGAATAGTCAGAAAATTGTGGTTTATTTTTTTTCTTACAGGTTTATAAATAATTTTCTTCCAATAAGAATCTATATAGTTAAGGCAATCTTTATATTCTAATTCATAATTTCTTTTAAATTTTCCTGATTTATTTTTTTGGAAAACAACAGGGATAAGGCCCAAGTTTTGCATGATATATTTAGTATTAGTCTATATTAGAAATTTGTCAAGACGACGGAGTTAGTTAGTTATATCGCTAGTTCGCTTTTCGTTAGTTTGCGAGAAGTTGACAATAGAATTCTTCCGTCGCACAATTATGCTTCCATTGTGGGGCTACTAGCGTCGTATAATGGACTTTTTTAAAGAAACTTACTATACTATAATTTAATAATGAAACAACTGCCTGAGCTTATTGGTGAGTTTCTTGAATATCTTGAGGTTGAGAGAAACTGTTCAAAACTTACTATAAGAGACTATCGACATTACCTTGATGTTTTTAAAGACTGGTTCTCTTCTACTCAATCTGGAAAAAGCATAGAGAATTTAAATTTATCAATTATAAGAAAATATCGAGTTTTTTTATCAAATAGAGTTGATGAAAAGGGGTTGAGTCTAAAAAGAGTGACTCAAAATTACTATATAATTGCTTTGCGTTCTTTTTTGAGATACTTAATTAAAAATGACCATGAAACTCTTGAGCCGTCAAAAATTGATTTGCCAAAAACAGAAAGTCGCTCGCTTAAGTTTTTAGACAAGGATCAAGTTGATAGACTGGTGATTTCGATTGATACAGATTCAATTGAAGGGAAAAGAGATAGAGCAATTTTAGAACTTCTCTTCTCTACCGGTCTTCGCGTATCAGAACTTATTTCTTTGAATCGAGATAAAATAAATTTGGAAAGGCGGGAATTTGGTATAATTGGCAAAGGAGGGCGGGCAAGAGTTGTCTTCATATCAGATCGCGCGGCAAAATGGCTTTCGGAATATCTACATACGCGCGAGGATATCTACAACCCTCTTTTTATTAGATATTCAGGCAGGGAAATTCCCGAAAACCGCGGTGAAAAAATGAGACTTACAGCAAGAAGTATTGAAAGAATTGTAAAAAAATATGTAAGAGCAGCTCGTCTTCCAGTTGATGCTACAGTTCATACACTTCGCCATTCTTTTGCGACCGATTTGTTAACAAATGGAGCAGATCTTCGCTCTGTCCAGGAAATGTTGGGTCACAAAAATATCTCAACCACACAAATTTATACACACGTAACAAATAAACAACTAAGAGATGTGCACGAGGCCTTTCATTCTGGCAACAAGTGAGTTTAGCCGAAGTTTACTGAATGGTCCACGAAGTCTTCTACAGTGGGTATAAATAATCTAGTCTTCAATATAATAAGAGATGGTTATTTTTGAAGTAATGTCTGTTGATCCGGGTTGGATGTTGGTTCCTCCACCCTCTACTTGGGATATGGTGGATTTGGCTAAAGTCGGTAAAATTCTTGGCTCCGTTACTTCTTTGATAGATGCTATTTTACCTAATTTAAAACCAGTAGCTTTGGCAAAATCCTGTGCTTTTTTTCTTGCATCGTCAACAGCAAGCTGTCTTGCTTTCGATTTATAGCTTTCTTCATCTTCGACCGTGTAATTTATTCCGCCAACATTTATACCCAGTTCTATTAATTTGTCAAGCGACTTATTTATTTTATCTATATTTTTTGATTTAACACTCGTATTTATATTAATGGAATAGCCCGTAATCCTCCTGCCTTCCGTAAAATCATAATTCGGATTTACATAATAACCTATTGTTTGAATATCTTTTTTAGAAATACCAATTGATATAAGCTCTGAAATTGCCTTATCTAATTTATCGTTTCCTTTATTTTGTGCCTCTTTCTGGGTACTGCCAGTTTCATTTACCGAGAACTCTATTTGGAAAACATTTGGAACAACCGTAGTTTTCCCTGTTCCTTCTACTTCAAATGTTCTTTTTGGAACTTGTTCATTTATGGAAATAGAAATTGGACCAAAAATTTTACCATAAATAAAAATGCCCAGGATTAAAATAAAAAATGTTATAAAACACTGAATTATGAGAAAAATAAATTTATTCTGCAGTTTATTCATCATTTTATTATAGATTATTATGTTTGGATTCAGAATCTTCTAATTTTACCAGAGACTCCTTTTCCGCATAAAAAACCTAGAACTTTTTGAGTTCTAGAATTAAGATTAGCAGAATCCGGTAGTCCCGTCAAGTCAAGATCTTTCTGACGCTGTGATTAAATTTTTCAAGAGCATGGCGACGTTGATAGGACCGACTCCTCCTGGTGTTGGAGTATAAAAAGAAGCAACATCTTTTATTTCATCTTCATCATAGTCGCTTTTGAATCTACCGTTTTTGTCTTTAAACATCCCTACTCCAATTAAAACCACGCCATTTTTTAATTCATTTTTTTTAACAATGGGTTTTCCGACTGCAGAAATTACTACATCTGAGTTTTTTAAGATGTCTTTAGAATTTTTCGTCTTGCTGCTAATAATTAAGGGTTCAATCCCTAATTTTTTTAGACCATTAATGATTGGTTTGCCAGCTGTTATACCCCTACCGATTACTGTTATTTTTTTTGATCTTAACCATTCATCAAAATTTTTATATTTTCGTGCAATGACTCTTGGCCGGGCAGACTCACCGGTTATTAAGTCGTGAATTTTTTGAAGAATTTTTAAGACAGCAAGAGCTACTGGCGGAGTTAATTTAGAATTAGGATGAAAACCATCCACATCCTTTCTAGGATTTATAGCTTTTGCAATTTTAGTTTCATCAATCTGCGAAGGTAAAGGTCTTTGGACAATTATTCCGTGAACTTTCGAATCATTGTTTAATTTTTTTATTTTTTTAAGAAGAATCTCTATTTGAGTTCCCGAACTTAAATTTTCAACAGTGATTTTTGCGTCAATCTCCTCCCCCCTTATTTTCTTTTGCGAAACGTAAGCATTTGAAGTCGCATCAGAAGTCAACGTAATTACATGAAGATGAGGTACTACCCCCCCCTTTTTAAGCTCCTTAGTTTTGTTTTTTAAATCTTCTAAAATTTGTTGTGCGATAATCTTTCCATCAATTTTCATTCTATTATTTCTCGACAAAAGTTGCAGAGGCTACGCAATCACTTAGATTTGAGAAGCGCATTAAGATTACCCCCTGAGTGTTACGGGAAAGTCTGGGGATTGACGAAATTTCAAGTTTTACCACCTGTCCCCTTTTGGATGTTATTATAATTTCCTTAGAACTTGCAGGAATTACTTGGGCCAGAACTACTTTTCCAGTTTTCGCAGTGACTTTTGCTACTTTTACACCTTTTCCTCCCCTTGATTGCCCTCTAAAGAGTTTGCAAGCTGTTTTTTTGCCAAGACCACTCTCCATAATTGTCAGAAGATCCGTTTCTGTATCTCTTTTGTCAATAATGTCCATGCCAATAACCATATCATCGCCGTCAAGTTTTATTCCACGCACCCCCATTGTAGCTCTGCCTGTGGGCCGGACACTTTTTTCGGAAAATCTAATCGCCTTTCCATTTCTTGTCGCAAGAATAATATCATTTTGTCCATTAGTAAGCTTGCTCCAAGCCAGCTCGTCTCCTTTATCAAGCTTGATTGCAACAATTCCATTTCTTCTAATATTTTCAAATTCAGAAATTTTAGATTTTTTGACAGTACCTTTTCTGGTCGTTAAAAATATATACTCTCCTTTATCGGTTTTTCCATAATTTATAAATGACTCTACTTTTTCTTCCTGTTCTATATTTAAAAGATTAACAATTGCAGTGCCCTTACTTGTTCTTGTCGATTCGTTTATGTCATAAGCTTTAAGCTGGTAAACTTTTCCTCGATTTGTAAAGAACAAAATGTTGTCATGAGCTTCTGCGTAACGGATAGAAACAATGCTATCCTCCTCTTTTGTAGTCATTCCTTTTACGCCTTTTCCTCCTCTCTGTTGAGTCTTAAATGAGGCAAGACTTTGCCTTTTTATATAGCCTGTCTCTGTCAAAGTTATAACAGTTGGTTCATTGGGGATAAGATCTTCGTCTGAAAATTCTCCGACTTTGCTTTTAAACACCTTGGTTCGTCTTGGGTCAGCATACCTTTCTTTTACTTTTAAAATTTCGTCCTTAATCACTATAAGAATTTTTTTAGGATTTGCAAGAAGATCTTCTAGATAGGCAATATCTTCTCTAACCATTATGTATTCATCCTCAATTTTTTGCCGCTCAAGTGCCGCCAATCTTCTAAGTTGCATATCCAAAATTGCGGTTGCCTGAATTTCTGTTAGTTTAAATCTGGTAATTAAGTTGTTTTTGGCATCTTCCTGATCGCGGGATTTTTTGATGGTTTCAATTACAGTGTCAATATTATCTACTGCAATTCTCAGACCTTCCAAAATATGTAGCCTTGCTTTTGCCTGTCTTAACTCAAACTCCGATCTCCTATTTATAACTAGGAATCTATGTTTCAAATACTCCTCAAGAATCGTTTTAAGATTAAGAGTTTGTGGTGTCCCATCGATAAGGGCTACTATGTTTGCCGGAAAAACAGTCTGAAGACCGGTATGTTTGTATAAATTATTTAAGACTTTTCTGGGAGCCGCATCCCTTTTAAGTTCAATAACTACTCGAATGCCATGTCTGTCTGATTCATCTCTAAGATCGGAAATTCCTTCTATCTTTTTTTCTTTTGCAAGATCTGCAATTCGTGCAACGAGCAGGGCTTTATTTATCTGATAAGGCAATTCTGTAACTATAATTGCGGATTTTCCCTGTCCTATATCTTCAATTTCTGCCTTACCGCGAATTAATATGCGCCCCTTGCCGGTTGCGTATACGTTCTTTATCTCGCTCATATCATAAATAGCTCCTCCTGTTGGGAAATCAGGACCTTTTATAAATTCCAAAAGTTCATCAATAGTAACGTTATTGGTAAAAGTAGAAAAAGTATTGGAAGTATCAAACGTATCGTAAGTTTTTGTTTTAGTCTCTCCATTTGGCGCCTTTTCTCCTGGTGATACTTTTGTTTTATCAATTATGAAGATAATTGCGTCTATAACTTCTCCTAGATTATGGGGTGGAATTTTAGTTGCCATTCCAACCGCGATTCCTTCAGAACCCATAAGGAGAAGGTTTGGAAGTTTTGCTGGCAGAAAGACAGGTTCTTTAAGAGTTGCGTCAAAATTATCAAGATAGTCAACGGTTTCTTTATCAAGATCATAAAGCATCTCTGCTGTTATCGAAGCCAAGCGTGCTTCTGTGTATCTCATTGCAGCCGGTGGGTCTCCGTCCATCGAGCCAAAATTTCCTTGTCCGTCAACCAATGGATATCTCATGGAAAAATCCTGTGCAAGACGGACTAATGCATCATAAATAGGCATATCTCCATGAGGGTGGTATTTTCCCATAACCTCTCCAACAATTTTTGCTGATTTTGCATATTTTGCACTGTGTTGTAGCCCCATCTCGTGCATTGCATAAAGGATCCTTCGGTGTACTGGTTTTAATCCATCGCGGACATCAGGGAGAGCGCGAGCTACGATAACCGACATCGCGTAATCAAGATACGCCTTCTTCATCTCTCTGGTTATCTCAGCTTTATTTACTTTACCAATGTCAACCATAAATAAAAAATTCCAAATTCAAAGCACCAAATTTCAAATAATATCTAAATTCAAATAACCAAAACTCAAAATTTTAGAAATTAGAATTTAGAAAATGTAATTTATTTGGAATTTGTAATTTTGGAGTCAGGGTTTAATTGACCGTCTGATCTCTTCTAATGCTTCTTTTTTCCCTTTCCAGTCTTTAAGTCTTACCCACTTACCCGGCTCGGTTTTTTTGTAATTCTCAAAAAAATATTTAATTTCATTTTTTGTTTTTTCTGGGATATCTGAGATATCGTTATAATCTTTAAATTTCGGATCAACCTTTGCAAGCGGCACTGCGATTATTTTGTTATCAGTTCCTGCTTCATCTTCCATCTCAAGCATTCCTATTGGATGGGATGGAATAACCACGCCGGGCGCGACGGGTTTGCTCGCAAGCACAAGAACATCAACCGGATCTCCATCGTCATACAAAGTATTTGGAATAAACCCGTAATTAAAAGGATATTCCATTTCGGTATAAAGAAATCTGTCCACAAAAATAACGCCTGAATTTTTATCAAGTTCATATTTAACCGAAACACCCTGCGGTATTTCTATAAAAACATTTATTTCCTCCGGCGGATTTTTACCAACTTTTAGATTTTTAATAGTCATTGTTTAGTATTCCTCTTGGAGTTTAAAAGGAAATATTTATTTTTCTTAAAAGATCTTCATCTAAACGAACAAGTAAAGGTTTTTTTGTTTGCAACCTGCCTGTTTTATCTATTAATCTGTATTCATATGCTGAACCTTCAATTAGAATATTTTTTATTGAAGATTTAAACTTTTTTTCTTCAGAAATCCAAACAATGATTCCGACGTTCACCTTAGGAATTTTTTTTCCAGATAAATCTTTTTGCTCATATAATTCATGGGAAATTTTTTCTGGGGGCCGAAGGCTTATCCGTAAAGCTCCATAATCTTTTAAGAAATAATCTTGAGATAAGCCGTCCTTGACCTCCCCTGTTGTATCTACTACGTAAACCGGTCTGTTTCTTGCAAATTCGGGACTTTCTTCAAATGCCTGTTCGTCTCTTGGGGTTAAAATAAATGCCTGAACCATTCCCAAACTTTTAACTCCAATATCTGAACTTTTCCAAATCTCGCAACCTTCTGTTCTCCATGAAGGTTCATCTTTTTCTATGCCATACAAAAATGGTTTGATGCTAGGTGTTTGCGGTTCTGGCTCACGTTGAATTTCTCCTGAATCTGTAATCATAATTAAATATCTAAAGTCGCAGTCTTTGCGTTTGATTGTATAAAGTGTTTTCTTGGTGGGACCTCATTTCCCATAAGCATTGTAAATGTTGCATCTGCTTCTTCTGCGTCCTCTATTGAGACTTGTTTTAATATTCTATTTTTAGGATTCATTGTAGTTTCCCAAAGCTGTTGGGGATTCATTTCTCCAAGACCTTTATAGCGTTGGATGTTTACAGTCAACTGTCTACGGACTACTGCTTCTTTGTCTGCCCGCGGTAGACTGTTGTCTGTGGTCTGCCTTCCCTTTTCTTCTAAGATTCTATCTTTATCTTCATCTGAATAAGCATATAGAATCTCTTTTCCAAGCTGGATTTTGTATAAAGGCGGTTGGGCAATATAAAGATATCCTTGTTTTATAATCTCAGGCAGGTGTCTATAGAAGAAAGTTAAAATTAGCGTTTCTATATGTTCTCCATCTACGTCAGCATCAGTCATAATAATAATTCTGTGGTATCTAAGTTTCTCAAATTTTACAGTTTCACCAATTCCAGCACCCAAAGCAATAATAAGATTTTTAAGCTCTTCATGCTCAATTATCTTATCAAGCCTCGCACGCTCCGTATTTAATATTTTTCCGCCAATTGGAAGAATTGCTTGAAATTTTCTGTCTCTTCCCTGTTTTGCCGAACCTCCAGCCGAATCTCCTTCAACTATATAGAGTTCGGATACTTGAGGATTTTTCTCCTGACAGTCAGCAAGTTTTCCAGGGAGAGATGAGCCTTCAAGTGCCCCTTTTCTAAGAATTGCTTCTTTGGCGGCTTTTGCAGCAAGTCTTGCTTTTGCAGCTAGATAAACTTTCTCAAGAATCTTCCTTGCATCTGTCGGATTTTCCTCAAAATAAGTGCTTAGCCCCTCCTTAGCAATAGTTTGAACAAGTGGTTGAATTTCTGCATTTCCAAGTTTTCCTTTTGTTTGCCCTTCAAACTGTATTTTATCCTGTGGCATCTTAACGAAAACAACAGCTGTTAGTCCTTCTTTAGTATCGTCTCCAGTTATCGAATCTTCTTCATTTTTAAAACTCCCAATCTTTCTGCCATAATCATTGATGGCTCTTGTTAATGCCATTCGGAATCCTGTCAGATGCGTTCCTCCATTTACTGTGTTTATAACGTTTACATAGCTTTCTACATTTTCCGAATAACCGTTGTTGTATTGAAGTGCAATTTCCACTTCTGTATCTTTTTCCTGTTTTTTAATAAATATTACTTTATGTAAGGGTTCTTTATTCTCATTAATTTTTGAAACCAAAGACGTTATGCCGCCTTCAAAATAGTAATGGGCTTCTTTTTCTTGTCCCGCTTTCCTGTCATAAAGATGAAAATAAAGACCTGGAACAAGATATGCCCTTTCTCTTATAGCTTTTTTTACAACGTCAAAATCAAAATCTACAGTTGAGAATACTTGTTTGTCAGGTAAAAAAGTTACTACGGTACCGGCTTTAAGCTGGGAGCTCATATTAGGAATTGGGCCATTTGATTTAGCAACTTCTATAACTTTAGTTTTTGGGATTCCTCTTTCATACTCCTGGCGATAAGTTTTACCATTTCTTTTGACTTCTGTCCAAAGCCATTCCGAAAGAGCGTTGACAACTGAGCTTCCTACCCCATGAAGCCCACCTGATATTTTATAAGCAGAGCCTCCGAATTTTCCGCCTGCGTGAAGCTTGGTCATCACAATTTCAAGAGCAGATTTTTTGTATTGTGGCATTATGTCAACGGGAATACCTCGTCCGTCATCAATTACTGTGACGCTGTTGTCTTCGTTTAAAACTACCCAAACATTTTTTGCAAAGCCGGCCAAAGCCTCATCAACTGCATTATCTATAATTTCCCGTAAGGTTTCATGAAGTCCCAAAGCGTCGGTTGAGCCGATATACATTCCCGGTCTTTTCCTAACAGGCTCAAGTCCCTCAAGCACCTGTATAGTTTTTGCCGAATAATCAGAGGCTTTTTTATCGGAAGTTTTTGTCAATGGCATATTAATATTTTATCAAATAGACAGATAGATTTCTACCCTCAAAGGGACATATTAACAAAGGTGATTGAACTTGGAAGATTCTTGCTGTATAGCCCTTCCTAATATGTATGCGCAAAAGGGTATTACAAGATTTGAGATGAAACCGGTTGAAATAAATTCGCCGATTAGAGATTTCCTTTTTTGATCTATTTAATGAGAAATTTGTTGGAGAGAACAGACACTTTATTGTTTACTACGCAGATAGTTGACTCAGACTTTAGTGACGGTATGCCATTTGAGCATATATCGGTTGTCGGACAAAAAGACACCTAAAAACTAATTTTTAGATTCCATTTGGTTCTTTTTGGTTTTTCCGATACGGGATCGGTAAAGATATGACGATGTGGTAGATCTAAGGATAGAAGGCTAAACATTTCTCCTGATTTTTCGGATTGTCTCAACTATGAAATTTATGGCATATCTTGGATAATTTATTATTAAGTCTTGGGCATGGAGATATTCAATATCTTCTCCGCCAAACCCACGTTTAAAAAGAGAGAGTCCATAGAACCTGTGGTTTGTATCATTTTCTGGTGATACGCCCCAGAAATTGTATCGTAACATCCCTCGTTTTTTTGCCTCCAAAATTGCCTTCCATTGAATAATATATGCTCCGGGATATTTTCTTCCCTCCTCTGCTGACGCGCCATAGTGATAAACCGCTTCAGTTGTGTAGAAAATAACAAAAGCCTGCGCCAACAGTTTTTTCCTATAAGATGCATTGTACAAGAGAGCCATGTTGTTCTGTGCAAATACTTTAAATTGTTCATATAAATATTCATAAGGAAAAGGTACAAATTTTTGTCTTTTTGAAGTCTGAATTTGTAATTTATAAAAATCTTTAATTTCCGAAGGATCAGAAGTCTCAGATATTTTTATTTCTTCCCTTTCTCCTCTTTTTATTTCATATCTTGTTGTTTTTCTCATATTTTCAAGAAGCTCACTTTCTGATTTTGTAATATCAAGCTGATTTGTCAATTCAGCATGAAGATGCATCGGCGCATTTATAAAACCGTTTTCTTTAAAAATTTTCTTGGAAAAATTATCTGAAATAAGTTGTGGGCGGACTCTTACAAAAGCGCAGTTGTTTAACATAGCAATTTCTCTAAGTTCAACAATAAAAGCTTTAATAAGAGATGTATTTCTAAAGTCAAAAATCGGTCCTGCCGGGACTGTTAAATACTTCCCTCTTTTTGCATTTTCAACAACTGAAAGCATTACTCCAATTAATTTGCCCTTACTGTAAAAGCCGGTTCTTCTGATAGTTTTGCCTAAGTTTTTATGAAACTCTCCCCAATACCAAGATTGGAGAAAATTCGCCTCCGTTCTCTTACGTAAAAAAGTTTCCCATTCTAGTCCGTTTTCAACTGGTTTTGTTATAATGTTTGACATAATTTAAAGAATTATTGAGGTATTAATCATAATTGTAGTTCCGCTTAGTTCTTGATTTCTAATTCTTAATTCATAATTCTAGTTTTTAGCCATGTATTTATCCTTTTTGAAATAATATTTGCGTCTTTTTCTGATATATTTTTATGAGTAGGAAGATTTAAAATAAGAGATGATAATTTCTCTGAATTAGGACAAATAGAATTTAAATTCATTTTGTTGAAAAACCTTCGCGGCGCAATTGGAGCATCATACCAGACATCGGAAATATAAATATCGTATTTTTTTAAGTAATTTATAAGTTTTTTTCTGTTTTCAACAAGAACAGGAAAGCGAAGGTTTGTTGATAAATCAATGTCCTTTACTATTGGACCTATCAATAAATTTTTATCTAAATTTTTTACATAAACTTTGGCGATTTTTTTTCTGTGCTTCAAATCTTCTTTAAGATTTTTAAAAGCATATGCGGCGAGATTTCTATACCGCTCTGGAAGCATTGTCATTTTGTATAAATTATCAACCATCGGGGTAGACAAAAGCCCTATGTTTTTCAATACAAAATGAATAAATTTGCCAAGTCCGATTTCATAAGCCCCCCTTATTATAAGAGTAAATATCGGATAAAATCTGTCAGTCACTATCTTTCTAAATGGCGAGTTTTGAAAATAGTCAATTTTAACCTTTTGGTATTTTTTGTTTCTTATGATTAAAGCTCCGCCCGAGACTGCATCAACAATTTTATCCTGACTGAAAGACAAAATTGTCATGTCCCCGACTGTTCCGGCTTCTTTGCCATTTTTATAAATTGTTCCGGTGCTATGTGCAAGATCTTCAATAAGGGGAATATTTTTGGCTTTTAGAATAGCAGAAATTTCTTCAATTTCGCATGGATAACCCAATGTATTTTGAATTATTACTGCTTTGATATTAGGATTTCCTTCTAATGCTTTTTTTAGTTTTTTTGCCGTAAAATTAAAGTTATCTTTTGGAATATCGATCAACAAAGGCTTAAGACCTGCCTCCTCAATTCCCCGATAAACCACATAACAGGTAAATCCATTTATGGCGACACTTGAAGCTTTGGGAAGATTTAAGATTTTTAAAGAAAGAGTAATTGCCTGTCTTGCCTTAAACAACATAATCACTTGCCCGTTATATTTATTTTCTAGAAATTTTTTAAGGTTATTTTTGCCAGATGCAAATAATGCTTTAAATGCAAAACTTAAATCGTAGTTTGATCCCAAGGAATTAAAAATGCTCATATACAAATTTACTAAATTACTGCACGATTTAATTGCTGAATTATTATGTCTGCCACCTCTTCTGAATGAGTAAATTGAGGTGAATGTCTGGAGTTATTAATTATATATAATTTACTATTGACTATTTTTTGGTTTAATATTTTTGCATCAGACACAGGAATTATTTTATCTATTTCTCCCCATATTATAATAGTAGAGACTTTTATTTTATCAATAGTAAGACTCTTATCAGAGTTAATAAGATTAATCATAGTCCTTTTCATGATTGGGTCAGCATTTTTGTAGTCATTTTCTCGTGCTATTGCATACAATAAATTTCTTGCCTGCTCAAGAGGAAAGATTTTCTTGCCAACTTTAGCCGTTATTTTAAATATGCCGCGTTTTATTTTTATAGGTAAATCATTGTGATAAACTCCGGCGCTATCAATTAGAATTAGTTTTGATAGTTTTTGGGGATATTTTATCGTAAAGGCAAGAGCTATTCTCCCTCCATTTGAGTGTCCTAAAAGAACAATCTTCCCTTTCTCTTTTTCTAAAATTTTATAAAGCCACTTGACATAATTATCTATATTCCAAACTTTATCGTTTTTTTCTGTAAGTCCTGGAATTGAAAGCAAATAGGGGTTTAAGCCCCCCGACTTTAAAAGAGATAGGAAAGGGTTCCATTTTTCTTTTGAGTAAGCCCAACCGTGTAGAATAAAAACTTTCAGTTTGTCATTTGTCATTTGCCGTTTGCCATTTGCCGTTTTGTTCATAATCCCCAAGACTTTCTTCTTTTCTCCCAGGCTTCTTCGCGCCTCGCCAGTTTTAAGACATCTTTTTTATCGACAAGTAAATTTTCTATTACTCCCTCAAGAAATCGTGCGCCTTTGAAGAGTAAGAACTCTCCGCCTTTGATATTTGATCTTAGATAATTAAGTACTTCTTTTGGTTTTTCGAATTTTTCTATCTTGACTTTTCTATTGAGTATTTTTTTTAATTCCGGATAAGTGTATCGGGAAACCCGCGGACCTATAAGTATAATTCTGTCAAATAGCATTCTGGATATTATCTTTGCCAGTTTTTCATGTTCTTCTTTTTCTTCTTGTCCTTGCTCAAGCATGTCTCCGAGTATCGCCCATTTTTTTTCAGCTGGAATTTTATCAAACATGTCCAAAATTGCAGCCATAGAGTCGAGATTGGCATTATAACTGCTATCGATAATTTTGGTATTTTTAATGCCACTTAGCAAACTACTTCTTCCTGGGGGAAGAATAAATTTACTGAATGATTCATCTGACGGGATTCTCAGATAAGATAAAAGATTTAAACACATTTCTAAGGTGTAGAAATTTTCTTTTGGCAAAAGTTGTCTAAATCTAAAAATCTTTCCTTGGCTTTTGAATTCGGTGCCTTCATGTGATATCTTATAATTTTGAAGATTTTTTATTGTGATAGACACTACTTTTGCTTTAGTTCTTGAAAGTTCTCCTTTGATAATTACAGAGTCGCCGTTTGTTACCACTAATTTAGATGTATTTTCTATAAAATAACCATATTCATATCCTATAGCTTTTTCGACACTCTTAAATTTTCCATTTTTTACCTGCGGGTCAAAATTCATGCTATGACTTCTTGTCGAATTGGTCCAAAGGGTGACTTCGGGTTTAAGCAGAGCTGTTAGAAACCTGCCTTCATTCGGCCTATCGCAATCAGCCTCAACAATGTAAAATTTTTTCTTCGGCACCGGAGTAAATATTTTTATAGGAGCAAACAGAAACAGAAAGGGCCATTCGCTTAAAGATAGAGTTCTCCTTTCAAGTCCCAAAATATTAAATGGAATTCCATAGCTGCTATTGGTATGGTGGCTGTATTTTGCTCTACTCTCTATTTGAGATTCCACAAGATTTAAAAGGGTTGTTTTTCCACTCGAGCCGGTAATTATAATAACTCTTGGTTTCCATCGGTTTAGTCTAATTTTTGCAAAGAATCTAAAATAATAAGCCAATGGGAAATAAAACAGTTTTTTAATTTTAATTATCATAATTAAAGTGATAGAAAAAGATTTTCTAGGGCAAAGCGTTGGTTTACATTAGTAGTTTTAATAGCAGTATAAGTTTCTTCTAGGAGTTTTAAAATATTTAAATACCCTGAAGCTGAAAATTCCTGCCTTATTGAGGAATTATTTTTTATAGAATTAATTAAACTTTTACGAACAACAACTGACATTTGCTCAAGCCAAATTATTGCGTCCTCTCTGCTTTTTCCAAAATCTTGAGCAAGTTTAAGTTTCTCCCCCATACTACTTTTTGGTAAAGATATTAAAATATTAAGATATTGAGATATTTCTTTTTCTGTGGGCTCTTTAAACTCCTCTTTAAGTTCAATTATTTTGCATCTTGAGAGGATTGTTGGCAAGAGAAGGTTTTTGTTTGGAATTGTTACTATTATAATAGTATTTTCAGGCGGCTCTTCCAGTACCTTTAAGAGCGCATTTTGAGCTTCAATCGTTAGTCCTTCATACGCTTCTATAATAGCTGCTTTTACATTACCTTTTATTGGTTTTAGAAAAAGTCTCTTTTGTAGAGCTCTTATATCCTCAATGCCTATTATTTTTTCAAAACTCACAATATCAATATCTAAATTATCGATTTTGTTATTACTTGCTATCCATGCCGCGTGTTTATGTGAGTTTTTTTTGTTTTTTGATGTGATTAGAATTGACTGCATAAATTAAGGTGTTGACCCGTCAAACCTTAGCATTTGTCTTTTTAATTCTATTTTAATACGGCTCATACTTGGATTTTTGACGGGTCTGTGTCGTCTCCGCTCCTTGACATTATAACTGATTTTTCCTTACTATAGAAGTAATGCCTGCCCGTGATTTTACTACAACACCAGAGAACAAAAACATACTTGATATTTTGCTTTCTGAGCATTTATTGACCCCTGCTCAATATGAGGACATAAAAGTAAAAAGCGCAAGTCAGGGCAAGTCTTATGAGGATATTGTTGCCTCTTTTAATATCGTTGCTCCAGAAAAAATTACAGAAGCAAAAGCAAGATTACTTGGAGTGCCATTTATTTTGCTTTCCATGACTTCTTTTTCCCCTGTTGCTCTTAATCTTATTCCTCGTGCGGTTGCCGAAAGATTTCTTCTAATCCCATTTTTTTATGAGGAAAAGACAAGGACTCTTTCGGTGGCAATGGCCCACCCCACTGATTTAGAAGCGCTGCAGTTCGTTAGGCAAAAAACAGGACTTAATATAAAATCTTTTGCAGCCCCAGAAAACGATGTTAGAAGTGCTATAGAGCAGCAATATCATCGAGAAATTGTTGGAGAAGTTGGCGAGGCATTAAAGGAATCAGAAGAGTACAATAAGCCGCGAACTATTGATAGCAGACAAATAGCAGAGATTATAAAAGAAGCGCCTATTGCCAAGATTGTTTCAACAATTTTGGAATATGCTGTTTCAAGCCGAGCCTCTGACGTTCATATAGAACCGCAGGAAGATAGAATTAGAGTAAGGTATAGAATCGATGGCATTCTGTACGATAAGTTGAGTTTACCCAAAACTGTGCAGGAAGCAGTTATCTCACGAATAAAAATTCTTTCAAACATGAAGATTGATGAGCATCGTATTCCTCAAGATGGCCGTTTTAATTTTAAGGTCGAGAAAAATGAGGTTGATCTTCGTATTTCTGTTATGCCTACCACTTTTGGAGAAAAAATTGTGATTAGGCTTCTTAAAAAATCAGGAGCTATCCCGACTCTTCAGGAACTTGGTTTAAACGGAGCATCTCTAAAGAATCTGGAGACCGCAATCCTTAGGCCCCATGGAATTATAATTGTTTGCGGACCAACCGGAAGTGGTAAAACCACTACTCTATACTCGGTTTTGGAAAAATTAAATACAACAAGGGTTAATATAATGACGCTTGAGGATCCAATTGAGTATCAGATGGCAGGGATTAATCAAGTCCAGATTAATCCAGCTGTGGGTCTTACTTTTGCAATGGGGCTTAGGTCTTTTCTTCGCCAAGACCCAAACATCATACTGGTTGGCGAGATAAGAGATGGCGAGACAACCGAACTTGCTATTCAAGCGTCGTTAACCGGTCATCTAGTTTTTTCAACTCTTCACACTTCAGATGCTGCGGGTGCGTTACCTCGTCTAATTGATCTAAAAGCAGAGCCATTCTTGCTTTCCTCGACAATGAATGCAATAGTAGGGCAGCGAATTGTTCGAAGAGTCTGTCATTATTGTAGGGAGTCGTATGTGCCACCGAACCAAATAATTTCGGAAATGAAAACTGTACTTGGAAGATTATTCCCTATTAATACTGATACTGAAATAAAACTTTACAGAGGAAGAGGGTGCGACAAGTGTGGGAATTCAGGTTATTTTGGAAGAATTGGAATTTTCGAGGTTCTGCCAGTGTCTATCAAGATTGCTAACTTAATATTAGAACACCCCAATAGTAGCGCACTTGAAAAGGAGGCAATTTTAGAAGGAATGATAACCATGAAACAAGATGGATATCTTAAGGTTCTTCAAGGTATTACAACACCAGAAGAAGTTATAAGGGTAGCACAAGAATAATGAAAATAATACCAATACTACCATAAACAAATATTTTAATATTTGAAGTATTTGTTTATTATGACCGAAGGGAGTCTATGGATATTCAGGACTTATTACGTTTAACAGTTGAGAATAAGGCGTCGGATCTGCATTTAATCCCTGGTATTCCACCAGCGCTTCGTATAGACGGGGTCTTAACTTATCTCTCGAATTATTCTGTATTGACAGCTGATGTAGTTTCAACAATGGTTTTTTCACTTCTCAATCAATACCAGAGAGATCGGTTTCTTGCCGATAAGGAACTTGATTTTTCTTTTGGTTTTGGAAGAGAAGGCGAAGAACTAGGTAGATTTAGAGTAAATGTTTATTACCAAAAGGGATACGTAAGTGCTGAATTTAGATTTCTTGAGCCAAAGATAAGGACAATAGAAGAGCTCCATTTACCAAAAATTCTCCATAATTTTTCAGCTTTAAAACAAGGCTTTATTTTGGTTACAGGACCTACTGGTCATGGTAAATCGACCACCCTTGCGGCGATTATAAATGAGATAAATTTAAATAAGTCTTTGCATATTTTAGCAATTGAGGATCCCATTGAATATGTTTATCCTAAAGAAAAAAGTATTATATCGCAACGAGAAATGGGCCTTGATAGTAATTCTTGGGCGGCAGCCCTCCGGTCGGCTCTTAGAGAAGATCCCGATGTAGTTTTGGTTGGAGAGATGAGAGATCCTGAGACGATTGCATCGGCTATTACAATTGCAGAGACCGGTCATCTAGTTTTCTCAACTCTTCATACAAATTCAGCCGCACAAAGCATAGACAGAATCATCGATGCATTTTCCGCAACTCAACAAAATCAAATAAAAGTTCAGCTTGCCGCAACCCTAAAAGGGATTGTCTCCCAGCGCCTATTGCCGCAAATTAACGGTGGGAGGATACCGGCTGCTGAAGTTCTTATTGGTACACCTGCAGTTGCAAGTAATATAAGAGAAGGAAAGACACATCTTATAGATTCAATAATACAGAACTCTCAAGAGATGGGAATGATTCCGCTTGAGTCCTCTTTGGCTGCTCTAGTCCTTTCAGGCTCAATCAGCCTAGAAACAGCAAAAAGCTACGCCGTAAGGCAAGAAGAATTATTTAGATTAATAGGATAAGTTATGAAACTTAAATATAGGGCAGTAACAACAGATAATAGAATAATCCAGGGATTAATTGATGCAAACGATGTTAGCGAAGCAGCTTCATATTTACGAAGCAAAAACCTATTCCCTATTCGTATAGCAAGACAAAGCGATAGTTCTTTTTTAAAACTGCTGCCATTTTATAATAAAATTGGACATTTGGATGTGGTCGTTTTTACACGGCAACTTTCATCGATGCTTGCTTCAGGGCTTACATTGATTCGTTCTTTAGAAATAATTAAGGAACAACTAGAAAATCAGACAATGCTTGAGGTAGTAAATAGCATAATTACTGATATAGAGGAAGGAAAAAATTTATCTTCGGCAATTGCTAAATATCCAAATGTTTTTTCTAATATTTATGTGGCTATCATCAAATCCGCGGAATCAGCAGGGCTTTTGGATAAAGCTCTTGCAAGACTTGCAGATAATTTAGAAAAGCAGGAGAAATTAAGAAATACAGTTAAAGGGGCTTTAACTTACCCAATCATAGTTGTAATTTTAATGGTTGGGGTTGTGGTTATTATGATGACTGTTGTTATTCCTCAGCTTTCAACTCTTTATAAAAGTCTTAACGTTTCGATCCCATTGCCCACCCAGATTATTATTGGTATTTCAAGATTTACTATAGTTTTTTGGCCTTTACTTTTAGGAATTGTTATATTGTCTATCTTTTTTTACAGGAGATGGCATAAGACAGAAGCTGGACAGCTTTTGATAGATAATTTTTTATTAAAATTACCAGTCTTTGGTAACCTTAACAAAAAATTGATACTTACTGAATTTTCAAGAACTTTTGGTCTTTTGGTGGGAAGTGGCAGTTTAGTTGTGGATTCTCTTCTTGAAACTGCTGATACTTTAGGAAATATACATTATAAAGATGCAGTGAAGGATATAGCAAAGAAGGTAGAGAACGGAGTAAAAATAGGAGAAGCAATATCCGCATATCCTATTTTCCCCCCTCTTCTTATTCAATTAATAAAAATCGGAGAAGAAACAGGAAAACTTGATGAAACATTAATGAAAGCCTCTGAATATTTTGAAAGAGAGACGGATCAAATAATTAAAACATTAACAACTGCTCTTGAACCTATTATAATAGTGGTTTTAGGTGTTGGGGTTGCATTTTTGCTCATATCAGTTATTGTCCCAATTTATAGTTTGATATCGTCGATTCGCTAAATTTACTGCTGACTTTTACGAAGATTAGCCTTATTTTACCTCCTTGACAAGTCTAAAATTATCTGCCTATACTAAATATATACAAAAAAATGAAAAGTTCTTTTAAGAAATTATTTAATCTTTTACTTTTAACTTCAAAAAAAGGTTTTACGTTGATAGAACTTCTAGTGGTTATCGCGGTCATAGGGGTTCTTGCAGCAATTGTCCTTCTAGCTATTAACCCTGTGGAACAATTAGCTCGAGGAAGAGACGCAAATAGAATTTCTGCTGTGGAAGGTCTGGGAAAGAGTATGTCTAATTATGTAACTTCAAACAATTCGGTTATTCCTGTAGTTGACGGTACCGCTACTCCAGGTACTTGGCAAAATGTTTTAACGGCTTCAAAGGATATAACTAATGTCGTATCCTTGCCAGACATAACAGGGGGGACACCTTGTGCTGGTGGAACCTTAACAAGTGATGTTCAAGTAAATATCTGCTATGCAGTTGATAGTGCTACTCCTACTAAATTTGCAATTTGGACCACAGTTGAATCAAACAACGAATTATTAAAAGCAACCGGTACAGGGACACCTTGTTCGAAAAGCCAAGGTATAGTTTACTTTGATTCATCAAAAGGTTTAGTGCAGGTAGCATGCATGAGCGCTGTGGGTGCAGGAACTAATCCTGTTAGCGGAACTATGTCGGAAGGGCCTTTTACTCCATAAATATACTTGTTGTAAAATCTCTGTTTCAGTTTTACGACCCCCCCCGAAGGTTTTACTTTATTAAAATAATCTTTTAATTTTTTATTTTCATCGTCCAGAACAGAAGTCAACGAGGCCCGACCTTATAAATCTTCTTGAAATTGTAAAATCTGATCTAGAGATAATTCGGCAAGAATCTCTTTATTCCATTTATTACACCTGATTTATTACACCTGGAAGGTGAAACAGCCTCGTCACCTGTTGACACAATCTTAATATTCTGCTAATTTTAGAATGTGTCTTACAGATCTACCCCTTTAGTAAATGAAGAATATTATCATATTTTTAATCGTGGAGTTGCGCGTCAACCGACATTTTTAAACAAAAATGATTATAAACAAGCTCTTCTAACACTATCCTATTACCGTTTTATTTCTCCGCCTGTGAGGCTTTCGAGATTTAAGAAGTTTTCTCAAGAAGAACGCAATCGAATAATTTCGGATATGGAAAAAAGCGAAAAATTTGTTGAAATAATTTCTTTTGTTTTTATGCCGAATCATTTCCATTTTCTTCTAAGACAAACTAAAGACAAAGGAATCTCTACATTTCTTAGTAAATTTACGAATAGCTATACTAAATATTTCAATACTAAATACAATAGAATTGGACCTGTATTTCAAGGTGTATTTAAATCCTCTCATATAGAATCCAATGAGCAATTATTGCATGTTTCCCGGTATATTCATTTGAACCCAGTTGTTTCAACCGTCGTTGATGAGCAGGATTTATTATCTTATTCATGGTCATCATTACCAGATTTTTTAGCAGGAAGATCTGGTTTGGTTCTAGCTGATACAATCCTTGAGCAATTCAAAACATTAGATGATTATAAGGAATTTCTTTTGGATAATATTGATTACGGAAGAAGATTAGAAGAAATAAAACATCTAGTTTTAGAGTAAGTTTCTTAAGATAGTAACAGGTAGCGAAGCTATTTCACTTGGAAGGTGAAACAGACTAAGGTGAAACAGACTCGCTACATTCAAAAATATAATAGTACACTATAGTACTCATATTATAGTATTCATATTATTTAAGCTGTTTTTGTTTTGACTGTATTGTTTTATGCTATTCTATAAATAGTGTTGTTTTCTTTATCATTCATTTCTTTATCATTCATTCTAGGTCTTGCAGTAGGGAGCTTTTTAAATGTTCTTATTGATCGTCTTCCGAATGATGAGTCCCCTTTTAAAGGAAGATCGTATTGTGACAAGTGCAGAAAAAAACTTGTCTGGTTTGATATGATTCCCATTCTTTCATTTTTTCTTCTAAGAGGTAAATGTAGGCTTTGTCACTCTTCTATCTCCGTTTATTATCCCATTGTCGAATTAATAACGGCAGTTTTATTTATATCGGCTGTTTATCTATTACCCCAAATAAGTATTGGGTATCAAGTGTTAACTATCAAGTATATGATTGATGCCCTGTATTATTGGTTTATTGTTTCCTCTTTGATAGTAATTTTTTTTACCGATCTTAAATATGGCATTATCCCAGATAAAATTGTTTACCCAGCAATTGCGATCTCCTTTCTTTACTTAATATTCTTACATTCTAATATCTTGATATCTAATATTGTCTCCTCAATTGGTGTGTTTCTATTCTTTTTATTTTTATACTTTATTACCAAAGGTAGAGGGATGGGTTTAGGAGATGTTAAACTTGTCTTTTTTTTGGGATTGCTGCTAGGATTTCCAAAGATTATCATAGCTTTATATATAGCCTTCTTGACAGGAGCAGTTGCTGGCCTCATACTAATTATGTGGAAGAAAAAGAGGTTAAAAATCGCAACAATTCCTTTCGGCCCATTTTTGGCTCTTGGAACCTTTTTAAGCTACTTTCTTTCAGAAAAAATAATTTTTATGGTTTTACCCTAGTTGAGCTGTTATTGGTAATAGCGATACTGGGGATTATGGCAGTCTTTTTGTTTACAATTATAAACCCAGTGGGGCAATTGATGAAAGCAAGAGATGCTCAGCGAAAATCAGATCTGGCGCAAATTCAAAGGGCATTAGAGACATACTACAACGATTTTGGGTATTATCCTCCTCAGTGTACAGCTACTGATTTTAGAATAAAAAGGTTGGATGGAAATTGTGTAGTTTGGGGATCAACTCTTTCTACCACTAATTTTAGTCCATACATAAATTCTGTTCCCAATGATCCACTTTCTTCACAAAATTACGTGTATTACTCCTCTCCTACAACAGGAGCGCAATCATACTATCTTTATACATCTTTAGAGCGAGGCGCACAAGATCCTCAGGCGTGCAATCAAGGAGCACAATGTACTAATGTTCCAGTCGGTGTTTACTGTGGATCCTCCTCGAGTTATATTTGTAATTATGGAGCAACAAGTTCAAATGTAACACCATGAAGAAAATCTCAAATCTCAAATCTCAAATCTCAAATCTCAACGGAGGATTCACTCTAATTGAGCTTTTGGTTGTTATTGCAATTATCGGAGTTTTGGCGAGTATTCTTTTTGTAAATTTTATTGGCGTTCGGCAGAGAGCAAGAGATAGTCAAAGAAAGTCTGACCTTCGTCAGATACAGTCAGCACTGGAATTTTACAGAGCGGATGAGGGAAGCTATCCATCATCGCTACCTGCCTGTGGATCTGCTATGACTGCCGGAAGTCCACCCACCACTTATATGCAAAAAATTCCTTGTGATCCCAACGGAAGTTCTTATTATAATAGCGGTATGTACTATTACTCAAGCAATGATGGCATAACTTATATTCTAGGCGCGTGTCTTGAAAACACCAATGATTCTCAAGGCACAACTACGTCTCCGGACGGAAGCGGAACAGGATGCAATAGTAACTATTATTATGTTCTTACTAATCCATAAAAAGTCTTCAGAAGGATTTACTTTTATCGAACTGATCGTTGTCATTTCTGTTATTGCGATTTTATCAATTGTCGGAATTGCCTCATTTGTAAATTACAATCGTTTACAAACTGTTAATTCTGCTGCAAATAATTTAGCAACTATGTTAAGTCTTGCAAAATCCCGTGCTTCAAATCAAGTTAAACCAAGTCAGTGCGCGTCTGTACCCACCTGCGTGCTTAATGGATATCAAGTAGTTATATTATCATCTACCAGTTATGAACTAGATGCTGTTTCCTCAATAGGTAAATATCCAGCTTCAACCGTAAATCTTCCTCCAAATGTTAGCATAACTAATCCAATACAACTACCAACGACTATTTTTTTTAATGTTATTACCGGTGGAGTTTCTCCATCTTCAGGTATTACAATTAGCGTAACAGGGTATGGTTATACAAGCAATATAACAGTTGATCCATCAGGGAATATTCGATGAAAAAGAACAGCTCACAAATTGGACAGACATTGATTGAGGTTTTGATAGCATTGGGGACAGCCACAGTTATAATTGCTGCAATAGTAATTATTGTCATGTCATCTCTCACCAATGTCCAATTTAGCAAGAATCAAAACGTGGCTACACAATACGCTCAGGAAGGAATAGAGATAATTAGAAAACTTGCTCAATCTAATTGGGCAGATTTTTCAACCTACGATAATACTTATTATTGTCTTGATAAAAATAGAGACCTTACTCAGAAAGGAATTAGCTGCGGTACAAATATTGATAATCTTTTCGTAAGAGAAATTGATATTTCACAAAAATCTATGGACTGTTCAAGTACTGGGGCATTAATAACAGCATTGGTGTCTTGGTCAGACACCAAATGCACAAGCGTTTCAAATCCATTTTGTCACCAGATAAAAATTGTTTCTTGTGTTAACAATAATTCAAGTGTGACAGCGCCATAAAATTCAAAATTTAAAATGCAAAACTCAAAATTAAAATCCAAAATTAAAAATTTTAGTCCCCCTTCTTTATTAACTTTTAACTTTAAACTTTTAACTTTAAACTCGAGCCGGCGGCGAGCAGGATTCACCTTAATCGAGCTTTTGGTTGTGATGTTTGTCATCCTTACTGTAGGTGCGGTTGTCTCAGCTATTTTAGTTTCCTCTCTTCGTGGAACAAGTAAAACAAATACTATAGATATTGTTAGAAGAAATGGTAATAGTGCGATTTCACAAATGGGAAAGATGATACAATATGCCCAAAACTTTGACGGAGTAAGCACTGACGGAGTTAACTACACTGCAGATTGCAGTTATCCTCTTTCTTATTCACCTATTATCATTCGCAAAAAAGAAAGTTTTTTTTCGAAAATTGCTGAGTTTATTCAGGGATTTGTCAGCCTAGGCAAAGAAAAAACGTCAAGTTTATTTTCAAAGTTAGAAGACTTAATTCCTAAGTTTGAAAAATCGCCAATAAAAGAAGCTGTTGCAGCTGCTTCTCCAACTCTTGATGCAAAATCTTATACGGCTGGTTCATATGCAAAATCTCTTAGCTGGAACCATACAGTAGGTTCGAACAGCAATAGGCTTCTCTTGGTTAGTGTCTCCTTTTATGGAAGTTCCACTTCCATAACTAGTATAACTTATGGAACAGCATCTCTTACAAGAATAGGTGGGATAAAGGATATCAATCAAGACCAATCAGAAATGTGGTATCTTATTAATCCCACAAGCGGCACCGCTACAATTAAAGTAAACTTTTCAACTTACGTCTATCCTGTGGGAGGAGCTACAAGCTGGTCAGGAGTTGATCAAACAGCCCCTCTTAGTAACTATACAACTGCCTCTGGTTATAGTAAAAATCCCTCTGTTAATGTTGTAAGTAAAACAGGAGCAGTAGTTGAGGATAATCTTGCAGCTTACAGTTCTAGTTCTCCTACTGTTGGTTCTGGTCAAACTCAATTATGGAACACGGTAGCCAGTAGCGTTGAATTAGGAGCCTCTAGTACAAAACCTGGAGCAGATTCTGTAACAATGTCATGGACATTTTCATTCTCTCGCTATTGGGCAATTGGAGGAGTTTCAATAAACCCTGCGGCCCCCACACCCACACCAACCGCTACTTTTACGCCTGGTCCAACCCCATCTCCTACTCCAGCTCCATCCCCTACTCCAACCCCGCCTCTAATTCAATACAATTATGTAAAAATAACTTCTTTTGACAGAGGAACTACAATCTTTTCCTGCTTAGATTCTTCTCAGCGTTCTCCCAATGGCCAAATTGCATCAAACGGAGCCAATCTCGTAGATACTAATAATTCTGTTTCTGTTGATTCCTGTTTTTTTACTTGTTCTCAAGATAATATTGTTTCCCCTCCAATAATTGGGATAAATTTTACTCTTTCTAGTAAGACCTCAAGTAATTTTTTCGAGAAAAAAGCATCTATCCCATTTCAAACGTCAGTGACTATGAGAAATTTTTAACCCGACGCTACATGGGATTGCACTCATCAAACGGGGTTGACACCAGTAAAAATGATTGATACGCTAAAATTATAATGGATAGTATGAAATATAAGCAAAAAGGACAAATCCTTCTGATAGTTGTTTTGATAATGGTTGTTTCTCTTACAGTTGGTTTATCGGTAATCTCCAGAAGTATAACTAATCTTAAAATATCAACAGAGGAGGCAGATTCCGCAAAAGCTCTGTCTGCTGCCGAAGCTGGAATTCAACGACAACTTCAATCAAGTACAGGACTCAGCAGCACATTCTCTAATAATACGAGCTACACTACAGATATAGCTGCGGTTGGCGGCACAAGCATCTTACTAAATGGAGGCAATCTCGTACCGCAAGATGAAGGCGTTGACTTGTGGCTTGTTCCGCATAATGGCAATAACCCCGATTATACTAAACCATGGTCCCCTAGTGGTCCAAGTAATTTAACTATCTATTGGGGAAATACTTCGGGCAATTGTAATAATCCTAATAATGTGCCTGCAGCTTTGGAGATAATAGTTATCTCAGGAACACAAACCTCGCAGACACTTACCCGGTATGCATATGATCCCTGCATTACAAGAGCAAATTCTAATCGTTTTAGCTCAACTTCGGGAAGCGGAACTGCAGGTGGCAAAAGTTTCCCCTATTCAGCAACAATTAGCGTCACTTCGGGTTTAATTGCAAGGGTTATTCCTATATACACGAATACTTATATAGGAGCAAGCAGTACTACTACAGCTTTTTATTCTCAGGGTTCTATGATTTCATCAATCGGGACATCTGGTACATCAGGCAATATTGTAACGCGTAAGGTTAATGTTTTTCAAAGCTTTCCTCAGCTTCCTGCCGAGTATTTTACATACGGAATTTTTTCGCCAAGATAAAGCTCATGATGAATAAAAGACCTTTCGGCCTTGATATCGGTGTATCAACTATCAAAATTGTTTGGTTATCTTATCAAAAGGAGGAATTTATACTTGATGCATCTCTTATCACCCCAGCTCCTCCAAAAGGGATGTTATCAGAGTCTCCTCTTGATGAAGAAGAAATGGCCAGAGCTTTGGTAAGAAGTATTGATGAAGCCAAGATTACCACAAAGTATGTAAACATTGCTCTTGCGGAGAACCAGGTATATACAAATGTTATAGAAATGCCGGTATTATCCGATAAAGAACTTTCCTCTGCTATCTATTGGGAAGCTGAACGACATATTCCTGTACCTCTGTCATCAGTTAAACTAGCTTGGAGTGTGCTAAAAAGACCGCCGCAAGCCATAATGGAAGAAAAAATGCAGATTTTGATAGTTGGGTCACCAACCCTTCTTATAAATAAATATCAGAAAATTTTGTCGATGGCCGGACTTACAATAAATGCAATAGAAACTCAGATATTGGCAACTATAAGAGCATTGGTCACAAGTGACAATTTTCCTACGTCTCTTATTGTCAATATTGGATCAGCCAGTACGGCACTTGCGATTGTAAGGGATAATGTTATGATTTTTATCTATTCAATTCCTGTCGGAGGTTCTGCCATTAACCGAGCGATTGAAGCAGATTTTGGACTTACGCAAAAACAGGCCGAAGAATATAAAAAAAGTTACGGAGTTTCTACGGGGATATTTGGAGGGAAAATTGGAAAGGCTACAGAGCCAATCCTTGATTCTATATTAGCCGAGGTTAGGAAAGCACTGGCATTTTATTCTGAAAAATATAAAGGAGATAAACCGATAAGACAGATAATCCTTTCGGGAGGAACAGCAAAACTTCCTGGAATAGATTTGTTTTTTACAAATAAAGTAAATATCGAGACTGTTATTGCTAATCCATGGAAAATACTTAGAAATCAAGAATTACCTAGAGAGATTCTTGATGACGCACCAGAGTATACTATCGCCGTAGGACTGGCGATGAGGGATTATGAAAAATGATATAAATCTTCTTCCGCCTGCCCAGATCGATACTGAAAAATCTTTAGGAACGCTAAAAATTCTGAAGACATTAGCGCTAAGTTCTCTTACAGCTGTTTTAGTCATATCAATTCTCTTATTTTTTTTAAGTGAGCAACTGTCCCCAGCCCGAATTAAGAAGAAGGAAAATGAACTGTTTTATAATATGTCATTTTTACAACAGAAACAAGCAAAACTGGCTATTATAAAAGATAGACTAGATGGTATTTCAGAAATTATAAAGAATAGGCAAAATTATGATATCACAATAAACACTTTTCTTAAGAAGGTGCCAGACGGAGTTTCAATAAATTCTATATCTATTGACAAAAGTAAAGTTACACTTGTTGTTTCTTCAAACTCTCTGCTTTTGATAAACAATTTCTTAAACAATTTAATAGATATGGCAAAAAAAAAACAAATAATCAAAGATATTACAGTTGATACTCTCACGGCTAATGTGCAAAATGGCACTTACTCTCTTTCTGTAACTACCGATATATTATGAATGAAAAATTAAACGTAGATATTAATACACTCAAAATTATCTATGCTAAGTATAGGGAGCACATTTTATTTATATTTATAATTTTAGTTTGTTTAATTCTTTTTTTGACTGTAATTATACCAAGAATTCGTGAGTTGGTGGTGCTTAGCAAAAACGCAAAAAGCGAAAATAAAAGGCTTATAACTCTTCAAAATAATCTAAATTTCCTTTCTAATCTATCTGATTCTACTCTTGATTCGCAGTTTAATCTTGTGTCCTCTGCTCTACCCGCTGGTAAAGATTTTGAAGGAATTCTTAATGCCATATCGCTTGCAGCAATTAAATCTGGTGTTTCGCTTTCAGATTACGATTTTCAAGTGGGCGATTTATCACAAACCTCTATTAATGTTTCGGGTTTTCCTTTCCTCAAGTTGTCTTTGAATATTAAAGCAGATCCAAAAAAGACTGTTTCTTTTCTAAATGAACTTTACAAAACACTTCCCCTATCAGAAGTTATAACTATTAGTGAAAGCAATAATTTTTCATCAATTACAATATTATTTTATTATAAACCAATGAGGAGAGCTGGATTAAAAAATGATGAGCCTATAACTACTATTTCCTCAGAGGGGCTTAAACTTATCTCAGAACTTTCTTTTTGGAACTCCAACCTGACGCCAAGTATTATAGCTACTTCTTCTTCCTCTCCTTCCGCGTCTTCAGCCGCGTCCCCCTTTTAATTAAATCAGGTCTATTTTTTAGAGTTATTTTAAGGGATTCTTTTTTTCTCCATTCTTCTATTTTTTTGTGGTTTCCCGACATTAAAACCTTTGGAACCTTAAGATTTTTATATGTTTCCGGTCTTGTATATTGAGGGTGTTCAAGATAAGGAGAAAAAGATTCTTTTTTAACTGCCTCACTTGTTAATACATGGGGTACAAGCCTTACAACACTGTCAACTATTAACATAGCAGGTATTTCTCCTCCTGTTAGAATAAAATCGCCTATAGATATTACTTCGTCAACAAAACTTCTAATTCTTGCATCAACTCCTTCATAATGACCACAGAGAAGTATTAGATGCAAAAGTTTCGATAATTCCACTGCCTTTCTTTGGTTAAAGGTGGAACCAGCGGGATCAAGGAGAATAACTTTTTGTTTTTTCGGACTCATTTTTTTGCCTTTTTCTTTGAATTTCTGCTTTGCCGCTTCTATTGCCTTATTTAAAACATCGACTCTTATTACCATTCCCTTACCTCCTCCGTATGGTTTGTCGTCTACAATTTTGTGCTTTCCTATGCCAAAATCCCTGATATTTATATAATCAATATTAATTACCCCTTTGTCTATTGAATTTTTAACGATTGAATAATCAAAGGGTCCTCCAAACATTTCTTTAAAAAGGGTCAAGATTGTTATTCTCATATAAAAGTTTTTTTGATGGATTATTGATGATATAGTTTAATTGGGGTTTTCCAAAAGCTCTATATTTATTTTTTTATTTTGTTTAATTGCAGGAATTTTTAATACATTTCTTATAGCCTGAATGATTCTTCCATTTTTACCTATTATTTTCCCCATGTCATTTTTATCAACTGCTACATTAAAAGTTACAAATTGCCCATTATCTTCTTCCTGAATGTCTACCTTTTTTGGGTTTTCAACTATCGAGGAGATAATATAAAAGAGAATTTTCTTCATATTTAAATTATTTTTTCAACCGCTGTACTTGGCTTTGCGCCGAGAGACTTCCAATATCTATACCTTTTCTCATTTATTTTTTTTAAAACTTTTCTCTCTCTTTTTTCATACCATCCAAGTATTTCGATTGCTTTTCCATCTCTTTTACTTCGTCTTTCCTTGACGACGATTCTGTATTTTGCCTCTCCTTTTTTTCCAGTTTTACTTAATCTTATAACAAGTGACATAAAACAATTCTAGCAAAATTTGCCAATACCCTCAAGACTTTAGGATTTCAAGTGCTTGTTTGGCTGCATTTTTCTCAGCTTCTTGTTTTGATTTACCTTTCCCTTCACCTAGAACAGTATTGTTTGTAGAAACACTTACCGTGAAAATTTTGTTGTGAGGAGGCCCTTTTTCTTTAATAACCGAATAAACTGGAGATTGTTGTCTTTGGGCCTGAATAAGTTCTTGCAAGAGACTTTTTGGATCTTTTAGAGTTTTATTAGCAAAAATTTCTGCTTTAGGCAGTAATATTGAATTTAAAAAGTCTGAAACCTCCTGGATGCCTTGATCTAGAAAAAGCGCACCAATAAATGCCTCAAAACTATCTGCAAGAAGACTTACATTTTCTCTTCCTTTTGATTCTTCTTCCCCTTTCGAAAGTTTTAAAAGTTTGCCAAATCCCAATTCTTTGGCTGTAAGCGCCAGTTGTTTTGTATTAACAAGCATAGAGCGCAGATTGGTTAGTCTGCCTTCATCAAAATTTGGATATATATCGTAAAGATTGTGAGAAACCACAAATGATATGATGCTGTCTCCTAGGAATTCAAGGCGTTCATTTGAAGAAAGATTCTTTTGTCTTGCCTCATTAAGATATGATCTATGTATAAAAGCCTGTTCAAAAAGTTTTATATTTTTAAATTTGGGAAGTTTTCTCATAAATATTTTGAATAATGTTTCCAAGCACACCGTTAACAAACATAGGACTTGTTTCTCCTCCATATTCTTTAGCAAGTTCTATTGCTTCATCAACGATTACTTTTGGCGGTTGTTTTTTTTCTATAAGAAGCTCATAGACCGCAAGTCGAAGGACTGCTAAATCAATTTTATTGATTTTTTCTATAGGAAATTGAGGAGCTGCTTTTTGTATATTTTTGTTAAGAAAATTAATCTGAGAGAAAATATCTAAAGCCTTTGCACTTATAGGTTGGTCATAAAAGCTTTCTTTAAAAAGTTCTTTGACCAATCTTTGCCTTTTTTTATGTCGCGCGTCATGAGGATTTTTCATCTGCTTTTTCTTTTGATTGTTTTTTGACTTTTAACTTTAGTACTTCCTTTCCTTTATAATACCCGCAATTTTTGCAAACAGTATGCGGCATTGATATATTTCCACAGTTTGAACAAATTATTCCTTGTGGCGAATTAAGTTTTATGTTTTTTCTTCTTTTACCTTTTCTTTGTTTTGAATGTCTTCTTTTTGGTTCCTGTGGCATTTTTGTATTTTACTTTATTTTTAGCTTTCCTGCAATCCTGAAACTGATTTTAGTAAATTGTTTATTAGGATTATCTTCTAAAACATCAGTATAATAAATATAAATTCCGTGAGTTTATCTTTCTATGCGCTCATTTTGGACTGCTATAGCTGCCTTTCTCTATCCATCTTTTGAAATCAGAAAAAGGTAGAAATCCGCTAAATTCTCCGCCTTCAAATTTATCAGAAATTTCGGAAAAGTCTGAGTGGAGTCCTTCTTGTCTTGACATTTATGAAATTTTAACAGAATAAGTTTTTAATTTCAATCTGGGGAGACTTGTTTTGTTGTGGATTTTTCTATTTTTTCCAAAAGTTTTGGATAGCTTTTAATGTTTGAAAATATTTTTTTTGCTTCTCTTTTTGTCTTTTCTATAAGAGCAATATCTGAAAATGATGCGATTTTAAGCATTGGAATCCCGTGTTGGGCTGTGCCATATATTTCTCCTGGTCCTCGAAGTTTTAAATCAAGTTCTGCAAGTTCTACGCCTATACTCATTGTTTCCATCGCTTTAAGCCTTTCAATTGTTTTCTCACGCTGTGACTCTGTAAATAATAGACAATATGATTGTTTTTCTCTTCTACCAACCCTTCCTCGCAGTTGATGGAGCTGGGCAAGTCCAAAACGCTCTGCTGCCTCGATCATCATAATTGTTGCGTTAGGAATATCTATTCCTACCTCAACCACAGGCGTTGAGACAAGTATGTCAGTTTTTCTATTTTTGAAACCTTCCAATATTAAATCTTTCTCTTTGGTCTTCAGCTTTCCATGAAGAAGAGCAAGTTTGAGATTTGGAAAAATTTCCTTTTTTAGTCTTTCGTATTCTTTTGTTGCGGCTTTAACAGTAGTTATGCTTTCTGATTCTTCAATAAAAGGACAAATGATAAAAGCCTGAGATTTGAAAGTTGAAATTTGAGACTTGAGCCATCGATAGGCACTATCTCTTTTTTCCGAAGGGACAAGCCATGTTTTAATTTTTTTTCTGCCTTTTGGCATTTCATCCAAAAAAGAAAGATCAAGGTCTCCATACAAAATTAAAGCAACGGTTCTGGGAATTGGAGTTGCAGTCATTGTAAGAAAGTGCGGATTTCCCCCTTTCTCTCTTATTATTGCCCGTTGCTCTACGCCAAAACGCTGTTGTTCATCAATTACAACAAGTCCCAAACGTTCAAAATTGATCTTTTCAGAAAGTACAGCATGAGTCCCAACTAAAATGTTAGTATTGAGTATTGAGTATTGAGTATTGAGTATTTTTTTACTTTCGGTCTTTATACTTGATACTTTATGTTTAATACTTCCTGTTTTTAGGCTGACTTTGACTTTAAATGGAGATAAAAGATTCGAAATAGTATTAAAATGTTGCTGAGCAAGAATCTCAGTTGGTGCCATAAGAACCGATTGGAAACCATTTAAGAAAGCTAGATACATAGCAATGCTTGCAACGACTGTTTTTCCACTTCCTACGTCTCCTTCCAAAAGTCTGTTCATTGGATTCTCTGTGCCTAAATCTTTAAAAATTTCAGAAACTGCCTTTTCTTGAGCATTTGTTAGTTCAAAGGGAAGCTTTTTCCAAAAATCCTCAATATTTTTTTTGTAGCTTGCTATAGAAAAGGGGTGGGTTGTAAGGCTTTTCTTCCATTCAAATCTTCTTTTCGCCGCTGTTAGTTGGAGAATAAATAATTCATCGAAAGCTAGTCGATATCTTGCTTTTTTAGCATCTTCTAATGATTTTGGAAAGTGAATTTGTTCAATTGCGTCACTTAACATCATTAAATCATTATCTTTTTTAATTGAGTCAGGAAGATATTCGAGTATATTTTGTTTATTTTCCCTAATGATTTTATATATTTGGCGACGTAACCATTTAGACGAAATACCGTTGGTTTCTCTATAGATTGGGATTAATCTTCCAGTATGGATTGTTTGTGTCTGTTCATTTATAACTTCATAATCAGGAGATTCAAGAACAAATTTACTTAAATGCAAACCTATTTTTCCAGACAGAGATACATTATCATTCTTTCTTATTATATTTAAAATAAATGGCTGATTAAACCATATAACGTCGATTACTCCTGTTTCATCTGCAATCTTTGCTTTCTGAATTTTTTTCCATTTTTTGGTGTATTCATTTTTAATATCAACTACGACTCCCTGGATCGTTACCACTTCCCCGCTTTGCACCTGACTGATTTTCGAAATGACGGAATAATCTTCATAACGAAATGGAAAATAATAGAGAAAATCATCTATGGTTTTAATACCAAGTTTTTCAAGACGGTTTGCATATCTTGTGAATATATTTCCTGCCAAACGGATAGGAGTTTTAAGATTCATAACAAGTCAGGCTTGTTCATATTTTAGTGAAGACTAAGAGCTGGAAGAACTGACGCCGCAATAAGAGCAAGCGATGCAATAATTACAATAATTTTCCAAATCCATTGATGCCTTCTAAAAACCTCCATATTTCGTTTACAGGTTTACACCTTCACCTTTACACCTTCGGGGTGTGTTACGTTTACACTTGCTAAAGTACCCTGATTTTTAAAAATTTTCTTTTTCCTATCCTTATTATCATACCATTTTTTATTTCTATTTCTGAGTTAGGATTTGTAATTTTTCCATCATCAATCTCAACCCCTCCTTGTTTGATCAATCTTTTTGCCTCAGCGCGGCTTTGAGAAAACTCTGTTTTAACCAATAAGTCAATTATGTTATCTCTTCTATCACCGGTATATTTGTATACTGGAATACTTGTTGGCAATTCCTGTTTTTGCACGGTTTTTTCAAAATGTTTCTGGGCGATTTTTGCATTATTTTCTCCGTGAACATTTTTCACAATCTCGAACGCGAGTCTTTTCTTAACATTTATCGGGTTTCTTCTTTGTTCAAGCTCTTTTTTTAGTTCTTCAATTTCATCATTTGAAATCCTTGTTGCCAGCGTAAAATATTGAATTATCAAGTCATCGCTTATTGACATTATTTTTGCATACATGTTATCTGCGTTATCATCAATCCATATTGCATTATTCCAGGTTTTACTCATTTTTTTGCCGTCTATTCCCATTAAAAATTCAGTTGCTAAAATATAGGACTTCTTGTTTCGAAGTCTTTTTTGCAGTGTTCGTCCTGCCTGCATATTAAAAGTTTGGTCTGTTCCTCCAATCTGTAGATCAGTATCCATAAAATAACTATCATAACCTTGCATAATAGGATATAAAACTTCATCAAGTCTCACATGCGTTCCTTCAGTTAGTCTTTTTTTTATGAGCTCTCTTGTGATAAAATCATTGAGAGAGAATTTCTGAACAAGACTTAAAATATCTTTAAAAGTTAGCTTTGAAAGCCATTCGCTATTGTAACGAATTTTGACTTTTGAAAAATCCAAAAATTTTTCTGCTTGCTTTTTATAGGTTTTAAAATTCTTTTCTATTTCTTCAGGTTTCAAAATAGGCCGCTCGGAATCTTTGTCTGATGTGTCGCTAACAAGAGCCGTAAAATCGCCGATAAGAAGAGTGACATTATGATTAAGTTCAGAAAATTTTGCAAGTTTTATAAGCGAAACAGCATGTCCTAAGTGAATTCTTGGTGAAGTTGGGTCAATTCCTAAATAAATGTTTAACTTTCTACCACTTTGAAGTGCTTTTTTTAGTGTGTCTTTTTTTGGAATTATATTAGCAACTCCCCGAGTCAAAATTCTATCTATTTTATCCACAAATTGAGTATAGCATATTTGATGGGTTTTCGTAAATTTGGTATAGTAAAAGATATGGTTGATTATGCAAGCAGAAGAGCAAGGAGATCGGGGTATTCTTCCAAGATTTTCCTGTATAGCAACCTTGCAAAATATTCTTTTATTGGGTTAATTGCGTTGATTATTGTAGCATTTGGGCTTTTTCTTTGGTACGGACGGGAATTGCCAACTCCAGGAAAATTGATAGAACCACCTTTGTCCCAGTCAACTAGAATTTACGATCGAAATGGTATATTGCTCTATTCAGTATATCAAACCCAAAACAGAACCTACGTAAAACTTTCTGACACTCCCAAAACTCTTCGGGATGCAACTATTGTGATTGAGGATAAAAATTTTTACAAAAATCAAGGTTTTTCTCTAACTGGTTATCTTCGAGCTATAAGGAATATCGTGTTCTTTAGACAGCTTTCCGGCGGCTCCACAATTACTCAACAGTTGGTAAAAAATGTCCTGCTATCCCCCGAACGAACCATTCCTCGAAAAATTAAAGAGCTGATGCTTGCAATTCAAGTAGACAAAAAATATACAAAAGATCAGATTCTAGAAATGTATTTAAATGATGTTCCCTATGGGGGAGCAAATATTGGCGTTGAGGCAGCAGCAGAATCCTATTTTGGGAAAAAAGTTAAAGATCTTGATTTGGCAGAAAGTGCATTTTTAGCAGGTCTTCCTCAGGCTCCCAGCACTTACTCCCCTTTTTCTGGCAAAAAATACTATATTACAAGAACCGAAGAGGTCTTAAATCAAATGGTAAATGAAAAAGTAATTAACAAAGAACAAAAAACCGATGCACTCAATGAAATAAAAGATAAGACTTTTTCTCAAAAAGACACATCTATTAAAGCGCCACATTTTGTGATGTATGTAAAACAGATTTTGGCAAAGCAGTTTGGCGAGAATATCGTTGAAAACGGGGGCCTTCAAGTTACAACAAGTCTTGATTACTCAATAGAGAAAAAAGCTGAGGAAATAGTTAAAGATGAGATCGGTAAGCTAAAAGGTTATAATGTTGGAAATGGAGCTTCGATAGTTTCGGATCCAAAAACCGGAGAAATTCTGGCTATGGTTGGCAGTAAAGACTATTTTGATACAAAAAACGATGGAAATTTTAATGCAGCCCTGGCAGATCGCCAACCCGGCTCATCTCTTAAACCAATTATGTATTCAGTTGCGTTTGAAAAAGGGTACACTCCATCAACTCTTATAGTAGATGCTAAGACTGATTTTCCAACAAATGATCCAAAAAATCCAATCTATACTCCTATAAATTACGACGAAAAATACCATGGTCCAATACAGCTGCGATTTGCGCTAGGTAATTCAATAAATATCGCGGCTGTTAAAATGCTTGCCCGGGTTGGCATAAAAGACGTAATGCAAAAAGCCTACAATATGGGAATAGAGAATTGGCAGCCTACTTCTGAGAATATGGCAAATGTTGGATTATCTCTTGTTTTGGGGGGGCGCGAGACCAGTCTTCTTTCTGAGGTAACAGCCTATGGAGTTTTTGCAAATGGCGGGATAAAACAGGATCCGGTCGCCATTCTTAAGGTAACCGACAGTAAAGGAAACGTACTGTTTGAAAACAAGAAGCATGAAGGAGAAAGAGTTCTCTCGCCTGAAATCTCCTTTTTAATTTCCCATATACTTTTGGATAATAATGCAAGAAAAATGGAGTTTGGCCCGAATTCCTGGCTGGTGATTCCGGGGAAAACGGTTTCGGTTAAAACTGGAACAACCGATGAAAAAAGAGATAATTGGACAGTTGGGTATACGTCTTCATATGTAGTTGGCGTTTGGGTTGGAAATAATGACAATAGCCCCATGAATCAGGCGATATCATCGGGTGTTACTGGTGCATCGCCTATTTGGAATAGAATTATGTCATTTGTTTTAAAAGGAAAACCTGACGAATTTCCTCAAAAACCAGACGACGTTATAGCAACGCAGATAGATGCATTAGGAGGAGGACTGCCTGTTTCAGGACAGCCAACGAGATCTGAATATTTTATTAAAGGAACAGAACCAACAGGACCTAGTGCAATTTATCAAAAAATAAAATTATCAAAACGTCAGAGTGGAAAACTGGCCAACGATTCAGAGATAAAAGCCGGAGACTATGATACAAAAGATTACATAGTGTTTCGTGAAAATGATCCTGTTTCAACCGATGGGAAAAATCGTTGGCAGGAAGGAATTGATGCCTGGCTCAGGCAAACATATTCAGCTGCTGACCAAGAGTATTATCCGCCTACGGAAACTTCCGATTACCAAGAGTCATCGGGTGGTTCTTCAAATGAGCCTAGTCCAAGTCAAACTCCTTCTCCTTCTCCTTCTCCTTCTTTAACTCCTGAAGTTACTCCAACACCAACTCCAAATCTTTAATTCTCATTTTTAAAATCTTACACGAAACTACACCTTCCGAAAATTCACCTTCGGGGTGTATCTCGATTGCACGTGAGGATTAAACAATTTCTGCTTTGAGTTGGGTTTTAAGCTCATTACTTATTCTCTTCCTGATTTTTGCTACTTCTTCATTTGTAAGATTTCGTTCTTTATGCTGATACACTATTCTAAATGTTTTTTTGTCTTTAAATTCATCAATCAGAGTAATACTGGTAACAAGATCGCTTTGCTTTTTAATAAGATTAACAATTTCATCATATTTTATTTTTGGATTTATTTTTAGACTGATGTCTTCAACTATCGGGGGATATTTAGGTATGGGAACAAATTTTTTTTGCAAATTTATTTTTTCAAGAATTTCAGTAAAGTTAATCTCAAACAAAATCCCCTCCCCTATCACTTCAATATTTTTGCTCAGGTCCATTTTAACTCCGATCTCTTCAAGTAATCTCTCCAAAATTCCTTTCACTTCATAAAAATTTTTACTATTGGAAATGCCAGAGAGCATATAGTCTTCTTTTATACTGTCAAGACTTTGCCCAAGATAGACTTTTCCGAGTTCAAATAAGTTTATTTTCTCAAAATACGGCAAATTTTCCCTAAGCGCCTTTATCAAATTTATTTTTAGCGTTGGTCTTAAATACTCAAATTCCAAGCTTACAGGATTATCTACTAGAAGCACTTTATCAGGGTCAATACCAAAGTTTAGGAGATCCTTATCGCTTATAAGACTATAGGTATAAATTTCTGAAAATCCGCAGCTTTTAAGAGTACCTTTGATTCTTTCTTCAAGCCTATAATCTTTAAAGTAAGGTGCTGTTTTCGTAGGTATTTTCCCTTCGGGCAATGTTTTTGGAAAATTATTATAGCCGTATAATCTTGAAACTTCTTCAACTATATCCTCCTCTATTTTTAAATCATTTCTGTAGGTTGGAACAGTTACCTTGATTATATCTTTTGATATTTTTTTAGGATTAAGATTTAATCTTTTTAAAATGTTCAAAACGGTCCTTTCTTCAATAGAAATTCCGAGTAATTTATTAAGTCTTTGAAGATTTAAATTTACATTCCACGGAGAAAAATCACCCTTTTTTAGATCATAAATTTCGCTTGCGATTTCGCCTCCTGCGATTTCTAAAATTAAATCAACGCATCTTTGCAAGGCTTCTATTGTCCCGCCAGAATTTACTCCTCTTTCGAAAATACTTGAAGCCTCAGAACGAAGATTTAAAGACTGAGATGTTTTTCGAATAAGAGTTGCAACTTCAACGGGCACTCGTATAAAAATTGTTTTTGTTTCTTTAAAAGTTCCGCTATTATAAGCTCCTTTTATTCCGCAAAGGTCAATTATACTTTCGCTATCGGACATAACTACAGCGTTCTTAGGCAAATGGTAAGATATTTCATCGACACTCTTAAACTTTTCTCCTCCCTGTGTCTTGTGAACTTTCATAACGTGGCCTTTTATTTTGTCATAATCGAAAGCATGAAGTGGATTGCCAAGCTCAAACATTACATAATTAGTAATATCTACAATGTTATTGATGGGTCGTTGTCCTATTTTCGCCAATCTTTCTTTAATCCAGTTCGGAGACTCTCCAATTTTTACATTATCTATAATAATACCAGTAAATCTTGGGTTAATTTTAAAATCAGTTTTAATTTCGAGAGGCAATATCTTCTTATGCTTTCCAATTACACCTTCGGGGTGGGTCACGATTACACCTGGAAATTTAATTCTTTTTTTCTCGATCGCTGCAATTTCCCGAGCTATTCCTATTATCGATAAAAGATCCGGGCGATTTGGAGTTATTTCAAGTTCAAAAATTATATCACTATCAACTTTTGTAATTTTTTCAGTACCTAGCCCAACTTCAGTTAAGCGTTCTCCCAGCTCTTTTGGAGATAAAGTTATATCGACGTATTCTTTAAGCCAAGATAAAGGTGCCAACATACTTAGTATTTAATATTCATTAAAACTGATTTAATATTCTTAAGTCGGGGTTTGTCAGAAGCCGTAAATCATCCATTTGATATTTTAAAGTTGCAAGTCTTGACAAACCAACTCCAAAGGCAAAGCCTTGATATTTATTTGGATCAATATTAACACTTTTTAAAACATTAGGATGTATCATTCCTGCTCCTAATATCTCTACCCAACTGGAATTTTTACAGAAGACGCAGCCTTTTCCCCCACAAGCATTACAGTTAATATAGGCTTCAGCCCCGGGCTCTACAAAAGGAAAGTTATGGCATACAAAGCGGACTTTAGTTTTTTCACCAAAGAATTTCTTAAAGAAATATTCGATAGTTCCAAATAAATCTGTTAATCTGATATTTTCATCAACTGCGAATCCTTCAAATTGTTGAAACTCAAATCCGTGAGAAACATCTACCTGCTCGTATCTAAATACCTTCCCTGGGACTATAACTCTAAATGGAGGTTTAATTTTTTCCATGATTCTTGCTTGCATGTTGGACGTCTGAGTTCGAAGCAATATTTCTCCGGGCGTTTCCTTACTGTTTCTTGTGTCTAAGTACAATGTCTGTTGGATATCTCGTGCGGGGTGATCCTTGGGGATATTTAAAACTTCAAAATTGTAGTAATCAGTTTCTATCTCGGGCCCGTCTGCTGCTTGAAATCCCAAAGTTTTAAATATATCCACAACTTCATAAATGACTTGGGACATTGGATGAATGTGTCCTATTTCAGGTTCTATCCCAGGTTCTGTCCTGTCAATCTCAATCTTTGCAGCTTCTAATTTTTGATTTTTGATTTTCGATTTTTGATTTTCTAAAGTTTCCTCAATTGTGTTCTTAACTTCATTTGCAAGTTTTCCAATTTCAGGCCTTTTCTCAATAGGTAATTTAGGGATTTCTTTTATGGCAAGTGTCAGCTTTCCACTTCTTCCCAGAAACTGAAGCTTTATTTCTTCGAGTTCTTCTTGATTTTTTGCTTCCAAAATTAACGATACTGCCGCATTCTTAATTTGGATTAACTCTTCTTCCATAAAATTAGAATATCATACTTGTCTATCCTTTTGTAGTTTTAATACTATATCAATCGAACCGGGTCTATTTGCCATTATTTCGGTAAGGCTTATTAAGACCGTTTTATGGCGTTTACCTTGCGGGTCTACTCTTTGGCATCTATTAATGCATTCATCGTGATAACAATTCCTGCTTCATGTGCTCCATCTTCAATACCAGCTTCCTTTCTCATGAAATACACTTCTTTTATACTAAAAAACCTCCGCTTATTGACGCTATCTACCACGTCATCGGAGGCTAAAATTTATAATAATCTTAACCTCCACCTAAGCGAAGGTAAAGTAAAAATTAAAAATTTTTAGGTTGCTAAATTGCTTCATTATTATTTAATATATCAGACTTTTTTAACTGCGTCAATTACTTTGTTAAATACACTAGGATCATTGAGAGCAAGATCGCTTAAAGTTTTTCGATCCAATTCTATTTTTGCCTTCTTCAATTTATTAATAAAAGCATTGTAGGAAAGTCCTTCTTTTTTTACCGCTTCCCCTATTCTCGTAATCCAAAGAGTTCTAAAATTTCTTTTTCTAAGTTTTCTGCCATGATAAGAATAAGCTCTCGCGTGAAGCTCTGTCTCGCGAGCCACTTTAATAAGTTTGCCTCTGGTTCCTCTGTATCCTTTTGTAAGCTTAAGAAGTTTGTTGTGTTTTCTTCGGGATACTGTTCCCCTTTTAACTCGTGCCATAATAAAATTTTAAATATCAAATATATTTTATTTTTACTATTTATTCTTAATGTTCACTAATTTGATTTTTATGTTCTTAATGTATCTATTAAACGTTCTATAAGAGTTTGTTTCCGACCTCTCCGAATGGGTTTCTCAAAAATTTATATTTTTTCTTGGTCTTTGTTTTTTCATTTAAGATTATTCTTAAAACTATTCTCCCAACATTTTCTTAATTTTTTTAGCAAATGTTCCCCTAATTATTCCCGGTTCTTTTTGCCTTCTTTGTCTTCTTTTTGACTTCCCTGCCTTAAGGTGGCTTTTATACTGATGGGAGAAAAGGACCTTGCCACTTTTAGTGACCTTAAACCTTTTACTTACTGATTTCTTTATTTTTTTCTTTATCATGTTCTTTTTTTCTTTCAGGAGACAACATTAATATAAGCTGTCGTCCTTCAAAATGCCTTTCTCGTTCAACTTTAGAAAGCTCCGAAAGAGATAAGACTACCTTATCTAAAATCCTTTCTCCGAATTCCGGATGCTGTATTTGTCTTCCTGCGAATTTTACTACAAATTTTACTTTGTCGCCATTTTGTAAAAATTCTCCGGCCCTTTTTATGACAACCTGAAGATCATTTCCGCTCGTAAAAGGTCCTAGCCTTAGTTCTTTAGTCTCGGACATCTTTGATTTTCTTTTTTCTTCCTTTTTCTTTTTTTTCTCTTGGTATAAAAATTTTTTAAAGTCAATTATTTTAGCAACAGGCGGTTTAGCATTTGGAGCAATTTCTACAAGATCAAGACCAAGTTCTTGTGCTTTTTCTAGGGCTTGAAGCTTAGAAAGAACTCCTATTTGTTTCCCATCATTATCCAACACTCTTAAGGTATGGGCAAAGATACCTTGATTAACTCGGTGAAACCTTTTTAGCTCTGTGCGTTTTTTAGACCTTTTTATCAATTTCTTCTTGTAGCCTTTTTAAAAATTGGACAAGTTTAACTTGCCCCAAGTCTTTTCCACCTCTTGTTCGAACCGATACGATTTTTTCTTCCTCAAGTTTTGATTTTTCTACTTCTCTATCTCCTATTATACTCATATATGGTACTTTTTGTAAAGTAGCATCGCGGATTTTAGAAGGCAGGGTTTGCGATTTGTCATTAACTTCTGCCCGGACCCCATTTTCTATTAATATTTTGTAAATCTTTTTTGCAAGCTCAAAATGTCGATCTGCAATTGGAAGTATAACTATCTGAACAGGCGAAAGCCACAAAGGAAATATTCCTTGATAGTGTTCTATTATCATTGCCAAGAATCGTTCGTAAGATCCAAAAGTTGCCCTATGAAGCATTACTAATCTTTTTTGTTTTCCTGTTTTGTCTGTGTATGAAAGATTAAAACGCTGCGGAAGATTAAAATCAACTTGGATTGTTGATAATTGCCATTCCTTCTTAAGAGAATCAGTTACTATTAAATCCATCTTAGGCCCATAAAATGCAGCTTCGCCTTCAGTCCTTTTATATTTAACTTTAAGCTCCTTTAAAATTTCCTCCATAAGATTTTGCATGTTTTCCCATGTTTTTTCATCGCCCAAATATTTTTTTCTATCTTTGGCGTTCCAGGTAGAGAGTCTTATCCAGTGGGAAAGGCCAAAATCAGAAAGCATTTGTTTATTTATTTCGAGTGCTTTTTTGAACTCTTCTTTTATCTGATCTTGGCGGGCGAAAACGTGTGAGTCATCAAGCGTCATTCCCAAAACTCTCGTCAGTCCTTCAAGTTCTCCCGATTGTTCGGATCTATATTGGGTTGAGCTTTCGGCATATCTTTGCGGTAATTCTCTGTATGACCAGGGTTTTCTTAAAAAAATTTGTATATGGTGGGGGCAATTAGCAGGCTTTAAGATATACTCCCGTCCTTTTGCTTTCATAACAGGAAACATGTCTTGCGAAAATTTTTCAAGATGGCCAGATTTTTGGTAAAGCGTTTTTCTTGCGATATGAGGAATCCAAACAAATTGATAGCCTGCTTTTATTAAAAGTTCATCTATATAGTCATTAAGCACTTTTCGAAGTATTGCGCCCTTAGGTGTAAAAAGTGGAAGACCCGAGCCGACAAGGTCTGAAAAAGTAAATAAATCCTGTTCTTGTCCTATTTGTTGGTGACTTTCTGTCAATTTGATTGGTCTTTTGGAGTCATTCATTTGCTTATTTTACCAAGTGAGGGTTATTTTGTAAAACATAACTTGTTATTTTTGAAACAAAGCCTCCGAAAATAGGTATAAAATCAATATTTTTTAAAATAACAGTTAGAAATGTAACTATGAGCGAAAGACCAAATGTTGCTCCAAGTGCCCAGGCAATGCCTCCAAGAAAATTATCAAAAAATATTTGCTTAATGGGTTTTTTTATTTCTTCATATTTTTCCATATCTTTACCACAAATCAATTAGAACTGCGAAGTAACGCATTTCTCGGTTTTAGTAGCTTCAAACTCTGCACAAGCTTTATAATTTTTGCCGTCTGGCTGTAATTGATATTGGTAAGGCATATTTGTTTTTGGATCAACGGGTGTCGTCGGCAAAAATTGAGGCGATAATTCGTTCAGCGAGAACGGATAGGCATTATACTGGTCGTAATATAATTCAAGTCCCACACGAATTTGATTCAGATCGGTTTGCCTTCTTACATCTCTCGCTTTTTCCTTTGCAGAACCAAGACTCAAGAAAATGGTAGAGAAAAGTATCGTGGGGATTAACAATAAACCAAGAATGCCTAGAATAACGAAAGTTGCTTTTTGTCCGCCGGTTGGCGCAAAAGCAATTTCGCCTTTGATTGCCTTGATATTGTTGTATACCAAGTATGAATAGCTCATTACTAGTGGCGTCAAAAATAGTCCGATTACGAAGGGACTAATTTGCGCGCCAAACGGAATTTTCAGGAAGGTGAAAATAAGAATTGAAACTAATGAAATAATGAGTGAAATAATACTGACGAAAAGGAAACGCCAGAAAATTTCCACCCATTTTCCTTTGACATACTCGCGGCTTTTGAGCAAAGCATCCATTCCTTTCAAGTCCTCGGCAATCAAAACGAATACAGCCAAGCTGAACCAAGTTGCGAAAATTATTCCGGGCACGACGAGCAATAAAAATCCGCCCATCGTAATAAATCCTGCCAAAAGGCCAACCTGCCAATAAGAAAGTATTTTGTGCCAACCGCGGCGATACGCTTCACTAACCCCTATGCCTTCCTGACTATCTTTAATTGCATAAAGCAAAGCAGTTTGGCCCCACGCTTGACTTATGAAAATAGCCAAGAAAAATACAATTCCCAAAATTATCAAAAGTCCAATTCCTCCAACGGCAAATTTTGAAGAAAGAAGTGTAAGGCCTAAAAATCCGCCGCCCGCAAGCACCACCATAAGACCAATTAAAACTAACACTGGGATTATCATTATCCCCAAAAAAGTTCTTAGTCTCTGTTTATAGAGCGACCATGCCTGACCAAAAATAACAGCTGCGCCCGGCAAGACGGTTATGGTTTGTGGAGCGGGTGCTTGCGGCGACGGGACAGGGTTATTTGAAAACATATTAAAAGCTTCGTTTATATCATTTTCTTGCCAGCCGTTAGCCATAAGAGAATTTTTGATTTGTTCTCGGCTGACTCCTTGTTGTAGCTGTTGCTTGATGTAATCAAACATTTGTTGATTAACCATAGATTTTAAAAAATTAATTATAACGCGACCTTACTTATAGTTTACCCCCCGAAACTTTTCATAATATCAACTGTCATTTATCAAATCATCGACCTTGACCTCAAGGGCTTTCGCAATCTTTTTTAGTGTATCAAGTCGAGGGTTCATGTTTTCACCTTGTTCAATTTTAATAATCGTATTGTTGGCGATATCGGCGAGCTTCGCGAGCCGATCTTGCGAAAGCCCTTTCTTTTCTCTTAGCTTCTTGAGATTTTTTGAAAGTGGATAATCTTGTTTTGCCATAGGTAATCTTTATAGTACTATTATGTTGCAGTATCATCAAAGATTTAGTACTATTCAGATAATACCATAAAACATCATTATCGACAAAGGGAGCAAAAAATTTGTTGTGGCGCACGGGAAGGGCGGGGCAAACACAATTCCTTCTTTGGTTTCTTTTGCGGTGCATTTTGCAAAGCAAAATACGAAATTCGGCGGCGGTGAAAGCGAGGGCGGGTAAAATTCCCGAAAGTCAATTGTTGGTGGGCAGTACTGGACTTGAACCAGTGACCTTTCGCACGTCAAGCGAATGCTCTACCAACTGAGCTAACTGCCCATCCACATTTATGGATCGCTAGTCGATTTTAGCAAAATGAGGGAAGCTTGACAAATCCGTCCGCTGTTATAGGGACAAAACCAGAACTATGTAAAGTATTTATAACTTTTCCCATAGGCGACTCCGCTCATTCTTCCTGATAACTAATCAAATTGTCAATAAGTGCTAACCAAACTCCGCTTTGTACTTGAGTAATATATCCTAAGCTTATTTTCATTCCCATTTTACTTCTATTTTTAAAATCGATTACTCGATTAAGATGCGTGTGCAGTTTGGCAACTCCATCTCTTGGATCAATAGTTCCCCACTCAACAATTACTGTTTCATCACTAGGATTATAAGTAAAATATGCCGAGAGTCCCCTATTGTGTCCGTATAAAGTGTTTGTGTTTGGGCTATTGTTGTTTAATGAGAATGTTAAACTGTGTCTTGCTCTTTCCGATTGAGCATTGTTGCGATTGAGTGTATCTATAAGACAAAGTACAGTTTCGTTAGGTATCCACGAAATAATTGTTCTTACCGAAAGAATTTGGCGGCCAACCGATACGTCATCAATTTCTTCTATAGCAATCGTAGGACGCACCGATTCTTTTGGCGGTTTTACTGACTTTGTGATAATTTCTATCATAAAATATAAAAATCTCCCTGTTTGGGAGATTATGTCTATTCTTTTATTAGTCTTGAGACCTTTTCTCCCAAACAATCAGTTCTCCGTAATGAGGAGAATGATGTTAAGGAGTAAAAAAGACCTATTTGTCATGTTTATCCTGTTTGTGTAGCAACTATTCGCTCGTTTGATAGTCCAAATGTCGTCCCGTGTTTTGCAAACATATTCCAGTACGTCCTCTGCGTCTTTTTGCTTTCCATAACTGAAAGCCAAGCACTTGAATCTTCTATTTTTGCTCGAGCTGAGCGGACTAATGAAAGCATCCACTCGAAAAATGTAAGATGATACTCGCCTGGTTTTTCTATTCTTTGCTCAACTGCTATTTGTTTGAATTCTATCGCAATTTCTTGAGAAGTTGATGCAATTTTTTTAAGCTCCACTAGTATTTCTTCAATCTTTGCTCTTATAACTTTAGTGTTTTCATGTCCAGTCCGTTGCTCTACCTGAATAATTTCTCTTCTGTAATCTATAAGAGGTTCAACATCTGCAAAATCGTCTTTTTCTTCCGCTCTTTTTTTATTAAGACTCTTGAAATTAATTTCTTGCCCTTCAGATAATTCTCCAGAAAATTTGTCCGATAAGTCTTCTTTTGCGCCGAGCAATTTTTCCCACAAATCGCTTTCGCCTTGTTTGCTTACGTCATTAACAAGAGAATCCGCTGCTCCTGTCCCTATTTCCTTGAAAGCCTCGATGGGATTTTGATCTATATAATCTAATGTTCCTGATTTAGATGTTTTTGTTTTTAAAGATTTCATGTGCACACCTTATCATAAACTTTTAAGGAAATCAAGCGTTTTTTGCTGACGAATGATGCTTGCTAAAAGGTACCGATTCGCTTCTAATCTTTCTCGTTCCGTTTCATCTTTTGCTTTTTGTATCGCTTCATCTATCTCGCCATTAGTCACTGTTATGTTTTCTTCATCTGCAATCTTTTGAAGAGCAAATTCAATCTTTATATCATTTTCAGCCTTTGTTGCGTATTCTGACTGTAAGCTCTCGATAGTTTTATTTGTTGATGCAAGATACTGGTCAAGGGTAAGACCCAGTCTTTTTATTTCATCGAGAGTTTGAGCAAGGAGTTTTTGCGCTTCCTGCTCAATAATAATTTTTGGAATTTTTACTTTAATGTTTTTAAGAAGCTCATCTATTATCTCCTCAAGTTTGATTTGCGTTTGTTCTTTACCAGGAATTACAATTTTATTTTTTGCAGTGAGTTTTTTAATTGCGTCTTTATACTCAGTAAGATCAATCTGTGGTGCTTCACACGTTAAGGCAGTAAATTTCCAATCTTTATCATCTGAAAGATCCTCTACGTGAATTTTAGGATTCATTATTGGAGTAATATTATGTTTTTTTACCGCCTCAGAATATGCTATAGGCAGAATTTTTTTAAGGCTTTCTTCATGGAGTTTTCCCTGGTCTAACTTCTTTTCAACAAGTTTTTTTGGCGCTTTGCCTTTTCTAAAACCGGCAATCTTAGCCTCTTTTGCGATTTCTTCCAAAATCTCTTCTTTCGCCTTCTTGATTTTTATAAGAGGTATGGTAATAGTAAGTTTTATTGTCCCGTCTTCTTGTTTTTCAATAGTAGAGTCCATAATTAGTGCCCAGAGAGAGAGTCGAACTCTCAAGCTCTCACGAGCACTGGCTCCTAAAGCCAGCGCGTCTGCCAATTCCGCCATCTGGGCAGCACCTCATTATACAGAGTTTATAGCGTAATTGAAAGACTCGACTGAGGATCTGAGAGTTTAAAGTCTTCAATTCGGTTCATATAATACAATACATGGTAAGCCCATGTCGGAGACTGTGCATACATACCACCTATTTCAAAAATGTCTCTTGCTCCCCACTTGTCCATATACATCTCCCTAAGCTCTTTTGATACTATTTTGATGCCTTCATCCCACGAAGCAAAACGAGTTACGTTATTTCCGTAGATTCCCCAACCCCATCCATTATATGAATTTTTGGGGATAGCCTGTCCAAAAGTTGATTCGACTCCTGATATTGCAGCAACGAGTTTCCAGTCTAAATTGTACCTATCTGCATAGTCTACGAAATTTTGCGCAAAAGGAGCAAGCGGAGAACCATAATATTCAAGAAATTTTTGTAAGACTTTAGCCCTAGTATCTCTTACAGATTCCCCAACTGCTTTTGTAAGTATAGCTGATGAAGCAGATGAATTCTCCTGTGCGAAAACACTCTTTGGGGGAAATTGTAATAATATAAAAAGAAATATAAATAAATAAAATAATTTTGTTTTCATAGTCTTACATCCGCAATCTGCTAAGCGGGATTTAATTTAGTGGGTTTATGAAGAATTTTGAAAGGATCAAAGTCATAAAAAAATCCTAACGTATGCATTTGGAAAGCATACCTTAGGATCTGAAAGAGATTATATCAATTAACTATAGGTTTGTCAAGTCCTAAACTATAGGATTTAGCCTCGATTTTAAAGCATTTAGCCTCAATTTAATTTTGATTTAGCTTCCTGGAGAGCTACTAAAGCTGATTTATGAAGAAATTGACCGAACTCGCCCACGCACCATTGTTTGAGGGTGCATACTTGCCCATAATTTCCTCAGGGGTTATTAATCCATTTCCCTTATATTCCGTGGCAAGGGTTTCTGATATCTCTTCGATTGCATCGGCATAATTTGAGAATTTTGTAACTTTTTTACCATATATCCCAAATCCCCAACAGTTATACGAGTCTTTTGGTGCCTTTTTACAAAGATTGCTTTCCTGCATGGCAATAGCTGGTAGTAGGCGGTAATCCAATCCGTATTTTTCGGATACGTTTACTATGTTTTCAGCATATGGTTCAAGAGGTGAATTGTACTCATTAAAGAAAAGTTTTAGGTTTTCAATCCTTTTGTCTTGGGAAAGAATTTGGTCTTTAAGCACATTTTCGGTAGTTGGAATAGCTGCAAAAGCGATTTTTTTATTTACATTAGCAAATGCATTGCTTTTATCTTTATTCACGTACGAAAAATATGACAGATAAATTAGACTTAAAGCTAAAATTATAGGAGTAATTGCAAAGAAGGTTACGGACAGTAGTATCTTCTTCATGCAATTTATCGTTGCATATTTAACGATTCTTGTCAAGTCAATACTTGTCAAGTTTTTTTGAGATCGAGATCTCGCTGAGCATAAATTTTCTTCTTGACTTAAAGGTTAAGGAAGGTATATTATTTGAATAATCATTCAAATACCATGAATAAATACCAGAAGATTAAAAAGGAATTGGAGGATAAAAAAGAGTTAGTTGCCTGTGCCCACCAATTAGGAGTTGTGGGCGATACTACAAGACTTAAGATTTGTTACCTTCTCTGTCATTATCCTGAATTTAATGTCAGTGATATGGCAGAAATTTTAGATACTTCCATTTCTGTTGTTTCCCATAGCGTTAAAAAACTTTTAGAATTAAATTTAGTACAGAAAAGAAAAGAATCGCAAACTGTTTATTACTCATTAAGCAAAAATGATTTTACAAAAACTTTAAAAGATTTCATCGTATAGTTATAAACTTAAAGGAGGTGGAAGATTATGTGTCCGAACTGCGGTTAAAGTATGAATAATAATTTCGATTTAATAATTATTGGTGGTGGTGCAGGAGCTTTTGCCGCCGCCATTAAAGCTAATGACCTCAAAGCAAAAACCTTAATGGTAAACAAAGGTTTACCTCTCGGTGGAACTTGTGTCAATGTTGGCTGCGTGCCTTCAAAGACTTTGCTTTGGGCAGGTGAAATAATGCACCAAGCAAGAAACCATGGTATTCCTGGAATTGATATTGAAGTAAAGAACTTTGACTTCACAACTGTAGTACAGCATGGGCTTGATCTTGTTGCAAGATTGAGAGAAGAAAAATACGAAAAAGTATTAAAGAGTCTTGAAAATGTTACCCATATAGAGGGACAGGCATCTTTTGTTTCTCCAAACGAAATAGAAGTTAATGGTCAAAGATATCAAGGGAAGAAATTTATCATTGCCGCCGGTTCAACAGCTAATGTTCCCCTTATTGAAGGTATTAAAGAAGTAGGTTTTATTACCCATGTTGAAGCCTTAAAACTTAAAGAAAGACCAGCAGAGCTAATTGTAGTAGGAGCGGGACCTTTAGGTTTGGAATTTGCCCAGATGTATTCAAGATTCGGAACTAAAGTTACCATTTTACAAAGAAGCGATTCCATTTTCCCTCCGGCAGAAAGAGAATTAACCAGCCGCTTGGCCGAAATTCTTACTCAAGAAGGAATTATTATAAAAACTAATGTTCAGGTTAAATCTGCCCGAAAAGAAGGTAATAAAAAGATTCTGTCTTACACTATTGGTGATAAAGAGAAAGAAGTTCAAGGAGATGAAATATTGCTTGCGTCAGGCAAGACACCAAATACACAAGGATTAGCTCTTGACAAAGCAGGTGTAGAAATTGACGAAAGACAAGCTATTAAAGTAAGTTCGCAATTTCAGTCGTCTCAACAGCATATTTTTGCAGTAGGAGATGTTGCTGACTTGCCTATCAGAGAAGAACCAATGGCAGGCAGAGAGGGTACTTTAGCCGCAGAAAATGCTTTGAATAATTCGCAAAATAGCATTGACTATCATACTGTTCCTTGGACAATTTTTACTGATCCGCAGCTTGCAGGAGTAGGCTTTACAGAAGATGAGCAAATGAAAAAGTTTGACACCTGTATGTGTAAGACTGTTGCTTTTTCCGATGTGCCAAAAGCAATAATAATAAACCGTACAGAAGGGTTAATTAAAATGGCTATTCACCCAGAGACAAAACAAATTATGGGAGTACATATTCTGGCTCCCAATGCAGGAGAACTAATTGCTCAAGCCATGTGGTTAGTAAAAAATAAGAATACTGTTGATGATGTTATAAATTCAGCCCCAATGTTTCCTACTCTTTCAGAAAGCATCAAAATTGCCGCTCTCTCTTTTATTACTGATATAAATAAACTAAGCTGTTGTATATAATAAAAATATGCCTGTCCAATCTTTCAAATATGCCTACTTGATAGCAAATTTCTTCTTTTTGGCTGTCTGGCTTCTAATCTTTCTAAAAGTAAAATACCTAAGACGGCCAATGTTGATCATGAGTTTGATAACAGCTTCTTTTGGCCCGATTTCTGAACTTTGGTATTTTGCTGACTACTGGAAACCGGAAACTGCTTTACCTTTACCTATTATCGGCGGAGTTGAAGATTTGTTGTTTGGTTTTTCAATAGGAGGCATTGGTGCCTTTGCTTATGAGTCTTTATTTGTGAGAGGCATTTGCAAATGTGAAGAAAAAAAACTTAAGCGGGAATGGTTTCTGTTGATCTTTTTTGTTGTCACCGGTGCATCTATGAAAATTCTTAATAGCCTTCTTGGTATTAATTCAATCTTTGCCAGCTCTTTTGCTTTTCTTTTGGTAGCTGCTATCATGCTTTACTTAAGGCCTGATTTGATTACCAATGCCATAGGATCGGCATTTATGGTAGCAGGAGTAATGTTTGTAATTTATTTTTTAGGACAGGAATTTTTTCCGGGAGCCCATGCTTGGATGCTTCGGATTTGGAAACTTTCCTCAACTCCTGAAGGAGTGATAATCTTTAAGCATATTCCCTGGACAGAAATGCTTTGGGGTCTTTCATGGGGACTGGTTTGGGGACCGATGTACGAATTCTTAGTAGGAGCAAGGACAATAACTTTTTCAAAAAGGAGGTAATCTTTCTATTCTTTCGGCGGCACGGTTTTAATCCCAAAGTAAATAGTCGTCATTATTGATAGATTCTGACTTGATAAATGTCATAGTTTGATTTCTGTCAGGGTATAAACTTCTAGGTTTAAATTTTAATAAATTTTACTGGCTTCCGAGGCTAAAATTTACCAGTTCGATAAAAATTGTCTGAGGCTCCTGACGTGATCTTAGCCAGACTGCCAGGGTTTTTCAAATTATTCCTCTCTAAACGGTCTTTTGCCGGATTTAGTCTATGTTTTGGGACTGAAAAATGCATAAGTATACATAGTAGACTTTATATCCAATACCGCTCTATAGGCTATTGACAATCTTATCATATTTTTGTAGAATTATTTTGCGGTCTGGGAACAGACTGTTATCAACCGCCCGTTGCAAAAGACGGGCTTTTTCATGGTTTTCTCTCAATTAACTTTTTAATCTTTCTTAAATCTACATAAGTATCAGCTCTTTTTATCAATTCTCTTGAAATATGGTATTTCGTAGAAACGACAATAACTCTTTTACTTGCCCTTTTAAGTTCTTTTAAAAGATAATCAAAATCACTGTCTCCAGAAAAAAGAATCATCGTATCAAACGAGCTTAATTGCTTCATTGCCTCAACCGCAATCTCTACATCAAAATTGGCTTTTCTGGTATGACCAGCTTTTGATTTGTTTTTGATGACTTTTAGAGGTTTGGTAACAAGTTTATATCCTGTCTTTTTAAGAATGGTCAAAAAGGCGTCATGGGATTTATTGTTAAAACGGACAGTAAAGAATCCAATATATTTTAACTTGTCTGCTTCTTTTAGCCATTTGTATAGTTTTCTGTAATCTACCTTCCAACCTCTATCTTTTGCCGAAAGCTCCAGATTGGCAGCATCAATAAAAACAGCTACTTTTCCTTTGGTTAATCTTTTTAACTCCGTGTTCACTCATTTTATCTTAGCACAAAAATTGATTATGCTACTTTTTGTATAACCATTACTAGACGGTGACGTGGTAACACAATACCTTTACCGGTTGAGAACTTTTTAACATAGCTTTGTAGAAGTAGTTTATCATTGGCGTCCATTTCTCCTATCCCAATTTCAAGATAATATCCG
>CAYZZF010000002.1:0-107080 GCA_964483115.1 uncultured Gammaproteobacteria bacterium | reverse complement strand
GTCGGGGTGCTGAGAATTGAACTCAGCCCACACGCACCCCATGCGCGCATTCTACCGATAAACTACACCCCGCAAATGGGAGCAAACCTTATGGTTTTCCCAATGATTTCCTTTAAGGATAACAAAATCGGAACTCCTGAACCGGTGATTTTGTTTTATCTTATCCTGAAATCGTATCTTGTATTATATACCATTGTCTGGAAAATTTCTGAAGAGTTTGTGGAAAAGAAATTGTACGGTTTTCAAAATTACAAGGTCGGACCTTGCATTTTATTTTGTATTGCATTTTTGAATTCCATAAGATAGAATTGATTTTTATGGTTAAAGAAATTGGACAAGGAGGAATATTCCAAAGGTTTGCAGCTATTGGTGGTAATCTTATAAGACCTCAAACCCCTGATGCAGGGATAAGCGTTTGGCAGCGATATCCGGAACTTCGAAAAATCCCAAAAGATAAATTCCCTCAAAATGTTTTTATTATTCCAGACGGGAATGGTCGCTGGGCAGAACTTCGCAAACGAGCTGTTTGGTTCGGACACGAAAAAGGAGCAGAGGTTATCATACAGGCATTCAGAGATTTAAGCGAACTCTCTGATGTAATCCCATTTGTAGGAGCATGGGGATTTTCTATAGATAATCTCAAAAGATCCCCAGCAGAAGTTAGTTTTCTGATGAGTCTTTTTGAAAGAACTGTAAAAATGCTTCAGTCTGATCTTGATAAAAATAAAAGCAGATTTATTCATATAGGAAGAAAGGATATTTTTGATGAGTGGCCATCTTTAAAAGAAGCTATAAAAGAAACAGAGAAAGGAACAGAAGATAATACAGGACAAGTTGTATATGTGGCGATTGGATTTAATGGAGAAGATCAGGAAGTTAGGATAAATCAAGAAGTCTCTAGAATGACCTATGATGGTTTAATTACTCCAGAAGATGTTACCGAAAGACTTCGTACATCCTTAAGAGATGGAAAGGGACTTATTCCTTCTGCTGATCTTTTAGTAAGAACCTCAGGTGAACAAAGACTGTCAGATGTTGGATGGCTTGCAGGAAGAAATACTGAGCTTTATTTCTTCGATAGATTTTTTCCCGATCTAACAATGCGTGATATTGTAAAAGCTTTAGTGGATTTTTCAAAAAGAAACAGAAGATTTGGAGGAAGATTAGGACAAGAATCAATAATTAATCGTAAGTAATCAATTAATGTATTATCTTTTTGGACTCTGTTTTTTTCGTCTTGCTTTCCCCCCCATTCCAACTTTACGCCTTTCTCTTATTCTTGCGTCGCGAGTAAGAAATCCTTTTTTTCGCAAGATTGGCTGGAGCTCTTCTTTATCAAGTTTTGCCAAAACTCGGGATATGCCAAGAATTACAGCATCAAGCTGTCCAATTAATCCACCACCTGTAACTTTTATGGTAAGTATATATTGCCCAATTCTATTAATAACTCTGAAAGGCTCTGTGTATTTAACTTTTGCTGAATCTGTCAAAAAATATTTTTCGATAGGAATTTTATTTACAAGAATATCGCCTTTTTTTATCTTTTGATCCCCTAAGAGGATCCCATTTTTAACGTCGGGGTAGAGTCTTACTCTTGCCACAGCCTCTTTACGCTTACCAACAGCATGTATATAGATAGGCTTGGTTCTGAGTTCTTGAATTTTTCTTCTTGGCATAGAAATAAACTAAAAATATTTAGTCTGTGTTTTTGATATTTGATATTTGATATTTGATTTTATCACCATAGGGATGGCTTTCATCCGCAAAAACGTAAAGCCTCAAAAGCATTTTGTCCCGCAATTTATTTTGCGGCAGCATACCTTTGACTGCGTGCCTTATGATTTCTTCAGGTTTCCTTTGCCTAAGTTCTTTAAGAGTCTCTATCTTTAACCCCCCCGGATATCCTGAATGTCTGTAATATTTTTTATCAATCTCTTTTTTTCCACTAACTCTAACCTGACTTGCATTAACAACAATGACATAATCTCCACAATCCAAATTCCTCACAAAATACGGCTTTCCTTTACCCATAAGAAAACCTGCGATTTCCACAGCCGTTCTTCCAAGAATTTTTCCTTTAAGGTCAATTAAATGCCATTCTCTCTTTATGTCTTTTGTTTTTGTAGGTTTTGTAAAATTCATTTTGTCTTCTCCGATTTTTTATGAACCTGCACTCTGGTCGATCTATTTACAGTTCTCTTTGGCCGAGTTTCTTTTAAAGATTTAGCAGAGGTTTGCGAAACTGATTTCTTAAGCGGTCGTATATTTCGCTTGCGCTCTGAAGAGCCTGACAGCTGGGCAGGTAAGCTAATAGCACTTTCCTCTACCCATTCCATCAAAACTATCCGAGCACCGTCTGATAATCTTTGCCCGATTTTTACAATTCTTGTATATCCTCCTTGTCTCATCTTAAATCTTGGTACAATTTCCAAAAGCAATTTTTCTATAGCCTTGGGGGTTAAAAGGGAAGATAAAAGCCGTCTTGCCAATTTTTCTTCTTTTCTCCCTTTTGTAATAAGTTTATCGACTTCCCCCCTAATAGCTTTTGCTTTTGCTTCGGTTGTTTTAATCTTCTCCTTGAGAACCAACGAGGACATTAAGCTCTTAAAAAGAGCTTTTCTTTGATTGATGTCTCTTTTAAGCCTTCTACCAAATGTATTCTTTCTCATAATAAAAATTAGATCCAAAATCATAGAGTCCAAAACTGCAACACAAATCTAGAATCTTTAGGAGTTTTGAGATTTATAGATGCAGATTTGACATTTGAGATCTAAGATTTGAGATTTGATCTAGGCTGGTAATTCTATCCCTTTTATCTTTATCTTTTCTTCAATGATAGCAATAGACTTGTTACCCATATTGCGCATAGACATTAATTCTTTTCTTGGCGTCTTGAGCAAATCCCCCAAAGTTTCTACCCCACCGTTTCTAAGACTATTGTAAATTCTTGTAGGAAGATCAAGCTCGTCTATAGTAAGCTTAAGAACGCTGTCGGGGATTGACGAAGATGGGGAAGAACTTTCAGAGAAGATTGTATCTTTTGGCTGATAAATCTGAGTCATATGAGAAGCAAGAATTTTAGCTGCCTCCTCAAGCGCATCTTTTGGAGAAATTGTGCCGTTAGTCCAAATCTTAAGAGTCAGTTTATCTAAATTTGTCTGTCTTCCTACACGGGTTGCTGAAACTTCGTAGTTAACTCGTCTAACTGGCGTAAAAATTGCATCTGTTGGAATAACTCCAATTGTCGAAATCTTACGCTCTTCCGAAAGAGAATATCCCATCCCTTTCTCAACGGTCAATTCCATTTCAAGCTTTGCTTTTTTATTACCCAGATATCCTAGGTAATGATCTTTATTAATTACCTCAATATCTTCTGGAATTTCTAAATCAGCTGCTGTAACTTTTCTTGGTCCATTTACAGATAATCGCATAGTACTTGAGTCTTTTAAATTAGAGAGACGAAGATTCAATCCTTTTATATTAAGCAATAAATCTATAACATTTTCTTTAAGTCCCAGAATTGTGGAGAATTTGTGCTTTACGCCAGAAATTTTAACAGATGTAACGCTAGCTCCCCCAATTGAGGCAAGAAGCACCCTTCTGAGTGCATTACCAAGGGTATTACCATAGCCAGGCGCTAGGGGTTCAATAATAAACTCCCCAAAATCTTTTTCTATCTTTCCTTCTTTAACTTTTAAAACTGGGTCTAACATAAATATTTATTTTAGCATTATCTCGAGTAATATTCAACAATCAACTGCAAATTAAATGGTATTTGTAAATCCTCTTTTTTGGGAAGATGCAATAATTTACCAGAGTCTTCTTTTCTTTCAAGGAATGGCAACAGTTGGATATCTTTCTCCCCAAGTTTTTTTAGTATGTCCGGGGTTTCTCTAATTTTCTTAGAAAGCGAAATAATATCGTTTATCTTAACCTGATAAGATGGGACATTTACCTTTTTTGCATTAACAAAAACATGTCCATGGGAAACAAATTGACGTGCCATAGCTCTTGATTTTGCAAAACCAAGTCTATAGATAACATTATCAAGTCTTGTCTCAAGAAGCGACATAAGAATTTCCCCCGTATCGCCTTTTTTCTTTTCTGCTTCTCTAACTAAATTCTTAAATTGCTTTTCTAAAATTCCATAAGTGACCTTTACCTTCTGCTTCTCCCTAAGCTGGAGCCCATACTCGGAAAGTCTATTACGCCTTTTGCGTCCATGCATACCCGGAGGAATATTTAGCCGTCTCTTAAGACTAGCGGAATTTTTATCTAGTAAATTTATTCCTTCTCTTCTTGCTAATTTATGTTTTGGTCCTGTATATCTAGCCATTTTTTGCCCTCCAAAAAATGGAATTTTCAATTTCGAACTTATAATTTCCAATGAATTTTGAATTTCGATATTGGTATTTATTTAAGATTTGATCTTTGAGATTTAAGATTTTTATCATATTCTCCTTTTCTTTCTTGGCCTTGGACCATTATGAGGTATAGGGGTGGTGTCCGAGATTGAAGAAATTGAAAGTCCCCCATTTCTAATTGCTCTAAGTGCTGAATCCCGTCCTGATCCTGGTCCTTTAACATATACATCTACAGTTTTTAGTCCTTTTTCTTTTGCCTTTTTAACAGCACTCTCAACTGCAATGGTAGCAGCATAGGGAGTGGATTTTCTGGTCCCCTTAAAGCCGGAGGCTCCCGAAGAGCCCCACGCAATAGTATTTCCACTACTTGTTGTTATGGTAAGCAATGTATTATTAAAAGTAGCTGTAATATATGCTTTTCCATGGTCGGAAACTGAAACTTTCGTCTTTTTTTTTATTTGTTTTTTATCTACCATATTTTAATTACTTTTTCTCCTGCAAAATCCCCATCTTCGCTGCAGTTTCTTTCTTGATCGCTCCAATTGTTACTCTTTTCCCCCTCTTTGTTCTTGCATTGCTTCTTGTTCTTTGCCCTCTGAGAGGTAGATTTTTAGTATGTCTTATACCTCTGTATGAGCCAATTTCTTTAAGTCTTTTAATATTACCTAATACTTCAGCTCTCAAATCTCCCTCAAGCTTATAGCCTTCTAGAGTTTTTTGAATTCTTTTCTGCTCGTCCTCGGTTAATGATTTTACTCTTTTTGATGCCTCAACGCCTGCTTTTTTAAGAATTCCCACAACATTATTCTTGCCTATTCCATATAAATAGGTTAATGCTATATCAACTCTCTTCTCATCTGGAATATTAACACCTATAATTCTCATATACTACTTTCAGTCGTAATAATCCAATACTACAAATTTCAAATAATACCAATATTCAAATACTGGTTTATTGGTAGTATTGGTATTTATTGGTAGTATTTTTCTTATCCTTGTCTCTGTTTGTGTCTTGGGTTTTCACACACGACATAGAGAACACCACGTCTCTTAATAATCTTGCATTTTACGCATCTTGGTCTAATACTTGCCTGTACCTTCATAACTATATGTTATTCTCTATACCCTACTTATACCTATAAGTAATCCTTCCTTTTGCCTTATCATATGGAGTCATTTCAAGACGAACTTTATCCCCGGGCAGAATTTTTATGAAGTTCATTCTCATTCTACCAGACAAGTGACAAAGGACAAGATCTCCATTTGGAATCTCTACCCTAAAAAGGGTATTTGGTAAAGATTCCCTGACTACTCCCTCCAATTCAAATGACCCCTGATGAGCCATAAAATATAAGCGTTTAGTTAAAACTATACGCTAATAAACTAGACGCTAGAGAAAATTATACCAAACTGACCTCAAAAGAGCAATAATCTATCTAAATAAAATTTCCTTAAAAGGTGTCAAAATTTCCAGTTCATCTTTTGTGACAGCGATTGTTCTTTCAAAAAGACCCGAGAGACTTCCATCTTCGGTTGATATTGTCCAGCCGTCTTCGTTTGAATAAACAACATCGCTTCCACCCATATTATAAATAATTTCAATTGCTATTGTCATACCGGTTTTAAGAAGAGGAGTTTTGTCAATATTTCGATCTAAAAATCCGGGGATTTCTGGCTCCTCATGCAGTCTTCTTCCTATACCATGACCTACTAATGAACGGACTACTGAATAGCCCGCTCCCTCAACAGTATCTTGTATTGTTTTTGAAATATGCCCGACTCTATTTCCAGTTTTTGCCTGTTTTATCCCTTCAAGCAATGCTTTTTTTCCTGTTTCTAAAAATCTATCAATTTCATCTCTTTTTTGAGATTTGAGATTTGAGATTTGAGATTTGACCCGAAGGGTCTCTGCGGCATCTGTGTGAAAACCTTTATAGGAAACTCCACAATCAATACCAACCACGTCTCCCTCCCTAAATTTATAATTTGTAGGAATTCCATGAACAACTACATTATTTGTAGAAACGCAGATTGAGTGGTTGTATCCTTTTACTTTCTTAAAACCCGGCTCTGCCCCTTTTTCAATAATTAATTTTTCTGCTAATCTATCTATTTCAGTTTCCGAAACTCCAGGTTTTACATTTTTCAAAACCTCCTCTAGAACTTCTACCAAAATTCTGCCTCCCTTTTTCATTTTTTCAATTTCATCTTTATTTTTTACATAAATCATATAAGACGTCTTTCTTTAAGTTCTCCTATCACTTTATTCAGAGTATCCTCAACGGTATCATTCGTAGTATCAATTACTATCGCATCTTTTGTAATTGTGAGAGGGGAGGCTTTTCTCTCTATATCCATTCTGTCTCTTCTTTCAACATCTTTAATAACCTCATCAAAAGTTGTATCTATCCCTTTTTCTCTAAATTGATCAAATCTTCTTTTTCCTCTTGTTTTAATATCTGCAGTTAAAAAAACTTTTAAATCCGCATTTGGCATTACATTTGTTGAAATATCTCTTCCTTCAATTATTATGTTTTTTTCTCCTCTCGCATTTTCTACAAGTTTTTTTTGCATATTAACCATCTTTTCTCTAACCTTTGGAAGAGCAGCAACAACAGGAACGGCTCTGCTTACTGCTGGTTGAGAAATTTCTGTTGAAACATCTTTTCCATTTAAAAAGGCTTTTATTCCGTCTTCTGCCAGTTTAAGTTCTATTTTTATTCCTCTTAAAACTTCGAGAACTTTTTCTTCGTCATTTATATCGGTGTTTTCTCTTAAACAAGCTAAGGCAAGTTCTCTGTACATAGCTCCCGTATAAATATATAAAGCATTAAGCTTTCTAACCAGTGCCATTGCCAATGTCCCTTTTCCGGATCCAACAGGCCCGTCTATTGCTATTGTTATTTTTTTATTCATATTTATTCTCTATTTCCTTTACTGTTTTTCTTATTTTTTTTTTAAGCTCCAAAAGTCCACTGTTGTTTTCAATAAAAATATCAGAAAGTGCAAGGCATAATGCAACTTGCAGTCCTTCGTTTCCTTCTCTTACTCCCAAGTCCCTGCTGTCCAATTGATTAAAAAGTTTCCAGGTAAGTTTTTCTCTTCTTTTTAATTTTTCAAGCCTCTTAAATCTTACATCTCTATTTACAACTATTCCTATTAATGTAAAATTTTCCTCTTTTTTAAATTCTTCAATTTCTCCAATATTTCTAAAACCATCAATTACAGCTTTTTTAATTTTCTTTTCCTTAATTAAAACGAGGGCTTTTTTTGAAAGTATCCCTCGCCCAAAATTTTTTCTCCACTCATTGCCTAAGTCTTGAAGCATTTTGCGGGTAATATTTCTTTCTCCGCGGTTTATTAACTCTTCTTCCAAGAATTGCACAAGACTGATTTTTACAAACCCTAAAGACTCTAAAAAATCTGAAGCAGTTGATTTTCCGCTTCCAAACCCTCCTGTAATACCGATAGTAATGTTTCTATTTCCCAAGACGCTCCATTATATCTTCATGTATCTTCTCAATTGAGTTTTCCCCATCAACTTCTATTAAAAGTCCTTTTTTTCTATAATAATTAAGCACTGGTTCTGTCATTTTATGGAATAACTCAATCCGTTTTCTCAAAGCCGCCAACGTTTCATCTTCTCTAATTTCGCCATTTCGATAACTTAATCTCCATAATGCCTCTTTATCCGATACTTTAAGGTAAATTGTTTTATCTGGCCCATCTTTAAAAAATTCAGCCTGGGTAAGAGTTCTTGGAAACCCATCTAAAATATAACCGTTTTCATATTCTGGTCGCTTCAAATATTCTCTTACAATAGCAATAGTTTTTTTATCGGGAAAAAGGTAACCAGCATTCATAAGTTCCTTGACATACCGACCCAATTTTGTTTTTTCTTTCGCAAGTTGTCTAAAAATATGACCTGTCGAAAGATAAGGAATCCCGAGTCTTTTCGAAAGAAGATTCCCCTGGGTCGATTTTCCCGCCCCCTGAATCCCAATTAAAACTATTTTCATACCTTATCTTGCGAATGAATCATAGCTTCGCATTACAAGTTGTGCCTCAATTGCCTTAATAGTCTCTAAAATTACCTGAACAACGATTAAAATTCCAGTTCCTCCTAAAATGAGATTTGGCGTTTTTGTAAATATTTGTGCAATTGTTGGAAAAATAGCAATTATGCCTAAAAAAATTGCCCCAACTAATGTTATACGAGTAAGGATGTAGTTTAAATAATCAGCCGTTGGAGTACCAGGTCTTATGCCAGGTATAAACCCGCCGTATTTTTGTATTTCTTCAGCTATCTTTTTTGGATTAAAGATAACGGCTGTATAAAAATAAGTAAACCCTACAACAAGAAGAAAATAAAAAGCATTATATAAAACCCCTGACGGGTTGAACCATATTGCAAAAGACGAAGCAATGTTACGAAGCACCACATTCTTTGAAGCTGTTAAGTAATTTGCAATAAGAGAAGGAAGAAGTACTAGGGATACGGCAAAAATAATCGGGATAACACCTGCTTGATTAAGTCGAAGCGGCAAGTGAGTTGATTGCCCGCCATACATTTTGTTTCCCCTTACTCTTTTTGCATAATAAACAGTTATTTGCCTTGTCGCTTCATTTATAACAACTATAGATGCAATAACGACAACTGCCATAATTAAAAATGTAATTATGTTTATGAGATTTTCAGCATTTATCGTGGAAAGTGTTCGACCAAAAGCAACTGGAAGTCTCCCAACAATACCTGCAAAAATAAGAAGAGATATGCCGTTTCCGACACCTTTTTCAGAAATTAATTCCCCAAACCACATTAAAAGTATGGTTCCTGCAGTCATAGTAACAATGAACGCCACAAGACTTATAGGAGATAAGAAAGAAATAATATTCTGACTTCGCAAAAGAGCATACATTCCGATTGCTTGAAGAGCTGCCAGCGGAACAGTCAAAATCCTTGTATATTGATTTATCTTTCGCTGTCCCTCTTCTCCTTCTTTTGATAACTCCTCAAGTTTTGGAAAAACAAGAGTAAGAAGTTGGAGAATAATTGAGGCATTAATATATGGATTAAGACCTAAAGCCATAACGGAAAAGTTAGCCAGCGTCCCGCCCGAAAATATGTCTAAAAGTCCCAAAAATTGGTTTTGCGAAAAAAGAACTCTAAGCTGGGCAAGATTAACTCCTGGAACTGGTATGTGAGTAAAAACTCTAAATACTACAAAAATTAAAGCTGTGAACAAAAGTTTTCGTCTCACATCTGGGGCAGCCATAGCATTTCTAAAAACATTCAAAGCAGAATTCATATAGCTTTTCCTCCTACCACGTCAAGCATGGCTTTCTTGGTATTAGGTGAGTCGTATTCGACATGACCTCCCGCTTTTTTAACTTTTGAAGCCGCTCCTTTCGAAATTGGCAGCTTAATAGTTAGGGGCACACCCAATTTTCCTTCTCCAAGAATCTTAACCCCATATATCTTAGCATCTTTTTCATCTACAATGCGCTGTTTGATTAAGACACTAAGATCAACAACCATATCTTTCTTAAGAAGATTAAGGGCTTTAATGTTTACAATAATTGGTTTTTTCTTGAAGACCTTGTTTTTCCCTTTTCCGCGCCTAAACGGAAGCCTCTTGATAAGTGGAAGTGCACCGCCCTCAAAAGAAAGAGGAAGTTTTGCCCTTACTTTTTGACCTTTTGTTCCCCGTCCTGCCGTTTTTCCGCGACCTGATCCGTGACCTTGACCTAGTCGTCTTTTTCTTTTTGTTGTTGTCTTCTTAAGTTTATTAAGTTCCATCTTACTCTTTACCATCCTTTTTATTCTTTATTTTCCTATAACGCTCTCCAAGTTTTGTTAGCGCCTCAAGCGTTGCATAAACATTGCTTGCCTGATTTTTAGTACCGAGAACCTTTGATGAAATATTTTCTATTCCGGCCGCTGTAACAACATTTCGAACAGCTCCGCCTGCAATTACCCCGCTGCCAAGAGGTGCTGGTTTTAGCAAAATCTTGGAAGCGCCCAATTTAATTCTAACCTGAAACGGTATTGTCCCCCTAACAATCGGAACATCTATTAGGTGCTTCTGAGCTTTGGCAATCCCTTTTTTTATGGCAAGCGTTACATCAGGAGCTTTACCAAGTCCAACTCCTACACGTCCTCTTTTATCGCCGACAACCATCAAAACTGAAAAGCCAATTTTATTGCCCCCCTTTGTTTTCTTAGAAACTCTATTGACTTGAATAATTTTTTCTTCAAATCCATTTTCTTTTTGTATATGCCTTATTTCTGCCATTAGAATTTTAACCCTCCTTCTCGCGCGCCTTCTGCCAGTGCCTTAACTCTTCCGTGATATGTATAGCTTCCTCTGTCAAAAAAAACCCTCTTGATTTTTTTATTTATTGCCTTTTTTGCCAAAAATATACCAAGGGATCTGGCTTTCTCTGTCTTGCTTCCCGAGACCTTATCAAGATCCTTTTCCGATACTCCCAAAATCGTATGTTTTTTTTCGTCGTCTATGAGCTGGGCATACATAAATTTATTTGATCTAAAAACCGAAAGTCTAGGCCTCTTATCTGTCCCATGAAATTTGGACCTTACCCTAAGTTTTCTTCTTATCTTTGAATCTTGTTTGCTCTTTTTCATTAAAAATTTAAAATTTAAAATTATTTTACTCCTACTGCCTTTGCTGCTTTACCTACTTTTCTTCGTATCTTTTCATTTTTGTATTTAATTCCCTTGCCCTTATATGGTTCGGGTGGACGGGTTGCGCGGATCCTGGCTGCCATATCCCCAACCATTGCTTTATCTATACCAGAAATAATGATATTGTTTTCGACAATCGAAAATTTAATTCCCTCCTTGGGTATTATTTTAACTGGATGGGAAAATCCTAAAAAAAGCATAAGATCGTCTCCGGACATCTGTGCTCTATATCCAACTCCGGACAACTCTAATCTTTTTTCAAATCCCAAAGATACACCTGTTATCATATTGGCAATTATAGATCTTGTTAAGCCAAACAACGCCCTGTTTTTTAGATCGCTTATTTTCTTCTGAGCAACCTGGATTTTATTATCGACAACTTCAACATTTATCCCACGCGGGATTTTAAAAGAAAGAGAACCCTTGGGACCATCAACATTGATCTCGTTGTTTTTTAACAAAACCGTAACTCCTTCTCTAATTTCTATAGGTTTTTTGCCAATTTTTGACACATTCACTCCTTTCAGTCGCTGCGTGTAAACATATTTACCAAATTTTGAATAGTATTTCTCCTCCTATTCTCTTTTTAAACGCCTCATTCCCAGTCATAATGCCTTTGCTTGTTGATAAAATTACAATATACATCCCTCGCTTTTGAAGATCGGCAATATTTTTTGAAGTAATATAGGTCCTTAGAGAAGGCTTTGAAATTATTTCCACACCAGTTAATACCGGCACTCTATTTTCGTATTTTATCTTGACAACCAAACTTTTCTTATTCGGAGTTCCCTGTTCTTTTACATCCTCCAAAAATCCCTCTTTTACTAAAACATTAGCAATCTCTTTATTGATGCGGGCATAAGGAACAGAAATTTCCTTTCTGTTTGCAAGAGATGCATTTTTTACTCTAATAATAAAATCTGAAACTACATGATTCATAATTTTTTACCAGCTCGATTTAATAACTCCTGGCAATTCACCTTTCGAAGCTAATTCTCTAAAACATATACGGCAAAGCCCAAATCTTCTCATATATGAACGTGCTCTTCCACATATATTACATCGGTTGCGATGCCTTGTGCTATATTTTTGTTTTTTCTTGAATTTTACAATATCCGAAACCTTAGCCATGTTAATAAATTAAAAATTAAAAGTGAAAATATAAAAATTACAATTAAAAATTTTAAAATTTTTCCTCTTTTTTAATTTTAATATGTCGTTTTTCATTTTTATTTTTTATTTTTTTATTTCTTAAACGGCATTCCAAGCGATGAGAGAAGGGTAAATCCCTTCTTATCATCTCCCGCCGTTGTAACAATAGTTATCTCAAGTCCTTGCCCAACAAGAGCTTGATCCATCTTGCCAAGATCAATTTCCGGAAAAATACTATACTCATTAAATCCCAGCGTATAGTTTCCTCGCCCATCAAAACTTTCTTCTCTGACTCCATGAAAATCTCTAAGCCTTGGCAAAACGATATTCACCAATTTTTCGAAGAAATCATACATTCTCTTACCGCGCAGGGTAACCATAAGCCCTATTTTGTCTCCTTCTCTCAAGTTAAATGAGGCAATTGACTTACGAGCCGCAGTTACCTTAGGCTTTTGTCCGGTAATCTGGGCGAGTGCTGTAGTGGCAACTTCTAAATTCTTTTTATCCGTTATTGCATTTTTAATGCCTACATTAACTATAATCTTGGAAAGAACCGGAACGGCAGTCTTATTGCCGATATTCAATTCTTTCTGCGCTTTCGCTGAGATTTCTTCTTTAAACTTTTTTCTTAAATCTGCCATAAAGTTTATATTATCTGCTGGCATTTCTTACAAATTCTTCTTTTATCACTATTCTCAATCTTAAAACCTATACGCGTTGTTAAATGACACTTTGGACAAATAAGCATAACATTTGCCGACGCTAGAGGTTTAGTCAATGTGATAATCTCGGACGGCTGTTTTGCCGATCTTGCCTTAAGATGTCTTTTGTATAAATTAACGCCTGCGACCAATACTTTATTTTCTTTTAGAAAAACTTTTTCTATCTTGCCGGTTCTCCCTTTATCTTTGCCTTTTATTACTTTTACTTCGTCCCCCTTTTTAAATTTCATAATACCTCCGTTGCCATACTTGCAATTTTTGAAAATCCTCTGTCTTTTACTTCCCGTGCAATCGGTCCAAAAATTCTTGTAGCTATCGGGTTTTTATCTTTCATGTTATCTATAACTACCGCCGCATTATCGGAAAATCTAATGTATGACCCATCTTTTCTTCTGTATTCCTTTCTGCTTCTCACAAGCACGGATTTTACCATTTCTCCTTCTTTAATATGACCGGTGGGATTTGCATCTTTGACAACGCAATTTAATATATCTCCAAGATAACCATACTTCCTTTTCGAGCCAGCAAAGACATGAACAACCATAAGGCGTTTTGCACCTGAATTGTCTGCGACATTAACTATGCTTCTATGTTGAACCATTATTTGATACCCTGCCTGCCGGCAGACAGGACCTCCGCTATTTTAAAATGTTTCTCTTTCGAAATTGGCCGAGTCTCTACAATTTTTACCTTATCCCCAATTTTAACATTAAAATCCGAAATATCTACTTTATATCTCTTTCTTCTTTTAAGAAGTTTTTTATAAAACGGGTGAGGTCTTCTTATTGTAATTTCTACCACTGCTGTTTTTTGCATTCTTGCTGATACAACAGACCCTTCAAATATTTTTGACATTTTCCAAATTCTCCTTTTCTTTTATGATTGTTAATATTCTTGCAATATCCTTTCTTTTGCGTGAAATTGTGCTCGTATCTTTAAGTTTGCTTTGAGCTAAATCTTGCTTGAGCAAAAAAAGCTCCTGCCTTGTCTCCGAAAGCACCTTTTTTAGTTCTTGAATAGTTTTTGTAAAAAGCTCTTTTTTTTCTTTAATTCTCATATCTAATCTAAGGTTTTATCAACTATTTTTGTTTTCACCGGCAGCTTGTGCGACGCAAGACGCAAGGCTTGATGCGCAGCTTCTTTTGTTACCCCTCCCATTTCAAACAAAATTCTGCCGGGCAAAACTCTGGCTGCAAATTCAAAAACATCTCCTTTGCCCCCACCCATTCTCGTCTCGGCAGGTTTTTTAGTAATTGGTTTATCAGGAAAGATTCTAATCCAGACTCTTCCTCCTCTTTGAATATAATGAGTAATTGCACGGCGGGCTGCTTCGATTTGTCTACTAGTGACAAGAGCCGCGCTCTGCGATAAAAGACCATAATCTCCAAAGGCAATCTTATTGCCTCTATAAGCTCTACCTTTTAATCTTCCCCTCTGCTGTTTTCTATATTTTGCTCTTTTTGGTACTAACATAAATAAATTAAGAATGAAAATATAAAAATTACAATTAAAAATCTTAAAATATTTTATCTTTTTTAATTTTGATATGTCATTTTTTATTTTTATATTTTAGTTTTTATTTTCCCCTCTATTTATCCATACTTTAACTCCTATATAGCCTTTTTTTGTGAGTGCCGGGACACTTGCAAAGCTGATATTTTCTCTTATTGTTGAAAGCGGAACCTTGCCTTGTTGAAGTTTCTCTCTTCTTCCTATTTCGGCTCCGCCAATTCTACCCGATAGAACCACTCTTACCCCTTTTGCACCTGCCGTCATTACTTTATCAACTGTTTGGGCAAGAACGCGCCTGTGCGGCATGCGTTTTACTAATTGATCCGAAATGTTTTTGGCAACCAGATACGCATCGAGGCTTGGTTCTTTAATCGGCTCAATAATAATATCAAGTTTTGGAACATTTTTTCGATCTTTTAAGAGAATTGAAAGCATAAATTTCTTAAGTTCCTCCATACCTGTTCCTGCCCGGCCAATCACCATTCCAGGGCGGAGAACATAGATGGTTACTTTAATACTATTTATAGATCTTTCGATGTCTATAGTTGAAACTCCCGCAACTGCAAGCTTTTTCATAAGAGCCTCTCTTAGTTTGAAGTCTTCAAGTAACATATCTTTGTATTTTTTGTCTTCAAACCAGCGACTACTCCAGTTATAAACCGAGCCAAGTCTTAAAAGCTTTGGATTAATTTTCTGACCCATGAGTTACTCCTTTCATCATCTCTTCTGCGCTTTGCGTTTTGCGCTTTGAGCCTTTATCATCTGTCAGAACAATTCTTATATGGCTACTTCTTTTTTTGTATGGATGCACTCTTCCTCTTGTTGACGGACGATACCTTTTAAAGAAAGACCCTTGGGAAACAGTAATACTTTCAAGAATTAAATTCTCCTTTTTAGCGCCTTTATTTATTGCATTGGCAACCGCGCTCTCAAGCGTTTTCAAAACGGGAATAGCTGACCTTTTTCTAATAACGGCAAGAGTGTTCAAAGAATCCTTTATCGAACTCTTTTTGCGAATAGCACCTGCAACCAACCCTATTTTTCTGGGGCTTATTCTTACTGATCTTGATACTGCTATGTATTCCATAACTCGTTAACTAGTTAACGCGTTGGTACGTTAACGTATTTTATGTTTTACTGATCTCCCTTGCAACTACTCTTCCGTGACTTCTAAATGTTCTTGTCGGCGCAAACTCTCCAAGTCTATGCCCAACCATTGGCTCAAGTATAAAAACATTTATAAAATTCTTCCCATTATGTACAGCAAAAGTATGCCCAACAAATTCGGGTGGAATCTGACAGGATCTTGCCCAGGTTTTAATTGGCGCTTTGTCTCCAGCTTTTTTTTGCGCCATTACCTTTTTAAATAATTTTTGATCGACATTTGGTCCCTTTTTACTACTTCTCGCCATTATTTGTTTCTCCTTTGTACAATATACTTGTCTGAATATTTCTTCTTTTTTCTTGTCTTTCCCACTGCCTTTCGGCCTGCGTAATTCTTAGGCGATGTCATGCCAATTCCGCTTCTTCCTTCTCCTCCTCCATGTGGGTGAGATCTTGGATTTTGAGCAACCCCCCGAACAGTTGGACGAATACCCATGTGTCTTTTTCTTCCTGCACTGCCTATGACTTCGTTTTTCCAATTAATATTACCCAGACTTCCCACTGTTGCGTAACTTGAACCTATTACTTTTTTTATCTCTTTTGATGGAAATCTGAGATGTACATAATTATCTTCATAAGCTGCAACAATTGCTCCTGTCCCGGCCGCTCTTGCCAACTGTCCACCTTTCCCTGGCGTCAACTCAACATTATGAACAACAGTCCCAATTGGAATTTCGCAGAGAGGTAGTGCATTTCCTGTTTTAATATCAACATCAGGCCCTGCAGTTACTTCATCATTCAATTTTAAGCCCTCAGGAGCCAGAATGTATCTTTTTTCTCCATCTTCATATTGAACAAGGGCTATATCACAAGTTCTATTTGGATCATACTCAACTGAAATAACTCTTCCTTTAATATCTCTTTTATCTCTTTTAAAATCAATAGCGCGAATATACCGCTTGTGTTCTCCGCCCTTATGTCGCACCGCAACTCTGCCCGTTATATCTCGCCCTGATTTCTTTTTTTTGATAAATTTTAACTTTTTCATAATTATTGAGGTTTTTGCCCCGCTACATCAAAGACGGCAATTTTTTGCCCTTCTTTTAATTTCGCGATTGCCTTCTTCCAAGAAGAACCAATAACTTCAGTGCGTTTTGTTCCAAATCTTCTCTTTTTCCCTTTGACAATATTGGTTGCAATACTAATAACATTGACCTTAAACTGGTTTTCTATTTCTTTTTTAATAGTTTTTTTGCTTGCAGTCTTTGCAACCTTAAATGTAAACTTGCCTAGGGCTGCATCATTCATTGATTTTTCTGTGATAACAGGAGCAACTATGATATCTTCTGACCGTACAGGTTGATACATTTTATTTCTCCTCCCTCATAAAAGTATCTCTTATAACATTTATGGAATCTTTCATTAAGAATATCATTTTTGCCTCTAATACTTCGTATGTGTTAAGAAGTTTGGCGTTTAAAATCTCGACATTTTCAAGATTTCTTGCTGCTCTGTATAGGTTTCCGAGTCCATTTTTTGCAAAATCGGAAGTCACTAAAAGCACTTTTCTTTTATTCTTTATTCCTAAATTTTTCATAATTTTTGCCATTAACTTTGTTTTTGGTTCAACTTTTTCAAAGCCTGTTACAATTTTAATTTCTCCTGCCTTTTGTTTGAATGAGAGGGCAGAAAAAAGAGAAGTCTTTTTCATTTTTTTAGGAAGTTTTAGAGAAAAATCTCTGGGTTTTGGACCAAACACCACTCCTCCACCAACAAAAATCGGTGCCTTTAGAGAACCATGCCGAGCTCGCCCTCTACCTTTTTGCCTCCAAATTTTTTTTGTTGATCCGGTTACTTCTCCTCTTGTCTTGGTTGATACAGTACCGCGTCTTTGATTCGCCAAATAAACTCTTATAGCTTGCGCCATAAGATTATTATTTATCTTGGTTGCAAAAATTTCTTTTGGTAACTGTATCTTTGATACAATTTTTCCTTGAGTATTGTAAACATTAGCTGTAAGACCCAAAGTTTTCGCTAGTGTTTTCCTAGCAACAACTTTTTTAACAGGCGCCTTCTTTTTTACAGCAACTTTTGACTTTTTAGCTGTGACTTTATCTTTTGATTTTTTATCCGGCATTTTCTTTTACCCCCGCTTTTGACTCAGAAATAATAGAAGCAGATCCGTTCTCTGATAAGCTGAAGGTTGACTTCTCAACAGTTTCTTTTGAAGACTCCGTCTGCTCATCTTCAGGTGACTGACCGAGCCCTTCATCTAAACTTTTAAAAAGGGGTATAAATTTCTTGTTTTCTCCTACCTTTTTTACCATTATCAAAGTATTCTTTCCTCCTGGAACTAATCCTTTTATCAAAATTGTGTCATCTGGTACATCGACTATCTCAAGATTCTTAACTGTAACCTTAGCATGCCCCATTCTCCCTGCCATTCTTTTTCCTTTATAAACCCTTCCGGGCGTTGTAGTCTGACCTATTGAGCCCGGTGCTCTCTCTCGATCGGATTGCCCATGGGTTCTTGGTCCACCCCTGAAATGGTGTCTTTTTACAACCCCGGCAAACCCTTTTCCTTTAGATACCCCTGTCACATCTACTAGGTCTCCAGGTTTGAAAATATCAGAAGCTCTAATAACTTCACCCACGCGGGGGAGCAAAGATTTATCTTTCTCATTGACTTTTACTTCTTTCAAAAATTTAGGGGCAGCTTTTAAGCTTGCCCCTTTAACATGCCCAAGCAGTGTTTTGTTTGCATTCTTTTTAATACCAAATCCAAGCTGTACGGCACTATAATTGTTTTTATCTTTAGTCCTGATTGCCATAACAGTATTTCCTAAAACTAATAATCTAGTTATAGGAATCCTTGTTCCGTCTTTCAGAAACTTTTGTGTCTCTTCTATTTTTGTACCTAATATTGCCTGTATGTTCATAAACAACAAAAAGCGACCCACCTGGAGCCGCTTAATCCGCTTTCGGCGAATTTAAGTTCACTCTTATGTGGTCAAAATTGCCTCCATTTGAGTAATCATTAGAATTAGATGTAATTATATAGAAACTTTATCTCAAATGCAATAGATAAACAATCCCTTTCGTAATATTTCAAGATTCACTATCAGATATTGTAGTGTTTAAACTTTGCCATTTGGAACGGACTGCATGAGAATCGAACGAACGAGATCAGGGGATTCCTCGCTACATTTTAATCTCTATATTTACACCGGCAGGTAATTCTAAGTGAGTTAGAGAATCAATTGTTTTATCTGTAGGAGAAATTATATCAATTAGTCTTTTGTGGACTTTTATCTCAAAGTGATCTCGCGCGTCTTTGTCGATAAAAGGGGATTTGTCAACGGTGTGAATACTTTTTTTTGTAGGAAGCGGAACAGGACCCACAACTTTAGCTCCTGTCCTTATTGCAGTATCTAAAATCTGCTGACAACAAAGGTCAATTATTCTTGCATCGTAACTTTTTAAACGTACTCTAATTCTCCCCTTGGGCATAATAAAATTAATTCAAAATTCAAAAATTAAAATCCAAAATTGAAATTGAAAATTTAACCTAGAAAATTATTTTACAATATAAAGGGGTTTTATGCAAGAGAAACTTAATTTTTATATTATTAAATTTTTGAATTGTTAAATCAATGGAGAATGAAAAATAAAGAAATGGAGTACAAAGATTATACAATAATCTTTGATATTACGCCCGCTCCGACTGTTCTACCGCCTTCTCTTACTGCAAATCGCAGTCCTTCTTCAAGAGCAACCGGAACAATAAGTTTGACTGTCATCTTGGTGTTGTCTCCAGGCATAACCATTTCAACTCCCTTTGGAAGGGAGACTTCTGCAGTTACATCGGTTGTCCTTATATAAAATTGAGGTCTGTAACCTGTAAAGAATGGTGTATGACGACCGCCTTCTTCCTTGGTAAGAATATATACTTCTGCCTCAAATTCTTTGTGAGGAGTAATGCTGCCTGGCTTAGCAATTACCTGTCCTCTTTCTATATCATTTTTCTCAATACCTCGGAGGAGAAGTCCCACGTTGTCTCCCGCCTGACCTTCGTCTAGACTTTTTCTAAACATCTCAACTCCTGTTACAACTGTTGATTTGGTTTCTTTTATGCCAACAATTTCAACTGACTCGTTAACTTTAATTTTTCCTCTTTCAATTCTTCCCGTGGCAACTGTTCCCCGACCTTTAATTGAAAAAACATCTTCAACCGGCATAAGGAATGGCTTATCAAGATCTCTTTTTGGAGTTGGGATATAATTATCAACTGCATCCATAAGAGCTAAAATTTGTTTTTCTGCCTCGCCGTCGCCTTCAAGAGCTTTAAGAGCTGAACCGCGAATGATTGGAACATCATTGCCTGGATATTGATATTTTGTAAGAAGCTCTCTAACTTCCATTTCAACTAAATCCAAAAGTTCTGCATCCTGAACCATATCACATTTATTTAAGAAGACTACTATTGATGGCACCTGAACTTGATGGGCAAGTAAAATATGCTCTCTTGTTTGTGGCATTGGGCCGTCAGGAGCAGAAACTACAAGAATTGCGCCGTCCATCTGAGCTGCGCCTGTAATCATATTCTTGATGTAATCTGCATGGCCCGGAGCATCGATGTGGGCATAATGTCTTTTGTCTGTTTCGTATTCTACATGAGTAATGTTGATTGTAACTCCTCTTGCTTTTTCTTCGGGAGCATTGTCGATGTCTTCAAATTTTTTAGCTTCTGCCTTTCCCTGCTTTGCCAAAACAGTAGTTATTGCTGCAGTTAATGTAGTTTTACCATGGTCGACATGACCAATAGTTCCAATATTTATATGCGGTTTTGTTCTTTCAAATTTTTTAGCTTCTGCCATATTATATTTTAGAAAATTAAACTAAAAAATACACCTCAAGAGTGTTAAGGCTAAAAAAGATAATACAATATTTTTACTACCTCGTCAAGAGTCAAAACAAGATTTGGGTATATAATCAAATTGAAAAAATATTTAAAAGTTTAGGACAGAACGTGGAGCTCGCTACGCGGGACATGTGAAGTCTGCGGTAAATCTACTAAAATAAATGCAAAGCTGTCTGAACTTTCGGCAACGTGAAAGGTGTTAGGAGGAATTCTAAAATGATTCTTTTCTTCATTTAAAACCATTTCTCTCTTCTCCTCTCCCAAAAATAATGACATTTGTCCTCTTAGGAGATGATAATCTTCCACAAAACTAAGAACCTCTGGATGATTGTGTCTATGTCCAGTAGTTCTTCCCTTCTTTTTTTCTCCATCTCCTCCTAATCGGTTCCTCAGAACATAAACAAATACCCAGTGATCCTTAATTACTCCTTCGTATATATATTCAGCGTCTGATCCTATATGCTGAGGGGGGTGATTAGGAGAAAGACTCTCGCCTTGCGCTATTAAACCTAGCCAAACAGCTTTATTATCTAAAATCTCTTGATAATCAAGCCCTACAATTCTTACTAAGTCTTCGTGAGTAAGAGCCTGGCCTGCCTGTTTATCTTTAAAGGGATTAAATCCGCGACCGCTTTCTATTCGTTGCAGCATAAAATTATATTATAAAACTTTTTTAAAAATATAAAATAATTTCTTTAGAAAGCGACTATCGTACTGCGACTCTGCCTGTAAAGGTTGATTTGGCAAGCATCTGCTCTTGTATATTTTTGGGAACTTCATCATAATGAGAAGGCTCCATATAATAAGAAGCTCTACCTTGCGACATTGAGCGAAGTGTCGTTGCATAACCGGATAACTCCGCCAATGGAACCACTGCGAGGATTACCGCAGTTCGAGTTTTTTCTTCTGTTCCCAAGATCTGTGCTCTTTTTGCTGATAGATCTCCAATTATATCTCCCATAAATTCCCGGGGGGTTGTAACTTCAATTTTCATTATTGGTTCAAGAAGGGTAAGCCCCGCTTTTTTTGTGGCTGCTTGAAGAGCCTGGCTTGCTGCAATTTTAAAAGCGATGTCTGATGAATCAACCTCGTGATAACTTCCATCGTAAACTGTTACAGTCATATCAACCATTGGATAGCCCAAAAGCACTCCGTTTTCCATTGCTTCTTTTACGCCTTTTTCAACCGAAGTTACAAACTCCGCAGGAATTGCTCCGCCTTTAATCGCATCTACAAATTCATAACCTTCACCCCTTGGTTTTGGTTCAACTCGCAGAAAACAATGACCATATTGTCCGCGACCGCCACTTTGTCTGATATATTTTCCTTCTCCTTCCGCAGTTTTTACTATGGTTTCCTTATACGCAACTTGGGGGGCGCCAACGTTGCTCATCACAGCAAATTCTCGCTTCATGCGGTCAACCATAATCTCAAGTTGCAGCTCTCCAATTCCCGAGATAATAGTTTGACCTGTTTCATGGTTGGTTTTGATGACAAAAGTAGGGTCTTCTTCGGAAAGCCTCTTGAGTGCAAAACCTAATTTTTCCTGGTCTATTTTAGTCTTGGGTTCAATTGCTAAAGATATGACAGGTTCTGGGAATGAAATCTTTTCAAGAACTATTGGATGTTTTTCGTCACACAACGTGTCTCCTGTAACCGTATCTTTAAGTCCGACTAACGCCACAATTTCTCCGGCAAATGCTTCTTTAATTTCTTCACGAGTGTTTGCGTGCATTAAAAGAATTCGACCGACTCTCTCTGTAATATTTTTAGTACTGTTATAGGCATAAGAACCTGCTGTAATTTTTCCTGAATAAACTCTAAAATATGTAAGTTTTCCAACATGGGGGTCGATCTGGATTTTAAACGCAAGTCCTGAGAAATGTTCTTCGGGAACAAGCCTCCTTATTTCTTCCTGGTTTGTCTTTGGATGTATTCCCTTAACTTCTTTTAAATCAAGGGGAGAAGGAAGATAATCAACAACTGCATCAAGTAGGGGCTGGACCCCTTTATTGCGAAGAGAAGAGCCGGCATAAATTGGAACTAGTTTATAAGCGATAACTGCTTTTCTTAAAGCCTTTTTGAGTTCTTCAATTGTTAGCTCTTCTCCTTTCAGATATTTTTCCAAAAGTTTATCATCTGTTTCTGCGATCTTCTCAATAAGATTGTGCCTGTATTCTTCAAACTGCTTTTTCATATCATCTGGAATTTCCGAAGAAACTTCATACTTTGCGCCAAGCTCATCTGACCCCCAAGTGTATGTTTGACGCGTTAATAAGTCAACGATGCCCTTAAAAGTTTGTTCAACACCAACTGGCAAAACCATAATCGCTGGATTTGCACCTAGTCTATCTTCAATGCTTTTAACTGTTGCTAAGAAATCTGCACCAAGTTTGTCCATTTTATTTACAAAACAAATCCTTGGAACTTTATACTTGTCCGCCTGTCTCCAAACTGTTTCTGACTGAGACTGGACACCTTCTTCTGCATCCAAAACTGTCACGCCGCCGTCGAGAACTCTTAAAGATCTTTCAACTTCGGCGGTAAAATCAACGTGGCCAGGGGTATCAATGATATTTATTCTGTAGTCTTTCCAAAAGGTCGTTGTTGCAGCCGATACAATAGTAATACCTCTTTCCTTTTCCTGCGCCATCCAATCCATCTGAGTCGTTCCCAAATCTATGTCGCCGATTTTATATGTCTTTCCTGTATAAAAAAGTATACGCTCGGTTGTGGTTGTTTTACCTGCATCAATATGAGCGATAATCCCTATGTTTCTAATTTTATCAAGTGGTACTTGTCTTGACTTTCTTTCTGCCATAATAAATAAAAACTCAAAACTCAGATATCAAAACTCAAAACTACTTTTTTACGCAGATTTGAGTTTTGCGTTTTGCGCTTTGAGATTTAATAAGTATATCATAATTTATTCGAGTTGACTATATATTATCGAAGACTAAAAATTGTGGCGAAACGATTGTCTTAAAGGTTTTGAACTTTTGTTTTTCTTTGAGAAAAAAAATCGGGAGATTCAAAGTGCAAATTCTCTTATTGTTTACATTTTTTTAAAATACCTATCTTCTTAATTCTTCCTCTGCAATTTTCCAAAGATCACTTTTATAATGACATGGTCCAATTGATGGGCCAATGTGTACAATCAAATTCCTAAAATTAGCGTTAAATTTTTTCTTTAATTCTTCACTTGTATCTCTGATAATCTTTTTAAGATTGTGTTTCAAAACATGAATAAGTCCGACTGCCTTAGTCACAAGATCATAAACTGTAATCGGTAGACAATCTGCGGCCGAAATACATAAATAAACTCCTCTTTGACTGTAACTGCCGCGTCTGCTTTTATAGGTGCTTACTAGATCTTGCACCTTTGCCCAAATCTTTTTCTGTTGCTTTATAAACTTTATCTTTATGTTGGAAAAATAAAACTACCAAATTATCAATATTTAATCCGGCAATTTTTAAAAACCTTTTTCTGTTTTTAAGTACGCCTTTTTCTGCTGTCATAAAAGATATATTCCCATCTTCAATCTTAGTTGTCAGTAAAATAAGTCTTTAAAATCTTCAACTCTCATCAGGCAAACTATAACAGATACTATAATTGCTTTATAAAAATGGTATGCGGTATGCCATGTGTAATCGTAAGACACCCCGAAGGTGTCTCTCGTTTACACCTAGAATATTAATACTCTTATAGGAATAGTCTAAATCTAAAATATTTGAGAGGGGTGTAAAAAATGGTCTAAACTATTTTATCAAAATAAAGAAAAGGTAATTTTTGGCAAAAAATTGAAGATATACTTTCAAATATTCCCGATAGTAAAGGCTGCAATATTAGAGCAGCAAGTGACTTACCACCTAAAGTGTGCGAAGGCTTTATTAGCTTCTGCCATGCGGTGAGTGATATCTCTTTTCTTTACTGCCTCTCCTTTATTTTCGTAAGCATCAAATAATTCTGCTGCTAATTTCTCCGTAAATGTATGGTATTCCTTGTTAGATCTTCCTCTTGCTGCCTGAATTATCCAGCGAATTGCTAAAGAAACCCGTCTGTCTCCTCTTACTTCAACTGGTACTTGATATGATGCTCCGCCTACTCTTCGTGGTTTTATTTCTTGTCTTGGTTCAACATTTGCGATTCCTTTTTCAAAAATCTCAATCGGATTATGTCCTTTTTTTGAAATAAGATCAAAAGCTTCGTAGAAAAGTTTTTCAGCCACTGTTTTTTTACCATCCCTTATAAGATTGTTAATAAACTTTGCAATTAGACGGCTTTTATATATTTTGTCCGGCTCGGTCTGCCTTTTTTTTGTTTTTGCATGTCTCATATTCTTAATTTTAAATTTTTAATAAACTCTAAATTCATAAATCTTATAAGTCACAAATCCCTATTGCGTCGGCGTTGATGCTTCTGTTGTCTCGGAAACACTTGTACCTTCTACAACCCTAGCTCGCGACGCGGGTCCGCCTGTTTTTTTTGTTCCGTACTTGCTTCTTGATCTTTTTCTGCTTTCTACTCCCGCAAGATCAAATTTACCGCGAATAATGTGGTATTTGACTCCCGGCAAATCCTTTACTCTTCCTCCGCGAACAAGAACAATACCATGTTCAGACAAAGAATGTCCAATTCCTTGAATATAAGCAGTTACCTCCGTTTTATTCGAAAGCTTAACGCGGGCAACTTTTCTAAGAGCAGAGTTTGGTTTTTTAGGCGTCATAGTCTTGACCAGCGTTACTACTCCTCGCTTTTGAGGAGACGGTGTATTCTTGTACACTTGATCCTTTGCATTAAAAAGGCGCCGCAACGCGGTAGATCTGCTCTTTTTGGTTTTCTTTTTTCTGCCTTTTCTGGCTAGTTGTGAAAAAGTAGGCATGTTATTAAATCTCAAAGCGCAAAACGCAAAACTCAAATCTGCGTAAAGTAGTTTTGAGTTTTTATATTATACGTCATCTGAGACAGTCTCTTCAACCGGAATAAGTCTTCCAATAATCACGTTTTCTTTAAGACCAAAAAGTTTATCATCTTGTCCTTGAAGAACAGCTTCTGTTAAAACCCTTGTAGTCTCCTGAAATGATGCAGCAGAAAGCCATGAATCGGAAAACAGCGAAGATTTTGTAATTCCCAAAAGAATTTGCCTCGCGGTTGCCGGCTCTCCACCCTGAGACAATATCTCTGCATTGATTTCTTCAAATTTAGTCTTTGTTATAAAATCACCCGGTATAAGGACTGTATCCCCAACCGTCTCAATAATAACTTTATCTGACATCTTGCGCAGAATTACCTCAAAATGCTTGTCATCTATGCTAATACCTTGTGATTCATAAACTTTCTGAGCCTCTGTTATAATATAACGCTCCGCTTCTATTAATCCTTTAATTTTTAAGATATCTTTTGGATCAAGGTAACCATGTGCAAGAGGAGTTCCGGCTGCAATAGTACCACCGTCAGAGACACTAAGCTCTGCTACTAATGGCACGAAGTATTCCCGTTCATCAGCTGGTTTTACCCTTGTATTCTCTATTCTTATAATATTTCCATCGGAAGTTTTCTCAATCTTTACCTTCCCTGAAATTTCAGATACTGGAGATAAATTCTTTGGGGTTCTCATTTCAAACAATTCCTCCACTCTTGGCAATCCTTGAGTTACATCAGACATTACTACTCCCCCAAAATGTCTAACCCTCATGGTAAGCTGCGTGCCTGGTTCTCCAATTGATTGCGCAGCAATCACCCCCACAGGAACACCTCTTTTAACCCTTTTCTTTGTGCTAAGGTCCCAACCATAACAATTAGCACATACTCCATATTTTAACTTGCAGGTAAGAGGCGATCTTACACTTACCTCATCTATATCATTTTTTATAATTTGCGTAATATTTTCTTCTGTAATTTCTTCTCCCTTCTTTACAATTATTTTTTTGTTTTTTTTGGAAATTATATTTGAAACAACAATTCTACCTAAAATTCTTTCTTCAAAAGAGATCGTTCTTTCCAACTCGTTCTTAGAAATAATAATTCCATCCGTTGTGCCGCAATCATTTGCTCTTATAATAACATCATGTGAAGCATCAACAAGTCTTCGGGTTAAGTAACCTGCATTAGCTGTTTTAAGAGCAGAGTCAGTTAATCCTTTTCTAGACCCTCGAGCACTTGCAACATACTCAAAAATTGAAAGTCCCTCCCTAAAATTTGATTTGATTGGCAGTTCGATAATTTTCCCAAGAGGATCAAGAATTAGACCTCGCATGGCGGATAGCTGTTTCACTTGTTCTTTTCCTGCTCTTGCCCCTTCGGAATCAATAATAATCTTAATAGGATTTTGAGGCTTCAAAATATTCCATGTGCGATCTGCAAGCTCATCAGTTGCCTTAAGCCAAACTTCATTTGATAAACGTTTTCTCTCATCATCGGTTATAAGTCCTTCTTGATACTCTTTATCAATCTCCGAAATCTTCTTTTCAGCCTCTTTAATAAGGACTTCTTTCTCAGAAACCATCTCATTATCAAAAACAGAAACCGAAGTGCTGGAAATTGTTGCGCCGTAAAATCCAAGAGCTTTTATATTGTCAATCAAATCTTCTACCTCTTGAGGTGTAGATATTGCAATTGCTGTAGTAATAATTTTTTTAATCCCCGATGCCCTAACAGGCTCATTGATAAAACCGATTGCTTGCGGTAATTTTTCATTAAAAAGGACTCTCCCTATAGTTGTTTCTGTAATTTCATTATTTAGTAAAACTTTAATTGGTTCTCTAAATTTTATCTTCGATAGCGAATGAGCAAGCACAGCTTCCTCCCTCGATGCAAAAATTAAAGGATCTTTTTTTCTTAAAGATTCGTCAATAGTTGTAAGATAGAAAACTCCCACTGCCATCTCTTTATTTGGAAGAGTAATAGGACTTCCATCAGCGGGTTTAAGTAAATTATGCCGTGGCATCATAAGATCTACTGCTTCTTCTTTGGCTTTAGTTGAAAGCGGGATATGAACTGCCATCTGATCTCCATCAAAATCTGCATTATATCCTACGCATACACATGGATGAAGACTAATTGCAGAGCCTTCAATCAAAACCGGATAAAATGCCTGAATTCCAAGCTTATGCAGAGTTGGCGCACGGTTAAGAAGTACCGGGTGATTTTTTGTAATCTCTTCTAGAATATCGAATACCTCCGCAGGCCTTTTTTCGATAAATCTTTTTGCTGATTTTATATTGGGAGCAAATCCTCTAACTATAACCTCTCGTAAGACAAATGGCTTAAACATTTCAAGAGCCATCTCTTTGGGAAGACCACATTCAGAAAGCTTAAGCTGTGGCCCAACTACTATAACTGAACGGCCAGAATAATCAACTCTTTTACCAAGAAGGTTCTGTCTAAATCTTCCCTGTTTTCCTCTCAGCATATCAGACAATGAACGCAGAGGAGATGAAACAATCTGTGTTGCGCGTTGAGATGCATCTATTAGAGAATCTACAGACTCTTGGAGCATTCTTTTCTCATTTCTTAAAATTATTTCAGGAGCACCAAGAGAAATTAAATGCTTAAGCCTGTTGTTGCGATTTATAACCCTTCTATATAAATCATTAAGATCGGATGTTGCAAAACGACCGCCCGCAAGCTGCACCATTGGACGAAGATCGGGAGGCAGAACTGGTAAAATAGTAATAATCATAGAACTTGGTAAAATCCCAGCTTTTCTTATAGATTCTATAAGTCGTAGTCTTTTTATAAGTCTTAGATATTTCTGCCCCTTTGATTTTTCTGTTTCATTTCGAAGTTTCATAATAAGATTTGAAAGATCGATTCTATCAAGCAATTGCAATATTCCCTCTGCTCCTGTCTTTATTGTGAAAAAGATCGGAATATCATATTCAAGAATTTTTGAGTATTCATCCTCCGAAAGCACAATACCAACCTTTAAGCTTTTAAGGAGTCGCGTTAGGACGTCATAGATTTCATCCAGTTTTTTTTCTTCATTTATTAGCTTCTCCGCAATACTTGCAATTTTCTGTCGCTCAGTTAGCTCCAGCTCTTGAGAGACAAGGTTTTTTTGTTCGGTTCGCATCTTACGAGATCTTAACTCTTTTTTCTTTTCCTTTGTCTCCTCCAATATTGCTTTTTGTTCTTTGATGCTCTCTTTTTTCTGTTGCTTCTTTCTTTCTTCTATGGCCTTAGTAAATACTTCAAGTGCCTTTTTCTTTTTTTCAGCATCAATATCTACTACCAAAAACGACGCATAATAAATAACGGACTCAAGATTTCGCTGAGTTATATCCAGAACAAGAGAAAGAGGAGATGTTGCCCCTTTAAAAAACCAGACATGAGCAACAGAAGAAGCAAGATTGATATGACCCATCCTCTCTCTTCTGACTCTGGATGTTGTCACTTCAACACCACATTTATCACAGATAACGCCTTTATGTCTTATCCTTTTGTACTTGCCACAGTAACATTCCCAATCTTTTGTTGGTCCAAATATCCGTTCGTCAAAGAGCCCATCTTTTTCAGGTCGCAGCGTTCTATAATTTATTGTCTCAGGCTTTGTGACCTCGCCATAAGACCATGAGAGGATATTGTCTTTATTTGCCAATAAAATCTTTAAAGACTTAAAGTCTAAAATTGTTATATCCTTAGTTTTCGTATTATTCCTATCCATTTTCTGCCTCTCCTAAGACTTCTGTTGCTGTCTTATCATTTCCTGGTTCGCCCACTGCAGTTTGACCACCACCTAACTCCTCTTGAAGTTTTTTTGCCTCTTCTTGTATTTTCTCTTCCTCAATTGCCGAAGGTAGAGGAACAGCTATAGGCTGACGAGTCTCAATGGTGGTGGCACCCTGCGCGATGACATTAATAGAAAGTGCAGCCAATTCTTTTATCAAAACCCTGAATGATTCGGGAACTTTTGGCGTTGGGATATCAATCCCTTTAACTATTGCTTCAAATGCTTTAGCCCTGCCAACAACATCGTCTGATTTTATGGTTAGCATTTCCTGAAGGATATATCTTGCCCTATGTGCTTCAAGTGCCCATACCTCCATTTCTCCCAATCTTTGTCCTCCCATTTGTGCTTTTCCTCCCAAAGGTTGTTGCGTAACTAAAGAATAGGGGCCGGTTGAACGAGCGTGAGTCTTATCCTCCACCATATGGATGAGCTTCATTATATACTCCACGCCCACAACTACGGGATTTTCATAAGGTTCTCCTGTTCGCCCATCATAAAGGATGGCCTTGCCGTCTTCGGAAACCTTAGCTGATTTTAAAAGAGAAACAATTTTATCCTCTGAAATCTCTTCAAAAACTGGAACAGCTACTTTAATATTAAGTTTTTTTGCCGCAAGCCCTAAATGGGCCTCTAAAAGCTGGCCTAAATTCATACGGGCCAAAACACTAATTGGAGAAATAATAATATCTACCGGAGTTCCATCGGAAAGATATGGCATATCTTCCTCAGGAAGTATCCTTGAAATAACACCCTTGTTCCCATGTCTTCCAGCAAGTTTATCGCCAACTGTAACATGTCTAAACTGTGCAACCTCAACGATAATCTTTTTAATGGTTCCTGGTTCAAGCTCATCCCCTTTTTTTCTATCTAGGGTATAGATATTAATTACTGTACCCCGCTCACCATTTGGCACACGCAGAGAGGTATCTCTAACTTCTCTTGCCTGCTCACCAAAAATTGCACGAAGAAGTCGTTCTTCCGCTGTTAACTCTGTTTCTCCTTTTGGAGCAATTTTCCCAACCAGTATGTCTCCGGGTCCTACTTCGCTTCCTACTACTACAACCCCATCTTCATCAAGATTGGCTAAATCCTCTTCTGAAACATTTGGAATATCACGGGTGGTTTCCTCAGGTCCAAGTTTAGTCTCGACAACAGATGCTTCATATTTCTCAATATGAATAGAGGATAAGACGTCCTCTTTAACAAGTCTATCTGAGATAACAATTGCATCCTCATACCCTAACCCATCTAATGAAGTATAGGCGATTAGTAAATTCTTTCCAAGAGCAAGCTCCCCATTGTCCGAAGCTGGACCATCAACAAGAAGATCTCCTTGTTTCACGTTTTGCCCAGGTATAACAATAGTCCTTTGCGTATAAGATGTTGCCTGTGAACTTCTTCTGAATGAATCTAATTTGTAAACTACTTCATCGCCCTTTTTAGACTTAACAATTACCTTGTTACTATCGGCATAGGAAACAGTACCATCAAATGGCGCCTTAACTACTCTACCCATAACCGCAGCAACTGTTTTTTCCATACCAGTACCAACAATCGGATTTTCAAGATCAACTAATGGTACTGCCTGACACTGCATGTGAGTTCCCATTAATGCTCTATTTGCCTCATCATGGCTTATAAAAGGTATAAGAGAGGCAGCGGTTCCAACAACCTGACGGGGAACAATATCAACATATTCTACTTTCTCTTTTTCCACCTCAATAAATTCTCCTTTATAGCGAACTGGAACGCGATCGATTTCGATAGCATCATCTTTTGACAGAACCCCCACATGAGTAATGTAGTGATTTTGTTCATCATCTGCTGGCATATAGACAATTTCATTTGTCACCTTTATTTTTATACTTTTTTCTCTTTGTTCTTTTATAACTTTCCTATAAGGAGCTTCTAAAAATCCAAATTCATTAACTCGGCAGTAAAGAGCTATATAGGTAACTAAACCAATATTGGGCCCCTCAGGGCTTCTGATAGGACAGATTCTGCCATACTGAGAACTATTGATGTCGCGGATTGAGAAGGCTGCCCTTTCACGCGAAATTCCACCTGTTCCCATAACAGTGAGTCTATTCAAGTTGTCGATTTCAGACAGTGGATTTGTCTGATCTAAAATAGTTGAAAGCTGAGAAGTTCTAAAGAACTCATTAATTGAAGCCATAATAGGCCGAGCATTTATAAGACCCGCGACTGAGATCGGGGTATCTGGCTGTATAAGACTCATCCTTTCTTTGATGCTTCTTTCAAGTCTTAAAATTCCAACCCTAAAAGCATTAGTTGCAACCAACTCCCCAACTCTTCTAACTCTTCTGTTAGCAAGACTGTCAATATCATCAACCCCATCTTTTCCATTAGTAAGTTCTATAAGATAGCTTATTGTACCAACAATATCATCTACTGTTAATGTCTGCTCATTTGCTAAAACAAATCCTGGCGTATCTTTAAGTTTCTTGTTGATTTTGTATCTTCCTACCGCCCCCAAATCATATCGCCTATTATTGAAAAACATTCCATAGAAACTTTCTTTAATTTTATCAAGAACAATAGGCTCTCCAGGATGCATTTTCTTAAATATCTCAATTAATGCCTCATTTGTATTTGATGTCTCATCTTTTTTGATGGTGTTATCTATAAAAGAGATTTGGCTGTTTTTTTCTACTTCTTTAAACCTTTCGCGTATCTTATCATTTTCCGAAATCCCAATAGCCCGCATAAATGTGGTTGCTAAAAATTTTCTTCTTCTGTCTATTCTTACTGTAATCGTCTCCTGTCTGGTTGTTGAAAATTCAAGCCAAGAACCATGAACCGGCCGTATTTCTGCAGTGTGTACTATTTTGCCAGTCAAATTATCCTTAATTGTGGTAAAAAAAACTCCCGGGGAACGAACCAGCTGATTTACAATAGTTCTCTCGACTCCATTTATAATAAAGGTTCCCCTCTCGGTCATCTTAGGGATGTCTCCCAAGAACACCTCTTGTTCAATCTTTGTGTCTGTCTTTTTACTCAAAAGCACTGCATCCACGTAAAGAGGCGAATCGTAGGTGAGTCCTTTTTCCATGGCGCTGTCTGATGAGACCGGCGGTTTTCCTATTCGGTAGTTTTTAAATGTAAGGCTCCAATTTTTTTCTGTAAAGTCATCAATCGGAGATACTTCTTTCAAAATTTCACCAATTCCAACATCAAGAAACCACTTATATGACTCTTTTTGGACAGCAAGAAGGTCTAGTTTGGGCAAAAAGGGATATTCTCGACCCCAATTTTGTCTGTTGTTGTCTTTTATAATTTTTTTAGAGCTAGGCATCAGATAGATTCAGGAAGTATATTATTGACAAAAAAAACAAAAGGGGACACTCGCCCCTGTTATATAATTTTTATAGCGTGTCAAATTTATAACACAGGGTTATCCTTCTGTCAATACCCTATAGTAAAAATAGTTAAAGATTGATAAGATGATATAATGAGATTCAATGAGAAATAGAAAAAATAAAGCAAAGAAGATTATAAAAATTTTAAAAGAACTTTTTCCTACTTCAAAAACTGCTCTTAAATACAAAAGTCCCTGGGAGTTTTTAGTTGCAGTTATTTTATCTGCTCGAAATACGGATAAAAAAGTAAATGAGGTAACAAAAAAACTTTTTAGGAAATATAAAAATATAGAAGATTACAAAAATGCAGATTTAACAGAACTTGAGAAAGATTTGTCAAAGCTGGGGCTTTTTAGACAAAAAGCAAAATTTATAAAAGGGAGTGCAAAAATTATAGTAGATAAATATAAAGGCAAAATTCCAAAAACAATGCAAGAATTAATAGTATTTCCAGGAGTTGGTAGAAAAACGGCAAATATTATTATAGGAAATGTATACGGCATTGTTGATGGAATCGCGGTCGATACCCATGTTACAAGACTCTCTTACCTTTTTGGATTAACAGATAGTAAAAATCCAGTCAAAATAGAAAAGGGTTTGATGGAAATTCTACCCAAAGAAGAATGGTTTAATTTTACAAATAGAATGATTGCTTACGGCAGGAAATATTGTACCGCTAGCTGCAAGCACACCGCTTGCCCACTTAGAGAATTTACCAAAAATAAATCATGAATCTTAATTCGTAAATCGTAATTCTAAACAATTGAGTATACAATTTTCCTCTCTCGTGGTCCATTTAACTCGATAAGAATTACTCTTTGCCATGTTCCCAAAACTAATTTTTTCTCTTCAAAAAGCAAAGTAATTGATGTTCCGATAATTGATGAGAGAATATGATCAGGGGTATGATTTGGGTCATGTGGATGACGGTAGGAAATTTTGGGAAGTATTTTTCGAAGCGCTTCTAAAATATCTTCATCTGTTCCTGAATCAAGATCGGCAGTTGTCAATGCACAGGTTGTATGAAGAACCTCCAAAAGGCAAACTCCTTTATCTTTACCATTTTTTTCAATAATTTCATTAACCTTATCAGTTATGTCTATAACTTCATTTTTTTTGTTAGTTGAGATTTTAAAACTATTCATATATTTTCGGAGAGTGACATAAGACGTCTAAGAGCCTTTTCTTTATCAGAAGACGCAATTTTTGACCTTTTAATTGCGCGTTCAAGAAGTGAAATTGTACTATCGTATGTAGATCTGTCAACAGGATATGGAATAGAATCTTTACCTCCTAATGCAAAACTATATCGTGCAGGATCCTCGTAGGAAGGCCGGGCGCCATAAATAACTTCTGCTACTAAAGAGAGTGCTCTTACAGTTTTTGGACCCACGCCTTCAATAGCTAAAAAACTCTCGTAGTCTTTTGGCTTCTGGTAAGTTACTCTTTGAAGAATTTTTTCTAAATACTTGCTTTTGTTGAAATCTTCATAAAGAACAGGATGCGTTCTAAAATCTTCATCGGAAAGATTAAGAAGAGTAAGCTGGCTATCATTTTGTTTATTTTTGAGACTAACCATTTTTGACAAAGATGAAGAGTGCATCCTTATTATCTCAATGTCTCTTATCAAAGAGTTATAGTTCGATGATGTCAGCTGCGTTGAAACATCCCGAGTCTTCTTGCTCTTCTTTGCCACCATATTTAAAACACTATCCTCTACAGCCTGCGATACAATGCCTTTATGCGGCTCATCTGTAAAATCCTTCTTCCCAGTTTTGAGTTTTGAGTTTTGAGATTTGAGATTTATATTGTCATACCAGTGATAGCGCCTCGCAGTTTGATTTGTGGTATTCATTCCTTGCTGGACAACTGCCCAGCTATCTACAACAGAAGTTGAACCCCTAATCCTAGAAACCGAAAATAAAAAGGCGTGATGATAGATTTGGTAACCATCCTGCACTAAAGAGCTATCAACTTTTGCTGCCATTTTTGAATTGTAAGAAAGATTTTTAACACCTGACTCTGGAAGATTTAATCTTTCTCCCCAATTTAAAATTTCCGAAGGAGTTTTTCTTGACGTCTTTCCTTTTCCGCCGCAAATAAAAATACCAAGATTCTTTTCTTCTTCTCTTATTGCTTCTTTAAGTGCTGCTGTTAAAATTGTTGTAAGTCCTGAAGCATTCCAGTCAAAAGCAAGTACAGTTCCAAGACTCTGAAACCAGACAGGGTCAGCAATTCTTTTTACAAATTCAGAAGGCCCATATTCATCAACGAGTATATAAACTATCTCCTGCCCCAGGGCTACCATTCTTTGAAAAAGCCAAGGAGGACATTTTCCATAATCTAGTGTAAATGTGGCAATTCCTCTCTTCATAAACTATCTAAAGCTACCACATTCAATTTAATTTCTCAATGAGATTGAATACAAAACTTCGTAATTTGCTCCATGGGGACTTAATTTTGACTGAAAAAGTACAATTTCATCGACATTCATAATCCACTTAATTTTTTTGTTTTTAATTTTCGCCAATTTATTTTCTGGCCTAAAACGGGCAAGGGTTATATGAAGATCAAAAGGTCTTTTTTCTTTTTGTTTTTCAAAATGTTTTAAAAGATTTTTTTGCAATAATAAAAGCTTGTGGGGAGTTTCACCTCTTGCCCATATCATTCGATAACTTGAGGGCGGAAAATATAAAATTTCGCTAAAAGATATTTCAAAAGACTTTCCTTTAAATTCTTTAAGTTTTTCTATAACTTCTTTTCTATCTTTAACATACCAGGGAGAAATAAGAGTTATATGAAGATTTTCTGGTTTTACAAATCTAACAGAAAGGTGCTGGTTTTTCTCCTGCCAATTCAAAAAATCTTTCTTAAGCTTTTCAGGACACTTAATCCCAATAAATATTCTCACATAGGCGAATTATATTAGAAAAAGAGTGGAAATAAAATATATCAACTTCATTTATTGTTAGGGGGTTGGTGACAAACTAGCTTCTTTTACATCCAGAAGCTCAATGTCAAAGATTAGGACTGCATTTGGTGGAATTGTCCCCGGAATTCCCTTTTGCCCGTAGGCTAAATCCGGTGGAATTATAAGTCTTCTCTTCCCTCCAATTCTCATTCCTAAGATTCCCTGGTCCCATCCTGGAATTACTTTTCCAATCCCCAGTTCAAAAGTAAACGGCTGTTTTCCTACAGACGTGTCGAAAACTTTACCATCCATAAACATTCCTGTGTAATTTACAGTAACTATATTTCCTGTTGCGGCAGAAGAACCTGTACCTACCTGTGCATCAATAATTGTAAGTTTTGTAACGGGAGGGGAAGTTGGGGAAAGGACTGTGGTGGGCGAAGGTAGTGACGTGGGAAAAGATATAGGGAAAGAGATCGGAGAATTGTCAAAAGGTAAGGTGGTAACCTTTTTTGAATTTAAAGCAAGAAGAATACCCAATGCAATAAGAATTATAAAACCATATGCCACAAAATATTTATTTATCATTTTATTTTATTGCGATATTTAAATATGTTAATTTTAGCAGAAAGTTAGAACAGATGGTATAATCAAAAGGTAATTTTAATTTTTAATGACGGCCGAGCAAATTATTGATAAGTATATTTCTTTCTTTGAAAAAAAAGGACATAAAAGAATTCCCAATTCTCCCCTTGTTCCTCAAAATGATCCAACCACTCTTTTTATATCCTCTGGCATGCAACCGCTAATTCAATATTTTTTGGGCGAACCACACCCACAGGGTGCTCGGCTTGTAAATGTTCAAAATTGTTTTAGAGCTTCGGACATTGATGAAGTCGGAGATAACAGGCATACGACTTTTTTTAGGATGCTTGGAAATTGGAGCTTAGGTGACTATTTTAAAGAGGAGGAAATAAACTTTCTTTGGGAATTTTTAACAAAAGTTTTAGAACTTCCTAAAGAAAAACTTTATATAAGTGTTTTTAAAGGAGCGGGGGGTGTACCCTACGACCGAGAGTCTTATGATATTTGGGCACATCTTTTAAAAAACGAGGGGGAAAATCCTGATGAAAAAATATTTACCGGGGGTGTAAGAAAAAACTGGTGGTCTCGAAGTGGAGTTCCTGATGATATGCCTGTTGGTGAACCAGGAGGACCAGACACGGAAGTTTATTTTAAATTCGATGGTGTTAAACACAACTCCTTCTGTAAAGACAACCCTATTGACTGCGACTGCGGAAAGTTCTTGGAAATTGCTAATTCAGTTTTTATGCAATATATAAAAACTGAGAAGGGTTTTGAAAACCTGCCAAAACAAAATGTGGACTTTGGAGGCGGAGTCGAAAGACTTTTGGCGGCAGTTGAAAACAAAAGCGATATCTTCCAAAATTCTCTTTTTTCGCCGATTATTACTGCAATAGAAAAGACAACAAAAAGCGATTATAAGGAAAATAGTCCTGTGATGAGAATTATCGGAGATCATCTTATTGCCGCAGTCTTTATAATAGCAGCCGGCGTCACTCCCTCAAACAAAGAACGAGGATATATTTTACGAAGACTCATTAGGCGTTCTTTTGATAATTTTTATAAAGTGGGTGGACAGGATGTTTCTCCGATTATTGAAAAAATAATCGAGCAATATTCGGAAACTGATCCCGATCTAAAGGGTAATTTTGAGAAGGTAAGACTCACGATTTTGGAAGAAGAAAAAAATTACAAGGGGACTTTACGTAGAGCAAAAGCATTTATTGACAAAAGATATCGGCAAAAAGAAATCAAGGGGCTAAAAAAAATTTCACCTGATGACGCGTTTTTACTTTATTCAACACACGGGCTGTCGCCCACCCAAATAAGAAGTTTGGGATATGTATTTGACGATCATGAATTTGCAGAAAAAATGGAAGAACACCAAAAGGTTTCAAGAAAAGGGGCTGAGAGAAAATTTGCAGGTGGACTTGCGGATCATTCTAAAAAAACAATAATGGGGCACACCGCAACCCATCTCCTCCACCAGGCGCTTCGGGATGTCTTGGGAAATCATGTCTTCCAAACAGGCTCAAATATCACAACTGAGCGGGTGAGATTTGATTTTAATTTTGAAAGAAAACTAAGCGATGGTGAAATTACAAAAGTAGAAGACATTGTAAATAAAAAGATAGAAGAGAATCTGCCTGTTCATTTTGAAATAATGCCTCTTGATAGAGCAAAAAAACTTGGGGCAATAGGACTTTTTGATGAAAAATATGAAGATAAAGTAAAAGTATATTTTATAGGCGACTATTCTAAAGAATTTTGCGGAGGGCCGCATGTTGATTTTACAGGACGACTCAAAAGGTTTAAGATAATAAAGCAAGAAAATATTGGGTATGGGCAAAGAAGAATTTATGCCAAAGTCCATGACTAATTTATGAAACTACCTTCCCTGCCCTTTTTGGAGAGAAAAGAAAAACCGGAATATTTTCTAGCCTTAGTTCTTCGAAATGAAGAGGCAAATGCCGTAATCTTCGAGGAACTCTCGGGTAAAATTCGGGTCGTTGGTAAACACAAAGAGCACTTCAAAAATTCGATTGAGGATGCGTCAATAGATGAATTACTTGAGGTTTTAGATAAAACAGTATCAACTGCAGAACAGTTCCTTCCAACAGAATCAAAGACTATAAAAACAATTTTTGGTGTCAAGGAGACTTGGGTTGAAGACAACAAAATAAAAAGGGACTATCTTTTAAAACTCAAAAAGGTAAGTGATGAGCTAGGCCTTGAGCCAATAGGTTTTTTGGTAATCTTTGAAGCTATAGCCCACCTTCTTGCAAAAGAAGAAGGTGCACCCGTTTCAACAATTCTTGTTGAAATAGGAAAGAAGTTTGTCTCGGTTGCGCTGGTTAGAGCCGGAAGGATAACAGAAACAAAAACCTCAGAAATCCCTGATTCACCTGCTTTAACAGTTGATACTCTTCTAAAACATTTTACATCTTCTGAGATTCTTCCATCTCGCATTACAATTTTTGACGCAGACGAAGATATAACCCAAGAATTTATAAATCACCGCTGGGGCAAGAGTCTGCCATTTCTCCATATTCCCCAGGTAACAACCTTGGCCGATGAATTCGACGCAAGAGCGGTATTATTTGGCGCGGCAACTCAAATGGGTTTTGAAGTCTTTGAAGAAGAGCTACAAGAAGAATTTATCGAAGAAGAAAGTTTAGAAAAAAAGAGAAAAGAAGGTCTTAGGGAAACAGAAGAGGTATCTTCAGAATATCTCGGATTTGTTGAGAATAAAGATGTTGCCAAGAAACCCCCACCCAAAAAAGAAGAGCCGCAAATCCCGCAAGAAATTGTGGGCGAACAAATTGCCGAAATCCCAGAAGAAGAACTTGAGGAAGCTCAAAAAAAACAACTGCCACAAACTGCATCTATGATTCTTCTTGGCGTAAGGGACATTCTTTTTAGGCTTTTTAAAAATCTTAAAAAAAATCCTGTAAAAAGGGGTTTATCTATACTTCCCAAAAATCAGACTAGATTTTTAATCCCTATTGTCGCTGTTATCATTCTTGTTATTTTGCTTTATGTATTTGTAACCCGAGCAGAGGTTTCACTTACTATAAATCCAAAAACTGTAAAGCAGAATCAAAATGTTATCTTCTCTATATCGGCAACTACCAATCCTTCAAAAAGTATTATTTCTGCCGAGCTTGCATCTATATCAGAGGACGGAAGCATTTCTACGGCTGTGACTGGGGAAAAAGAGACAGGGACGAAAGCAAAAGGAACAGTAACAATTTTTAACAACTCCACAGACCCACAAACTCTATCATCAGACACCTCAATAACCTCTAGTAATGGTTTGGAATTTGTTCTTGACAAAAATGTGACTGTATCTTCTGCATCGGGGGATATATTTACAGGTACGACTCCTGGCAAAGCCAACATGTCTGTTACTGCCACTAAAATTGGTACGGAATATAATTTACCTTCAAATGTTAAATTTTCAATAGGAGAAAGTCTCTCAATTGCCGCTAAAAACGACAATCCTTTTTCTGGAGGCACAAAAAAAAATATAAAAGTTGTGTCAAAAGATGATGTGGCAAAATTACTTGCCGACCTGCCTAAAAAATTAGAACAAAAGGCAAGGGACGACCTTTCAAAAAAGATATCCAATGATAAAACTCTTCTTCCTGTTTTTATAAATACAAAAATTGATAATAAAAATTTCGATAAGAATGTAGGAGACGAGGCAAGCGAGGTAACGCTTAAGGGTTCTGTCGGATATCAAGGGATTTCTTATGCAAAAAATGATCTTATCTCATTTTCGCAAACGCTTCTTAAAAATGAAACTTCCAATGATCTTGCTATTGACCCGACTGATATAAGAGTTGAAACAAAGGATGTAAGACAGCAGGAAAATAAAGATGTTTCTGCAAATCTTACCATCACGGCGATAGTTAAACCAAAAATTAATGATAAAAAAATAAGGAAGGAGATCAGCGGGAAGTCTGTAAAACAAGCTCAGGAGATATTATCAAAAATACCTGAGGTTTCAAATGTTAATGTAATGTCTTACTTTAGCCTGCCGTTTATTCCCAAAATGCTTCCGATACTACCAGGCAACATAAAAATTACAATCAGAATCAATGAGTAAATATTACTACTTTAAGAGAAACACAAAAAGTCGCAAAAAATTTTTTCGCATCCTAAGCCTTCTTTTTCTGTTTTTTGGGCTTACTATTGTCTTTTATATTTTTTATCCTATATTGTCATGGCAAATATATTTTTCAGGGAAGACAACCATGAAAGATTTTACAACCTCAATACCAAAAACCAATGTTGTAACTTCTGAGATTAGCAGTTTAATCTATCAGGCTCAAAATACAATAACAGGAGTGGATTATACTAATGCGCAGAACTGGTTCCCAAGCTACCGTCCCTCCTTAGGGAAAAAGCCCAAAATTCCAACATATAGTATCTCCATCCCAAAACTTAATATAAAAGATGCGGTTGTCTCAACAACCGATAACGATCTTGCTAGGCATCTGGTAAACTATCAGGGGACTGCAATTCCGCCTGATAAAGGTAATGCTGTAATATTTGGGCATTCAACGCTTCCTCAGCTTTTTAATCCAAAGGACTACAAAACAATCTTTGCAACTTTATATAACTTACAAGAAGGTGATGTAGTTTATGTTAATGTAGATGGGGTGATTTATCTTTATAGAATTTTTAATATAAATGTCGTTAATCCAGATGATATCTCGATATTTTCTCAAGACTATAGTAATTCTTATCTAACTCTTGTTACTTGTACTCCTCCTGGAACGACTTGGAAAAGACTTATTATGAAAGCAAGATTAGAGAAGATTTAAATTATGCAACAAGAAAATAGATTAAAAGCAATTCTGGTTCAAATCTGGCCGACTATTTATCGGATTATCAACTCTGCAATTTATTTTATACTCTCTTTGCTAAAAGGCATTATAGCTTTGGCAGTAAAGCAGATAAAAGGAGGGGCAGGGTGAAACAAAAAGTATTTAAAAACGAGGAGGAGGAATTAAGAAAGGCACTTAATGCTATAAGAAAAAAGTTAGTTGGCAAAACATTAACATACAAGGAAATCTACGCTGTAATGGATGAGATAGCAAAAAATAGACTCGGGGAAGTGCTGACCACATATTTTGCCGCGTCGGGCTACTCTAAAGGTTTTACCAATAAAGAACTATATTATTTGACCCGCGCTATGGTTGATACAGGAGAACATCTCGATTTTAACAAGAGCATTGTTGCTGATAAACACTCGATTGGCGGGGTACCGGGGACAAGAACGACTTTGATTGTCGTACCAATTGTTGCCACGGCAGGTTTTACTATTCCCAAAAGCTCATCAAGGGCAATAACAACTCCCGGTGGAACGGCTGATGATATGGAAGTACTATCGCCGGTTGAATTACCAAAAGACAAAATTTATAAAATTGTAGAAAAGACAAACGGCTGTATTGTTTGGGGAGGGACTTTTAGCATTGCACCTGCTGATGACGTAATAATAAATGTTGAAAAGCCCCTGCTTTTTGAAAGTTTTGACAAGATCTTAGTTTCTATAATGGCCAAGAAGGTTGCTTTTGGTTCAAACCATGTGGTGATAGATCTTCCATATGGGAGAATGGTAAAAGTACATAGAATAAAAGACGCCGAAATTCTAAAAGACAAATTTGGATTTTTGGCTAAAAAGTTTAATATAAAAATAAAAGTTTTAATTCATAAGACTGACGAACCGGCAGGCCGCGGTGTTGGCCCTATTTTAGAAACTCAAGAAGCATTAAGAGTGCTTGAACAAAAACCAAACCGGCCTAATGATCTTGAAAAAAGAAGTATTGATCTTGCAGGCAATCTTTTAGAGCTCTGCCTTAAGGATTCTTCAAAAAATCTTAATGAAAGTGTTAGAAGCAAATATAAAGACGGTTTTGGTTGGGCAAGAGCAATCTTAAAAAGCGGCCTTGCTTTAAAAAAGATAAAGGAAATAATCAAAGAACAAGGAGGGAATCCAAATATAGACAGCAGAAATCTAAAACCAGGAAAATTCTCATTTAAACTAAGAGCGACAAAAAATGGCATTGTAAAAAGTGTAAATAGCGAAAATCTGACTGTTGTCGCAAAATTTTTGGGAGCTCCAATTCAAAAAGGATCAGGAATTTTTTTGAATAAAAAGATTGGGGAAAAAGTCAAAAGCGGAGAAATCCTCTATACATTGTACAGTGAGAGCATGTATAATCTTAAAAAGGGAAGAGAATCAGCTACTCTTTTTCCAATAAGCTTTTTATAATGAGAAGGTTATTTATTCTTATCATTATCATTGTATTTATCACTGCAGGCGGAATTATCTGGTGGAAAAATGGCTTACAGCCTGCTGATACTACAAATAAAACCTCGCAGATATTTGTTATTTCAAAAGGAGAAGGAGTAAGAGAAATCGGAAATAGCCTTAAAAAAAGAGGGCTTATCAAGGATCCTATTATATTCTTTCTTCTCACAAAAAGATTAGGGTTTGATAAAGATCTTGAGGCTGGAGACTTTCGTTTAAGTCCGTCCATGAGTCTCTACAACATAATTCAGAACCTAACTCATGGCACACTTGATATTTGGGTCACAATTCCTGAAGGCATAAGAGCTACGGAAGTTGCGGAGCTTCTTAAAAAAAACATCCCAACCTACAAACCGCAGTGGCAAAATATCCTTGTAACAAATGAAGGCTATCTTTTTCCAGATACTTATCTTATTCCAAAAGATGCTGATATAAACCTGATTGTAACTCTTATGAAAGGCAACTTTGATAAAAAATATAAAACTATTGATATAAGTCGTTCAAGTTTATCAAAAAATGAAATAGTTACGGTCGCATCAATAGTTGAAAGGGAGGCAAAATTTCCGCAGGACAGACCACTGGTTGCAAGTGTAATATTAAATAGACTTAAGATTGGTATGAAGCTTGATGTTGACGCAACGATCCAATATGCTCTTGGTTACCAAGAGTCTACGCAAACATGGTGGAAAAAGAGCTTATCAGCAGATGATTTAAACATCACATCTGCCTACAATACTTATAAAAATGTGGGTCTTCCCCCAACTCCTATTTCAAATCCTGGACTTTCAGCACTTTCTGCTGCAGTAAATCCTGCACAAACAAATTATCTATATTATATCTCGGACAAAAACGGGAATTTGCATTTTTCAGAGACTATTGAACAACACAACACAAACATCAAAAAATACGGATTATAATTTAGCGTGAGGGGCTTACAAAATTTTCGCTGTTCGCAGTTGGAATAGACCAGTAAAAAGTTTAGATATAGTATGATCTGCGGAACAAGAAGATTTTCGTGAGCAACCTCAACGCAGAATCTTATTAAGATTTTCTTCTAAAAAATCTTCTTGCAGGTTTTGTTTCTTTCTTAACAGAGACAGATTCTTGAGTTTGTTTTACGACTCCGTTTCCGTTTGACGGCTTGATTTGAGGAACTTGTTCAGGAACTTCATTCTCAAAATCTTCTTCTTTATCAATCTGCTCTTCGAGTAGTTCTGAAAGCCCTTCCACACCTTCTTCAGAAATCGTCTTGAGAAGTTTTTTTCCTTTTTTTGTCCCAAGAAGAAACACCAATCCTCCACCTATAATAGCTCCCCACAAGAATCCATCAAAAAATCTGTTTCCGTTGCCACTGTTATTCATCTTCAGTTCTCCTTTTTAATTTTTTCTTTTTTAAAAGACCTGCAATTGCCGCACCTGTTTTTATTCCTGTGGCAAGAGTCGAAAGATTGGCAATAGGAGCTGAGACGCTTTCGGTTATAACTCCTGTATCATCTAGAACTTTATTTGCCTTATCAACAGTTTTTCTAAGCTCCCTTAAAATAAAAAAAACTTGAATACCCAATACCAAAAGAAGAAGTGTCAAAACTATAATTACTAAAAATAGTGCTGTTTGGGCAGGATCTATCATACTTTATTAAGATAACATTGGAATTTTTAAATGTCAACCCAGCGCCAATCGGTAAAACTATAGCTTTAAATATCAGTCTTTCAAACATTTAATTGGTGCGGGATCAATCATAAACAAACAATCCGCAAAAGACCTAGTAGGTTAATAGGCTAACAACCTAAGAAAGAAGATTGATGGATAAAGACAAGATTTAGACTATAATCGTTATAATATTGTTGTAACAAAGTGTTTTTATTTAACCCAGAGACGTACCAATAAAAATCTGCATTGGGATTGTCTCCCAGCTCATAATCGCTGTACTGCTCAATTCTTGAAACTCCTGCCTCTTTTAAAAGAATAATTCTCCTTTTTTAAATGGATAGCCGTAGTAGTACACTTTCTTGCCATGTTTATGCTCATACTGAATTAGTATATGATTATTTGTAATATCTGCAAAACTTGCCGACACCATCGCCAAGTGCTACATCCAAAACTTTCTTTAAATTATGATTTTTTAATTGGTTTGGTAAAAACCCGTTCTCTCCGCGTCTCCGGTTGTTCCATCCGACAAAATCTCTCCAAATCTCTGTTCGGATTATCGAATTGTCAGGGCTTTCTGCGTACTTAATTAACTTCTGTAAATTCATAATTTGTTATTTTACCACAACATGGCGCTTTATGATGGTTTGCTTACCAAATCTATTGACTGCCTTTATTGTAATTATTGTTTTACCAGGAAAAACAACTATTTCTTTTTTAAAAGTCCCATCACTATTAACTGAAACCTGCTCACCATCTACAAAAATGGTTGATGCAGGATCAGTGGTACCGCTTACATCTAATGTCTGGGAGGAAATTTCTGCTGTCTCCTGAGGGGTTGCTACATTAAGAGGAGGACTGAATATAGCATACCTGTATTGGAAAACTATATATCCAAAAAGCAAGAGAAAAACTAGAATAACCAATAAAACTATTTGTTTTATTTTAAATCGGCGAATAGGGAAAGAGGACTCGATTAATCCTTCCGGCAAAACTTTAAATTCTTTTTTTTCATCAAATTCTCTTCTAAATAGCGCAAGTGTCTCTTCCTCTGGCATTTCCAAAAATTTAGCATAGTTTCTGACAAAACCTTGGGCATAGGAAGCAGAAGGAAGCCTTTTATAATCTCCTCTTTCTAGAGCTTGCAGAAATTCTACTCTTATTTTTGTTGCCGACGAAACCTCTTTAAGAGTTAACCTTTTTTTTACACGTTCCTCCTCAAGTCTTTGCCCAACTCTTATCATAGCATTGAATTACAAATCCAAAATCACTCGCTTCGCAACGAGGCAAGCAAATCACAAATTCAAAATTCAAATGTTTTAGATCTTAAAAATCTGAATTTAATTATTATTTGAAATTTGCTGCTTTGAATTTGGAATTTTATTTTTATTGTTCCTGCAAGCTGCTTATTAGTTCTTCTGCATTTCTAATTAACACATCTCGCGGCTTTGAGCCTTCTGCGTGTCCTACAATTTCTGCTTCTTCAAGCTGATCCAAAATCCGGGCAGCTCTTGAATAACCGATTGAAAGCCTACGTTGAAGAAGAGATGCAGATGCTCTGTCATGTTGACAAACAATCCTTATTGCTTCTTCAAAAAGTGGGTCGCGCCCAGCTCCAAAAAATCCTCCTCCTCGGGTCACAAGCGGCTTTGAGGTAACCTCTTCTGTGTATTCAACTGGCGGGCCTTTTGATTTGAGATAGTCAACCAACTTTTTGACTTCTCTGTCCGAAACATATGCTCCCTGTATACGGGTTGGTTTTGCTTGATCGGGCGGGATATAAAGCATATCGCCCCGGCCCAAAAGTTTTTCAGACCCTGGCATATCAATTATAACTCTTGAATCAACCATTGATGAAACATTAAAAGCAATACGGCAAGGGATGTTTGCTTTAATAAGTCCTGTTATAACATCAACTGATGGTCTTTGAGTGGAAACAACTAGATGAATTCCTGTGGCACGCGCCATCTGAGCAAGACGGGCTATTGCATCTTCAACCTCGACCGGAGCAAATGCCATTAAGTCTGCCAATTCGTCTATTAGAATAACAATATAAGGAAGGGCTTGAAAACCTGAAAGTTCATTATAAGCATCTATATTCCTAACTCCTCTTTCGGCAAAGGTTTTATAACGTCGGTCCATCTCATCCATTGCCCACTTCAGAGCTGATAATATTTTTTCAATCTCAACAATAACAGGTGTCATAAGATGAGGTATACCATTGTATCCGGTAAGCTCTACCCTTTTAGGATCAATAAGAATCAATTTTACCTCAAAAGGTGCGGCTCGAAATAAAAGAGACGCTATGAAAGAATTTATAAGAACTGATTTTCCAGATCCCGTTGTTCCAGCAATCAAAACATGGGGCATCCTACTAACATCAGCAACAATGGGGTTTCCCGAAACATCAAGACCCAAAGACACAGTAAGCTTTGACTTGCTTTTTCTCATTGTATCTGACTCAAGCATTGTCTTAAGTGCGACAATTTCCAAACTCCTATTGGGGATTTCTATCCCGACCAAATTCCTTCCTGGAATAGGAGCCTCAATTCTTATCTGTCCAGTTGGTGCTTCTGTTGCAAGAGCTAAATCATTTGAAAGAGAAGTAATTTTTGAAACTTTTGTTCCAAGAGCAATCTCAAGTGCATATTGGGTAACAGCAGGACCCAAATTTACTTCAACAACTTTTGCTTCGATACCAAAACTCTGCAACGTATTTTCAATAACACTGGCTACCCTTTTTATATCTCCTCTGTCTGCCTTTTGCGTCGATGAATCAGAAAGAAGAGATAAGGGTGGATACTCCCACACTACTCCAGTTGCTAAAGGATTGCTAACTAGCTTATCGGAAAGAAGTATAGAGTCTTTTTTAGCTTGTGCGGCAACTGTTATCTCGCGACTCGCTAAGCTTGGAGATTCTTTTAATCCTCCTCTTATGGTTATTGGCCTATTTTTAAAGCCGGTAGCTTTCTTTGTTCTAAAAAAGGCGAGAAGTTTGGTTGGATAAAATTTCAAAATTATTTTCCACAGAGAAACGAAAAAATCCAAAAGCTCGTCAATCGAAGTATCAAACAAAACAATGAAACCAACAAATGCACCTGCTAAATAAACTATATTTGCTCCCAGATTTGTAAGAATATCAGCCAATATCTTAAAAAGGTATCCCCCAAACTTTCCACCTTTTATTAAAGCATCCAAAGATAAAAAAAGGAGGAAAAAACCAACCGAGACGTTGGTACGAGACAAAAAAAACTTAAGTCTTAAAAACAAAAATCCTAAAAAAATAAGCTCTAATGGCAAAAGAAAAGAAACCGCACCAAAATATTTTTGTAAAAGATTACTCAAGACAATAAATGAAGGTTGACTTTTGGTAAAAGATAGAAGAAGTATTAAACCTATTAAAATTAGCCCAAAAGAAAAGATTGAATAAACCGTACTTTTCTTAAGTTTGAGCTTAAACTTGCGTCTTCTATAATGCCTTCTCGCCATACTAATTTATTATATACCTATACTTCAAGGATAACCGGTACTATAAGAGGCTGTCTACCTTCTTTAAAAAGAATTTGCTCTGTAACCCGCTCTACAATCTTTTTATAATAAACCCAATTAATAACTTTTTCTCTTCTTTTTCCAATAGATTCTTCAAGGGCTCTCTGAACTCTTTTTGCCAAATTTTTTATGTTTTCGTATTTAAATCCTTTTGTTAATATATCAGGAGAAGAAGCGAGATGCCCGGTGTTTGAATCTATTTCGACTATCACAATGATAAGTCCTTCTTTTGCAATCTTAACCCTGTCAAATACTACATAATTCTCGATTGCTTCTCCTGTTAATTCATCTACAAATATATTTGAAAGCGAAATTTTCTTTCCAAGTGATATTGTATTTTTATCAAATTTTATTTCTTGCCCATCATCAGATAATATCACTTCCCTTTCTCCAAAACCCAGCTCTTTTGCTAAATATCGATATGCAACCATTTGTCTATATGTTCCGCCGATTGGAAAAAGAAATTTGGGACGGACAAGATCAATAAGAAGTTTTAGATCATTTTGAGAACCATGACCCGAAACATGAAATTCATCGGTAATTTCTGAATAAACCACTTTTGCTCCCTGTCTTGCTATTGTATCGATTAAAGAATTAATGCTAGTTTCATTACCAGGAATGGGATCGGCCGAAAAAATAACAACGTCATCTTTTGCAATCCTAATATCTCTGTCTTCTCCGTTTGCAACTCTTACAAGAGCTGAATCCTCCTGCCCTTGACTTCCTGCAACAAGCACAAGAACCTGCGCTGGATTCATTTTTTTTACATCCTGCGGCGCAATTTCCAAAGAAGATGGGTAATTCATGTAGGCAAGCCTCTTTCCGATATCGCGAGATTTAAGAAGAGATCTTCCCACAAAGCAAACTTTTCGACCAAGCTTTATTCCCACATCAATTGCCTGATTTAATCTTGAAATATTTGAAGAATATGTGGTTACAAATATTTTACCTTTGGTCTTTTTAAATTCTTCTTCAAAACTCTGGGTTATTGCCCGTTCAGAAGGTGAATGTCCTGGTCTTTCTGCTCCTAAACAATCAGAAAAAAGACAGACGACGCCCTCTTCTCCTGCCTTAGCAATCTTTGAAAGCTCTGATGGTTTTCCATCAACTGGCGTAAGATCAAACTTAAAGTCACTACCATGATAAAAATTACCAACCGGTGTCTTAATAAGAATATGGGCTGAATCAATTATTGAATGAGTAACTCTTATAAAAGACACTTGAAAACTTCCCAAATTAAGTATTTGATTAAAGTTAATGGTCTGAACATTGTTCTTTATACCAAACTCCTTAAGTTTCTCATTGGCAAGAGCGGCTGTTAGTTTCGAGCCAAATATTGGGAATTTAGGAAGGTTCGCAAGTACATAAGGAATCGCACCAATGTGATCCTCATGTCCGTGGGTCAAAATCATAGCGATGATCTTTTTGTTAGCCTTGCCTTCCGGCAGGCAGGTTTTTTTAAGGTAAGAAATATCTGGAATTAGAAGATCTACTCCAGGCATTGTCTCATCTGCAAACCCAAATCCGCAATCAACAATTAAAATCTCATCTTTATATTCATAAAGATACATGTTTTTTGTAACATCTCCAACTCCCCCTAAGGGAATAAATGATAGTTGATTATCCATAGAATCTAAATTTCAAACCAAAAGCAGCAAATTTCAAATAATACTTAATTTCAAATCTTCAAAATTCAAGACTTTTTGATATTGTAGCTTTTAATTTATTTGTGATTTGCTTGCCTCGTTGCGAAGCGAGTGATTTGATGTCTGTGATTTTCATTAGGTTAGTAAAAATTGTTTAAAATTCTCGCTTGTTATGTGGACAGATGCTCCCTGGGGCACTTTTCCTTCGACAATAAACCTTGCGGTTTTTCTGCAAATCCCCTCAATTGTCCTCTCAAGGCTTCTTATTCCCGAGTCAAAACCTAAAGGTCTTATTACCAAAGGCCAAACAGCATCATCAATAAGTATTTGTTGTTCTGATAATCCTGTCTGAGTACGAATTTTCGGGAATAGATAACTTCTTGCAATGGACGTTTTCTCCTCATCTGAATAAGAAGGCATTTGTATTATCTCAAGTCTGTCTAATACTGCTGTTGAGATGTTAGTTGAATTATTTGCTGTTGTAACAAACAAAACATGAGACAAATCAAATGGATAGTCAATATAATGGTCTGTAAATGCTTTATTTTGTTCGGGGTCCAAAAGCTCCACCAAAACTCCCATAATGTCAGCTCTAGCAGACTCTGCCACTCTATCTAGTTCATCAAGAAGAATAACAGCATTTTTACTTTGGGCATTAACTAATTTTTTAATGATAGCTCCTGGTTCTGCATCAGACATTGCGCGAGACTGACCGCGTAGTGCCCTTGCATCTCCCATTCCTCCAAAAGGTATTCTCTCAAACCTCCGTCCCAGAGCCTCTGCAATAGAGTAAGCAAGTGTTGTCTTACCAGTTCCAACAAGACCAATTAAGCAAAGGATCGGTGCTCGTATCACTCCTCCTGATGTGTTGTTTTGCATACTTAAAATAATTGCCGATAAATACTCCAGAATTCTATTTTTGACACCCGAAAGTCCGTAATGATTTTTATCCAAAATCTCTTTTGCCCGATGAAGATCTAGAATATCTTTAGTTTCTTTAGCAAAAGGCAAAGAGACAATCCAATTAACATAGGCTGAAACACTTTCATAATTTATAAATGAGGCATTTCCACTTTTAAGACTTGCTCGAAGCAAATTTATCATCCCTTCTATTTTTTCCAGCAAATCCGAAGGAAGCTCTATTGATTTAACTTTTTCCTCAAGCTTTTGTATCTGGCTTTCCAAAGAAGTAAAAGAATCCATATATCTATAATACTACAAGAGAAATATTCTATACAACAAACAACAATCTATATAAATAGACTTGTTAATAGGAAGATTTGCGGAAATTAGAGCCACGTGGTCGTCTTTGGGGAAAGCCACGGGGTTTATCAAAACTTTCAGCTCGTTCTCTTCTGAATTGTCTTGATAATGGATGCTCTTCGGACTTTGGTCTTTGACGTGGTCTTTTTTGAAAATCTTGACCTCTACTAAAATCCTTATCTTCACTAGCAAGTTTCATAGTAAGATTTATTCTTCCTTGCTCATCTATTTCGAAAACTTTTACTTTTATCTTTTGTCCAATAGAAACGACATCAGCTGGATTTTTAACAAACCCATGTCCCATCTGTGAAACATGAACCATACCTTCTTTGCCAGGTAACAATTCTACAAATGCTCCAAATGGCAAAATCCTTTTAACTTCACCTTCAAATGTTTCTCCAACTTTTATTTCGCGAGTTAACCCTTGTACCCATTCTACTGCTTTTTTCACTGCATCCTCGGTTGTAGCAGATATCGAAACAGTTCCATCATCTTCAACATCTACAGTTGCACCGGTTTGAGCAATAATATTTCTGATTATTTTCCCTCCAGGACCAATTACTTCTCCAATTTTTTCAACCGGGATATGAATAAGTTCTATTTTGGGGGCATATTTTGAAACCTCTTCTCTTGTCTTGGGTATTATAGAAAACATTTTTTCCAGAACTGCAAGTCGAGCTTTCTTTGCACCCTCAAAGGTCTCTTTTATTTGAGCAGTGGTCAATCCATCATTTTTTACATCAAGCTGAACTGCGGTAATACCCTTTTTACTCCCTGCAATTTTAAAATCCATATCTCCTGAAAAATCCTCAAGACCCAAAATATCGGTAAGAATAACATATTTATCAGTGTCTGAAACTAACCCCATAGCAATTCCTGCAACTGCGTTCTCGATTGGCACTCCTGCATCCATTAAAGCCAGGGTTGAACCGCATGTCGAAGCCATTGATGTTGAACCATCTGAAGATAGAACTTCTGAAACAACTCGTATAGTGTATGGAAATACATCTTGTTTTGGGATAACTGAAAGAAGTGCTCTTTCAGCTAGCGCTCCATGTCCTATCTCGCGTCTTGATGGAAAACTTATTCTTCCTGTCTCACCAACCGAATAAGGAGGCATTGAATAATGATGCATGTACCGTTTTGTTTCTTCCCCTTCTGCTGTCTCAACCAATTGTTCAAGTCTTGGAGAACCCAAAGTCACAACAGTTAATACTTGGGTGTCGCCTCTCTGAAAAATAGCAGATCCATGAGTCCTTGGAAGAACTGAAACCCGTGAGCTTATCTGACGAATCTCATCAGCTTTTCGACCATCAGGTCTTTTGCCATTTTTTAAAATATCATTTCTGACAATCTTAAATAAAAACTCTTCAATCGCTCTTAAGATAAGCTTTTTATCAATCTCAACCTCTAGGTTTGCTGCCTTTTCTTCCTCAAAGATCTTGTCAACAAGCTCTCCTGTTTCTGTTCGACTGCCTTCTTTATTGGCTCTTGCTTTAATAAGGGAAGAGACTTCTTCTTTATAGTTTTTTTCAAATCTTTGAATAAGTTCAGAAACTTTTGTATCAGGAGAAATGGTTTCCTTTTTCTTACCAACTTTTTTTACAAGATCTTCTATAAATCCTATAATTTTTTTATTCTCCGTATGTGCTTTTTCTATTGCCGCAGACATTATGTCTTCGCTTACCTCCTGTCCACCCGCTTCAAGCATTAAAGTTTTTTCTTTTGTTTGTGAAACAACTAAGTCAAGCTCTGAAAACTCACTTTCTGCAACATCGGCATTTATCAAATACTCCAGGTTTCCGTTACTTTTTTCCCTTACAAGACCGACTCTGGTTGCTCCAATTGGACCCTTCCAAGGCACAGGAGAAATTGTAAGAGCTGCAGAGGTTGCAATAATTGATAGAACATCCGGCTCATTTTCACCATCTACAGAAAGAACAGTAACAACTATCTGGATTTCTTTCCTGTATTCTTTTGGGAAAAGCGGTCTTATAGAACGGTCTATAAGCCGGGCGGTTAGTATTGCGTCATCACTTGGTCTTCCTTCGCGTTTTACCCAGCGGCTTCCTTTTATTCTTCCGCCTGCATACAGTCTTTCGACATATTCAACAGTTAGAGGAAAATAATCTAAGTCTTCCCGCACATTTCCCACCACAAGCGTAACAAGCACCATTGTATCTCCAAGTCTGGCTAATATTGAAGAGGTGGCTTGTTTTGCAAGCTCTCCTGTTTCAAGTGTAAGTGTTTTACCTGCTAACTCTAGTACAACGATGGTTTTATTCATTTAATCCTTAAGACCAAGATTCTTTGCAACAGAAGCATAACGAGTCTTATCAACACCTCTAAGAAAGTTTATAAGTCTTCTCCTTTTTGCAATCATCGAAAGAAGCCCGCGTCTTGAGTGCACATCATGCTGATGTTCTCTAAGGTGCTCTGTTAATTTGTCAATGCGGCTTGTTAAGAGAGCAATCTGAACTTCTGGACTTCCAGTGTCTCCTTTTCCTGTCTGAAATTTTTTTATAATTTCTTGTTTTTGCGTTGATGTCAGTGGCATAGATTTTAATTATAGCAAGTTTTCCTTGCGCCCTCAATACTCTAATTTTATTTTATGTCCGAAGGGAAGACTGAAAAAAGTTAAATATTTGTTGAGCCTTTATAAATCTTTGGGGTTAGCCAATCAACTGGAGGGTTTTTACGTTGCTCACCTCGCTGCGAAGCGGGTCTGCCCTGTCCCGGCAGGCGGGCGGCAGATAGATCTTTTGTGGCCTGTTTATCTAAAGATGAATTTCTTTTCTCATCTTTGTCAATTGGACTAAGAATATTAGAATCTTTAGGAGAAAAAATAGAAGAAACTTCTTCAAGCGGCACCGATTGCTGTCTTCTAAAACTTGTTCCTGTTCTTCTGGCTCCTTTTTTCATAAGGGCAGCTGCCATCTCAAAAGCAACCGGACTCGTATTGGGACCTTGAAAGTTATTCGTAGCATTTTCTATTCCTAATAAAAGATTTTGTGCTATATCAATATCTATTGAAATATCAAGAAGTATTAAAAGATCTGTAATTCCTTCGGATACCGATGAGAAATTAGAAGAAACCAAAACTATGTCTCCAAATCCCTGATTATCGCGCTTATTATCTATATTGATAACCTTAGTATCTCTAAGAGCATGGGGATCAAATATTTTATCAAGATCAGACAATTTCGAAGTGCCTACAACAAAAAGAAGCTCTGGATTACCCTCGGACCTTTTAAAAATAACATCATTCTCGTTAAATGAAAGTCCTTCTTCTCCGCCCTTAACTATAATATTTAAAAGTCCATTCTCAAGTGTATAAGAGATTTTTTCTATATCGCCCTCTTTGTAGGGAAAAGAAACTACCATATCTCCTGTTGCACCATCAAAATTTTTCTTTACTCTATCAATCCCAACAAGCACAGTATGTTCAACCAGAGGGTCAGTTGGGCAAGCAATTGATACATTCTTGCCTCTTTCAAGAAGAGCCAGATAAAGCGCAAGTGCCCCTGCTAATTCATCAATTCCTGAGTTTTTGCCAACTGCAATTCCAATCTTATTGCTAACTTCCAGTAAATCTCGTATTTGTTCAGACGTTCTTCTATCCATAAGAATTATTTTTAACCCAGAGATATTAGCACATCGTCTATGGCAAAGTCAAGAAAAGGAGAGATTATTATGCCCGCCTCATTCCCTTTTTCAACCTTAGAAATAGGATTTTTTCCTTGGCGCAAAGATGATATCGCGCTTTCACCAATCGTATTATCACCCCTTAATAATCTTATTCTGTCCCCTTTTGCTATTCTTCCTTCAATCACTTTTATTCCCAATACTTTAGTTTTTTCATATGGAAAAGAAGCTACAACTTTGGCAACACCTAAAATTTCTTTTTGCTCTAACTGTTTACCTTCTAGAACATCTTTAATTTCATCTGTCAATTCATAGATGAGCATATAATTTTTCATTAATACTTTTTCTGTCTTAGCAAGTCTTAAAATGTCAGGCTGGATTTTTATATGAAACCCCAAAATTATTGCACCGGTTGATTTTGCAAATATTACATCTGCCGGCGCAACGTTGCCTGTTTTTTGCAAAACCACATTTACCTCTCTGGGCAGTATACTAACTATTGCCTCAAGAGAACCTAATGTATCCGCACAAAGAATAACAGAAATAAGATGGCTATCGTCGTCTTGGGTAAACGGTTTCGTCTCCCGTATCGTTTGACGTCTAATGTCTGGCATAACGAGCTTCGATGCCGAATAACTTTTAACTGGTCCTTCGTGGACGACCTCAGCACCCTTTTTAATAACTAAAGAACCAACACTGGGAACTTTCTCAAATCCCAAAACCTCAACAGCTTGCCCTACTGTTGCGCTTTTTAATTTTTCTCCCCGATCATTTATGATTGACTTTACTCGACAATATACACCATCACAGATCAATTCATCTTTAATCGACAACGTCCCATTTTTTATAACAAGCGTTGCAAGAGGACCTACTCTAGCATCCTGTTTTGATTCAATAATAATTGCCACAAAACTTCCAGTTTCTGATATTGAACTGTTAAAGTTTAGTTCCCAGACAAGAAGTATTAATTCCAAAAGCTCCTTTATGTTCGTGTTGGTTTTTGCCGAGACTTCAATAACAGGGACATTTCCTCCAAAAGCCTCGATTTCTACTCCTTCCTTAATCAGCTGCTGTTTAATTTTTTCGGGATTCCTATTTGGGAGATCTGATTTTGTCAAGGCAACAATAAAAGGTATATTGGCTTGTTTAAGATATAAAATACTTTCTTTTGTCTGTGGCATTACTCCATCGCTTGATGATACAACAAGAATTCCTACATCTCCCGCTTGGATGCCTCTTCCACGCATTTTAGAAAATGCTTCATGACCTGGCGTATCAATAAAAGTTATTTGCCTTCTCTGTTCATTATTTATAAACTCTATTTTTGATGCACCAATTTTTTGAGTTATTCCGCCTTTCTCCTTTTCTGCAATGTTGGTTTTGCGAATTGCATCAAGAAGAGTTGTTTTTCCATGATCCACGTGACCCAATACAGTCACGACAGGAGGAATGGAAGCCAAAGGAGAGGCAATGGTTTTTGTTTTATTTTTCTTTTCCATAATAAATTAAGATTCCAAACTCTAATATCTAAACTCCAAACAAATCCTAAATCCGAAATTCCAAGTGTTTTAAACATAAATTTTGGATTTTGTTTCCTGATTATTTGAATTTATTTGTAATTTGATATCTTGGTATTGTAATTTATTTTTCATCTTTTGATTTAGCCTTAGCTTTATTTTTTTCAATAATGTCTCTTTCATTTTCTTCATTTTTATCTTTTGTATCTTCATCTGTCTCTTCTCCTTCTATCTCAATCCTATACCCTGTAAGCTTTGAGGCAAGCCGAACATTCTGTCCATCTTTCCCAATGGCGAGTGAAAGTTCATCATTTGGAACAGTTACGCGGGCAGTTTTTTCCTCCTCATCTAGTTCCACTTTAACATTTTTGGCAGGGGACAATGCTTGCGCTATATAATCTTTTAGATCCTCCTGCCATTGAATGATGTCAATTTTTTCAAGTCCTCCAAACTCCTGAATTATTGCTTGAACTCTCACGCCTTTTTGCCCAACGCAACTTCCAACTGGATCAATACCGCTCTGAGCAGAATAAACTGCTATTTTACTTCTGCTTCCAGGCTCTCTGGCTATATTTTTAATCTCAACAGATCCTTGCGCAATTTCCGGAACCTCTCTCTTAAACAGACCCTCCAAGAGCCCATTATTTACTCTTGAGACTATTACTTCTTCTCCCTTTAGGCCTTCTTTTATCTCCAAAAGGTAAACAGCTAGTCTTTGATTAGGATAATATTTCTCATTTTGTATTTGCTCAAATTGTGGCATGATTGCTTCTGTCTTTCCGATATCAACGATTATATTTAGCCCAGCAAATCGTAAAATCATACCATTAATAACAGTTCCAACTCTTGTTTTATAATCTGAGAGGATTGCCTCTCTTTCTTTTTCTCTAATTTTTTGCAAGATTACCTGCTTGGCGGTTTGAGCCGCAATCCTACCAAATCCTGGAGGGGTAACATCTTTATCTTTGTAAAATATTTTTGTTTCGCCGGTATTTTTATCCAAAGCTGCCGAATAATCCTCAACATTTATTCCAGGATGATCTTTCTTGTAAGCGGCAATTATCGCATTTTTAACCGTTTCCAAAACCACAGAAATATCAACGCCACGCTCGTTGGCGACCTGATTTAAGGCAAGTGCAAATTCACTTCGCTGCAGTGCTGGCATAATTGAAACAGTATACCAAATTTGCTATTTTGTAGCAACGATTTTTGTGGTTTTAATTTTTACAAGGAGCTTTTGGGGCGGAATGGCTGAAATCAAACAGTCCAGGAATTTCAATACTATTTGTTTTAGGTTTTGGCATTTTGGATTTGGAATTTATTTGGAATTTAGGATTTAGAAATTAGAAATTGATTTCCATCAGTTGAGACGGAAATTTTGTCCCCGCGTTTTATCTCGTCCTTTAAGATTTTTTGGGCAATTAAATCTTCGATGTTGTCCTGAATATATCGGCGCAGGGGGCGGGCGCCAAACTGTTCATCAAAACCTTCGTTAATAATTTTTTCTATTATTTTGTCATCGAAAATGATAGCAACATCCTGCTCTTGCATTTTTCTAGATAATTCTGAAAGCAAAAGCTTTATAACTTGAACCACCTCTCCTTGCCCTAATGGTTTAAAAACAATTATTCCGTCAAACCTATTTAGAAGCTCTGGCTTAAAAATTCCTTTTGTTTGTAAAAACTCGAGAAGTTTTTCTTGAAATTTTTTATTTACAGTAGCACCTTTTCCGATCTCCTCTCTAATAAATTCTGATGCGGCATTTGAGGTTGCAATAATAATAGCATTGACAAAAGATACGGTTCTTCCTTTATTATCAGTTAGTCGCCCGTCATCCAAAACCTGCAAGAATAAATTAAGTACATTAATATTTGCCTTCTCAAATTCATCAAGAAGAATTAATGAAAACGGATTATCATAGACTTTATCTGTAAGCTCTCCTCTTTCTTCTTCTTCACCCGGTAAAGATCCCAATAGTCTTCTGGCTGCGTCATCCCCCGAATATTCACTCATATCAAGCCTTATCATTTTGTTTTCTCCTCCAAAGTAAAGCGCGGCTAGAGTTTTTGCTGTTTCTGTTTTTCCAACCCCTGTAGGTCCCAAAAATAAAAATGAAATAGGTTTATTAAGAGTGGTAATGCCTGTTCGAAGCCGCCGCATAGCTTCTGAGACCTCTGATACAGCTTCTTCCTGATCAATAATTCGCTTATGCATCTCATTCTCAAGATGGAGCAGTAATTCTTTCTCTTTTCCTTTTGGCTTTCCAATTGCAATTTTTGTTTGGGTCTTTACTTTTTCAATAACATCCTCCTCTTCAACAATTTTTTTACCTCTAAGAAATACCATATTGGCGGTGTCTTTAAGAAGCTCAAAAGCCGCGCCAGGCAAATAACTTCCTGGTAAATATTGTTTTCCGTACGTAGCTGCCGCGATAACAGATTTGTAAGTCAAATCAACGCTGTAAATTCCCTCAATATCTAGAGTTTTCCTAAATAACATCTGTAGAGTCAAATCCTTGTCAGGCTCTTCAAGTTTTACAACTTGGAACGCATTCATCAGTGTTTTTCGCGCCTCAACAAATTTTTTATATGCTCCAAGGCTAACAGTTGCAATTATGCGAATTACTCCTCTTTCAAGATACGGAGCAAGGACTCCTGAAAGGTCGATATGGAAAGAGGAAGATCCCAAGATATTTTCAAAAGATGGGATATAAACAATTATATTGCCAGAGTGGGCAAGCTCTGCGATAATTGCATCAAGACGGGATTCAAGTTCTCCTTGATTTTGAGATCCTGCAATAAGCGCATCAATCAAAAGCTCAAAAAACCTCTGATGATAAAGGCTTCCTCTCAAACTGCCGGTAAAACTTTCAAAAGCAAGGCTTTCAATAATTTCTTCTTTACCAACCCCTTGCTCCCCAACTAGAATAACACTTTTTTGCTGATATAACGCTTCTAAGATCTGTCTATATTCAGACTCTTTCCCAAAGAGAGTTGTCCTTTTTCTTAAAATCTCCGATGTTTTATCAACCATGTATTTTTTTGTTTCTATAGTCCAACCCGAAACCATGCCTTCTCCAATTCCTTCCCCCCAAAAATTTATCATAAAAGGTTTTGGATTTTCTTCATCAGAAAATCTTAAGCGAGCCCAGTAAAGAATATGCATTAGCTCCTCTTTTTTAAGATTTTTATTAAACAAGAGTTTGGTTTTGTCTTCAGTTAATAGAAGATAGGAAACTAAAATATCCATTGTAGTTACAAATTTTCCCTTCAGATTTTTTGAAACCTCAAGGGAATACGCACCTAAGTCTTCTTTTGAAATATCGATAAGTGACACCTCGTTTTGCCTGATGTCTGATTTTTCAAGAATAAAAAGGCTGGATTTTTCTTTAAGAAGTAATTTTATTATTGATGTTGTTTTGCCTAAAAAAACATATAAACTTTTAAAAGTAAAGGATGTGTAGATATTTTTGCCTTCATTTTCTGAAATCGAAACTCTGGGAGTCAATCTTGAGATTTTAAAGCGAAAAAAAACCTCAAGTATTAAGAAGACGGATAGAAGAAAAATTGATATGCGAGAGGAGGCAGAAAGGAAAAAACTATTAGAAACAGATTGATAGGTACTCCATAGAAGAAAAATAAAAATAACAAATCTTAATAATCTTATAATATTTGTTGTGTAAAAATTATAAATTCTTGCGTATCCGATCATATTAAATAAAAAGCAAAATGACTGTTCCAATCGGCCAAAAAATAAACGCAGAAAATAATATTATTTCAATTGACAAAAGAATGGAAAACAAAATTATATCGGCAAAAATAACAAGGGTTTTTATAAATATTCCCATTGCAATCGAGAATCCAACCAGTCCCTCCCTGTACTCATTTTTCCAGGCTTTAAAATATGTTTTTACCAAAAGTTGAAGAGAAACTAATTCCAGAAAAGATTTGTTAAGGGAGGTAAAGAAATTTAATATTTCTCTTGGAGCTTCGAAGAACCAAAATTTTAAAAAATCCCAAGCCATCATTTTTAGTGTAAGAGGTTTTTGTCTAAATTGCAATTTATTATTTGGGAGTGCAGACAAGAGGGCATAGCTGAATATTCCCTTGGCCAGAATTACGACAGTTTGGATCAGAATAGCAATCATAAGTAGTTAATGATGCTGAAGTAGGAACTGTGGTTGGAACACTGGAAGTGCTGGTTGGGGTAACAACTGGCTCTTGTATAGATGTTGGTTGCCTGGGAACTAAAGTGGGGATTGAAGTCGAGGTCGGCGGAAAAGAAGCGGATGGACTGCTTCCACTGCAAGACTGGTATTTTGAGATAACATTAGTTCTTATCCATGCTTGCTCGACTGGATCAAATTCACTTGAACCACAACTTACCAGACTCATTATAGACTCACGTGTTCCTCCTGTCCCACAATCACGCGGGTAAGGTCCAAACAAATACTCAGATGTACAACCTTGATATGCTCCTCCTCCATTAATGCTTTGCCAAAAGGACGCTCCTTGTTGACTTCTACTACAGTTGCTCTCTGGAAAAACACTTCTTTCCTGAGAATTTGGGCCTGAGCTATACACATATCTATCATATAGATAGCCTACTGCATGTCCTAATACTTCGTGGGAGGCAACAGTCGGTAATTTATCGCGGTCTCGCGTTTCAAAGACTCCATAAACTCCGCCTACGCCTTCCATAGCTCCCATATATAACAATCCACCAAATAGCTCAGGTTGCGCATCTGCTAGAACTATAAATTTTAAATGATCGCCATCAATTCCCTGAAGTTCTGGATATTTTCCAAAAATTATATTTTTTTCCATTATTATTGTCTGTAAAGAACTCAAGCACTCAGTATATAGAACACCATTCTTAGCACAACCAAGAGGAATAGTATTGTAAACCATTTTAAAATCAAATATATCTGGCTTTTCAGAATAGGGAGAAAGAGAAATATACTTTTTAACCACTTCTTGGGCATCGCTATAAAACTGGCTTTCACTGTTGTATCCGTCGCTAATAAATACAATCTTTAGATTGGTTGTACAAGCCGGTCCATTTACGGCAAATGTTTGATTAATTAAATTAAATCCTGTAACTTTAGGGAGAGTAAATTCCAATATCTTAATACCATTTTTTGTTACCTCTATCTTTTTTGCACTCTGAAATAACGGGATATAAACAACGTTTTCAAATGTTTTGGGCGTAGAAGGAACAATAATTGGTGATGAAGTAGCATTGGGCGGGCCATCAATATCATAGAGAATTCCTTCTGTTATATGAATGTCTGTATTGAAAATAACGTTGTTATTTTTATTAAAAACTAGAAGTTTATATGGCGACAGTCCCAGATTGGAAGCAGTTGCTGTTCCAGTCTTAATAATTGCACTTTTAACTGAGAGCGTTTGTTTTTCAGTATCGTAAACAAATGTAATCTCCCACATTTTAAAAGATTTTGCGGGATAAGGATTAGCCGAGGGTGATATCATAGATTGTTTTTTTGAAGATACCAAGAAAATAAAAGAGGCGATTGCAAAAATAGTTATAAAAAGAACTGAGAAAATAAATTTTTTTGTTCCAAAAATTGCGGTCTTTTTGTCTTGGGGATTGAAGTGTTGAACCGGAATTGTCTGGAGGAGGTTTATGTTTCCATCGCTCATACATCAATTTTGTGGTTGCATTTGAGTGTCATCAATCCCCTGTATTGGTGGTGCCTCCGGCTGTAAAGGTTGTGCTGGTGGAAAGTTTCCGTCATTTGCCGAAACTGGATTCAGGGTTTCGCCTTGTGTTGTTCCTGGCTGGGTTGGGGACAGAGCAACTTTTGTAAAAATGAACTCTTCTTTTATCTTATCAAAATCAATCAAAATCTTGTCCCCTGCTATAAAAGTTTTATTTATAAGAAGCACAGCGATTGGATTTTCTATAGAGCTTTGAATAAGACGCCTTAGCGGTCTTGCTCCATAAACCGGGTCATAGCCTTCACGAGCAAGTTGAGAAAGCCCTTCTTGTGTAATATCAAGATCAATACCCTGTTGATTAAGCAATTTTTTAGTTGCATCTATACCAAGCTGGGCAACAGAAAGCATGTTTTTCAAAGATAAAGGTTCAAAAATCACAACTCCATCAAAACGGTTCAAAAGTTCGGGTCTAAAGAATTTTCTAAGTTCTGCAAGGAGGGTCTTTGAAAGCTCCTCAAATTTTTTCGCATCACTTTTTTCCTGCAATTCCGAACCTCCCTTTTTGTCTGTTTCCAACTGCTGCTGTATTAGCATACTACCGATATTTGATGTTGCAATAATAATCGTATTCTTAAAAGATACTGTATTGCCCTTATTATCGGTAAGTCTTCCATCTTCAAGAAGCTGGAGTAAAATATTAAAGACATCCGGGTGCGCTTTTTCTATCTCATCCAAAAGAACTATAGAATAAGGTTTTATCCTGACTGCCTCTGTTAACTGACCCCCTTCTTCATAACCAACATAACCGGGAGGGGCGCCAATAAGTTTTGCGACCTCATGTTTTTCCATATACTCACTCATATCAAGTCTCACCATTGCCTCCTCTTTGCCAAAGAGAATCGAAGCGAGTGTTTTTGCAAGTTCTGTTTTTCCAACCCCGGTTGGTCCCAAGAATATAAATGATGCAATAGGCCTTTGGGCACTTGACAATCCGATCCTTCCTCGCCTTACAGCTTCTGCAACAGTTTTAACTGCCATTTCCTGATCGATTAAGCGCTTGTGAATTGTGTCTTCAAGATGCAAAAGTCTCTCGCTTTCATTTTCTGTAAGTTTTGTTATAGGAATTCCTGTCCAACCTGAAACAACTTTTTCTATATCACTTTTTGAAACAGTATTATCAGATCTCTTCCCTTCGTTTTGCAAAAGCCTTACTTCTGCTGCTGCCTCATCCAGGAGATCAACTGCCTTATCGGGTAAATACCGCTCGCCAATATAGCGTTTTGATAGGGCAACGGATGCCTCAAGAGTCTCTTGTGGCAGAACAACTTTATGAAAATTCTCGTATTTTGTTTTAAGAACCAAAAGCATTTCAACGGCTGTTTTCTCATCGGGTTCGGCAACCAAAACCGATTGAAACCTTCTCTCAAAGGCTTTATCCTTTTCAAAATATTTTCTATATTCAGCAGTCGTTGTTGTTCCAATAATCTGGAGTTGTCCTCTTGCCAAAAAAGGCTTTATAATATTTGATGCATCCAAAGCCCCTTCTGTATCTCCTGCTCCAATCAAAGTATGGATCTCATCAATGAATAATATTACTGCTCCGCTTGCAGCTTGGGTTTCTTTTATAACGCTTCTGAGTCTTTCCTCAAATTCCCCCCGGTGCGATGCCCCCGCAACAAGAGAGGATAAATCAATCTGGATAATTTTTTTTTCTAGAAGATCGCGGGGGGCAGTGCCCTTTATGATATTTTGAGCTAATCCTTCAACAATGGCTGTTTTTCCAACTCCTGCCTCTCCTATAACAATAGGGTTATTTTTGGTTCTGCGAAGAAGTATGTGGACAAGTCTTTCAATTTCCTTATCTCGTCCTGCAATTGGATCAAGTTCCCCGTTTCTCGCCTGTTCTGTCAAATCAACACCAAAACTTTCAAGTGCAGATTTTTTACCATAGACATAGCTTGATGTCTTTGAAAGTTTTTCTTCAATGTCTTCTTTTTTAATTCCCTCTGACTGAAGATAATTTGAGACTCCTACACTTTGTGAAAAGAGAGATAATAGAATATCTTCAGGACTTATAAACTCAACTCCTCTTTTTTTTACCATCGAATATGCATCTTCAAAGATCTTTTTTGAAGTATCTGACAGAGTTGATTCTCCTATAAAACTTCCGACTGATTCTTTACTTTCAATTTCCTTAACGATCTTTGTAGGGTCTGAAGAAAATTGTGAAATAAGTTTGAAAACTTCGCCGTCAAATAAAAGTCCGTAGAGAATTTGCTCTGGTTCAATAAGTGATTGCTGAATTCTTTTTGTTTCATTTTTAGCAGCTTGTAATACTTGTGATGCTCTAGCGTCTAAATGAGATAACACTGATAAATCCTGCCTTAAAGATGGGTTCATGGCAGATCCGACAACATTAGATTGGAGAGGCTGGACAGATTGGACTGACGGCACAGAAGGAGATGCCGGCACCTGCTGCGGAACTTGAGTAGTCCCGGTTTTTACTTCAAAATTTCTTGAACCGAATAAATTTCCAAACATATTTCTATCTATTTACAGCATTACCTTTTATATATTTTAGCACTGATGGTACTTTTAATATCAATTATTTTGGTTTTCTTTAACTTCTTCTTTCATTTCCATCTCCGCTGGCTTATCTGTTTTAGCCTTCTCTCTTCCAAGCATAGTTTCTTCTTCCTCTTCTTTTTTGCTGATTTCTTCGGAAACTGATTTTGCAGCTTCAAGTTTTGCTTTAAGATAGGCAATAACTTCTGTCTGAGCAAACCCTCCTATAAGAAGGAAGGGGAGTATTGCAGAAACCTCTTCCATGCCCTTTTTGATATTCTGAACATCTTCCGATGTAAGAAGATTAATAGTTTCTGTAATCCTATCTATGTCTCCTATAATCCATTCTTCCCTGTTTTTTTGTTTTCCTTCAATAGTTCTTGGCGGCTCAAGTTTCTGATAATTTTCTTGCCAGACTTTCTTTACCGCTTCGTAATCATCTATACTTACTGCTTGCACACGATTTGTAACAGGGAACGTCTGTACAGTAACAGAAACACCAGCTTGTTCTAAAATTGATGCAGCTAGCGCGCTTCCTCTTTCTTTTGCTTCAAGCAGCTGTTCTTTAAGTTTCTCATCTATTTCTGTCTTGCCTTCTTTCATCGCAGATAGAATAGAGTTTGCCAGAGGATCCCCTTTCTGCGCAGCTTCTATAAGAGACGATTTTATTGCGTTTAGTCTTTCTTTCTCCTCAGTTGAAATTATGCTAGCAAGATTATTCATCCTGGAAAGGATACTGCCTACTCTTGCATTTTCCTCTTGTTTATTTTGTAAAGAAGATTTAGAAACGATACTGGCAGCGGATAATATGGAGGATGCCAGAGGATCCCCTCTTTGGGCTTCCCGTTTTAGTCTTCCCTGCATAAGATTATAATTTTGTCTTTCCGCAGGTGTTGCCACCCTTTTTGGATTGGCAATTCCCTCTAATGTTTCGTGAAATCTTGCTATATCTTGATGCTTACCTATGTCTGAGGATAAAAGAGCAGTTTCATATTTTGCGATATCACGCATGGTAGGAACGCTTAGACTAGCTAGACGAAGTATATCTGAACTTGCCTGTATTCCTCTCATATCTGCGACTTGTGCATTGATAATAGCCTCTGTTGCTCTTATCTCGGGTATCTCAACCTTACCTGGAATAAATGGTAGAGCACGGGCTATACCAGCAGGAATCGTAGGGGGCGGAGGAGTTAGTCCAGGACCAGCTCTATTTACAAACGCTGATCCTCCAGCTATGAGCTGTTTTAAAATAGCACTTTCTCCGAATGAAAAATTGTTAAGATAATCAAGAAAAATCTGAAGAAGAAGAAACGGCAAAATTATAACGACCCAAAGCATAAGAAGCGCAACTACATAAAGGGCGAAAGTGTCAATGTTGTTTACGCTATTTGATTGAGCGGGAGAAACGTATGATAATACTTGTCCGGGCCCTCCAAGAAGAATGTTTATGGCAGTTGGGTAGATAACTTTTGTATTTGTAAGATTAAACTGTAAGGGTATGTTCGTCTGTGAGCGCCAGATTACAACTAGCCCGGACAAAAAAATTGCAAATATAGGCGCATATAAAAGCCAGCGAAAAAACTCTCCGACCCAGATTTTGGCGGTATTTCTAATTGGGGAATACAAAAGAAGAAGAGGAAATATGGGCGATATTATAATAAAAAACCAAAGTATTATTTTTCTAAGTATAAGTATTCCAACCATAACATAATAGGTAAGAGCGGTAAGTCTAACAAGGAGAAGAGCTATAAAAGCTGATTCATCATAAGTACCGGCTTGATCAATAAAACGGAAACCTTCAAAATCTTGATAATTCCAACCCCAGTAAAAGAGATCTTTTTGACAAATGGAAGTACAATCAGGAGATGGGCTCTTTAAGAAAAAGCCTTGTATTGCATCTGTAACTTGATAGATAAATTGAACTAATGCAAAAGAAAATGTTACCAAAAGAATTATGATAATAAGTTTGGGTATGAATTTGGCCACTGTTATGTTTCTTCCTCGAGTAACAATAATTACAAACGCTGTTACCAAAACAAAAAGAATAAAAAACGCATAAACAATATTTCTAATAGTCGCCCAAAATGTAGCAAGTGGATTGCTTGTCCCCGGCGAAACAGAGGACCAATCATAATTTTTTAGCGTCCAATCTAAAAATTCTCCTGACCGGGCAGCAGTTTTACCAACAAAAGTTACCTCCTGATCTTTTACCCAGGAACCTTCAGGTACTCCAGTTGGGGTTGGGGCTGACTGTGCTTTTGCTATTGCAGTAAAACTAAATAGCGAAAGTCCTATTACAAAAAATGCAATAAGAATAAAAAGAATCTTTCGCAGAATGGGCAGAAATTTTATCATATATTCTTATTTAAACCCAGGTATGTGCAATATGTCAACAACAATCACCTGAACAAAAACAAATCCAAAAATTGCCAGGAGAAGTCCGGCAATCGCATAATATATATAACTTTTACCAGTATTCAATTTTACCGGATCACCTTGGGAAGCAAGAATAATATACCCTCCGTAGATAATAAAAAGTATCGCAACACCGCCAATTAATCCAAGTCCAATACCATAAAATTTGGCAACAAAAGCAACGGGGTCATTAGGAATACACCCAAAATCGGTTAGTTTTTCATTCACTCTGCAAGAAGTAGCACCTAAAACTCCGGATAGTAACATATACTAATCGTAGCATATTTTGCTCAAAAACCACAATTAGAAAATTCTTAAAACCAGCTTTTTTTAGTTGATTCTTTTTCAAGTTCCTCAAGAAGTTTTTTTTGGTGGCTGGTCAGATGTTTAGGGATTATAACTTTTATTCTCACATAATGATCTCCTCTGCCTGAGCCTCGAAGATAAGGAACTCCTTTTTGTCTTAAACGTATAACTGTGCCCGGCTGTGTAGAGACAGGGATACGAAGCTTAACTGGTCCATCGATTGTCTCAACCGTTACCGTATCTCCCAAAGCTGCCTTAGTAAATGAAACTTCAACATCCGAAATTATGTCTGTACCTTCTCTTCTAAATCTTCTGTCTGGTTGCACCTCCAAAATTACATCATATTCACCAAAACGAATTCTTGACCCATTGTCAACTCCTTTAGGAATTTTTATGGTTTGATTTTTCCCACCAATTACTACCTTTTTTGTGGTTCCATGTACTGCTTCCATGAACTCAATTGTTAGAGAGTAAATTGGTCTTTGGCGGGCTTGTGAGCCAAAAGGTGAAGCTCCACCAAAAAACTGTTCAAATATTTCAAATGGGTCAGAAAATCCTCCAAAATCAAAGCCCTCATCAGCGCCCGGCCCAGCTGAGTATGTATAAGTAAACGGTCCGTAGCGCCCAGTTCTTGTCTGTCCACTAAAACCTTCTCCAAAAGGTGACTGGCCAAACCCTTGAGTAAAAGCTGTCTGCCCAAATTGGTCATAAGCCTGTCTTTTTTTTGAATCTGATAAAACTTCGTAAGCTTGATTTATCTCTTTAAATCTTTCCTCAGCTTCTTTAGTCTTATTACGATCAGGATGATAGGAAAGAGCAAGCTTTCTATAAGCCTTTTTTATTTCATCGGCTGTTGCATTTTTCGAAATGCCTAAAATTTCGTAAAAATCTTTCTGTTCTGCCATAAGCTACAATATTATAACAAACAACCGCGTCTCCGCGGCCAATTTTGAATTTTGAATTATGAATTTTGAATTAATTTACGACTTCTCCCTCAACTGGTTCTTCCTTGTCGGATTTTTTCTCTTCTTGTTTTGTCTCCTCTGCGTCTCCAGTTGTTTGTTGTTGGTCGGAAGTTGCCTGTTGCTGACTATACATTGCCTGACCTACTTTTTGTAAAGCATCAGATAAGTCTTTTGTTTTCGCTTCAAGATCATCTTTACTGCCTGTGTCAAGAATTGATTTAAGCTCGGAAACTTTATCTTCAACTTCCTTTTTCAAAGTCGGATCTGCTTTATTCCCTGCTTCTTTAAGAGTTTTTTCGGCTGTAAAGATGAGCGAATCCGCCGCATTTCTGGCCTCAACCTTATCTTTTTTCTCCAAATCTTCTTTTGCATGCCTTTCTGCTTCCTTTGTCATTTTTTCAATTTCATCTTTTGTTAAGCCAGTTGAACCTGTAATCTTAATACTTTGTTCTCTTCCAGTTGCCTTGTCTTGAGCTTTTACATTTAAGATTCCATTTGCGTCGATATCAAAACTTACCTCAATCTGAGGAATGCCGCGAGGGGCAGGTGGTATTCCGTCTAAAATAAATCTGCCTAATGATTTATTATCGGCTGCCATAGGACGTTCTCCCTGAAGAACATTAATTTCAACCTGTGTCTGATTATCTGCTGCTGTTGAAAAAATTTGAGATTTAGAAGAAGGTATAGTTGTATTTCTAGAAATAAGCGGGGTTGCAACCCCTCCCAATGTCTCGATTCCTAAAGTCAAAGGCGTAACATCAAGAAGAAGAACATCTTTTACTTCTCCTCCTAATACTCCACCTTGAATTGCCGCGCCAACTGCTACTACTTCGTCGGGATTAACGCCTTTATGCGGCTCTTTACCAAAGAACTTAGTAACTGTTTCAACAATTTTAGGCATTCTGGTCATTCCTCCAACCAGGACAACCTCATCAACATCAGAGACTTTAATTTTTGCATCTTTTAGGGCTAGTTCAACAGGTTTTGTTGTTTTTTCAATAAGCTCATCAACGATTTGTTCAAGTTTTGCACGGCTTAGAGTCATAGTTAGATGCAGTGGTCCTTCTTTTCCTTGAGTAATAAATGGCTGATTAATCTGGGCTTCTTGAGCAGTGGATAGTTCTATCTTTGCCTTTTCTGCCGCTTCTTTGAGTCTTTGCAGTGCTTGCGGGTCGCGTCTTAAATCTACCCCGTGCTCTTTCTTAAACTCTTCTGCAATATAGTCGATAATCTTTTGATCAAAATCATCTCCACCTAAGTGCGTGTCTCCATTTGTTGATTTTACCTCATACACTCCTTCTCCAAGCTCCAAAATTGAAATATCAAATGTTCCGCCGCCTAAATCATAGACAGCAATTGTGTGAGCATTTTTTTTATCCAATCCATAGGCAAGAGCGGCTGCTGTCGGCTCATTAATAATACGCATAACCTCAAGTCCTGATATTTCTCCAGCCTGTTTTGTTGCTTGACGCTGTGAATCGTCAAAATACGCAGGGACAGTAATAACAGCCTGTGTAACTTTGCTACCTAGATAACTTTCTGCATCACTTTTAATTTTTTGCAAAATCTGGGCTGAAATTTCCTGAGGAGTAAAAGTTCGTCCATCAACTTCAACAACCGCCATCCCGTCTCTCCCAGCTTTTACAGTATATGGAAGCCATTTTATATCCTGCTGCACTGATACATCCTTGAATTTTCTACCCATGAGCCTCTTTATGGAAAAAATAGTGCTCTTAGGCTTAAGAACAAGCTGTCTTTTTGCTACATCTCCAACGACATGAGAAATCGGGTCAATAACCGATGGTATAACATTTCTTCCTTCTGCACTATGAATAACCTTGGGACTTCCTCCTTCCATAACGGCAACACATGAATTTGTTGTGCCTAAATCTATTCCAATAATTTTTCCCATATGCTCCTTTCAGTCAAATTTTTAATTTTGTTGTCGTCCGACAACCACCTGTGCTGGTCGCAAAACTTTATCATTTAAAAAATAACCTGTTCTTAATTCTTCTATAACTTTTCCTTCCTCACCTTGAACTACATGCACTGCTTCCATAAATTCCGGATTGAAATCCTGTCCTTTTGCCTCGATTTTCTTAAGGCCTTCTTTTTCCAGCGTATCAAAGATATGTTTGATGCTCAATTTCAATCCCTCGTCTTGAGTATGTTTATCTGTAAGAATTAGTGTATCAAGTGCTGGCAAAAACCGCAATATAAGCTCTCTGTTTGCCGATTTTTTTAATTCCTCTTTTTCCTGGGCAACTCTTTTCTCAAGATTCTGATAATCCGCTAAAATCCTTTTTAATTGATCTTCAAGTTCTTGTTCTTTTTTTTCAACTTCTTCAGCATTTTTCTTTATTTTTTTTGCCATCTCACTTCAATAGTCCTTTTTAATTTTTATATTTTATATTCTATTTTAAATTACCATCCTTCTGCAATCTCTTCAATTAAATCACCAAAATATCGAACAGTTGGTACTACAGAAGTATAGTCAAGTCTGTTTGGTCCGATTACTCCAATCTCCCCAGTTGAGTGTTTAGGAGTATTGTAATGTCTAAAAACAAATCCATATGGACCTCTAAGTTTTGGCCCAAGTTCATCTCCTATAAGTATGTGGATATCTTCTTCATCAATTATACTTGAAAAAATATTATTAAAGTAGTCAAACTCATCAAGAACGCTTAGTAGATTTTTTGTTACATCTATATCAAAAAACTCAGGTATGTCTAGGATGTGAGAATAACCTGCGCAAAAAAAATCACCCTCATCGGTTGAAGTAATTGCCAAGGTCTTTGTTTTGTCAGCAAGCGATCTTGTTAATTCCTTTAAAAGTTTTTGCTCCTGATTTCTAAAATCCCATACCTTATCTCTAACATCTACTTCCTCAGCCACAGAAATCTCTTTCTCTTTCATGAGTTGATTAACATAGAATTTCATGCCCGAAGGTGTAGGCATACGGCCGGCTGAAGAATGAGGTTTTTGAAGGTAACCAAGTTGCGTAAGTTTTACCATCTCGTTTCTTATAGTTGCAGGGGAGGCGCTTATACTACACTTTTTTTCTAAAGTTTCAGAACCTACAGGAGCTGCAGTTTCTATATATTCTTCTATAAGACTTTTTAATATCTCAATTTGTCTCTGCGTTAAGTTATACATATTTCTTAAAAATTCCAATTTCAAAGCAGCAAATCCTAAATAATACTTAATTTCAAATTTTCATAATTCAAAACATTTCGATATTGAAATTTTGAATTTACTTTAGATTTGTAATTTGGAATTTGTTGTTTGCAATCCCGATTTAATCGGGGTTGGATTAGCAGTAATATAACACGACTGCTAATCTCTGTCAAGCCCCAAAATTTTTTTATTTATATATAAAGTCGCCAATCCGCATGTCGAATGCACGAGAAGTTGAGTGAATACGTAAAAAAGGGGGCGTGATATTGCAGAGGAGGTGTGAACGAAACTTTGAGAGCACAAGACAAGACTTGTGAGAGCTTTTGCTTCTTTTCTTGACAGAAAAGAAGAAGAAAAATTATGCTAAACTAATTTTATGAGAAACAGGAAAAGACCAGTTTGGCTTTTAGTTATTAGCTTTTTGTTCTTAGCTATTCTCGCATCTATAATAGTATCCCTTGCGCCAAACTTTCGACTTTCAACTTTCAATTTTCAATTTCCTATCCTTCCAATCTTTTTTATTGCTATCTTTCTATTTCTCTTTTCTCTTTTTTCTTACATTTTAAGCAACTTCCGACGAGGACTCTTTGTGGGTCTATTCGTCGTAATCTATTTACTTCTTAGATTTTTTTATCTAACTCATATTTTCTTTCTGATAATTCTTTTAATATTATTTCTTACACTTGAACTCTTCTTCAGTTACAAAAAATAATATAAATTCTTGTCGCACTCTTTTTTCTCTGATAGAATTACCTCATGGCAAAAGCTAATAAATTTTATATTACCAATGCGATTCCTTATGTTAATGCTAAACCTCATATCGGACACGCACTTGAGTTTGTGGAGTCTGATGTAATTGCCAGATATCATCGGCAAATTGGAGAAGATGTTCTTCTTTTATGCGGCTCTGATGAAAATGCTTTAAAAAATGTTCAGGCGGCCGAGGAGGAAAAAATTCCAGTCCAGGAATTAGTTGACAAAAACAGCAAACTTTTTAAAGAGCTTGCTAAAAAGCTAAATGTGCAGTTTGATGTTTTTCAAAGAGGAAGCGATCCAAAACATCATTCTGCCTCACAAAAGTTATGGGAATTATGCAGTAAAGATATTTATAAAAAGAAATACACAGGACTTTATTGTATTGGCTGTGAATTGTTTTATGAAAAAAGCGAATTGAATGAGAAAGGAGAATGTTTTGAACACCCGGGGAAAAAACTCGAAGAGGTATCTGAGGAAAATTATTTTTTTAAACTTTCAAAGTATCAGTCTCAAATAGAAAAGCTTATAAAATCTGACGAAATACAAATAATACCGCAAAACCGCAAAAACGAGATGCTTTCATTTATTAAACAGGGGCTTTCTGATATAAGTATTTCAAGATCAAATAAAAGAGCTAAAAACTGGGGGGTTTCTGTCCCAAATGACTCTTCGCAAAAAATGTATGTTTGGTTTGATGCCTTAAATATTTACCAAAGCGGAGTTGGTTTTGGACAGAATGAGAAAAAATATAATAAATGGTGGCCAGCAGATTTGCATGTAATCGGTAAAGGAATTCTAAGGTTTCATGCTATTTATTGGCCAGCTTTTCTTCTCTCTGCTAGTCTTGCACTGCCAAAAAATATATTTGTCCATGAATACATAACAGTCAACGAACAAAAAATGTCAAAAACCCTAGGCAATGTAATAGACCCTTTGGACCTAATTAAAAAATATGGAGCGGAGGCACTTCGTTACTATCTTCTGCGCTACATATCGCCGTTTGCAGACGGGGATTATTCGGAAGATAAATTTGTAAAATCCTGTAACGCAGACTTGGCAAATGGACTAGGAAATCTTATTTCTCGTGTTGCAAAACTCTGTGAAACAGGAAACTATATTCAAATGGGCTCACCTGATGGAACTTCAAGTCATGTTATTTCAATTGAAGATTATTCGCGGGCAATCTCAGAATTTCGATTCAATGACGCTCTTTCTTTTATATGGACAAAGATAGCAAATCTTGATAAATTCATAAACGATGAGAAACCGTGGCTTTTGATACAAAATAGAGAATCAAAAATTAGAGATATTCTTGCTCATAGTGTAGATCAGATCCAGGAGATTGCAGGACTTTTGGAACCATTCTTGCCCGAAACGGCCAAAAAAATCGAAGAACAATTCAAAGGCCCAAAAATAATTTCCAAACCACCTCTTTTCCCAAGAATTTAATTTTGAGCAATCTTTGAGAATTTATAATCGTCGAGTTTTTCCTCCGTCTTTTAAGAGATTTCCCTTCAAAATTTACTCAAGTTTATATCCATTTTATTCCAATACTTTCATTGAAGCTTTATTGAAAGAAAAAACATATGCATAAATTCTCTTCAATTTGAGTTTTTTAAAACACGATCTGTCATAACTCTTACGCTTCCGACATTGTTCCCCTGCCCCAATAGTCTTCACCTAACCAATAACATTCTCCTTCACTATTTTCTGTCTTAGAAATACCAATACCGCCAGCCACTTTTCCTTTAATGTCAATTGTAAAATTTACCGCTTTTAAAGAATTGTCTCTGATGTATTTTTTATTTTTATTAATCCAGTCCTTTGCATCTTTAATAGTATAGGGGTATGGAATATTCAAGGTAGGTTTATATATTTTTTTATTATTAATATTTTTAATAAGAGATGGGTTATCACCATTTTTGAATGGCCGCAGAGTAAACGTTCCCGTTTTAATAATAAAATAATTGCATTATATCAGAGGGGAATTTATACTATATCTTGTAAATCTTGAAATATGGTTGATGTACATTGTCATTTGAATTTTAAAGCTTTTGAGAAAGATTTTGATGAGGTCATTAAGAAAGCTTTTGAGGACGGGGTTACGAAGATTATAAATGTTGGAACCAAGATTGATTCAAGCCAAAAAGCAATTGATCTAGCGGAAAAATATGGAAACTTGTATGCAATTATCGGAATCCATCCTCATCATGCCGATAAATTAGAAAAGGATTGGGACAAAGAGCTTGAAAAAATGGCAAAAAACCGAAAAGTTGTAGGAATTGGAGAATGCGGAATGGATTTTTATAGCTATAAATCTAATGCTATTGTTGAACCAGAACTTCAGGAAAGAGTTTTTGTCAAACAAATTGAACTTTCAAATAAATTAAAACTTCCGCTTCAGATCCATAATCGCCAAGCTGGAAAAAAAATTATTGAAATTTTAAATGCTCATAAATCACTCTTATTAAATCCTCCGGGAATGTTTCACTGTATGTCCGGAAATACTGATTTTCTTAAAAAGATACTTGAACTTGGATTTTATGTAGGATTTGACGGAAATATTACTTATAAAGGTTTATCTCCAGGTGAAGATACTGCGCTTTCTGAGCTTGTCAAATACGCTCCAATCGATAGAATTGTTGCCGAGACTGATAGTCCATTTCTAGCTCCAGTGCCCCATCGGGGTAGTAGAAATATACCAAGTTATGTTATAATTGTTGGGAACTTTCTCTCTAAAATTAAAGGTGTCTCATTTAAAAAGGCCATTGAAAAAACAACAGAAAACGTTAATAATATTTTTAGACTCGATTTGAAAAGAGATTGATCTTTATGAGTGATTTTTTTAATAGAATTTTTATCCGCTATCCGGTAAAAACGAGGCGGTTTTTGGAAATACTGCCGGGCTTTTTTTCCTGGATGCTTATTTTATTTCCTATTTGGGGTTCTTTGGTTATTCCTTTTTTTGTTGCATATTTTATACTATTTTTTGATGTTTATTGGTTTTACAAATCATTCTTTCTTGCGGCCACCGCAATTATTGCATCTAATAAAATAAAAAAAGCCGAAAAAAAGGATTGGTTTCAAGAGTCCTCTGCAGTTGAAGGGTTTAAAAAACTTTCTCATGTTGTTATTCTTCCAAATTATAAAGAAAAGGTAGAAAAATTAAGAGAAACTATCAAATCAATAGCAGGCCAAACCTTCCCCACAAAAAGAATCTATATAGTATTGGCCATGGAACAAAGAGAAAAAGATGCAAAGGAGAAAGCAGATATCCTAATCAAAGATTTTGAAAAGGTTTTTGGACAAATGCTTGCTACTTATCATCCTGACATTTCAGGAGAAGTAAAAGGTAAATCATCAAATGAGGCATACGCAGGAAAAATGGCATATAAAGAACTGATTCAAAAAGGAATTATAGATATAGATTACGCAACTGTGTCTTCTGTTGATGCAGATTCAATTTTTGATAAACAATATTTTTCCTATCTATCTTATAAATTTCTAACTGATTCTAAACCATACAATAAATTTTGGCAGTCAGCAAACGTTAATTATAATAATTTCTGGAAAATACCAGCACCAACAAGAATTATCGCATTTTTCGGAAGCGTTTGGCGAATGGCTGTTCTTGTACAAAAAGATAAACTTGTTGCGAATTCAACTTATTCTCTCTCTTTTAGACTTTTAAAGAGAATCGACTTTTGGGATACAGATGTAATCCCTGAGGATTACAGAATTTTTTTTAAAGCCTTTTTTAGACTCGCTGGAAATGCTTGGGTTGAACCAATTTTTCTAAAAACATCAATGGATGCTCCTCTTTCTTCAACATTCCTAAAAAGTCTCAAAAACAAATATGATCAGGAAAGACGCTGGTCATGGGGCGTATCTGATGACCCCTTATTTATAAAGTGGTGGCTTACAATACCCAACGTGCCTTTTATTAGAAAAACTGTTATGCTATATAATGTACTCTTAGATCATTTCCTTTGGCCTGTAAACTGGTTTATAATAACTATTGCAGCAAATATCATACCTTTTATAAATCCTGCTTTCTCAAGAACAGCTCTTGGATACAGACTTCCAGGCATTGCTGCTGCTATTTTAACTTCTTGTCTTTTTGCACTTTTAGTAATGGTTATTATTGATTTTAGAAATAGGCCTCGCAACATGTTTCTGGGTAAGGCAAGGGAATTTTTATTTCCTCTTGAATTCGTGCTTCTGCCAATTGTTGGATTTTTTCTATCAACACTTCCTGCTCTTATTTCTCATACTCAACTTATGCTTGGAAAAAGACTTGAATACAAAGTTACAGAAAAGATATGAGGCTTATTGCCAAAGCTGAAAAGAGTAAAGATGTTTGGTTTCTTCTACTAGCGTCTTTTGTTTTTTTTCTCCTTCGTCTTCCCTCTCTTTTTGAACCGTATTGGTATGGCGATGAAGGAATCTATCAAGTACTAGGTATTGCACTCCGTAATGGAAGACTTCTTTATAGAGATATTTGGGACAACAAGCCGCCTCTGCTTTATTTACTGTATGCTCTTTTTAATTCTGACCAATTTGCTCTGCGGTTTGTTTCTATTATTTTTGGAATTTTGGCAATAATTGTTTTTTTTGTTCTTGTAAAAAAACTTTTTCAAAACAAACAAAGTGGACAAAATATAGTATTTATTACTACTTTACTTTTTGCAGTCCTTTTTGGACTACCGCTTCTTGAAGGGAACATTGCAAATGCAGAAAATTTCATACTCTTCCCAATACTTTTTGCCGCTTTTTTTATCTTTGACATAATTCCAGCAAAAAAGCAGGGAATTCTTTTTTTTTCTGGTCTTCTTCTTGGAGTAGCTTTTCTTTTTAAGGTTGTTGCAGTTTTTGATTTTGCAGCTTTCTTCCTATTTATTTTATTTATAAACCTGCCAGTCAAGGTTTCCCTTAAAAGCTCATTGATTAGGAAAAATTTTGATAATCTTCTGCAACCACTATTGATTTTTGTAATAGGGTTTTTGATTCCGATATTAATATCAATATTATTTTTCCTAACTGCCGGGGCATTTAAAGAGTTCCTTCAGGCAACATTTCTCCAAAATGTGTCATATGTAGGATATGGAAATAAATTTTTTATTCCTCAGGGATTTCTATTCTTTAAGTTATTCTTGCTAATTCTGTTTACTATTTTCTTATTTACAAAAAGAAATAAATTTTCAAAAACTACTCTTTTTATACTCCTTTGGTTTTCATTCTCTCTTTTTAATGCCTACTTTGCCCAACGGCCCTATACACATTATCTTTTAGTACTTCTGCCAAGTTTTATATTGCTTTTAGGTTTACTTTTTTGGGACAAGAAATATCAATTGATAAATGCTTCAATTTTTATAATTTTTCTTTTATTTATTGTTAAAGATTTTAACTTTTATGGTAAAACAATCTTCTACTATCAGAATTTTTTATCATTTATCATGGGTAAAAAAACCGTTTCCTCCTATCAGGCGTTTTTTGATAGACAAACGGCTGTAGATTATGAAATTGCACAATTTATCAAAATGAGAACAACTAATAAAGATACAATATTTGTCTGGGGAAACAATGCTCAAATATACACGCTATCCAATAAGCTCCCTCCCGGGAAATATGCAGTAGCTTACCACATAACAGGTTATAAAGATGGAATAAAAAATACACAAAAAGCTGTCTTAGATAAAAAAGTGAAATTTATTGTGGTGCTTCCTGACCAAGGCAATATTCCTTTCTCTCTTTATAATTATGGCCGGGGCGTAAGAATTGACAATACTGTAATTTATGAACGAATTTTTTAAGGATGCAAAAGAGGACAAAGTAATTTTGGCTGGATTTTCCACATCTTTTATTTTAGTTATTATTACAGTTGTCTATATACTTTTTTATTATAGTTCTCTTCCTCCCTTTATTCCTCTTTTTAACCAACTTCCCTGGGGCAACATCAGGCTTGGAACAACAATTATGATATTTATCCCTATAGCTTTAGCATTTTTTATCTCTATTATTAATATGGTCATTTCATCAATTATCTATAAAAAGATGCAGGTTTTATCTCGTATACTTGCAACAACAAGCCTTCTTATTGCTTTTCTATCTTTTCTTTTTATCCTAAGGACGATATCTTTGATAATTTAATATTGGCTCATGCAAAATATAATATTCCTACCTTTTGTAACGGCATTTGTCAGCACAGCGATTGTAACGCCCATTTGGTTAGTTATTGCTAAGAAGATAGGCGTAGTTGATGACCCATTCTCTCATAAACATCCTGCCGTAATACACAAAAAACCAGTTCCAAGAGGAGGAGGAATTCCTCTTTTCATAGGAGTATTAACTTCGGGAATTTTATTTTTACCTATGACAAAAATTGTAATCGCTCTTTTTTTAGCCTCTCTTCTTGCTCTTATAATTGGGGTTTTGGATGACAAATTTGACATATCTCCTTATGCGCGTTTTTTTATAAATATAGTATCAGCTGGCATTGTTGTCGGAAGTGGTGTAGGAATACCTTTTGTAACCAATCCATTTGGCGGAATTCTTTATCTAAACATTTTCCGTATCTCATTTGATTTTTTTGGACATCATTCAATATTAGTATTGTCAGATCTTATTGCCCTTGTATGGATTGTATGGGTTATGAATATGCTAAATTGGAGTAAAGGTGTTGATGGACAAATGCCAGGAATTGTAGCAATTTCCGCTGTTGTAATAGGACTTCTTAGCCTTCGTTTTCCCATAATTGATGAGACAAATCTTATCAGCGCGAAACTTTCTTTTATGCTCGCAGGAGCTGCGTTGGGATTTTTAATTTTTAATTTTTACCCTGCTAAGATTTTCCCAGGATATGGAGCGACTGCAATTTATCTTTTGTTGGCTACTATCTCGATTCTCTCAAGCGCAAAGCTGGCTACTGCAATTTTAGTTATGGGAGTACCAATGATTGATGGAGTATTTACAATTATCCGTAGAGTTCTGGAAGGAAAGTCTCCGTTTTGGCATGACAAAAAACATCTCCACCACATACTTTTGTACATGGGTTTTTCGCAAAGAACAATTGCATTGTTTTATTGGCTTATTTCTGCTATATTAGGCTCCCTTTCTTTGTTCTTATCAAGCAAGGGAAAATTTTTTGCAGTTATTATGATAATAATTTTGATAGGGGGTGCCTTACTCTTCCTACACTTATTTTTAAGAAAAACTGAAAATGAAAACAATATATAATATTTTAAGACTTTTACGACCTAGACAATGGATAAAAAATTTAGCAATCTTTGCTGCTATAACTTTTTCTGGACAATTATTTTATTTACCGGTATTTGAAAAGGTTCTAATCGGTTTTTTTATTTTATGCGGAGTATCTTCTGCAACGTATATTATTAACGATTATTTTGATATAAGAAGCGATAGACTTCACCCGTTCAAAAGATTTCGCCCGTTAGCCCACGGCGATGTCAAAACAATACCTGCAATAAGTTTAGCTCTTATTTTAATGGCTGTATCTCTCTATCTGTCCTTTATTTATGTAACGCCGGCGTTTTTCATAGTAATCTTGATATTTTTATTAATTCAATTTCTATACTCTCTTTCCCTAAAGTCGGTTGCCGTCGCAGATATTCTGGCTATATCTACAGGTTATATATTAAGAGTGTATGCTGGTGAATTTGCAAGTGGTTTCCATATATCAGTCTGGCTTTTGCTGACTATCATTTCTCTTTCTCTGTTTTTGGCTACTGGCAAAAGAAAATCCGAACTCACCCTTGTTTCTCAAATAAAAGGGGCTAGTATTGCAGATGTTCGAAGATCTCTATCTCATTATTCTGAAAGATTGCTTGATGTTTATACTTCAATATTTGCTACATCAACTTTTGTATTCTATTCACTTTTTACGTTTTTGGAAAATCCCAAAGGATTCAGACTGGGAATTAGTATATTTCTTCCGGATTTTCTTCCATCATTTTTATATAGAAAATGGCTAATGATTACAATAGTACCTGTGGTTTATGGACTAATGAGATATATCCAAGATGTTTATGAAAAACATGAAGGAGAAAGTCCTGAAAAAGTCTTACTTTCGGATAGACCGCTTCTTACAACCGTCGTTGTTTGGGTTATTTTAGTCATTGCAATAGTATACTTTATTGCTCCCTAATCTATTGTTTTTTTGCATATTGCGTACTTATCCAACCGAGTTTTCCATTTGATAATTTTATTTCAAACCAACCTTCTTTTTCATCAACTAGTTCAAATGTTTCTCCTGGTTTAACTCTGTTTATTTCTAAAGAATCAAGCGAACTACTTTCTCTAACTCTCAAAAATCCTGTAGGAGTATCCAGAATTAATATTTTTGTTACAGAAGGAGCCGATGGAGTTGGTTGAGAAAATGTCGATGAAGAAGTTGAAATATTTGGATTTATGCCAAGGTAAATTATAGACTTAAGCACGAATCCAGCTGTTGTTCTTATTCTTACTGATCTGTCAATGTATCCATCTTTAGTTATCTTCAAGTCATGGTCTGATTGGGTTATATTTTTCAAAAGAAGAGGCGTAATACCAACAGGACTATTGTCTAAAAATACATTTGATCTTGACGGAAAAGAAATAACCATAAGTTCAATCTCTTTATTATCGCCAAGTGGAGAAAGAGTAATAATGCTTGCCGCAGATTCAGATCCAATAGCAAAACTTCTATCAACTACAGTAAGCGTTGACTTATTTATAGTTATCTTTTCTTCAAACGACTTGAGATCAGCTTTAACCGGGGAAAGTTGAATAGTATAATTACCAATAGGTAACATGTTCGATACGCCGCATCTACAAAGAGGAGTATTCCCTATAAACTTACCATCCAAATAAACTTTGCTTTGAGGAGTTGAGGTGACTTGGAGTGCTCCTTTACCAGATTTTTGATTAAGAAGGTATACTAATCCCGAAAAGGCCACTATAACAATCAAGATTAGAACTGTGTATAAAATTATTTTTTTCATAAAGAGAGTGGTGAACACAATATAGCAAGAAATGATATTTATTACAATGAATTTGTCAACAAAAAACCGCCAATGCGGTTAATTTTGACTTTTGAAATTTGAATTATGATTTTTGTTAGTATTCCATTCCGCCTGGAGGCATGCCGCCTGGAATAGCATTATCTTTTTTTTCGGGCATATCAGTTACAAGAGCTTCGGTTGTAAGAATCATATTAGCTATAGAAATTGCATTTTGAACTGCTGATCTAACAACTTTTACAGGATCAATTATTCCCTCCTTTAACATATCCACTGGTGTTGCTGTTTCAACTGAATCTGTCTTTAGTATATTAAATCCCTGTCCATGCGCGCTTACCTCTCGCGCTTTGGCGATAAGTTGCCCTGCATCCAAACCTGCATTTTTCATAAGCTGCGAAAATGGTGACTCAAGAGCATTTTTTACAATTTCAAAACCTATAATCTCATCTCTACCTGCTTTAGCTTCTTCCAAATCTTTAGAGCTCATCCTTTGGCTTATGTCAAGCAGCGCAACTCCGCCACCCGGAACAATTCCTTCTTCGAGTGCCGCCTTAGTCGCTGCAACTGCATCATTTACACGCTCCTTTTTATCTTTCATTTCCGTTTCAGTTGCCGCACCAACATTAATTACGCCAACACCGCCTGAAAGTTTTGCTAATCTTTCTTGTAATTTTTCTTTATCAAAGTCGGATGTAGTCTCTTCAATTGCTCTTTTTATCTGTGCAATGCGTGCTTTTATCGAAGACACACTTCCTTTTCCGCCAATAATACGGGCGTTTTCTTTATCTGCCCAAACTTTGTCAGCTTGACCGCAGTCTTCAATAGTCACGCTTTCAAATTTTCTACCTGTGTCTTCTGAAATTACAGTCCCGCCTGTTAAGACAGCGATATCCTCAAGCATTTCTTTTCGCCTATCGCCAAAACCAGGAGCTTTAATAGCAAGAGCATTAAATGTTCCTCGAAGTTTATTTACAACCAAAGTTGCTAAGGCTTCTCCCTCTATTTCATCAGCAATGATAACCAAATTTTTTGAGACTTTTACTAGATTTTCTAAAAAGGGAAGAAGTTCATTGAGAGCCGAAACCTTTTTGTCAGTAATCAAAATGTATGGATCTTCAATCTCTGCCTCCATTTTGTCAGGATTGGTTACAAAATAGGCAGAGGCATAGCCTTTATCAAACTCCATTCCCTCTTTGTATTCAATCTCTGTTGATAAACCTTTACCCTCTTCAACAGTAATAACGCCATCTTTACCTACCTTCTTTAAAGCTTCAGCAATAAGATTACCTAGTTGAGAGTCTCCTGCAGAAATAGTTGCAACATTAGCCCAATCCGTAGATTTGATGTCTTTTTTCATTTTCTTAAGCTCGGCTACAACGTGCTCGCTTGCTTTTTCAAGCCCCCGGCGCATAATCATTGGGTTAGCATTGGCTGTTATCATTTTTATTCCTTCCGAAACAATTGCACGGGCAAGAACAGTAGCTGTAGTAGTGCCGTCACCGGCAACATCCGAGGTTTTTGATGCTGCCTCTTTTACAAGCTGAGCGCCCATATTTTCAAATTCATCTTCAAGTTCAATTTCCTTAGCAACTGCAACTCCATCATGGACAACATTTGGCGCTCCCCATTTTTTATCAAGAGCCACATTTCGGCCTTTTGGTCCAAGCGTTGTTGCCACTGCATCCGCAAGCTCATTTACGCCCTTCATTAATTTCTGTCTTGCATCTGTACTGTATGTTATTTTCTTTGCCATATCTTTTAGCGTTTACTTCGTTAGTGTCTAGAATTTAGTTTAAACTATACCCTAAACGCTATACGCTATCCAACTATTGCGAGGATATCTTTTTGTTCAACCATTGTCCAGTCTTCGCCATCAATCTTAACTTCATTTCCACCCCATTTTTTATACATAACTTTTTGTCCAACTTTAACAGTCACAGGAATAAGTTTTCCTGCATCGTTTGTAGCACCGTGGCCTATTGCCATGACAATTCCGATCTGGGGTTTTTCTTTTGCAGTATCTGGAAGAATAATCCCACTTGCAGTTCTTTCTTCTGCCTCAAGTGGTCTTATAAGAACATTATCAAATAATGGCTTTATATTGGTCGTCTTTTTTGCCATACCTTATGTAAAGTTTATAAAGTTTAACCAAAAAATATCACTTAATCTAAGTGATTGCTAAATTTATACAACAAAATTAAATTCCTGTCAATAACCTATAGCATATAATACTTTAGTCATGATGTGGTTCGGGGTTGACATACCCCTTTTTCTTCTATACGATAAACTAAGACTAATTAAATTTATGTCTTTATCTCCTAAAAAGCTAGTTTTATCCGGAATTATAATAATACTTCTTGTAGCAATTCCACTCACTGTATATCTTGTCCAAAAACAGCAAGAGATAAGGGGAAGGGCTGTGGCAGCAACAACTCTTTCTTTTGTCCCCACCACTGCAACCACTTCTGTTGGACAAACAGTAAGTTTTGATGTCTCCCTTGATCCCGGAGAGAAAAATCAGGTTTCTTTTGTTAAATTAGTCATCTCTTACGATGGAACAAAACTTGCAACAGCTGGCTCTGGTCTTGTTTCAGACGCTAAAGTGCTGCCTTCAACCCTTCAGGAACCAGTATATGAACCTGGTACTATTACAACAACCCTTTCTGTGGGGGCAGACCCTACAAAAGCAATTCAGACAAAAACAACCATTGCAACTGTGACTTTTCAGGCCATAGCCCCAACTGGTCTAGGTATCCCAACCAAAATCACATTTGGCAATCAAACGCAAGTGCTATCAATTGCTGCGACCGAACAATTTAACGAGAATGTCCTCTCAACAACCAATCCTGCAGAAGTAACCATAACTGGCGCGGTACCCTCTCCAACGCCGAGTGAGATAAGTCCTACTCCTACCTTGCCGTCCCCTACTCCATCTTTACCACCAATAACTTCTACTCCTACCCCAGGTCAAGGAGGGCCTATAAACCAAGCTCCGGTTTGTTCAAGTTTATCAATTGATCGATCTGGAACAGGTACAGCTCCATTTTCCATAACCTTAACGGCAAACGGCAATGATCCAGACGGAACAATCAATAAGGTTACATTTGATTTTGGGGATGGATCCATACAAGATGTTACGACCGGCGGAGGAATAGGCTCAAATTCTGTAAATGTACCAATATCATACACTTATAATAATGCTGGTACTTTCACTGCAACTTCAATTTTAACTGACAATAACGAAGCTATAAGTAGCAGCTCGGCTTGCGCACAAAACATAACTGTTACTGCTTCTCAATCCTCTGCGACAACGCCGACGCCAACCATTGTCCCACCCGGTCCTGGAGATACAATAATTGGTATAGGAATTTTCGGATTAGTAATCTCAATTATCGCAGGCGCCTTATTCTTTGCCTTCTAATCTTTTAAAATTTTAAAACTGCCAGAAAGGCTTCTTGGGGAATTTCTATTTGGCCGAAACGTTTCATTCGTTTCTTGCCTTTTTTCTGTTTTTCTAAAAGTTTTGTTTTGCGCGTAACATCCCCGCCATATAGTTTTTCCGTAACATCTTTTCGATAAGCTGGGATTGTTTCCCGGGCTAAAATTTTTCCACCAATTCCTCCTTTTATTCTTGCAAAATTAATAACAGCCTGTATGGGAATTGGAATATTCTGGCGTGGAATTTCTTCTTTAAGTTTACTGACTAGTTTTTTCCCAAACTCCTGTGCTTTTTCAAATGGGATTATCTGCGAAAGACCCTCAACTGACTCATGATTTACCAAGATATCCAGTTTTACCAAGTTTGCCCTTCGATAATCAATTACTTCAAAATCTAAAGAGGCAAACCCAGAAGTATCAGACTTAAGCTCATCATAAAAACCGATTAATATCTCAAGAAGTGGAATAACTGCTTCAATCTTCAAAGATGCACCAATATTTTCAAAATGTTCAATCGTTCCACGCTTTTTATAAATCAAATCGCTTATTTGCCCATAATATTTATGGGGTACAAAAATTGTAGCTCTTGCATATGGTTCAAGAACTTGAGAATTTAAATTTGGGTTAAAATCCGAAGGCTTATTGATTGTTCTACCATCAATAATAAAATTGACAGAGGGAGACGCCGCAATAATATCAAGACCATATTCTCTTTCAAGTCTTTCTTGAGTAATCTGCGCATGCAAAAGACCGAGAAAGCCTACACGAAAACCCTGACCCAAAGAAACGGATGACTCATTTGAATAGATAAGGGATGCGTCATTTAATTTAAGTTTCTCAAAAGCCTCCTTCATTTTCGGAAAATCAGATGAGCTGAGCGGAAAAAAAGAAAGAAAGACCACGGGCTTTACCTTTTGATATCCAGGAAGCGGAGCAACTATTTCTTTTGGATGACATATTGTATCCCCGACCTTTACCAGAGATAAATCTTTTATATTTGTAACAATAAATCCAATCTCTCTCTTTTTTAGCTCTTGTGAATAAAATGGTTTAGGAGTCAAATAACCTAATTGTAAAATCTGACCTTTTGTTTTTGCTGCCATAAATAAAATTTCATCGCCTGTTTTTAGTAATCCGCCAAAGAGTCTCACCGTAGCAATAACTCCTTTGTAAGGATCAAGGCTTGAGTCGAAAATAAGAGAGACGAGCTTGTCTGTAATAACTCGGGGAGGAGGTATTTTATCAATAATTTCTGAAAGTAATTTTTCCACATTTTCTCCTGTTTTGGCTGAAACTTTTATAATTTCATTTTCCTTAAATCCCAAACCGACAAGTTCTAAAGTAGTCTTTAAGACATCCGCCTGTGGCATATCAATTTTGTTGATGACCGGAATCAGCGTAAGTTTGGCATTCATTGCCAGGTTAAAATTGGAAAGAGTCTGTGCCTGCACTCCTTGTGTTGCATCAACAATGAGCAAGGCACCTTCAACAGAAGCAAGAGATCTTGAAACTTCGTAAGAAAAGTCAGCATGTCCCGGAGTATCCAACAAATTCAGCTGATAGGGTATAGCGTTTAAGGTATAGTTTAAACGAACGGCTTTTAATTTGATAGTAATGCCATGGTCCCTCTCAAGCTCAAGACTGTCTAAAATTTGAGGCTCATGTTTTTTGGGAACTGCACCACATATTTCCATAATGCGGTCCGCAAGAGTTGATTTTCCATGATCAATATGAGCAACTAGAGCAAAGTTTCTAATATTCTCTTGGTCCATAGCGGAGAAATTATAACAGAGGAGGATTTAAATTACATCTATAAAGTTTATGGATTTATTCTTGTAGCATCGATTGTCTCCTCACTTCCACTTAATATCTCTCTCCAGTTGCCAATTTTCCTAAATAGTAAAATAAAAGTTGATGCTTCTTTTACATCAAAGAGCCAGGTTAAAAAAAGATAAAGCGAGAGCCCTACAAACGATGAGATTCCGGTTAGAATCAGAAGATTAATGGTTTTTGTCGTATCAAAGACCAAACGGTCCAAAAGTTTTACAGGAATGTAGAGAGCAAAACCTGTAAAGATAGTTGCAACAGATATTTTTGTAATTGAAAGAAGGAATGTAGTTTTCTTAAATCCGCCTATTTTAAAATCAAGAAGGATAAGTGAAATTACAAGATTTGCAATGCTTGCAATTGAAAAAGCAGTTGCAAGGCTATCAACTCCGAGACGATATGTAAAAATAAATAATGCTTCTAGTCCTAACATAAGTATTGTTGTTGCACTACCTACAATAAGCGGGATTTTGGTATCATGAAGAGCGTAAAAACCCCTTGAAACTAAATAGATAAGGGCCTGAGCAAAAATTGAGATGCTGAACAGGGCAAGCGTTCTTCCGGTTGAAACTGTTGCTTGCCAGTCAAAGGCTGCTGCACCGAAAACAAGTCTGACAATTGGGATACGGAGAACCAAAAAGAGAACAGAAATAGGAAGTACTAGATAAAGCATTTGATTAAAACTTGTGATAAAGGTTGCTTTAAAATCATCAAGTCTGTCTTTCTCGCGCGATAAAACTGGAAAAGCGGCTTGAGCTATTGCCTGACCAATAAGAACAACTGGCGCAGAAGCAAGGGTTTGGGCATAATCGAAAATGACATAGCTTCTTCCAGGCGAAGGGAGAAATGATACTAAAGTCACAGTTATTATAGTCCCCAATTGAAAGATCGCTATCGACAGGGTTCTTGGCCACATAAGTTTTACTACCTGAATTACCCCGCTTTCCTTGATGTTGAATGAAGGTTTGAAAGAAAATTTAACATCTTTTATGAAAGGCAGCTGAATAATAACAAAAATAAATGCGCCAAGTATAACTCCGTAGACTGCTGAAAAAATTCCAAAGATAGGATAAAGGGTTATAATTGCTATAATTATCCCTAGATTATAAAGGGCCGCAGCAATCCCTGGAATAAAAAAATGGTTATATGACTGAAGAATAGCTGAAAAAAAACTTCCGATAATAAATAATAATTCTCCAAAAGTGATTATTCTCATAAGCTTTGCCATAAGTAAAATTTGCGAGGGTGAAAAGCCCGGGGCAATAAGTTTTGAGAAGGTACCTGCAAAGATAAAAAGGATAACAGCAAAAAAAGAGAACAAAATAAGCCCCAAGTAAAGAAGTGTTGAGCCGACTCTATACGCCTCTTCATATTTCTGCTTCCCAAGATAATCAGAAAAGACTGGAATAAAAGCAGAGGAAAGTGCACCGGCAACAATAAGCTGAAATAGAAAATCAGGGAGACGAGATGACGCAAGATAAACTCCTAAGGTATCTGAGGCTCCGAAAAATGCGACCAGAAGTCTTTGTCGAACAAGCCCTAATATCTGCGAGAGGATAATCGTTATCATTATGATAAAAGCGGCAGATAAAATATTGGTTTGTCGTGCAAGGAGAAGATTCAAACCTTTTTTAAAAAAATTATTGGCCATATTGTAATTTAAAGTATAACATGCTAAAATCCACCTATGCCAGTGATAAAATCAGCTCGGAAAAAATTAAGAAAAGACGCAAAGAGAATGACTGAAAACAAAAAATTAAAAAATCTTTTAAAGTCTGCTATCAAAAGGGCAATAAAAACTCCAACCAAAAAATCTGTTCAACAAGCTTTAAGTATGGCAGACAAAGCTGCTAAAAAGAACGTTATTCATAAAAATAAAGCGGTGAGAATAAAATCAAGACTTGCAAAAATGATTGTTAAAAAAATTGTTAAGAAAAGATCTGCTCAAAGCAAAAAATCCTTCTCGTCCTCTCTTTGACAAAAACTAAAAAAATCCCTAGACTAAAAGTGCGATGGTAAAAAGACATCCATCTATAAATTTATTGGGAGAGGAACGTATAGATTTCTTCGATAAATTTATAAATTGGGCACTAACAATAGGACGGCTTGTTGTAATAATTATTGAGCTTATTGCCTTATCTGCTTTCTTATATAGATTCTCTTTAGACAGACAGCTTATTGATCTTCATTCAAAAATTAAACAAGAGCAGACAATTGTACAATATTTTAAAAATCGAGAAGATACCTATAGAGACTTACAAGATAGGCTTAAGTTAACATCTGATTTTTCCACTTTGGGCGGGAAAAAATTAAACATCTTAAAAGAGATCATTAGTTTTGCTCCTCAAGGAATGACCTTCAATAATTTTCTTATTTCTGAAAATCGTCTAACCATAGAGGCAAATCTTCAATTAGTCTCATCTCTTGGCGTTTTTATTAGTTCTTTAAGAAATTCAAAAAATATAAAAAGTGTAAGTATAGACAAAATAGAAAATAAGCTATCAAGTACAACTATCACCGTGAGCATTACAGCTACACTTGCGCAAGAATAAAGATTATTTTATGAAAGAACAAAACAAAGCAGGCAATATTTTTAGAAATATCAAGAATAATAAATATTTTGAGCTCTTGCCTGACTTTAAGAAAGAAAAAACACAAAGATTCACAAGCATTGTCTTATCTCTTGTGGCTCTGTCCTTTTTTGGTTTATTTGCAATAAATCCAACTTTATCAACGATTGCAAAGCTTAAAAAGCAGCTGGCTGACAGTAAATATGTTGATCAAAAACTAGAAGAAAAGATTAATAATCTATCAGTTCTCCAAAAAAAATATAATCTTATACAAAGCGACTTACCAATTGTTTTGGCTAGTATTCCCAAAAATCCAGAGGTTCCTACTCTTTTGGCACAATTACAATCGATTGCAAAAAATTCCAATATCATACTTACCAATCTTCAAAGCTTTCAGGTAGAGGCTGAGCCTCCTTCAACTGATCAGAGCAAATACTCCTCGTTCTCCTTTTCTATTTCTGGGCAAGGGTCCTATGAGGATATAACAAAATTTTTATCATCCCTAACTAAAATGCAAAGGGTGCTTTCTATAGATACGCTCTCTATAAATAAAAAGGGCAGCGAAACAGAACAGGGGCTTCTGCAATTTAATATTTTAGGAAAGGCTTATTTTAAAAAATAAAAAATGAAACAGAGAGATATTCTTTTTTTACTAATATCTACTTTTATCATAATAATCGCATGGATTATTTTTAGTATATATGACAATTTGGTTGTTAGTACTATATCGACACCCTTAAGTATTCAGATTTCTCCCATAAATCCTGATTTTGATGCCAAAACTATTGAGAATCTTAAAAACAGAGAGGTAATATATCCAATCTATGAGATGGGGAACGTAATTCCTACCCCAGAAGAGACAGCAACAACACCGGCTCAGCAACAACTTCAAGGAGGAACTGCCCCATGAAAAATAGCATTTGGAATAAGCGCATACCAACATTAATCGGGTTATTGGTAATAGTAATTGGAATAGGCACAACAACATTTCTTGTCCAAAGAAGGGTAATCTTTACTGGATTTGCTGGGCCTTCAAATTCTCCAAAAAATATAAGAATAACTAATGTTTCCGACACATCATTTACAGTATCTTTTTTAACAGACGCAGCTGTTCTAGGATCTATAAATTTTGATAAAGATAGAAATTTAGGGCAAACAGCATTGGACGAAAGAGAACAAAAGAGCTCGCTTACTCCTCATGCAGTTCATAGCATTAGTGTAAAAAATTTAACACCAAATACTTCTTATTATTTTTCAATCACTTCAGGGCAAGACACATTTCTTCAAAACGGAGCTGCCTTTAGTATAACAACAGGACCGAATATTGCATCCTTGAGTTCTTTGCAAAAAAAGGTTTCGGGCAAGGTTCAATTACCCGATGGCGACCCGCCAAAAGAAGCCATAGTTTATCTAACAGCAGGTAACTCGCAGGCAATATCAACTCTAACAAAAGAAGACGGAAGCTATGAAATCCCATTAAACCTTCTTAGAGTAAGCGACCTTTCTTCATACGTGACTCTTAAAGAAAACTCTATTATTAAAATGCTAATAGTTTCTGCGGATTTATCATCAAATATTGAACTGTCGAATTCATCAACAGAAGTACCTACGATAATTCTATCCTACGATTATGATTTTACATTAGTTTCACCTCCTGCTACCCCATCTTCATCGACTGTTTTTTCTGCTCTGCCTGTCTTAGCAAAAACAACATCAAAAAGTCCTGAAATTTTAATACCTAAAAAGGACCAAGGGTTTTCCGATCAACAACCAAAATTCGAAGGTGTTGCTCTTCCAAACAGTACTGTTTCAATAACTATTCGCTCCACCGAAAATATACAAGCTCAAGTAGAAACGGATGGTTTTGGAAACTGGAGTTATCGTCCTGATACTCCCCTTTCGCCTGGCACACACACAATATCTATTACTACAAGAGATGCTTTAGGAATTCTACGGACAATAATTCAATCTTTTGTTGTCTATGCATCAGGAACTCAAGTTGCACAATCGGCAACTCCTTCCGCAACGCCGGCTTTTTCTCCATCACCAACCCAAACTCCAACCGCAACTCCTACGCCAACAATTATGCCTACCGAACCGCCGGTAAGTTCTGCGACTCCAACCCCCACCCTACCAGCACCCGGCGATCCTAATATTGTAAATTTTGGAATAATTGGTCTGGCAATTACTGTTACTGGAGTATTCCTTTTTCTTCTCGCCCAAAGTCTTTCCTTATGAAGATAGCAATTATTGGTGCGGGCTTTACCGGACTGTCCGCTGCTTTTGAATTGGTAAAAAATGGTCATGAAGTAGCAGTTTTTGAAAAAGGGGCAAAACCAGGAGGCCTTGCAATTGGTTATAAAAAAAAGGGGTGGAAATGGACAGTGGAAGAACATTACCATCATTGGTTTACAAATGATAAAACAGTTTTAGATTTAGCAAGAGAAATAAATTATCCAGTTATTGTCAAAAGACCTAAAACCTCAACTTTTATAAAGGGCGGAGTTTACCAACTTGATTCTCCATTTACTCTAATTAATTTCCCTCTCCTTAATTTTATTGAGAAAATTAGAATGGGATTGGCTCTTGGTTTTTTAAAGTTCAGCCCTTTTTTAAAAATCTTTGATAAATATAAAGCAAACGAAATTCTTTTAAAAATTATGGGCAAAAAGGGTTATGAAATGGTTTGGAGTCCGCTTCTTAAAGGAAAATTTGGTGATCTCGCAAAAGATATTTCTCTTGCATGGTTTTGGGCAAGAATTAAAAAAAGAACTCCAAGCCTTGTTTATCCACAAGGAGGGTTTTTAGAATTCTCTGAAGCTCTTGAAGAAAAAATTCAAGAAAAAGGCGGAAAATTTTACTATAATACTGAGGTTTCAAAAATCAAATTTCAAAAGTCAAAAATTAAAATTGGAGCTCAAAATTCAAAAATTGAAAAAAATGAATTTGATTCGTTAATTGTTACTTTGCCGTCTTTTCTATTTTTAAAAATTGTCCCCGAACTCCCTTTAGATTACAAGAGTAAACTTGCAAGCCTTAAAAGTTTAGGAGCGATCAATCTTATTTTGAGGCTTAAAAAACAATTCCTTATTGATGGAACATACTGGTTAAATATTTGCGAAAGAAAAAATCCTTTAATGGCTGTGGTTGAACATACAAATTTTATGGACAAAAAATATTATAATAATGAACACATAGTGTACATAGGCAATTATCTTCCTTTCGATCATCCTTATATGCAAATGGCAGCAGATGAACTTCTAAAAATTTATGATCCGTTTCTTAAGAAAATAAATCCAAACTATAAGCAATATGTTATAAGCTATGAGGTTTTTAAAGCTCCTTTTGCCCAGCCTGTTATGGAGGTTGGGTATGGAAAAATAATACCTCCTTTCAAAACGCCTATCAAAAACGTTTATCTTGCCAATATAGACCAAATTTATCCGTGGGATAGGGGTACTAATTATGCGGTGGAGCTTGGACAAAAAGTGGCGAAAATTGTAATTTAATTAAATGAAAAAAATATTAAATAACAAAGAGTTGTTATTCTTGTTTATTTTAATGGCTTTCGGAGCTTTTTTAAGATTTTATAATCTTGACTGGGGCGCTCCTTTTTATTTTAATCCCGATGAAAGGAACATTGCCGCCGCTGTTTCCCAGCTTAATTTTCCAACTCAAATGAATCCTCATTTTTTTGCTTACGGAAGTTTCCCTATTTATTTAATATTCTTTGCCGGAATTGTAAAAAATGTGATTTTCCAAACTAAAATTTCTGATTCCATGTCCCAAGTTTCTTTTGAGAATGCCATTTTAATTTCCCGCTTTATGTCTGCATTGTTAAGCACCCTTCTTATTCCCGTTTTATATTTCATTGCTAAAGAAATAAAAGATAAAACCGCAGCTATTACTACTTCGATATTTTCAATTTTAAGTGTAGGTTTTATTCAATTTGCACATTTCGGCACATTCGAAACGGTAAGTGCTTTTTTTGCGTCTTTATTATTTTTCATAAGCGTAAAAATTTATAGAAAAATGACACTTAAAAACATTATCCTATCAGGTGTGATTTTAGGTTTTCTTGCAGCGACAAAGATTTCGAATCTTGTTTTCTTTCCTATACCATTAATCTCAATTTTTCTAAATGCAAGAATTGAAAAGAAAAAATATAAAAAGATCTTTTTGAAATTATTTTCAGTTCTTACTATTTCTGCTATAACCTTTTTTATATTTTCCCCATTTTCTGTTTTTGATTTCAAATCTTTTCTCTTTAGCATGAACTATGAATCATCTGTTGCTCTTGGGACACTCCCTGTTTTTTATACGCAAGAGTTTTTTGGTACTGTTCCAATTGCTTATCAATTTCTCAAAATATATCCTTTTCTTCTAAATCCTTCTACAACAATTATTTTTGTTGTCTGTCTTATTTATTTAATTTATATATTTATAAAAAATAAAAACTATTATATTTTCTTACTTCTCATAGCTTTCCTTTTAATATTTTTATCTCAAGCTTTCTTCTTTGCTAAATGGACTCGTTATGTGTTACCAACTCTGCCTTTTATATTTTTAATTATTGGCTTTGCCATCTCAGATTTTCGCGCTTTTCTGAAAAAAAATCTTATAAATTATCTTCTAATTTTTATCACAATAATAAATTTTGTGTTTGCAATTTCTTATTTTATAACTGTTTATGCTAAAATTGATACCCGTGTAGATGCTGCATCTTGGGCAAGAAAGCATGTTAAAAATGATGCAAAAATTTTAAGCGAAGTTTATGATCTAGGAATTCTTCCTTTTAATCGAAATTTCCCAATAATCACTCTTTTTAATTTTTATGATCTTGATACTATGGAAAATAAAGACTTAGAACTCTCTTTTCTATTAAAAACAAACGAAGTTGCAGTTTTCCCAAGCCAAAGAATTATAGATACAAGACTTAGTAATCCAAAACAATTTCCTAAAGGGTATAAATTTTACAATAATATTTTTAATCAAAAATTGGGATTTATAGAAATTTATGAAACCCCTTGTGACATTTTTTGCAAAATAACTTATCTTGGAAACCCGGTATTTAGTTTTGAAGAAACCGCTAGTGTTTTTGATAGACCAACACTATTTATCTTTGAAAAAAAATTATGAAGAATTTACGTATAAATTTACTTTTATTAGGGATTTTAATTCTCGCAAGCTTTTTAAGAATATATGGATTAAATTGGGACCAAGGATTTCATCTTCATCCTGATGAAAGAGCAATAGTAATGTATGCTCTTCCGCTCCATTTCCCTTCAAATGCTAGCGAATTCTTTTCTCCTCAAAGCCCACTGAATCCTCGTTTTTTTGCTTACGGAAGTTTCCCTATTTACCTTCTTAAAATTTTTGGAAGTATTGCAGGTCTCTTAAATCCATCTTTTGCAACCTATGCGGGAATTAATATTATTGGACGGATTATTTCTGTTTTTGCTGATTTAGTAGTTATTTTAGTTATTTTTTCTCTTGCTAGAAAATTATTCAATCAAAAAGTTGCCTTATTTTCTTCCTTTTTTTATGCAATAAGTGTTTTTCCCCTTCAAACATCTCATTTTTATGCAGTTGATACTTTGCTTTCTCTTTTTATTCTTGCAACTTTATATATGCTATCTTTTTTTTATGAAAAGCCGAGCAAAAAGAAAGCTTTGTTAATTGGTCTTTTTTTTGGATTATCTTTAGCAACTAAAGTAAGCGCATTGCCTCTTATTATTTCTATTGGACTTGCTCTTGCTATTGATTTTCTGTTTATTTTCCTCCGTCAACCTCATAAGCCTCATATTTGGTTTTCCCATCTACCCATTTTTCTTAAACGTCTTTTCTCAGAAGGTTTAATTATAATTTTTGGAACTATTATAACTTTTGTAATACTTGAGCCCTATGCAATTCTAGATTTTCCGCAGTTTCAGAAACAGACTCTTGAGCAATATCAAATGACGCACAATGCCTTTGTGTTTCCTTATACGCTTCAATATGTAGGTAAAATTCCTTATTTTTATGAATTAAAAAATATTTTTCTTTGGGGAGAGGGACCTTTTTTGGCAATTTTGGCTTTTTCAGGAACAATCTATGTTACTGTCTCATTAATTAAAAAAATCAATTATAAGTTGATAATTATCATCGCCTTTTTCTTTACTTATTTCTTAGTAACAGGAAGTTTTGCAATAGGTTTTATGAGATATATGCTACCTCTATACCCTTTACTTTCCGTTTTTGCCGGAGTTTTTATATATAAGCTTTCCACTTTTCTAAAGATTAGGATTGGTAATTGGTATTTATTGGTAGTATTGGTATTTATTGGTAGTATTTTTACTTGGACTTTATCTTTCCTTAATATCTATACAAAACCAAACACTAGAGTTCAGGCATCCTATTGGATAAATGAAAATATACCACAAGGGAAAACAATAGCAATAGAGCATTGGGATGATAGTTTGCCTCTTTTTGGAGCACAAAATTATAATATCTTAACTCTTGCGCTTTACAACCAAGACACTCCTCAAAAATGGTCTATAATAAACACTGAATTAAGACAAACAGATTATATTATTATTGCTTCCAACAGACTTTATGTACCGCTTCAAAAATTAACTGATTGTCAAAAATTATTTCCTAATCCTTGCTATAGAGAGACAGCAGAATATTATAAAAATCTTTTTTCAGGAAAATTGAGATTTGAAAAAGTAGCCGAATTTGCCATATACCCGAAAATTCCTTTTACAAATATAGACATAAATGATCAGAACGCAGATGAATCTTTCACCGTATATGACCATCCTAAGGTTATGATTTTCAAGAAAAATGATAAGTAAATTTATGTTAAAATACATAGATTATGAAGGCGAAAGTATTTTTTGTTAGGACAAAACCCGAAACAGTTTTGAAGGATTATAAAAAACTGCTTGAATTAACACAATATAAAAGATATTTCAATCCAGAAAAAGAAACGGTTCTAAAAATTAATTTATCTTGGACTAAATTTTATCCCGCATGTTCAACTCCCCCATGGGAATTAGAGGGTGTTATAAAATCTTTGATTGAAGATGGCTTCAATCCTAAAAAAATAATTCCTTTGGAAAATAGAACTGTAGTCACTAATGTTTATCAGGGAACAATAAATAATAAATGGGATAAGGTTTTTAAAAAATACGGAGTGAAAATGCATTATTTGACTGATGAAAAGTATATCTATTATAAACCGAGGCATAAAATGCTAATTTTAGATAAAATTTTCCCGAAAGGAATTTTGCTTCCTGAAATAATTTTCAATAAAAACATAATCCATTTAGCCACTGCCAAAATGCACGTATTCACTACCACTACCGGCTGTATAAAGAATTATTTTGGAATGCTTGGAGAAGTGAGACACTTTGCACATAGATATATTCATGAGGCAATTGTTGATCTTTTGACAATCCAGAAAGAAATTCATCCTGCTATTTTAGGTGTGACAGATGGAGCTATTGTGGGAAAAGGTTCAGGTCCTCGTGCAATGGATTGGGAAGAAAAAAATTATCTTTTTGCTTCATCCGATTTAGTGGCCATAGATGCGGTTGTTGCAAAAATAATGGGCTTTAAACCTGAAAAATTAAAATATTTAAGGCTTGCAGACAAATTAAAATTGGGGACATTATCCCCTGATGTTAATGTAAAATTACCTTCTTCATGGAGGTTTAAAACAAGCGATACTTTCGCTTCACGCGGCCAGAAATTTATTTATCATAAGCTTCCTGAAAATATTGAGAAAGTATTGCTTCAAACCTTTATTGCTCCATGGTCATATTTGGCTTCCAATCTATATCATGATGGCTACTGGTATAATTTTATTGGCAGAAAAAGAATCGATAATTTTATGAAGACAAATTGGGGTAAATTATTTAATTCATATTAAGTTATGAGGATAGGATTTGATTTTGATAAGGTTTTTGTAGATTATCCTCCTTTTATCCCAAGCTCAATTATTGACAGGCTATACAAAAAAAAGAATCATAAATTAGTCTACAGATTTCCAAGTGAATTTGAGCAAAAAATAAGAATTTTATCACATCATTGGATGCTAAGATCCCCAATTAAGAAAAACATTGAAGTGCTTTCTGAAATTACAAAAATTAATGAATTGGATATTTTTCTTATTTCTGGAAGATTTGGTTTTTTAAAAAATAAAACAGAAATTTGGCTAAAAAGACATAAATTAAAAAAGTTTTTCAAAAAAATGTATTTTAATTTCGAAAATGAGCAACCTCATTTATTAAAAGATAAAATGATAAGAAAATTAAAATTAACAAAATTTGTTGATGACGATCTTGATCTTCTTTTATATTTGTCGAAAAGAAATCCCAGAATAGATTTTTTTTGGCTGAAAGGAACATTTCCAAAAAAAGTCCGTCTTCCAAAAAATTTAGTGCCCATAATAGATCTTAGAGAATTTGCAGAAAAACATTTAAAAAATGGAATTTTTTGATTTTATATTTATTTTAAAATGGTGGCTTGTGATTTTTGTAATTGGTTTTATCTTTCTACCGTCAGCCACAAGAATTTTTAAGAACTTCTTTGACAAAGGGTACATTTTTTCAAAAATAATTGGTACTGTGATTATTTCTTATGTAGCTTTTATTTTAGGTGTTACCTATATAGCTCCTTTTACTGGATTAACATTGGCATTTATCTTGACTTTACTTTTGATATTTAATCTTTCTTTGGTTTTTAAAATAGATAATGGCTATTTAAGAATAAAAAGTGCTTTTTTAATAATCTTAAAAGAGAAATGGGTAATCTTTGTTTTTGAGGAAATACTATTTATAATCGCACTTTTCTTTTGGTCTTATGTTCGCTCATACGCACCTGATATTCATGGACTTGAGAAGTATATGGATTTCGGTTTTGTTAATTCAATTCTTAGATCCGAATATTTTCCTCCAAAGGACATGTGGTTTACGCCCTTCTCGATCAACTATTATTATTTTGGCCACCTAGCAACTGCGGTTTTAACCAAATTATCTGGTATTCCTTCCAATATAACCTTTAATCTGATGCTTGCAACTATCTTTGCTTTTACTTTTACTGCCTCTTTTTCAATCGGAGCAAACCTAATATATTTTTTGATGCGAGGGGCGACACGACTGGACGGGCTCCCGACAGCGCGCAGTGAAAAATCTGAACGAGCACTGGCGGGAGGTAAATTCGGGGCAGGACCCCGAGCGATAATTGCCGGTTTTTTGACTGCTTTTCTTATTTCTTTTGCGGGAAACTTACAAACAATCTATGCTTTTTTCAAACCTTACCAAAATGACAATCCGGTTCCATTTTGGCAATTATCCTTCTCTCCTTTTACCTTTCCAAACTCATACTGGTATCCAAATGCAACCCGCTTTATCTATCATACTATCCATGAATTTCCAATCTACTCATTTGTAGTTTCTGATCTTCATGGACACGTACTAGATATACCCCTCGTTCTCTTTGCTATAGCGTTACTTTTTTCTATATTCATGAATACATTTAGTAATAACCGGTTAGATAAAAAATCAAAAATCAAAAATCAAAATTATAATTCAAAATTCAAAAATTTTAACTATCACAATTTTGCGATTTGCGACTTGAGATTTGAGATTTTGCTAGCATTTTTGCTAGCAATAATGTATATGACAAACGCTTGGGACGGAATTATTTATTTTCTGTTAATTGCTCTTGTTTTTTTGTTTTTTGTGTTTCAAAAAAAGATTCCAATTTCAAAATGGTTTTTAAATCTTATTTTTATCGGCATTTTCTTCATCCTTTTTTCTTTCCCATTTAATCACTATTTCAAACCTTTTGTTTCAGGAATTGGTATCATATGTCCACCCCAATTCCTAATTGACAGAGGTAAAATTGGTCCATTTCTTTTTGAACCAAACACCTGTCAAAGATCACCAATCTGGCAGCTCTTAATACTTTACGGCTTCTTCTATTTTTGGGTTATTTCCTTTCTTATTTTCGTTTTCAAAAAACTAAACGCTATACGATATACGCTTGCCGCTTCGGATATTTTCGTTCTTCTTCTTATAATACTATCGACAATTCTTATTATCATTCCCGAATTTATTTATATTAAGGACATTTACACAACTTACTATCGAGCGAACACCATGTTTAAGCTAGTCTATCAATCTTTTATTATGCTTTCAATTTCTTCAGGCTACATTATTATTCGATTGATATTAAATATTAAATATAAAATATTAAATATTTTTAATTTTTACTTTGTATTTTTTATTTTTTCTATTTTATTTTTTATTTTAGTTGCAATTTATCCCTACTTTGCCATAAATTCTTATTATAATAATTTTAAGATAAATTATGGGCTTGATGGGACAGCTTATCTTAAAAATCTTTACCCTACTGATTACGAAGCGATTTTGTGGATTAATAAAAATATAAAAGGACAACCTGTAATTCTAGAGGCGCAAGGAGACTCTTATACGGATTTTGCTAGAGTATCCGCCAATACAGGATTACCAACTGTTTTAGGTTGGACAGTGCATGAATGGCTATGGCGTGGAACCTATGATGTTCCTGCTCCGCGAATTCCAGAAGTACAAATTTTGTACGAGACAACAGATATCAATATTACTAAAGAATTAATAGGTAAATATAAAATTAGCTACATATTTATCGGTGATTTAGAATATCAAAAATACTCAAATCTTGCGGAGCAAAAATTTCAAAAACTAGGAAAAATTATTTACCAAAATGGTAGAACAAAGATTTATAAAATTACCTCCCCACTTCTTTAGAAATTTTGCAATTCCCAGTCTTTATCTCACAATCAACATATTTTTGAATCTCCGAAAAATTGCCATCTCCAATGCGAGGGGCCAAAACCCATTGATAATTATATTCTTCTAAAGGTTTGGGGGTTACTAAAAGCCCAGGCCTTTTAGTTTCTACGTCACCCATATCTAAAACCGCATTTGTAATTTTTGCAGTCTTTAATTTTTGATAAAGCCTTATAAAATCATCAAATTCATTCTCTTTTATATCAGTGTCTATACTCGTTTTGACAATATTGTAAAGGCTTATTATTCTTGCGGGATTAAAGATTGTTTCAAGAGAAAGTACTTTAGCATTAAATGCTTTGATAACTTTCTCCTGTCTTTGACTTCTTGCAAAATCAGTCCCCTCCGGCCCTTGCGCATAACGAGATCTTACAAACTCAAGAGCTCTTTTTCCGTCCATACGCTGTAGCCCTTTATTAAAATGGATATACTTATATCGACAAGGGAATGCTTCAAGCTGAGATGAGGCAGTTGCGAGAGTCTTAAGTTCTTCGTCTGTACGACCACATGGATCATTTTCCTTACCATCGATTGGATATTCAAAATCATCAAAAGCACGGTCAACATTAATATCAAGTCCTCCGACTTCATCGACTGCCTTTATAAAGCCGCTAAAATCTATTCGTACTCCATAATCAACGGGCTGGCCAAGAACTTTTTGAACAACTGCCTCGGCAAGCACAAGTCCTCCTCCATTTCTTTCCTCCTCACCTATTGCATAAGCGCTGTTTATTTTCCCATTAATATCTGGGATCCATAGATCGCGGGGAATTGAAATTAAAGAAATTTTATTCTTAACAGGATCAAGGCTTGCAAAGATTATAGTATCTGTTAAATTTGGTCCTTGATGGGTTCCTCCACCTATCCCAAGAAGGAGAATATTTATATGGTCATCGCTCTGTTTAAGTTTTACATCATAATTAAAAAATAGCTGAAATAGAAACGGTGCTATTCTAGTAAGATTTAAAGCTGCTTTTCCTGCAAAAAATAAAACAACAAGAACGATTACAATTAAAAAGATCTTTTTATATTTCTTTCTCTTACGCATTTTTAATTATTTTAAGAAATTCTTGAGGATCAAGGCTTGCACCACCTACTAAAGTTCCGTCTATGTTTGACATTTTTGTAAAACCCTTAATATTCTCAGAAGTTACGCTTCCTCCATACAAAACAGGGACATCTCTTAATTCTTTTTTAATATTCTGCATAATCTTTTCTGCATTCTCTGGCGTATCCGGCGTTCCCGATCCGATAGCGAATAACGGTTCGTAGGCAATTATTAAATTTTGTAGTTTTAAATTTTGACTTTGAGATCTGATTTTTGAGATTTGAGCTGGCTCCGATATGCACAATATTGGGCAAAGATTGTATCTGTTTGTCATATCTAGCTTTTTTGTTATCATCTCATCATTCTCTAAAAAATTATCTCTTCTCTCTGAATGGCCTATTATTACATAGTCTGCGACCTCTTTAATCTGTTTTCCGTTAACCTCCCCGGTGTACGCCCCGACATCGTAGGGCGAGATATTTTGCGCGCCAAATTTTATGGGGAGATTTAAATTTTTTGAATAATAATGTGCACGTTCAAAAAGAGTAAATGAAGGGCAGATAATTATTTCTTTGTTGGAAAGGTCGATATTTTCAGAAACAAACTTATCATGGAAATCATGAAGCCATTTTTCAGCTTCAATAATTGTCTTATTTGATTTCCAATTGGCTATAATAAAAAGTTTTTTCATGTGCTACAATTACAAAGCAGATTTATTAATTATAGTATAAATTATGAAAAAAGACATTCTCAATGACTTAAACGGGGAACAAAAAAGGGCAGTTAGAGAAACTGATGGCCCAATGATAATTCTGGCAGGCGCGGGGAGTGGCAAAACAAGAGTCCTTATTTATAAAGTTATTTATTTAATTAAAATACTGAACATAGATCCGGTCAATATTTTAATGGTTACTTTTACCAACAAAGCAGCAAATGAGATGAAGGAAAGGATAAAGAAATTTCTTCCACATTCGCAACTTACGATTGCCACCTTCCATTCACTCTGTGCAAAAATTCTTAGAATCGAGGGGGAATATATCGGGACTCCTCAAAACTTCATAATTTACGACGAGCAGGATCAAACAGATGTGGTTAAAGAAAGTATGAAAATGCTTAACATTTCAAGTCGTGATTTTAAGCCCTCATCTATACTTACAACAATTTCCGAAGCAAAAAATGAGTTGATAACGCAAGAGGAATATCCAAAATACATAAGGGGGTATTTTCAAGAAACTGTTGCAAGAATTTACCCTTTATATCAAAAGATTTTGCAAGACAATAATGCTTTGGATTTTGATGATCTTATTTTAAAAACTATTTATCTTTTCGACACAAATCCTGAGATTCTTAGAAAGTACCAAGATAAATTCCGCTACATCTTGGTTGATGAATATCAAGATACAAATCATGCCCAATATTTGCTTACAAAAATGCTCGCAGGAGATGGAAAAAGCAAAAAACAAAATGTATGCGTGGTAGGGGATTTTTCTCAAAGTATTTATAGCTGGCGAGGCGCTGATTTTCAGAACCTAATAAGATTTAAGGAAGATTTTAAAAATGTAAAAACCGCGTCTGAAGTGGTAAAAATATTTTCTCTTTCTCAAAACTACCGCTCGACTCAAAAAATACTCGACGCAGCATCCTCTGTAATCTCCAAAAACACATCCCATCCAGTGCTTAAACTTTGGACAAACAATCCTAAAGGGGAAGACCTAACTCTTTATGAATCTATAAATGAGCATGATGAGGCAGAGTTTATAGTAAGTCAAATAACAGATTTAAAATATCAAAATCCAGAACTTAAGTATTCTGATTTTGCAGTTCTATATAGGACAAATGCCCAATCAAGAACAATTGAAGAGGTTCTTCTGCATCTTGGAGTCCCTTATATTTTAATCGGTGGCATAAGATTTTACGAAAGGCGAGAAATCAAAGATATCCTTGCCTATCTTAAACTTTTGGTAAATCAAAAAGATGCAGTATCCATGAGAAGAATTGAGAAATTGGGAAAAGCAAGGCTTAAAAAATTTCAGGACCTTGAGGAAGAATTAGAAGATACTCAAAAATTAGATAATTTTACAACTATTGAGATTTTGGATAAAGTCGTTTCTGTAAGCGACTATCTGTCTTTATATGATAAGAAAGACGAGGAAGATAGACAGAGGCTTGAAAATATTAAAGAACTGCGCAGTGTGGCCATTGAATTTCCAAACCTAACTGCTTTTCTAGAAAACGTTTCGCTAGTTGAACAAGAGTATTTGCCTGATCATCCAAAAAATAATACCGAGAAGGTAAATGCTGTAAATCTTATGACCCTTCATGCGGCAAAAGGTTTGGAGTTTCCTATTGTTTTTATGGTTGGTATGGAGGAAGGGCTGTTTCCTCACTCACGAAGCTTAATGGATAAAAATGAACTTGAGGAAGAAAGAAGGCTCTGTTATGTTGGCATGACGCGAGCAAAGCAAAAACTTTTTTTGACATTTGCTCGCAGAAGATTATTTTTTGGAAAGCACTCATCAAATGTTGTCTCAAGATTTATTTTGGAACTTCCTGAAAACATATTATCTAATAATGTACATATTTTAGGAAAATCCGACACAGAATTTCTATGACGACTCAAGATTTCAACAAAAAAGTTGATCATCCTCTTGCGTCTTTTGAATGGGGGGAATTTAGAAAAAAAACAGGAATAAAAGTAATTAGAGAAAACGGGTTTCAAATGACAATTCATAAAATACCTTATATGCCGTGGAGCATTGGATATCTACCAAAAGGTAATCTTCCCGATAAACAATTAGTAGAAAAACTCAAAAAAATAGGCAAAGAAAACAATTGTATCTTTATACAACTAGAGCCAAACATTGAGAAATCACAAATCACAAATCACAAATCACAAAAAAATTGGGATTTGGAATTTAGAAATTGGAATTTGCAACCGGCGGCTCATCCATTATTCACAAAATATACTTTTGTTCTAGATTTAACTAAGTCTGAAGATGAAATATTGAAAGCAATGCATCCTAAAACTCGTTACAATATAAAAGTTGCGCAAAAACATAGAGTAAAAATTACAGAAGATAATTCAGATAAGGCTTTTAATGTGTATTTAAAACTTACAAGTGAAACAACTAAAAGACAAAAGTTCTATGCTCACACACCCGATTATCACAAAAAAATGTGGCAAGAATTAGGAATTATGAATCAAGAATTAAGAACTAAAAACAAAAATCATAATTCAAAATTCATGTTTCATGATTCAAATCGGTTAACAGCACATTTACTTTTGGCAAAGTATCGAAAAACGAATAGCCAATTACCAATAACTTTGGTAGCTTGGATTTTGTTTGTCTTCAAAGATACTCTTTACTATCCTTATGGTGCATCAAGTGATAAACACCGAGAAACAATGGCATCAAATCTTATGATGTGGGAGGCAATAAAATTTGGTAAAAAATTAGGGCTTAAAAAATTTGATATGTGGGGAGCACTTGGCCCTAATCCCGACCCAAAAGATCCCTGGTATGGATTTCATAGATTTAAACAAGGCTACGGAGGAGAACTGATAGAATTTATTGGTAGTTATGACCTGGTTATAAATCCTGTTTTGTATCAATTGTATAAATTCACAGATAACCTCCGCTGGTTTTTACTAAAACTTAAATAGTGTAGAGAAATAAATTTTCTTTGGGATTTGATTTTTTCCCGCCCCGCACAGTGAAGCGAGGCCGGGAAGATTTGAGATTTAAAGGATATTTGTAGGTTACAACTCTTGTACCTTTTTCTAATTCTTTTTTGAATTTTGGCAAAAGCTGATTTAAAGCTTTTGGGACAAGATAAACATAAATAACCGTTGCCTTTGATAAATCTTCATCAAAAAAATTCTTCCTCTTAATAGTCACCTTATCGCTCACTTTAATAATATGTGTCATTATAGTGGAGATGAAAAATCTTAGCGGATCTATTTCTATCCCAACACCCTGTGCTCCGAATTCTTTTGCAGCAGTAATTATCAATGTCCCATGCCCGCATCCCAGTTCATAAACAAGGTCCGACCTTGTTATTTTAGCAAGTTTGCAGATTTCTCTTGCAGTTTTTTTATCCGTTTTCCACCAAGGCGCCCATGGACTGTTAGGCGGCCACATCCATGATAAAAATACCAGCAGCAAAACAATAATCAAAATAACTATTAAATTAAAAAAAACAAATTCCATATTGTTTAATAATTTAAAAATTAATTCTTAATTTTTAATGAATTTTTAATCTTTTAATTTTAAAACATTCAGATTTGATTATAAATTAAAAATTTGAAATTTGAAGTTTAAAAATATTTTGCCTAAAATCATTTTTCTCTCAAGGCAACCGAATTTTCTGCTGTCAAAACTATCCTTTATGTTATCTCCCTTTAAGAAATATTTACTACCATTTAATTTTGTAATTCTCTTGACAAAAAACTTATTCCTGTATTTAAAAACAACAACATCCCCGACTTTTGGTTTTGAAAAAAGGAAAGGGACTGAACTTGCGAGAACCATATCGTTATTCCTCAAAAACGGCTCCATGCTGTGGCCCTTTATTTTAAATTTTAATAGAAGCATTTATTTATGGGTCACAATTTTACCTTCTGTGGGATAACCCGAGGAAACCCGAACAGGCTTAAGATTTTTGGTTTTATAAAATATTTCAGCGATCTGCATTACAGTCTCAATCATTTCATTGCAGGCCGCAACATCAATAGTCTGTCGAGTTTTTATCGAAAGCTTAATGGCTTTTTCAATAAGCTTTTTTAAGTTTGGGAACTTGTTAAAATGTTCCTCTTTAAAATAATCATTCTCCAAAGTGCCCAGCTCTTCTTCGACTAATTCCCCATGCTGTTCTTTGATATGAGTTATTCTCGCAAGATCATGCTCAGCTTTTGTTTCATCTTGCCGAGGAAGATCTATAAGAAGCTGAGTCATCCGAAGAACAGTATGTGCCGCCATCTGAGCATTGTTGGGGTCATAAACTCCACATGGAATATCACAATGGGCATAGGCAATATTAGCTGGAATAAACTTTAATATTAGAAATATAAGATTTTTCATAAAATTATTATACAACAATATCATATTCTTGTGTCAACCAGATTACTTATCCATCGCTCTCTTGACAAGATTTCGGCTATAGGAGATAATACTACAGCATATGTGGAGGAGATTTCTACCAGTAGGTGTATTAATAATAGTAATACTATTAGCACTTTATCTTCTTTTAGCAAAACAGGGTAGGGCTCCTCAACCAATTAACCAGCCTATTCAAACCACTCAAAAAACCATTGCTCCAACTCAAGAGCCAATAACCAGACAAAATGAAGATTCGTATTTGAAACAGACTGATTCAGATATCCAAACCCAACTTGATCAGGCTAATCAGGACATACAGTCACTTGACCAGTTAGATACATCCGCATCTGATGACCAGGATGTAAAAAATATTAACAGTCTATGAAAAAATACCTAATTATTTTGGTAACTGTATTTGCAGGTCTAATAGTTGTTGCTTCGGCACAGGCGCAGTTTGGATTGCAAAAACTAAAAAATGATGTGACTCGAATGGAAAACCGCGCAAGTTTATCTGCTCAAAACCAAGAAAAAAGATTAGAAAACATCAAAGAAAGAGCAGATCGAATGATAAAAAACAGAATAAACGAATTGAATCGATTGTTACAACGTATTCAGAATGATAAAAGACTTTCCTCTGATGATAAAGCATCGCTGTCCTCAGATATACAAGCAGATATTAATGGTTTAACCACTCTTAAGTCCAAAATAGACGCAGATCCTGATGCGGCAACTGCGAGAAACGATGCTAAACAAATTATAACTGGTTACTATATTTACAAAATATTTGTACCCAAAATGCAACTATTAATAACTATAGACAATCTGCAAAAACTTACCTTAAATCTTCAAGGACTAATTCCACAGATACAAAACCTTATAAATACTTCAAAATCCCAAGGCAAAGATGTATCAAAGCTTCAATCTCTCCTAGATGATATTAACAGTCGACTGACAACAATAGGCACCGCCCTTGCAAATGACAAAACCATAATCCAAGGCGTCTCAGTCAACACTACAAATCCGCAAACCATATTTACACAAATTCGCAAGGATTTGGCAAATGTACGAGCAAACTTTGCTCAAATAAGATATGACATTGGCATAGTGCGGGTTGAATTTAGAACGATAATATTAACTCCTACCCCATAGCTTAATCATAGGTTTTTATTTCTTTGTTCTTTATTTTTATTTTTTTCGCGCTATGTCCAGGACAAGAGCCACAACTATTACTACTACACCTAGCCAGAAATTAGTAAGAGATGGTATAAGTGCAACAATTAATATCCCGACTCCAAGGCCAAGTAAGTCATGCATTAAAGCATGCGGAGTAAAAAAGTCATTTGTTTTCCCGTTCATTTATAAATCACCCCCTTTACTATAAATTAGTTATATTGTATGCACATTTAAAAACAATGTGCAATAAGGAAACTAGATCCATTATTGTTCCATTGTTTTTTCTACTTTTAAAACATCCAACATAAAATCTTTATGTTCTTTGCTTCTAGGTCTTGGCGGGGAGATATTAATAATATCAATAAGTCTGCCCGTTTTAACCACAGCTATTCTATCGGCAAGAAATACTGCTTTCTCAAGAAGGTGAGATACCATAAATATTGTTTTTGGGTCTCATGCCAGATCTTCAAAAAATCTTTATAAAGCTCCGAGGCTGTTAAAGGACCGAGTGCTGAAAAAGGCTCCC
>CAYZZF010000001.1:0-143121 GCA_964483115.1 uncultured Gammaproteobacteria bacterium | reverse complement strand
GACCCAAATTCGGAGACTTGGTTCGATAATATTAAGGTTACAAGCATTGACGATAATAATTTAGACGTTCCTTATTTTAGTCAAAATTCTTTACCTTGGGGGCCAACAGAGTATGACCACGCAAAATTATTAAACGCTTCTGACCCGACAATGGATAGATGGGGCTGTGTAGTAACATCGGCGGCAATGGTTCTTAACTTCCATAACATAAAAGAATTTGCAGACGGAACACCAATAGACCCAGGATCTCTTAATGTATGGCTTAAGAATAACAACGGCTATCTTTATGGAGAAGGAAGCAGTGGCTGGTATTCATATTTTAATTGGCCTGTGATAGGAACGCTCACAAAAAAATTATATGATGCAGGAAAATCGTCTATAAAGCTTGTCCATAATCGTGCGTATCCAAGTAACGCCACCACTGATTTAATTAATAAAGATCTGACGGTAGATAAATTTCCTGATATCTTAGGTGTTAACAATGCTTCAACTTCCAGCCATTTTGTTGTTGTAAAAGGAAAATTAGACAGCACTTATGCTATAAACGATCCTGAATGGAATGTTGCTGACCTTTCCTCATTTGGTAACTCTTATACTCAAGTTGACAGATATGTTCCCTCTAATACTAACCTAAGCTATATTGTGATTGCTGTAAATCCTGATGTTGAGGTGCTTGTTACAGATCCGGAAAACAATAAGACAGGAAAATATATCCACAATGGACAAACGCAAGTTTTTAACCAAATTCCAAACGCAACATATTCTTTTGAGGGTCCGATAGAAAACCCTGATGCTCGTGGCAATAAAGAACAGTTAGGAACAGGAGTTAACGAATTTCTGCTTCCGCAGCCTTCTAACGGGAAGTATAAAATTACTCTTTCAAAGAACGCAAACACTTTTTATACTATTAATCTATCGACATTTCAAAAAGATGGAATTAATTCTCTTTACAAAAAAGAGGGGACGCTTGGTGCGAATGAAGATGATACCTTCAGTTTAGATTATTCACAAGACCAAAATCCAACCTCGGAACGAGTAGTCAGTTTTCAAAACTTGATTGATGATATTAAAGAAGCACAGAGTTTAAAATTGATAAATAATGGCTCAGCTAATTCACTTTTGGCTGTAGCAAAGAATGCTAAAAATAACTATGACAGAGGGTTACGGAAAGTCTCTTTGACTGAACTTAATATTTTTGAAAGACTTCTTAACGCTTTGCACTCAGTACCGCGTGTAAATATAATTAGTGAGAAGACGTATCAAATTCTGCTTTATGATATAAATTACCTAAAATCCCACAGTCTTAAATAGATTTCTACAACTTTGTCCCAAGTCTGACCCGAGACCCAATAAAATCCGCCCATAATCTTCTGGTTTCTTTCTGATTCGTTTTTAAGAAAAAATTCTATTTGACTTGAAAGCTCTTGATAGTTTTTTGCAATGGATATGAACTTGACAAAAGGAGCCATTTTTAAATAATCCTTTTTTATCGCATTATTATATTGTGCAAAAACAAATTTTTTAGCTGCCAATCCCTCCAAAATTCCCAAATATCTTGAAGCGAACACATAATTTGACTGAAGAATAAATTTGTTCACGTCCTTTATAAATCCTTTAAAGACTACCTTTAAATTATTTTTTTTAGAGAACTTTTCTGATTTATCTCTCAATGACCCGTCTCCTAAAACTGTTAATTCAAAGCTTTGCCTTTTATCCTTTAAAATCTTTAATGCCTTCAAGTATTCCATAATCCCTGTCTCTTCCTCAATTCTCCCTAAAAAGAGTATTTTCAATTTTGAATTTATTTTGAATTTTGGATTTTGGATTTTGACTGCGCCATAGGTGACGTAAGTTGGCCGTGTTCCATACCACTTTTTCAAAAAATCTCCAATACAAATATTGCCTTTTGACAGTTTTTCTGCAATTTTATGCATTAAAATTGCTTTTTTGGAAGGAATTTTGTTTCCCTCGTACCCGTGAAAAGTGGTATAAACAGGTTTTGATGGATAAATAAATCGAAAGGGCAAATACCAGAAAAAAACATCATGGCAATGTATAACATCTGCGTCTTGAATAAGTTTTCTGGTCTTCCAAACTTCTCTCCAAATTCTAAACTTTTTAAACCAGTCATCTTTACCAACTGGAATTCTTAAAATTCCTATTTTGTCAAGATTTGAATTTTGAGTTTTGAGTTGATGAGTAATAGTTTCGGTTACAACAGTAACCTCGTATCCTAATTTAATAAGTCGTTTACTAATTTCATACACATGCTTTTCAACCCCACCAATATGGGGATAAAAAAGCCTTGTCAAAAATAAAACTTTCATTCTTTCTCGTCTTTCTTCTTTAGTTTGGAGGCAATAGTTAGATAGATCCGGAGAGTCTCGAACCCCCGGCCTTTCGAATGCGAATCGAACGCCCTGCCTGATTGGACTTTGTGGACCCGGATGGAATCGAACCATCGACCTCTCGCATGTGAAGCGAGCGTTCTACCTCTGAACCACGAGTCCATTCAGGGTCGGAGGTCTACCACTAAGCTACGGGTCCAGACAAACAACATCTTACCATAAATTATTCTAATTGACAAAAGAGGCTAAATTTAAGACAATTGAAATATGGTTTTATCTTTAATTAGAAAAGTTTACGCATTTCTTATTGATATAGTAGAAACGCTCCTTTTAGCCGCTGCTGTATTCTTGGTCATATACGTTTTTCTTTTTCGTCCCTTTCAGGTAAATGGTGACTCAATGTTCCCTAATTTTTACGATAAGGAGTATATTTTGACCAATATAATTACGCTTGATTTTCAGAATCCAAAACGCGGAGAAGTAGTAGTTTTTAAGGCTCCGCCCGATCCTGAAAAAGATTACATAAAAAGAATAATTGGAGCACCAAACGATAAAGTTTCTCTTAAAAATGGCTATGTATATCTCAACGGAAAAAAACTTGATGAGAGCAGGTATCTTAAGCCAGGTGTTTTAACATATGGGGGATCATTTCTAAAAGAGGGGGCTGAAATAACTGTACCAAAGGATGAATATTTTGTTTTGGGAGATAATCGCTCCTTTAGTTCTGACTCAAGAGAATGGGGCTTTCTTCCAAGAAAATCTATTATAGGAAAATCTTTCTTTGTATACTGGCCATTAAATAGAATGGGACCTGTAAAAAATCCTTAAGAATTTTTATTTGTAAATTTATCGTAGCTCACCAAGCAGTCATGAATCTCTTTAATTCTGGACGTAGTTTCTTCTGCTTCCCCACGGACAACAATGGTTATCCGACCAAGAGTACGTGATTGTGTGATTATTACCCTATCAACGTCCAATTTCTTTTCTAGCTCTCTTGCCATCTCATCTTGTTCTGGAATCCAGAGTTTGTCACGTTTTTTTTGAGGCTCCTTTTTTTGAATCTCTGCTTTTGCCTGACGAGCCATATCTTCAGTCTGTCTAACTGTGCTGTTTTCACGGAGTATTTTTTTAAATAAGTCAAGCATTAACCTTTGATCCCCAAGAGAGATGAGGGGACGAACATGCCCCTCGGTAATAACTCCTGCAATGAGAGCATCTTTTATGGCATCAGGAAGTGTTAAAAGTCTTATTGTGTTTGAAACAGCAGGAGCACTTTTTCCAACTCTTTTGGCAACTTCATTTGTACCAAGACCAAATTCATCAATCAATCTTCTATACGCAAGGGCTCTTTCAATTGGATTAAGATCTTCACGTTGAATATTTTCAACTATAGACATCTCAAGCATTGCTTGAGGCGAGGTCTCTCTAACAATAACCGGTACTGTAGCAAGACCTAAAATTTTAGCAGCTCTCCATCTTCGCTCTCCTGCGATAATCTGATAGCCTGCCGGAGTCCTTGCAACAACCAATGGCTCCAAAATTCCCTGTTCTCGTATGGATTCAACTAATTCACTTAGCGATTCAGGAGAAATTGTAGCGCGGGGCTGAAGGGGATTTGATTGCAGATGACCTGTGTCAAGTTCAAAAACCTTTTCTTTTTGCTCATCCATATTGCTAAAACTTTTCTAGATTACCTCAACTATCTTTTTACCTTTTGCTGTCTTAAAAGAAACTATACCGGAAAGCTTTGCAAAAAGCGTAAAATCTCGTCCCATTAAAACACCTCTTCCCTTAAAAAACTTAGTCCCTCTTTGCCTTACGATAATATTTCCAGGTTCTGCCTTTTGCCCACCATATATTTTAATACCCAAACGTTTAGCGATTGAATCTCTATTCCCTTTAACTGCTCCTTGTGTTTTTGTATGTGCCATATATTCCTTCCTTTGTGAAAATCATACGCATTATAACAATAGTTTTCACAGTGGTCAAGGGGGTCAAAATACATCATTTCGATGCAATCATCTTTATCTCTTCTATCTTAAGCTTAGTAAGTATTGGCCTAAATCCTGTGATGCGTCTATAACGAGTTTTCGCCTTAAATTTACCGACTCTAATTTTATTTCCTTTTTTATGTTCCAAAATTCTGGCTTTAACTTTTGTATCCGGAAGTTTTGGTCTTCCAATCTTGACTTCTTTATCTCTAACCCAAAGAAAAACATCATCAATTGTAATTTCCGTATCTTTTTCTCCTTTGATTTTGTCAACCTCTATAATATCGCCTTTTTCAACCTTGTACTGTTTTCCACCTGATTGTATAACAGCGTACTCCATAAAGTTAATTATATCAAACTCATTATTTAATTTCCAGAACATCCTGTCTATCTTTTGAAGTACCCATAGAAGAAAGAAAGCCAAGCAAAATAAAGCTTGAGATAAGCGAGCTTCCTCCATATGAAACAAATGGTAGTGGTAACCCGACAATTGGAATTATTCCTATGTTCATACCAATATTTATAAAAAACGAGGTAAAAATTAAAAAAAATGAAATAATTGCAAATAGCTGTACGAATAAATCATCCGCGTGTCTATATATCAAAAAAATTCTGTAAAGCAAAAAAATAAATGCTAAAAGAACAATAACTGACCCAACAAATCCTAATTCTTCAGAAAGAGTTGCGAAAATAAAATCCGTGTGTCTTTCTGGCAAAAAACGAAGCACCGATTGAGTTCCAAGGCCTAAGCCCTTTCCTAAAAACATCCCTGAGCCCACTGCAATAATTGCCTGTATAGCATTATAGGACGTACCCAATGGATCAACAGTCAAATGAAAAAAAGTCAAAATTCGCTGTTTTTGGTAAAAATATAGATAATTCCATAGAATGGGCGACATCGCAATAAGAAAAACAAAACCTAAAATAAAAAATCTAAGAGGTAAACCAAAAACAATAAGGGATAAAATTGCAACTGTAGTATAAATTATCACGTTTCCTAAATCTGGCTGAAGAAAAATTAAAAATACAATCGGCAACAAAAGTAAAATCAGCAAAACAAATGATCTAAAAGCTTGATTATCATGAGTTTTCAAAAATGATGCAAAGGAAAAAACAAGAAAAGGCTTGATAAGTTCTGAAAACTGAATTCTAAATCCAAAAATCTCAAACCATCGAACAGAGCCTCTGCTTTCAATACCCACCATCAAAACCAAAACAAGTAAAATTAAAGAAGCTATATAAATTGGCAGACTATAGTTTTGAATAACCTGATAGTTGGTTTGGGCAAAGATAAAAAATAGAACAATCCCAACAAAAGAAAAAAATAATTGTGTTTTAAAAAAATCTATATTTATAGAAAAAAGGGTGGTCAGTCCTAAAAACAACAATATGAATGAAGGTACCAATAGTCCAAGATCTACTCGAAGAAAAGACATTCTACTCATGTTCTAATAACTGAAAACCCATCGCCTCTCTTAATGTTTCTAACAAGAGCTTTATTTTTGATATAGTCTTCAAATTCAACGGGCCACTTATCTACTACTACATCTACTTTCTCATCTAATTTTGTACCAAGTTTTTTTCTCTCTTCTTGAATTTTCCTCACAATTTCCCGAGCGAAACCCTCATCCTTAAGTTCTTGTGTAATCTTTGTATCAAAATCAACAACCAACTCCCCTTTTCCCTGCTTAATTTCAACTTCTCTAACATTCAACTCCTCTCGAATTAATTGAACTAAATCCTCATCTATTTGATATTTGATATTTGATATTTGATATTTTTTGAGTGGTTGTCTGACTTTAATCCCAAGCTCTTTTCTTTTTGCGTGCCCAAGTTCAACAATTTTTCTTATCATCTCCATTTTCTCCTCAAGTTTTTCATCGATTAATCTCTTATCAATTTTTGGCCAATCAGTAAGATGAACAGATTCCTCTTTTGTTAAATTTCTGTAAATTTCTTCAGTTATAAAGGGGGTGATTGGTGCCATAAGTTTTGCTAAAGTTTTTAAAACCTCAAAACAAGTTGAATAAAAATTATTTTTATCTTCTTCAATTTTGGCTGTCGGACCCACTCTGTTCCTACTTCTTCTGATGTACCATGTTGATAAATCATCAATAAACTTTTGAGTATGATCAATGCTGGAAATAGTATTGTAATGATTTAAATCATCAGTTACTTCATTTATTAATTTATTTAAAAGAGAAATTATCCATTTATCTAAAGTATTTTTTCGGCTAAAGACCGGTCGTCTTTTGGATGAGAATTTTGGATTTTGAATTTTTCTCGGACTCCAATTCTCTATATCAGCATAAGTTATAAAAAAATTATATACATTCCATAAAACAAGCATCACTCCTTTTATCTGATTGCGATACTGTTCTTCCGATATCAAAATATCTTCACCCTTCATTACAGGACTTCTAAGAAGGTATAAGCGCAATGCGTCTCCCCCATATTTTTGAAGCATTTTCTTAGGATCTGGATAATTCCCATAATTCTTGCTCATCTTTCGCCCGTCTGTTCCCAAAATTACTCCCTCGACAACAACATTTTTAAATGCAGGAGAATCAAAAAGAGCACCTCCTATGACATGAACTACATAAAACCATGCTCTTATCTGTCCTGTATATTCTGCTACAAAATCCGGAGGAAAGAAATCTTCAAGTTGTTCGTTTTTTTCAAATGGATAATGCCGTTCTGCAAATGAAGCACTTCCTGCCTCAATCCAACTATCTAAAACTTCGGGGACCCTACGAGCGTCTTTGCCACATTTTTTACATTTAATTGTGACTAAGTCAATTTCAGGCTTGTGTAGATCATTAATCTTTCTCCCGCTTAATTCTTCAAGTTCTCTGATGGAACCGGGAACAATCCTTTCTCCGCACTCACATTCCCAAACAGGAACTGGAGATCCAAAATAACGGTTTCTTGATATATTCCAATCAGGAGCATTTTCAAGACTTTTTAGAAATCTTCCCTTTTTAAAATGTCTAGGAAACCAGTTAACCTTTCCATTTGTCTTCTTCAGTCTTTTTTTTAGAATTTGAATATTTACATACCATGCATTTTGTGGCGCATAAAATAATTGGGTTCCGCATCTCCAGCAATGTGCAACTGTATGAACATAATCATCTTCACGATATAATAATCTTCGTTCTTTCAAATCTTCATTGACTGCCTTATTTGCTTTTAGATAATATATGCCCCCAAATTTAGGAACATCATTTTTAATAATTCCCTCTTCATCAACATGCATTACAAGCTGGATATTTTCCTTTTGCATAATTTTCAAATCTTCTTCTCCATAAACCGCTAGCGTCACTATTCCCGTACCTTCCTCAGCAGTCACAAAGTCCCCTCCTATTACGACGAATGCCTTCTTGTTTTTATCAATTGTGTAAAAGTTATAATGAGGTATAAATTTCTTGCCTATTAATTTATTGCCCTTAAATTCTTCCAAAATTTTATATGGTTTGTCTTTGAGTATTTTTATGGTTGTTTTTGCCAAGATATATTTTTCTTTATCCTGCAAAACTTTTACATAGGTCAAAGAGGGATTAACGGCAAGAGCGGGAGTTGCCAATTTATTCCACGGAGTAGTTGACCAGGCAAGAAGATATGTATCTTTTTCGCCTTTTAATGGATATTTATAGGTACTTGCTTTTTCAGTTAATTCTTTATAGTTTTCAGCATCCATTGCTACTTCAAAATTAGATATTGGCGTTGAGCAATGAGGACAAAATAGTGAAACCCGAAGACCTTTATAGATATATCCTTTGTCATACATACTTTTAAAAACCCACATAACACTTTCCATGTAGGATAAGTCCATAGTTTTATAAGCATTTTTAAAATTAACCCACCGTCCGATATGATCCACGTACCATTCCCATTCGCTTGAAACATTTCTTACATATGATTTGCATTCGTCAATAAATTTTTTTATTCCTACTTTTTCTTCAATATCTTTTTTTCTTTTTATTCCTACTTTTTCTTCAACTTTATTTTCAGCTGGAAGCCCATGACAATCCCATCCCCAAACTCTGCGTACCCTATATCCTTTCATTGTCCAAAATCTTGGAAAAACATCTTTTGGAATACTTGATAGTAAATTTCCGTAATGAGGCAGACCAGTAATGAAAGGCGGACCATCAAGAAATGTCCATCTTTTATTTTTCGGTCTTAAATTAACTGATTTTTCGAAAATTTTATTTTTCTTCCAATATTCAAGGACATTCTCTTCTATTTTTGAAAACTCGACTTTGGACGAAACCTGTTTAAACATAAGTAAGATTAATTCTATCCTAAATAGGAACCGACTTCAAGAATTTTATTTGTTAAATATTCGAAAGATTTGTCCTGCGATTTTACCATATTTGACTATTTTACAAAAATAATATTACATTTAAAGTAGGGATTTTGGGAAGGAGGTGAGATAATTTTGTTCAAAAGAATTAATAGCCATTTTAAAAGTCACTCTATATTCAATTCCCTTACTCATCTTATAGGCGGTATAGGAATAGGAATACTTATAACATCACCACTTATAAATCCGCATCCATTAAGATGGGGACTTGGGTTTTTAGTACTTGCAGTTTTGGGACACATATACGCCTGGTCCAGAGGAAAATAATTTGATTTTATTCCTTGACATAATCCCAGATGTTTACATCTGCGCCTGATGGTAAATAGTAGTCCCCTTTTACAAGATTTAAATCACTTAAGCAACTTGTTCAGGCAACGTACCTTCAAAATCAGTCATTTAAGTGGCAGGCATCTTCCCTGCCAATTCCAATACTCAACCCAGTTGTAACAACAACTTTCCCTTTAAGATTTTCCATACGTGTAAATTATAGCAGATAATACGGGGTCAATTCTTCTGTCTTAAAAATGCGGGAATTTCGAAGACGTCTTCTTCCTCTCCTATTGGCTCTTCTTGTGGTGGTTGCACAACTTCTTCCAACTTTTTTTCTGGTACAATAAACTCTCGAAGTGTTTGTCTAGTCTGATCAAACCCTGTTGCAATAACAGTTATTTTTATCTGATCATGCATTGATTCATCAATCGTTGCTCCAAAAATAATGTTTGCGTCTGGATCCGCGGCAGAAGAAATAATCTTTGCTGCCTCATCAACTTCACTCATTGTTATATCAGGACCGCCTGTGATATTAAAGAGTACTCCTCGTGCTCCATCCATGGAAATTTCCAAAAGAGGAGATGCAATAGCGCTTCTTGCAGCAGCCTGGGCCCTATTTTCACCAACTCCGGTACCAATACCCATAAGAGCTGAACCAGCATTACTCATAACTGTCCTTACATCAGCAAAATCAACATTTATAAGCCCTGGCATTGTAATAAGGTCTGAAATTCCTTGAACGCCTTGTGTGAGAACAGAATCGGCAACTTTAAATGCCTCAAGAAGAGAAAGTTTTTTGTCAACGACATCCAAAATTCTCTGATTTGGGATAACAATTAAAGTATCAACTTTATCCTTGAGTTCTTCAATTCCGTCCTCAGCACTCACCATTCTTCTTGTCCCCTCAAATGTAAATGGCTTTGTAACAACTGCTATTGTTAAAGCGCCAACTTCTTTAGCAACTTTGGCAATAATAGGAGAGGACCCAGTTCCTGTACCTCCTCCCATACCTGCAGCAAGAAACACCATATCAGATGCTTCAAGCATATCTTTTAATTTTTCTGAAGATTCTTCTGCCGCCTGCCTTCCTATCTCCGGATCTCCTCCTGAGCCTAACCCTTTTGTTAAGTTCTCTCCAATCTGGACTTTAGTTGCCGCCTGACACAGAAGGAGAGCTTGAGCATCTGTATTAACAGCAACAAAATCAACTCCTTGAATCTGCCCCTGTGTAATCATTGAGGTAAGAGCATTACAACCTCCGCCGCCTATCCCCATAACTCTTATTTTAGCGAAATTTGCAGTTTGAGGCTTAATAAGCATAGATAAAAATTATACTAGCAAATAAAAAATATTTTTGCAAGCCCTTTTAATTAAGGCGTAAAGGATTTTATTATCTCAAAAATCTTAGAAAATATTTTGCCAAATTGCATGCCCGGAAGTTGAGGAATAGATACCCCAAAAGGCAGATGAGACTGTGGCTCGAAAGTTGCCCCATATGTTGCCAGTCCAACAACAGTCGAAAATGCAGGAGTTTGAATTTCATCAATAAGTCCTTTTATTCTTGTAGGTGTTCCTATTCTAACTGGCATAGCAAGTGTTCTTTTTGCGGCGTCGACTGCCCCAACCGTCAATGCCCCACCGCCAGTTACCACAAGACCCGACGGTGTTTGTCCAGCAAAACCGCTTTTTTTCATATCAAGACCTATAAAAGTAAAAATCTCATTAAGTCTGGGTCTAATAATTCCATCAACTAAGGTTTTCCTTGAAGCCTTGTTTAATTCTTCTGGGAGATGAAGAGATAAAAGATCAATTTCATCGCTTATTTTTGGTCTTGGCTCTTCTTGAGCTTTGTTCTCTTCACTTACCCTGGTAGGTTTTTTTGGGGGGGTCGAGAGAAAAAGTTTTATCTTTTCAGCGCTCTCAAGAGAAATTCTAAGTCCGATTGCTAAATCATTTGTGATATGTCTTGCTCCAATAGGGAGAACTGAAGAATAAGCTACAGAGCCTTCGACATAAATAGAAATATCAGTAGTACCTGCTCCAATATCAGCAAGAACTACTCCTAATTCTTTCTCTGTTTCAGAGAGAACCGAAAGACTGCTTGCATATCCGTTAAAAACGACTCCATCTACATCAACACCAACTTCAGAAAGTGCTTTTTCCAAGTTTCTAATTGCGGTTGTATTGGCAGAAATTATATGAGTATCCACTTCAAGTCTAATTCCACTCATGCCTACGGGATCTTTTATGCCTTCTTGCCCATCAACAGTATAATTACGTGGCAAAACATGGACAATTTCGCGGCTTGATGGTAGAGAGACGGCTTTTGCAGCATCAACAACTCTAAGAAGATCATTATTGATAATTTCTCCTCCGGAAGCAGATACTGCCACTACTCCTCTTGAGTTTAGAGATTCGATATGCGCCCCTCCGATTGAGACGATAACATGTGAAGCGGAATAGCCAGCCATTCGCTCAGCCCCCTCAAGAGAACTATTGATTGATGCGACTGCTTCATCGATATCTACGATCTGACCTCTTTTAATTCCTGCCGCTTTTACTTCGGAAACTCCCAAGACATTTACAAATTCGTCAACCCTTGCGATTATAGTTGCAATTTTTGATGTTCCTATATCAATACCAACTACAATTTTACCTTCAGTCATAATTTACTTAAACACAATAATCGGTTTATCAAACCTAAAATCAAGACTTTTTAATCTTTTCCCTTCTATTGTAAGCCGTTTAAGCATAAGTTGTAAAGAGCTGATTTGAGTTGCTATATCTTTTTTTGAGGAAATTATTACTTGTCCATCCTCGGCAAGATTTACCAAAATTGATGAGTCGCTCGCAATTTGTACTGACGAAAAAGGAATATCCTCTTTATAAAGAAGACTTTCAATATTTTCAGCCCTATAGATATTTTTCTTACCAAGCGGACTAATAACGGTGGGGGTTTTAAGAAAAGACAGTTCGTAAAAAAACAAAACTACGTAGACAACAACAACTAAAAATAATAATGCTGTAAAAAAGAATTTAAGCTTATTTTTTTTTCTTTTATTTATTCTTCGCCGCATACTCTAAAACTTTTACTATTTTTAAACCTGCATCTTTATGAACAAAACTTTTAGCCTTATGAGCATTTTTTTTATAGTTTTCTATATTATTAATCATAGATTTTATAATGCGGTAAAACTTTTCGGAATCCAAATAAGTCTGATCGGCAATCTCACAAATTCCGATTTTTTTAAGAAGAACTGCATTTTTAAATTGTTCATTATTTTGTGAGAAAGGCAGCGGTATCAAAAGACAGGGAGTACCTATATACATAAGCTCGCAAACAGTATTTATTCCAGATCTTCCAATTACAAGTGTTGCTCTTTTAAGTAAGCGAAAAACATCAAAGGGTTCAATAAATTCTTGAATAACATATCTTTCTGTAAGTTTAGGCGAAAGTTTTTTGCGAAGAGCGATAAGTTTAGTAAAATCCTTGAATTCTTCTGTTTCTCCTGTTTGATGAATTATTCTAAAATTCCTAAGTAATTTTTCCAAACACCCCTCTACTAAATTATTTATAAAATGAGAGCCTGCACTTCCTCCTGTAATATAAATTAACGGCAAGTTGTCTTCTTGAATTTTGAGTTTTGAATTTTGTCCGCTCCGCCGCGATGCGAGAATTTTGAATTTTCTTATTGGGTTGCCTGTAAAAGTTGTTTTTTCTTTTGGAAAATGTTTTTCAGAAGATTTCCATGACACACAGATTTTTTTAGCAAACCGGGAGCTGATTTTATTTGCGAGACCAGCTTCTTGAGTCTGTTCATGAATCACAACCGGAATTCTTAAAAAAAATGACGCTAGGACTACTGGAATTTCTAAATATCCCCCAAAACCCAAAACCACATCGGGCTTAAATTTATTAAGAATAGAAAATGCCTGAATAAATCCTGTTGGTAATTTAAAAAGGGAAGGAATAGTATATCTTGTAAATTTTCTTTGAAACCTTGCGGTTATGATGGGTAAAAATTGAATTCCAAGACCAGTTATGGTTTTATATTCCAAGGATAAAGTTTTATCTCCCTCAAAAGTATATCTTCGTCCTATAAATAGGAGCTTTGTGTTTTTTGGCAAGACATCAATTACAGACAGAGCAGGCGATAGATGCCCTCCAATGATTGCAATTTTCATACCTTTACGCCTTGTTTTGAGATATTCAAAAGGACACCAACTGAACAAAGATCAATTATAAGGGCAGATCCACCATAGGAGATAAATGGCAGGGGAACTCCGGTAAGAGGTAAAAGTACGGTTTGTGAGGCAAGATTTATAATTGTCTGTACTGCTAAAAAAGTAGTAATTCCACCCGCTAGAAGTCTGCCAAAATTATCTTTTGCTTTTATCGCTATGTAAAAGCCTCGCCATACAATAACAGCAAGTAAGATAATAATAAATGTTGCGCCTATAAAGCCAAGCTCTTCGGCAATTATGGCAAAGATTGAGTCAGTCGTTGTCTCGGGTAAATATGCATACTTCTGAAGCGAATTTGAAAGCCCAACGCCAAATATTCCTCCAGAACCTAAAGCAATTAAAATTTGACGCACATGGTAAGAAGACGTTCCAATCGATTGATTTATATTAAAAAAAGTCTCAAGTCTCTTATATCTGTACGGTGACAATTTGATAAGAAAAAACCCAATTGCCGCAATCACTGGCAACAGACCCGCAAAATAAAGTATACTTCCTCCCGAAAAAAAATACACAACAAGAGCTTCTGAAAGTATAATAATAGCCGTTCCCATATCTGGTTCAAGCAATACAAGAGCTGAAACCAGAGCCAAAAGTAGTAAAAACGCCAAGAATCTACCTTTCTCCCGTGTTGATAGCCAAGAAGCAAGATAAATTGCAAGAGCCAATTTTACAAACTCAGCAGGCTGAAGAGTAAAAAATTTAAAATCTATCCATCGGTGAGCTCCAAGAAGAGAAATTCCAATACCAGGAACAAAAACTAATATTAAAAGTGTAAGAGCTGCAATAAGAATTGGTAGCGAAAGATTGTAAAATCTGTGATAATCAAAAAAAGAGAAAATAATTAAAAATAAAAATCCTAAAAAGACCCAGAAAGATTGTCCTCTTATATAGTGATATTTATCACCAAAGTCTCTAAAAGCGACAAAAGAAGACACATCATATATCATAAACAGTCCAAAGAGTGTTAGGAATACAACTGTTAGAAGGAGAGTTAAATCTACCCTTTTCATTTCATCTTATAAAGGCGATGTAAAGCCCCAAAATAGCGAAGAAAAATCCAAGAAGCCAAGCCCTCATAACGATTTTTGGCTCATCCCAGCCTATTTTTTGAAGATAGAGATGAAATGGAGAAACAGAAAATATTTTTCTTCCTAAGAATTTTTTACCAAGAATTTGTATTAAAGAAGACCCTACTTCAATAATAAATACTCCGCCGATAAATGCCAAAGCTATAATTTTTCCTGTCAGAAGTCCTATTACCGCCAGGACTGCCCCAAGTGACAATGTTCCAACATCTCCCAGCCAAATTCTCGCTTTGTAAATATTAAAGTAAAGAAATGCTGTAATGCTCCCTATAAGAATTGCTATAAAAATTTTTGAAGTTTGATCAACGCTATTGGCAGATAATGCCAAAAATGCTCCAAGACAAATTAGAAGAAGACCTGTTGCAAGCCCATCGAGTCCATCTGCGATATTGAAGGCATTGGTAAATGATACAATGATAAATGCAGCAATAGGAATATAGAGAAAGCCAAGACTGGCCATTCCAAATCCTCGAATAAATATAAATGAATATCCAAGCTGTGTAAATAAAATTACAGCCACAACCAACGCCAATAGCCATTGAATAAGAAATTTATATCTAAATCTAAGCCCGAAAAAGGCAAATTTCTTTCCATTATTAACAAATTTTTTCAAATCGTCATAAAATCCCAAGATTCCAAAACTAATAAGTGTAAAAAGTATTACAAAAATTTCCCATGGTTTTACTTCTACACCTAACATTCCATATGACCAAAGCGATAATATTGAAACGGTAACAATAATTAAGGCTCCCCCGCCAACAGGCGTACCCTCTTTCCATGCATGAAATTTATCAAAATTGGGTGCAGGTTTGCCGAAGATATCCAGTGTCTTTTGTTTCTGCCTGCGAAACTTCATCTTGTAGAGAAAGTCAATGAAAGGAATAAGAAGAATAAAAGTAATAAACAGGGACATCAACATAAGTCCCAAAAGTTTCGCCATATAGAACTATATTATACTCTCCTGCCTCTTTTTGTTCAAATCCCCTTTATTAAAATAATTCTTACATAGTTTTATCTAGTTTGTCGTCTTGACATAATAATCCAAACATAATTTATAATACTCGTACTTTGTCAACTGCTCATGACAAACTCTCTCTGTGAGCTGCCCGCTCAGGGAGAAGGATTTTTCAAGAATATAATTATGAATTATCTGCCCGAATTAATATTATCTTAAAACTTAAAAGGCCAGCTCTTGGGCTGGTTTTTAATTTTTTGAAGAAAGGAGGTGAAAAAGAATGACAATTAAACAAAAAGTAAAAACAGCAATTGCAACTGGTGCAATCCTTGCCGCAACACTTCTGCCTGGTGCTGCATTCGCGGCTAGTGGTAACACGTGTACAATTTCTGGCAGCGGACATAACTCATTGAATATATGTAAGATTAAGATTACAAACACTAGTGTAACAGTGAAGTCAAATACTGCTACAGTAGGTAATATTGTTCTTGCTGGAGCATCAACAGGTGGCAACAGTGCTGACTTAAACAATGGTGGGTCTAATTCAGTAAAGACTGGAGATGCAACGGTAAGTGTAACCATTACCAACACCCTTAACCAAAACAATTAAATTTGCGTTAAGTGTTTATAAAAGCCCTGCAGAAATGCGGGGTTTTTTATTAATAACTCTTCTTGAAAATATGTGGTATTTTTGAATAGCACTTCCCCGATAGATAAAAAGAAGTTTCATGAGTCAAAAATCATTAAAAAAATGTTCAATATGCTTGGGATTATCCAAAGATGAAATTAAGGAGAAAAGTTTTCTTTTAGGCCATGGGTAATACATTTATTCAGCTGGAACTAATCTTTAACTGGGTCCGCAAAAACAAGAAGTCTTTGAAGAGACGTACCTATCGGTACACAGGTCTGTAAAATTAACTGAGTCTTTTTTGTATCAAGTAAATAATTAATCTCGTTAGGCCAGACAGTTTTTTCACCGCTCACTTTATACTTATATTCTTTTCCGCGTCTTTTGATTAAAATAATATCCCCTTTTTTAAGTTCTGGTAATCGAAAAAAGGCAATGTTGTATCTTGTAATCCTCCATGGCGAATCAGATGAATGGCCAAAAAGATAAGACGTTCCTTTCTCTCCAGGAAGCGCCGTACCTTTTGCTTGAGCAACTCCTTTTTCCAAAACCTTTCTATATTCTTTTTCATTAAAAGGGTCAACATTAGAAATAATCGGGAGAAACACATTTATTTTGGGAATATCTATATAAAATGAAGTATCTGATAATTTATTGACTGTTTGAGTTGGAACAAGATACAAAGCTATCACTGGATAGTAGATAAAAATAATTAAAGAAAGAGAAAACGCCATCAGGGCGTTTCCAATAAACTTTTTTTTAGACAATTGCATATGCTGGCGGAGAAGAGTCGGAACCGAAGCGCAGATACCATCCCGTAAGAAACATTGCAGAAAGAAGAAAAATCAAAAGCAACATCCAATAATTTCCTGTTACCGGCAGAATTCCTCCTGCTGCGGCTGCGAGAACCTGACCGGCTACGCTAATTAACGCTCCTGCCCCACTTGAAGGAGAAGATGGTGGTTGGCTACCTGATGGCGCTTCACCGCCGCTTGGCGGTGGGCCTGCAGGCGGAACTCCCTCTCCCCCCCCTCCTCCTCCTGTTCCTCCTCCTCCTGGAGGAGAGGGTGGAATTATTTGCGTCGGCGGAGGGTTAAAGAAAGAACCATTAATATTCTCATTTCCTATGGTCGTAATTTTTACAATATCACCAGTTATGATAAGAACACCTCCTATATTGCCATTTGCTGTATTGCCGCCTGTATTTGGGTCTTCTATGTCGCTATTCACAAGAATAGCAATATTCTTGCTTTTGTAGTTAAAGACATTAGATAGACTAATCGTCGCATTATTGCTTGAGCCTTCCCCGTTATCTTTTATTGCAACTGTCAACATGCCTGCTTTATTATCTTGCGGGTCAACATTTTGATTAATGTTTTTATTGTTAATAGTAACTATACTCAAGATATTTCCAGTTTTTATCTCAATATCTCCTCCATTGTTATTTGCGCTATTGTCTCCCGTATTTGCATGAACTTCAATATTGTTAGTAATATTTGCATTATTTTCTTGAGTTATATTTGTTGTGTTTGAAATGTTTAAATTGGCATTGTTGGTCGAATTTGTCCCGTTCTCTGTTATTTGCACAGTAACATTATTTGCGCAACCGCAGTTTTTGTTCTCCGCTACATTTGAATTTATATTCTTATTACTCACGTTTTCACTGCTTGTAACAGATCCTGTCGTGATGTCTGCCGAGCCGGAGTTTGAAGAAGTCTGATTATTTCCCGTATTTGAATTACTTGTTATATTGTTTTGTACTTGAGCATTGTTTGATTGCTGAACCGTTGTCGTGGTTGTAGAGTCTATCTTAACTTCGTTAGTAGAGTCGCTACCATTATTCGTTATTGATAGCACTGTATCCTGTGCACTTACCAAAGCTGTAAAAAGCATTCCAAAAAGCAAAACGAAAATTAATGATGTAAAAATTCTCTTAATCATAATCACCTTTAGTTATATTTTAAAAATATCTTAAAAATTTGCAGTAAATTATATGCCCTTTTTAAGGGACAGAAAATTAAATAAATACTTTCTTTTTATTGTAAAATAAGCAGTCAGTAAAACTGGAATAATAATAATTGCCCACGCGAGATTTATGTTTATTTTTTTTGCCCCAGCAGTATTTGAATTTTGCAAATCCAAATTATGCATCTGAGCGCTGGCGAGAACAAGACCTGGATCGGGTTTATAGGTTGAAGTTGTCAAGATTTGTCCTTTATTCTCTCCAATATCTCCATAGCCTATTGCCGCATCAACCACTATCGGTGAATTGTTCTGCTGCAACGACGGACTAGAGTTTGACCCACTATTATTTTGGTTATTATCCGAAGATCCACTGTTGCGATTATCGCCAGCTAGCTGAGCTTGAGCTATCGGTCCTCCAATACCAGACGGATCATTAGTCTTTTTATCTTTATTTGTACCTGGGGTTACAAAATCCCCAAGCCAGCTACCAAAAACATTAACAACGGTTACAATTAACTTTCCGCCTCCGGTAATATTATTGTTAACAAAGTTTATAAGACTGGCGATAATTTTTGCATCTCCTGTCTTTATAGTTGAATCACCACCTGTATTGTCACTGGCCATATTGTTACCGGTGTTTGCGGAAAGATTAAGGTTATTTACAATTTTTGCGTTATTATTTTGGACAGTAGTATTATTGCTTGCGCTTGAGACATTTGAATTATTTACTGATCCGTCGCCATTTCCACTGTTTGTTACGGTTATTTCGCCAGTTGGACTAACTGTAAATTCACTGCCTGATGAACCCGCAAAATTGCTACCAACCGGTGCTCCCAAAATCTGCCCAATCCATTGACCTGCTTTATTTATAATAACAAGCCACATGTTACCGCCATTGATATTCGAATTAGCAATATTTAATACTTGAGCATTAATATCGGAATTTCCTGTTATAACGCTTGAATCACCACCTGTATTAAAGTTTGAGCTATTGTTACCAGTCGTTGCCGAGAGTAATAAATTATTATCTATTGTTGCATTGTTATTCTGAAGTGTTGTGTTAGTGGATGTACTACTTATTTCTGCGTTATTTGTGGAATTAGCACCATTCCCGCTGTTTACCGCGCTCAAAGAACTCCCGCATGCTAAACAGGATAAAGAATCGATCACGCTCTGAGGAAGAATTATATCGCCTATAAGATTGCCGAAAATATTTACAATTCCGAATACAACATTTCCTGCTAAATTGTTATTTACTAAAGTCAAAACATTTGCCGCGACATTTGCATTGCCTGTAGTAATTGACGAATCCCCGCCTGTATTATAACTTGTAGAATTGCTGCCTGAATTTGATCCTAAAGTAAGATCATTTGTTATTACAGCATCGTTATTTTGCAAATTGGTATTATTGTTGGTACTGTCCAAAGAAGAAGTATTTACAGATCCTGCTGCGTTATTCGAGTTTTGTGCAGTAAGCGCTCCACTACTTCCATTACATCCTGAAATACAATTCGCACCAAAATCAAGAATAATATCGCCTGTATTATTATCTACCACATTAAATTCTGAAACTGCAACATTATCTACATTGGTATTCACCCCTGTAACAATTGTACCTGTGGTGTTTGCGTTGCCAGAAACAATACTTGAATTACCAACGTTAAACGATGCCGAGTTATTTCCTGAAACTGAAGAACTGGAAAGATTGTTTCCGACTGTCGCTCCATTTGCTTGAGACAAATTATTGTTATCTAAGATGGTTGCAGATCCACTATTTGTGGAGTTTGCTCCATTACCATTACTTACTACCGATGCTGCGTTTGTACAACATCCTTGAGTTGTAGTCGAAAGATTATTGTTCCCGATAGTCGAAATATTTCCAGTATTGTTTATATCTCCGGTTTTAATTGACGGATCTCCGTTATTAAAATTCGAAGTTTCTCCACCTGTACCTTGTTGATTTGCAGTATTTTGATCTTGCTGGACACCAGTGGTATCCAAAGACGGAGGTAAACTTGGAGGAGTAGGCGCAGAAGGAGGGGTTGGAGCTTTGGGTGGAGTCGGGGCTGTTGGCGGAGTTGGAGCGGATGGAGGCGTAACCGTTAATTCTGGAGCAGTAGGTGGTGTGGGGGCAGCCGGTGGAGTTGGAGGAGAAATAGTTGAATCTGGTGCGGTCGGAGCTGTTGGTGGGGTAGGAGCTGTTGGTGGGGTAGGAGCTGTTGGGATATCCTCTGCATAAACAACAGGACCAACTTGAATAGCAATTACTACTATTATTAACAATGTTATTAGTGCTTTTTTTATTTTTTTAATTATTTTCATTTTTTTTATTAATTTTTTTTAATTTTTAATTTTGAATTTTTTATTCCTGTTTCGTAGGGTTGTCTAACTGAAGTGCAAGTAGACAACCCTACTTTTTACAGGATTTAACCGCTGTGTACAAACATTCCAAAGAATGACAAAAGAGCACTCCAGTCAATTGTTACATTAACAGGAGGCATATCTGGCCATTGCAATGGAGGCACACTGCCCAAAACATTAGAATTTCCGCTGTTTTGAGTACCGAAGTTATCAGTTGCATCACCAGTTACCACAGAAGCATCATCTACTCCTTGTACATCACCAGTGTTCCATTTTGCACTGTTGTCTCCGGTATCTGCATCGCCATCAACGTTATTGCTCAAGTTCGCAATATTGCCTTGTAAGGCGCTCTGCAAACTTGTTAATGCTGCAGTGATGGTATTATCATCGTGTGGACCGTTGTCAAAAAGGTCTGCTCCATTTCCAGCAATTTTTGCAGTAAGCCCGAAAGCACATCCGCAGTTCACATCTGCCCAGTTAAAGTTAACCATATTATTTACGTCTCCCATAACTTTGGCATTTCCGGTATCAACTGTTACGTCTCCTCCGGTATTAAACTTTGCTTCATTGTCTCCGGTTTCTGCGTTTGCATTAACGTCGTTATTAACGTAAGCGCTATTATTTTGATTTACTGTTGTGTTCTTGGTTAGAGTGGCACCAATAAAGTTATCGCTGCCAACGCCATTGCCCAAGATTTTAAGACTTACGTCGGTTGATGGCCCAGAGCCTGCTGCCGGACTGACTTTTGCCCAGTTTGCATTGGCCTGAGTTGAAACATCAACATTTACTGTTGCATTTCCTGTGCTAACGGTAACGTCTCCACCAGTATTCCATTTTGCATTGTTGTTTCCGGTGTCTGCATTTGCGTCAACATTGTTGGTAACGTTTGCGGTGTTAGTCTGAGTTACAGTTGTCTTACTATTTTGAGTAAGATTAACAGTATTAGTTGAAAACACACCATTACCGTCTATTAGAACGTCCGTATTCCCTGTTTGACAACAGTTTGCTTGTGCCGCATTGGAATTTAGAGTGTTTGAGACGTTGGCTGTAACGTTTGCATCACCAGTATTAACTGTCACGCTTCCACCGGTGTTGAACTTTGCTTTATTGTCTCCGGTATCTGCAGTTGCGTTAACATTGTTAGTGACGGTTGCATTATTGGTTTGATTAACAACAGTATTACTCGTTTGAGTAACGTTTGCATAATTATCAGAACCAACGCCGTTACCAGTAATCTCTATAGTGGTGGTTGCGAATGCAACAGGTACAAATGCATTAAGTAAAAGCGCTCCGGTTGCAATTGCTGTTACTAATTTTCTCTTTGTATCATGCATTATATATTCACCCCCTCCCTTTTATATATTTCCGATTCCGCGTTTGATGCGGCGGATTGCACTTCCTTTGCCTCGCCGAATCCTGCTGCGCAGGAGAAGGCGGGCTTCCGTTTTTAAACAAAAACGGAGACTCCTCTCACCAACTTTCGTTGGAAAGAAAAGCCTCCGTTTGCGGTCAGCTTGTTCTATTGGACTAATCTACATTAGCAAGTATACTGATGTCTTTTCTGTTTGTCAATAGTTTTTTTGCATTCTTACTATCTTCTAACAGTTTGCTTTCGGATTGAGTTGCTATACTTGTCTTTTTTATGTGGCGAACCGTTATTTGGGTGACTTTGCGGTTTTGAACATAAAGCTCTACGCTTCCAAACACCATATCATCCAGTGCTTTCTGTATTTCATTTAGTATGGCAACAGTATCTTTTGAAGAACGCACCATATTATTTAAAGCTCAGCTTGATTGTTTCTTTTCTTCCATCAATTTCTCCCACTTGCAGTGTGAGATTGCGGTCGCTTTCGTTTATTGCAAACCCTACACGAGTATATTTGGTAGAAATTGCTTGCACATCGACAGGATCATTGTGAATGTCGGGAGCAAGTAATTCTTTATTATTGTTAACAGACAATCTTATGTAGTCTTTGGTGTTAACAGTAATTCCTTGTTTAAGCGTGTTAACAATCTTAAGATTAATAACTAAAAATATTCTACCACTAATGGCTGTTGCTTTTTGCCCTTTTACTAAAATCTCTTTACGTAGTTCTGCCGATTCGATGGTATATGCAAATGTAGCTATTTCTTTTCCGTTATCATCTCTTAAAGAAAATTTAAAGCCTTTATTTAATTTTTCAGTTGACAGTGGATCTGCTATTTTTATCTCACTTGATTTACCAAGAGTCTGCGATAACGACTGTTTGTTCGAAAATATTGAATCGATTATCTTAACACCTGCAACTAGAATCAAAACTATTATTATAATACCTAATAGGTACTGAAAAAATTTTTTTTGAAATTTCAAGCTTTGGAAATTAAGTCTCTGTCTGAATTGTGAAAGTCTAAAATTAAATCGATTACTTCTTTGCGCAACTGCATTATAAGAAATTTCAAATCGCGTAAGTAGCTTTTTTAGTGGAATATAGACTGATATTGTTTGCCTATTTTCTTCCATAATATTTTTTTATTTTAACTAAAAAACTGTCCATTGAGAAGGACAGTTATACGCGCTGGTAACCAGGATACTATCAGAAAGGGTTTTTGTTGTCAAGCCCTGCCAAAATTGCTATACTATGCCCCTTATGCTGAAGAAAACCTCTAAAAATATCGCCTCAGAAATGATAGTGAGGCTACGCCTTAGGTTCATATTAGATTTTCTTCCTTTTTTATTTGTATTCATTGCATCTTTATATTTCCCAATTGACCCGGACTTAGGCTGGCATTTAAAATATGGTGAATATTTTTTAAAATATGGAGGAGTGTTGCGAGATAATCCTTTTTCGCAGCTTATGCCTGATTATAAATGGGTAAACACTTCCTGGATGACAGACCCCATCTCATATTTCATATTTCATAATTTTGGTTTCGTAGGTTTAGTCATTCTTGGAGCATTGGTAATAACTTTTACTTTTTATTTTTTTTCAAAAGCGGCAAGACTTTCTTTTTTTGAAGAATCTCTGATTTTTCCTCTTCTTGTCTATTTTATATACCCTGTAAATTCTGTTTCTTTTCGAGGACAATTACTAAACCTTATGTTTCTTGGTGTATTATTTTATTTATTAAGTATCTATCGGGAAAATAAAAAAATAATCTATATTCTTCCGTTCGTATTTTTAGTATGGTCAGGCATAGACGGAGAGTTTTTGGGTGGACTGCTTCTTTTTTTGGGATGGGTAGTTGTTAAACTAATCGCTGATCATTTTCTGCTTAAAATTAAATCCCACGAAATATCCAAAGAAGCAAAATTATTAGTGTTGATCTTTTTTCTATCAGCGTTTGCTACTTTGGTTAACCCATTTGGGATAGGTATTTATAAAGAAGTACTCCGCTATCTTATTAACCCCGATCTAAAATTAATTGCTGAGTATCTTCCGTTTAATGATCTTTCAACTCCGTGGTGGAATCTTGTTGCAGTTTTGGTTCTTGCTTTTTGGGGAATGATTATTCTGTTTGCCGAAAATAAACTTGTAAGAAAAATCCCAGAGACTTCAATATTTTTGGTAACTTATGCTCTTTCTCTTTCTGTTAGAAGGTACGCCTGGATGATGTATTATCTTTCTATTCCTCTTTTAAAACCCCTCGTTCACTTCCTTGAGCCAAACCAGAAAAAATATCAATATATATCGGGTAGTTTAATTCTTCTCGTTATAGGCATCCCAATAGCGTATTTCAAACTCCCTCTCTCGCAATATTACAATTTCTCATGGAGTAAGTATTGCACTTATTATTATTGTTCTGAAAAGGCAGCAGATTTTATTATCAAAAATGATTTAGAGGAGAAAAAACTTTTTACATTGTATAATTGGGGCGGGTGGCTGATCTGGAATTATCCAAAAATAAAACCTACTATTGACGGCAGAATGCATTTATGGCGCGATAAGAATGGTTATAGCGCGTTTGATCAGTATTATGCAATTGAACAAAATATAACCGATATTGATAAAACAAAATATAATGCAGCTTATATGTCTTTTGAAAAACCGGTATACAATAGGCTTATTGAATTAGTCAAAGAAGGAAAATGGAAGCTGGTATACTATAATAAATATTCTGGAATTTTTGTAAAAAATTTTTGATATCTTGGCACCAATAAGTTTTTCTGAGGTATCAAGGTGTAATCTCAATTTTAATTTTTACCCTAGATTCTGAGCTTTTTTTTGAAATTGTAACTTCAACCTGCATCGACCCATTTGCTCCAGCAAGTTTATTGAGAATATCTCCGTTGGTATTTGTGGTAATAAATGATTTAGCACTCATGCCTATATTTGTTATCCTATCTTTGTACCAATTTGTAATAACCTGTGGATCATCAAAACTTTGCAAAATCAAATTCTTATTTCCCGAACTGATCGTTGTAGAATTTAGATAAATGAAAGAGGAAATATCAGTGTTGTTATTAGCGGTTTGAGTAGGTATCGGAGTAGTAGTTGGCATCTGCACATTTTTATTCTGATTGTTTGCATTTTGAAAAACAGTAGGGGTTGGGGTAACTGATGGGGCTGAAGATTTAGTCGGTTTTAAGATGTTGACTTGTTTTTGCGATTTACTAATAAAACTTTTTTGCTCAATAACAGCAACAATAAGAATAATTACAAGAATTATAAGAAGTTTAATATTTTTCATAAATTAGAAGACTTATACTATTATATATACTGTGTCAAGAGATTTATCTACACAAAAATGGCCAGCGGATACACCACCGGGGAATCGGAGTGGGGGTTGGACTTAGTGTTGGAGTAAGAGTTGGAGTCGGGGTAGTAGTTAAAGTTGGGGTAGGCGTTGGTGTTGGTGTTGGGATTGGTGTTAATGTTGGTGTAGGTGTCGGAGTTGGATTTATTGACGTATTGCAGTCAACTGCACTACACGCATTTATTCTACCGTACTGCCAATAAGATCCGGTTCCTGAAATCTTATCTGCAGTGGATTCAATCTTGTCTCTAACTTGAGAATTTGTCCAAGTTGGATGCTCTCCAAAAACAAGCCCTGCAACACCTGAGACAAAAGGAGTTGCCATAGAAGTCCCGGAAAGAGTTGTATAATCGCCGTTATTATATGTTGAAAAAATATCAACACCAGGAGCAGCAAGTTTTACCCAAGACCCAAAGTTTGAAAACCAGGCTTTCTGATCAGTTTGGTCAGTTGCCGCAACTGATAGAACTTGTGAATAATATGCAGGATAAAGACGTCTTGAAGTATTATCATTACCAGCTGCTGCTGCGATGACAACTCCTCTGTTCCATGCATAAGAAACAGCGTTGGATAATGTAGAAGAAGGGGATGACCCACCAAGGCTTAGATTTATTACCTTTGCGCCATGGTCTGCCGCCCAAACTATACCATTTGCTACCCAAGAATAATAACCGTTACCCGAACTGTCTAAAACTTTAACAGAAATAAGACTGGTGTTGTACCCTGTACCTGCAATTCCAATACCATTATTTGTAACTGCTGCGGCAATTCCAGCTACATGTGTCCCATGTCCGTTATTGTCAAAAGGAGATGTTGCTGTACAATTCACAGAAACTGTACAATCTGCTGAAGCAACAATTTTCGAAGATAGATCAGGATGAGATCCATCAATACCTGTATCAACAATAGCTATATCAACACTACTCAAACCATAAGTTATATTCCAAGCTGAAGCGGCTTGAATTTTTGAAAGTCCCCACTGCTGCGGATAATAAGGATCGTTTGGCACTTCAAGAATAGTTGCAATACGATCTTCCTCCGCATATTCAATATTCTTATTTTTGAGAAATTTATTAATAAATTCCACCACTCTACCTTCAGGGACCGGTAAAACAAAAGTGTCAGTCAGTCTTAATTTTTCTTTCTGATAAATTCCGAAGCTTTTTATCAAGTTGTTCTGGACGTCCGGCGGGGTCTTTGGACGAAATTTTACTATTATTCTGTTTGTTGCTAATGATGGCACCTTAATGTTTGCGGCATGAATAGAGAATCTAGAGTTTCTTAAAAAGATTAAGGAAAATGCAAGTATTAAAATCAGGACAAGATATTTTTTCATCTATTGTTTGTTATATCACCAAAAACTTTCTTTTGTCAACCTTTTGTCAAACTTCATTTCACTTTACCGTCACGCTTTTGGCAAGATTGCGGGGCTTGTCAGGATCATATCCTTTCTCAACTGCAAGATAATAAGCCAAAATTTGAGAGGGAATAATTTGGGATATAAAAGTTGCCTCTTTTGTATCTTTTACTTCTACAAAGTAATCAAAAACTGGTAAATTTTGCGATGAAATACCTATAATAAGCCCACCCCGTGATTTTATTTCTATCGCATTTGATATTACTGACTCATAGGTTTCATCTTTTGGAGCAAAAACAATACAAGGTGTCCCCTTCTCGATTAGGGCTATAGTTCCATGTTTTAGCTCCCCACCGGCTAAACCCTCCGCTGGAATATAACTTACCTCTTTGATTTTAAGTGCTGCCTCAAGTGCAGAAGGATAAGAAATTCCTCTCCCAATTATATATATATTTTTTGACTTATAAAGGATTTTGGCAATCTGTTTTATTTTTTCAACATTCTTCTTGCTAAGAATTCTTTCAATCTCCCCTGCTGTTTTAAGGAGAACAGTTCTGGCTTCTTTTGCTTTTTCAGTCAAAAACAGAACAAGCATTAAAATAATAGCAAGCTTTGCTATATAAGCCTTGGTGGATGCGACCGCCTTCTCAACTCCTGCGTTAAGAAGCACATTGTAATCTGCTATTCTATAAATTGTTGAACCTATTGAATTTGTAATTGCAACAATTTTGCTCTTCTTTTTTTTTGCTCTGTTTAAGGGTTCAACGACATCTATCGTCTCTCCACTTTGAGATAGAGCGATAATTAGACTATCTTTCGTAAGAAAATCCTCAAGATAGTTAAATTCTGATGCGACAGAAGTATTTACATGTTTGTGGGCAATTTTTGAAAATATGTAGGCACCTGCAAGCGATGCATGAAAAGCAGTTCCGGCACCTATAAAAAAAGTTCCTTTTGCCATTTTTACCAAATCTGCTAAGTTTCGAATTTGATCAGTGTAGTTCTGAGCAATATTTTTAATAACATCGGGTTGTTCATAGATTTCTTTTACCATAAAGTGTTCATACTTTCCTATATTTGCTTCCTTAAATCCAAAGCTTAAAGTCTTGATATGTGGCCTCAATCTGTCACCTTTTGGCAATTTAACTAATTTGACTGCCTTGCCAAGTATTGCCATCTGATTATCTTCAAGAAAAATAACTTTTTTGGTATGTTTCAAAATTCCTGATGCGTCTGACGCAATATACAATCCATCCCTGCCAATGCCAATGATAAGCGGTGAGCCGTTCTTGGCAGCGATGATCTCCGAAGATTTGCTACTGGCAACCACAATTGCGTTAAGACCCTTCAAAGAATTGAAAGCGTCGCGAACAGATGATGCAAACCCTTTTTTCTTCAAAAAATCTTCAATAAGATGAACAATAACCTCGGTATCTGTCTCTGAAATAAATTTGTGTCCTCTTTTACTAAGGTCATCTTTTAACTCCTGAAAGTTTTCCACAATTCCATTGTGAACAACTGCAAGGGTCTTTGTGCAATCTAAATGAGGATGAGCATTCTTTACAGTAACTCCACCATGAGTTGCCCATCTTGTATGCCCTACTGCAATTGACGATTTATGATTTATGATGAATGATTTAAGACTAGCATTTCCAATCTTCCCAACGTGCTTCTTGATAATGAATTTTGGATTTTGGATTTTGGATTTTGGATTTGGCTTCGCCGCTATTCCCCAGCTATCATATCCCCTGTATTCAAGAAGCTTTAGCCCCTCAAGCGTAATTTGCGAAGCGTTATTGTTTTTACCAATATAACCGAATATGCCACACATAAAAATTTATTAAGTATAAAGTATTATGTATTAAGTATTACTGCAATAATTTCTTTGAGATTTGAGACTGCAACATCAGGTGTAAAATTCTTCTTTCTATCTTCCTTCTTAGCAAATGGCCCCCTTTTAACCCAGACTGTAAAAACATTTTTATCAATCTTCTTTGCTAAGCAAAGAATTTCCAATTTATCATCGACCAGAAAAACAGTCAAGTCTTTATATTTAGTTAAAATATTTTCTACATTGTCATCTTTATCAAGAAAAATATGTACATTTTTTTCTAGGAAATGGTTAGAGATTAAAGTCTGTTTAAGTTTTTTTCTCTGAAATTCGTCTTCTCCCTGAGAAAAAATTCCAATTTCTACAAATTTCGCAAGCTTTTTTAATACGCCTCTTGTCTCATCATAAAGCCTGTAGATTTTAAGATTGCTTTTCTTAAATGTCTCTGTATCAAAAAGTGTATAGTCGATGTCAAAAAGGACAATTTTGGGCTTTAAACGTATCACTTTTTAATTACGACCTCCTGAAACTTTGTATAGTATTTAGTGTCAGGCGGAACATTGTTAAGAACTACAGTTAAGGGACCAACGGTTGCATTTTTCTCTATTATTACCCCTGGCATAGTTGATGATTTTATTCCAATATGAACATTCTTGCCTATAATCGCTCCTAAATGATTAATACCTGTATCCATCTTAATGTTGTTAATAACCGATTCAATATTTTTTCTATCAAGCCTCACATTGGCGGTTAAGAAACCAGCGCCAATTCGTACATTTTCTCCAATGATTGAATCTCCAATAAAACCCGAGTGTACTCTGGTGCCGCCCATTATTAAACTGTTTTTTACTTCCATATTTGCCCCAACTACGCAGTTGTCTTCAATATCAACGCCGCCTCTTAGAATTGTATTATTTCCTATTGTTACATTTTTACCAATAAAACATGGCCCCTTGATTTTAACTCCCTCCATAATCACTGCATTATCTCCAAGCATCACTTTTCCAATAATTTCTGCACTTTTTGCAATCTGAATATTTTCCCCCCGCAAGGCATTCATATCTTGAAGAAGAAAATTTTTTATTCCTAAGATATCCCAAATATATTTAAGAGAAGGCGCATCTTTATCTGTCTTAACAAAGTTCACGATTCCCTCTTTTGTAAATTTCGATATTGCTTTTTCGAGTCTATAATGTTCATCTATTGTTTGCCTAAGAACTCTTAAGAAATCTTTAGAAAAAAGATATATACCAATGAGTCTTAAATTTGACGGCTCAGCACCCTTTGAAGGCTTCTCGATAATATCTAGGACTCTATCTCTTTTTATTTTTAATACACCGAATTTCTCAAGGTTTATTTCTTTTTTTACAAGAAGAACTCCTTTATTTTTCGGGGTTTTTCTACTTATCATCAAATCCTTAAATTCACAGAAGTCGACTCTTGATGCATTAAGCAGAAAAAAATTGTCTCTTATGTAGTTTTTTGCAAGAAGCAACCCATTCCCTGCGCCAGTTGGTTCTTTCTGTACAACATATCTAATTTTTACTCCAAGGTTTTTACCACTACCAAGTAGTTTTTTTATTTGAGAATTGGAAGATACAACAATAATAATATCGGCAATCCCCGATTTTTTAATAGATTCGATAGTATGAATGATAATCGGTTTTCCTGCTATTCTAATTAAGGATTTGTGATCGTAATACCTGAATGGAGAGAAACGACTTGATTGCCCTGCTGCAAGTATTACTGCTTGTATATTATTTTTAATTTTCATTTTTCCGTGTTATAGAAGCTCCTAATATCTTTAGTCTTTCACTAAACTTTTCGTAACCTCTGTCTAGATGTTCAATACCAAATATTACACTCTGTCCTTTTGCTAAAAGTGAAGCTAAAACAAGCGTTGCTCCTGCTCGAAGATCAAAAATCTCCAAAGCCGCATTATGAAGCTTGAGTGGTCCATATATTTTGATAGCATGCTTATATTCGGATCTATTATCTCTATAATTAAAGTTATAAACTTTTTCAGGACTATCCACTTTAGGATTAAAGAATTTAATCTTGTCCCCCATTTTCAAAAGCTCCTGAACATAACCAAAACGATTTTCATAAACTGTCTCATGAATCGTGGAAATTCCTTTTGCAGTAGTCATCAAGACTACCCAAGGACCTTGCCAATCTGTCATAAAACCAGGGTAATAAGATGTAATAATGTCTGTTGCCAAAATAGGACCTTTATAAAAAAACCTTATGCCGTTTCTTTTTTCTTCAAATCCTCCGCCGCAGAGCTTAAGCATTTGCAAGAATTCCTCAATCCCCCTCCTTGTTATATTTTTTATAAAAACATCTCCCTTTGTTATTAGGCAGGCTGCTGCGAAAGTCACAATTTCATTTCTGTCGGGCGCAATTTCAAATGTTGCTCCATGAAGTTTTGAAACTCCATCTATAATAATGGTTCGTAGACCCACACGTTTAATATTTCCTCCCATAGAATTTAAAAAAGATACAAGATCATCAACTTCAGGCTCGGCTGCTGCATTACGTAAAATTGTTCTACCTTTTGCCACTGCTGCCGCAAGCATTAAGGTCTCTGTCCCTGTATGAGTATTCTTGCTAAATTTATATTTAGTTCCCTTCAATCTGCTCGATGTTTTAGCATGAAAATATCCATCTCTGCTATTATAGACAACATCAGCTCCCATTCTTTTAATACCTTTGATTATGCGGTCAATTGGACGTGCACCTATACGGCATCCACCCGGATTTGGGATCATAGCATTGCCCTTTCTTGCTAAAAGAGGGGCTATAAACATTACTGATGTCCTGATTGACGCAGCCTTGGCGAGAAAAATTTTTGTATTTTTTATGTCCTTAACCGTAATTATCACTGTGTGATCTTTTAATTCAACCTTTCCGCCCAATTCCTTTATAATATCTATCATTATGATAAGGTCTGAAATTAAAGGTACGTTTTTAATAATCACTCTTTCACGCGTCAAACATGCAGCAACTAAAGCTTTAAGAGCAACATTCTTTGAACCCGATACAGAAATTGTCCCTTTTAATTTTTTGCCACCATTGACAACAAACTTTTCCATAAAAAACTAAACGCTAGTCCCTAATAAACTAGACGCTATTTTATAAATATCTCCTGCCCCCATGGTAATAACAATAGTGTTCTCCCCATAACCTTTTTGATTGACGTATTCTACCACATCCGAGAGCTTTGGCAAAAAGACCACGTCTTTATGAAATATAGATATTTTATTGGCTAGAAGTTCTGAAGAAACATTTGGATCTGGTTCTTCTCGAAGCGATGGATAGATATTGGTTAGAATAAGAGTATCCGAATCATTAAAGGAATAAATAAATTCATTAAATAGTGCTTTTGTCCGAGAATATGTATGCGGTTGAAAAACACAAACTATCTTAGACTTGGAAAAATTTTGCCGAAAAGCTTTTAACGTCTCTCTGATCTCTGTTGGGTGATGTGCATAATCATCATACAGCTTGCCTCCTGTTTTAAGTTTGCCTATGTATTCAAACCTCCTCTTTGTTCCGGTAAATCTTAAAAGGGCGTCCTTGATTTTATGAATCGGTAATCCAATCTCCAAAGCCGCAACAATTGCACCCAATCCGTTTAGAACATTAAATTCTCCCAAAACCCCAAGAGAAAATTCTCCAAGCGATGAGCCGTTAACGCTCGTCCAAAAAAAAGTTTTTTTACCAGAAACCGTTACTCTGTCAATAACGAAGTTATTGGTCGGCGAAAACCCAAAAGTAATTACGCGACCCCTATAATTTTTAATTAACTTTTTTATTTGATTATCATCCGCACAGGCAACAAGAATCCCACTTTCCGGCAATTGATTTGCAAAAGATAAAAAACTTTCTCTTATTTCATCTATTGATTTATAGATGTCAGGATGGTCAAACTCGATATTTGTAAAAATTGAAAGATTTGGATGTTGCCACAAAAATTTCGGTTGTTTATCAAATTTTGGCTCTGTTGCATATTCGTCTGCCTCAGCAATAAAATATTTACCGCCTCCTAGGTATCCAGGATCACCAAGACAAGGAACATCGCCTGTTCCGACTAAAAAAGAGGGATCATAATTATTGTATTTAAGAATTGTAACAAGCATTGCTGTTGTTGTGGTCTTTCCATGAGAACCTGCAACAGAAATCCCAAAAAAATTTTTCTCAAAAATTTCTCCCTTCATAAATTCTCCAACTGCCTGTCCCTGTGTCCAGACCGGAATTCCTTTTTTCTTTGCTTCAATTACTTCTATATTTTTAACCCCCCCATGGGCAGAGGTAGTAATGACAAGATCAATATTCTTAACATTGTCCTTTGAAAATCCAATAAAAGGCACTATCCCAGATCTTGAAAGCGGAGCGCTTGTTATAAAATCTTCTTTTATATCTGACCCCGATACAGAAAAACCTGCTTCCTTTGCAATTATTGCAAGAGGAGCCACACCAACCCCCTTAATTCCCACGAAATGAATTGATTTAACTTTCTTTGATTTAATCTTCTTCATATTTAAACTAATGTATCAATATAAATACACTCTTAGGGTGGGTTAGCTTGGCGCCCTATGAAAACGTAAACTTAATGCCTTTTTGACTGCTTCATATTCATCCCATGGCTCTTCTCCGTGTCCATAATTCATTGATTTTTCATGCGCCTTCCCTGTAATAAGCACAAAATCCCCTTTTTTTGCCATTATGATTGCTTTATTTATAGCCTCCTGTCTATCTGGGATTTTAATAAGCATTCCATTCTGAATTCTTAATTTTGAATTTTGAATTCCTGAGACTATTTCTTTATTAATTTTATCAACACCTTCTATTCTTGGATCCTCTGACGTTAGGATAATAACATCGGAAAATCTTGCCGATATCTTTCCCATTTTAGGACGCTTATCAACGTCTCTTTCCCCAGCGCTACCAAAAACATGTATGAGTTTTCCTTTTACTTTTGGTTTAACTGTACCTAAAATTTTTTCAAAAGCATTCGGTGTATGAGCAAAATCAACCATAACAGTAAAATTCTTGTTATAGACAACATCTTGCCTGCCGATTGGCATAACAAAAGACTGAATACCTCTTTTTATTTGATTATCCGATAATCCCAAAACTCTAGCTACAGCAACAGCAGCCAGCAGATTATATTTATTGAAGTCTCCCAAAAACTTTGCTGGTAAAGAAAAATTTTGGGGGTTGACATCTGAATTATTACTCATTCCATAGGTTGTCAATTTTTTATCTGGGAGTTCGGATTTTACAATTTTATAAGAATCATCATCCATATTTACCACTGCCTTTTTGGCTAATTTAATAAGCTTTATCTTTGTCTTCGCATAATTTTCATAGGTTTTGTGATAATCCAAATGTTCGTGGGTAACATTGGTCAAAACCCCTACCTCGAAATTTACCCCCAATGTTCTATATTGATCCAGTGCATGCGAAGTAACCTCAAGAACTAAATATTTACTCCCAATTTCCATAGCTTTTTTAATATATTTTGTCAGCTTAAACGGTGAGGGTGTTGTCACATGAAATGGTAAAGGAGAAGTCTTGCCGTCAATAACTGTACCTAAAGATGAAATCATAGAGGCTTTTCTTCCACAAGTTCTAAGTATATGGTAAATAAGACTTACGGTTGTAGTTTTTCCGTCTGTCCCAGTTATCCCCATAACAATAAGTTTTCTTGATGGCAACCCAAAACACAAGTTGACTAAAACTGCAGTTATTAAATGGTATATATTCTTCACCTTTTGCCACATAGCTCATATTATACCTCTTTTGAAATTCCCAATCTAACTCAAAGGCGCAAATTTTAATTCCCTTCGCTTGGGGAAATTCCGTAATAGAGAAGGAGGTCTTTTGCAATATCAAAAAATATCGGTGCTGCGGTTTCTGAGCCATAAATTGAAGCAGTTGGTCTATCCAAAATTACAAGCATTACAAATTTTGGATCATCAGCTGGAGCAAAACCGATAAATGAAGCAATAGTCTGATCTGTAGCGTAATATCCTTTAATTGGGATTGAGGCTGTACCAGTCTTCCCAGCGATTCGATACCCTTTAAGTCTCGCCCAAGATGCTTCTCCTCTATTAACTGCATTTACCAAGATCTCGGTCATTACTTTTGCTGTCTCTTCAGAAATCGGAGAACCTAAAACTTTTGGGAATATTTTTATTGTTTTACCATCAGGAGTTTGAACAGCAGCAACAACATGTGGCTCCATTCTTATTCCTTTATTAGCAATTGCTGAAAATGCATCCAAAAGTTCTATCGGAGTTATTGAAATACCTTGTCCAAAACCTTTGGTTACTAAATCCACGGGATACCAATTATTCTTGGGGGAAAGTTTGGAAGACACTTCACCTTGAAGATCAACCCCAGTCGTATCTCCTACACCAAAGCGAGTTAAGTATTTGACCATTCTATCAACTCCTAATTTTTCTGCTACATAAACCATCCCCACGTTATCAGAACGCTGAATTATCTCAATTATATTCTCATCTTTATAATATTTATCGTTCCAGGTATGAATTTCATATCCTCCAACTTCTACAGGCCCTGTACAAATTGGGCATCTTGTTTCAGGCTTAACAAGCTTACTATCTAGCGCTCCTGACATTACCAAAGGTTTAAAGGTTGAGCCAGGCTCATAAATATTTGAAATAAAAGGGTTTTTATAAAGGCTGTCGGAATAGTCTTGGTAGCTTGATGGAGAAAATGAAGGGAATGATGCCATTGCAATGATATTACCCGTTTTTGGTTCCATAATCCCCACCATTCCTCCTGATGCTCTGTACTTATCTATCCCCTCTTTCAACTTTTCCTCTGCTATAAATTGTACTGATCTATTAATATTTAAAATTAAACTACTTCCATCGACTGCCTCTACATTACTGTTTGTGGCTGCAAGAATCGGTCGACCATTTGCATCTTGAATTTGAACGGCTATTCCTTGTTTACCTTTTAGTAATCTATCATAATATCCTTCAACTCCAAAATATCCTTTATCTTCTCCCAAGTTGTCCTTACCTACGAATCCTAAAAGATGAGCAGCCATTGAGGCTTCCGGATAAAACCTACTATACTGTTTTTCAAATCCAATTCCCGAAAGTTTTAATTTATCAATCTTTTCTTTATCTTCGGGAGACACAAGTTTTAAAGGCACCCAGAAACGATCAAGGGAAAGCTCAGCGCTTACCGAGGCAATATCAATATCAGTAACTTGCGATAGACTGTCTATTACCTTTTTTTTATCTTTTATTTCTTTTGGATTTGCAAAAAGCAAAAATGAAATTTTATCTGCAACAATAGGAAAACCGTCTGATGTTTTTATTTCTCCCCTTTTAGGAATAATTTTTATAGTAGTTCCGTATTGAGATTGACCAAGAAGATATAATTCCTGCGCCTTAACAACTTGCCAATAAAAGAGTCTAACAACAATAACTGCAAATGCGAAAACAAGAATAAAAAATATTAAACGGTATCGCCATATCATTTTTAAATAATCATTGCCTAGCCAGTGGCAATGGTTTTGTCAAGACAAATTCAGACTTGTTCTCAATAAATCCTAAAAGCCCTGCTTTTGAAGAAATATTTGTAAGGGAAGATAGAGTAAGAAGTTTCTCGCGCAGAATCATATTTTGCGTTTTATAATAATTTAGTTCTCCAAGGGTTTGACTTAAAAGAGCACCAGATGTTGACAATCTATTTGAAACAACAGTCTTTGCAATAGATAAAACTAAGATTAATATTATTGAAATCGTCATCAATAAAGCAGGTTTTTTCATATGTATCCCTCTAATTAGTTTTTTTCAAACACTCTAAGTTTTGCGTTTTTACTTCTTCTATTCTTTTCCATCTCTTTTCTGCTTGGTACTATTGGCTTTTTGGTAATAATTTTCCCAATATTTATTTTTTCAAAATTTATAAACTTTTGTTTAACGATCCTATCCTCAAGCGAATGAAAACTTATAACTGCTAATCTTCCGTTTGTCTCCAAAAGCTTAATTGCATGAGCTAAACCCTCTTTTAAATTGTTAAGCTCGTCATTTACAGCAATCCTTAAAGCCTGAAAGACTCTTTTGTTTATATTTTCTCTCTCAAAGGCAGATGCCCGGTCTTTTCCGTATACCCCTTCAACAATAGAAGCAAGCTCTCTTGTTGATTCTATAGGTTTTATTCTACGGGCCCTAATAATAGCGTCAGAAATGGTCCAAGCACGACGCTCTTCACCCAATTTAAAAAATAACTCATATAACTCTTCTTTCGTTAAAGCATTTATTAAGTCCGCTGCTTTAACCTCTAAATCTCTATCCATTCTCATATCAAGCGGACCTTCTTTTTGAAAACTAAACCCACGCTGTCCCTCTTCGAGTTGGTGACCAGAAACTCCGAGATCAAAAATAATGCCTGAAACTTTATCAAAACCTTTTAAATGTGCAATTTTGTCAATATCTTTAAAATTCCCCTGAACCGGTATCAATTTGAAATTTGAAATTTGAAATTTGAAATTTTTATTAATATAAGCGATGGCGTCTTTATCAAAATCGATGCCAAGTACAATTCCTCCTCGCTTAATCAACTCCTGAGTATGTCCACCTCCGCCTATCGTTGCATCAATATATTTTTTTCCTTTTTCAACTTGTAAAAGACCTGTAGCTTCTTTTAAAAGCACGCTCGTATGGAAATTATTCATTGCCTAAATCTTTTTATTCTTTTCCTTATCAACGAGCTTTTGCGAAATTCTGTCTATACTTTTTTCAAGATTACCTCTATACTCAAGCCATCTTTTTTTATCCCATATTTCGACATACCTTGATAGCCCTAGGAATATAACTTCGTCTTCAATTTCTGCAAACCCTCGTAGGTAAGAAGGTAGAATAAACCTTCCTTTACCATCGAGCTGCACATTTGATGCCCCTCCCAAGAGGAATCGCTGTGTTTCTCTTGTTTCATACTCAATAAACGGTTTTCCTTCTGTCCCTTCAAGAAGCGATTTCCAATTTTCTTCCGACACAACAATGAGCGAGTTTTCATAACCTAAGGTTACAATAAGCTTATCACCCAAAATTTCTCTAAATTTCTTAGGAAAAGCAATTCTTCCTTTTGTCCCAACTTTACCCTCATATTGCCCAATAAGCATAAATTTATCCCTAAATTATCCCACTTTATTCCATTTTTTCCCACTTTATTCCATTTTGAAGCATTTATTAAGATGTGTCAAGAGGCAAAATGACCAAAATAGGGTATGCTAGCAATCTGAAACACAATATGTAGAAACTAAGAAGAATCGAAGAATTATTGCTCGAGGGATTTTTCTACCTGATAAATCTTTCCATCTGTTTTAGTAATCTTAAGAATTAATTTTATATTCGATACATCTTGGTCGTAATGGCAGACGTCTGAACAGGTACCAAGAACTATTTCTTTTTTAATCGTCTCTCCTTTTGTCTTAACATCAACACGGCCTATTGCTCCTCTTGGAATATTTCCTTTTGATGTATAAGATAACTGATAATCGAGCAAGGTAATATCTTGTGTATTATCGATCTCAATAATAACTCTTTTTTTATCCGATCCCATTGTAAGTGAAAGTCCAATTGCGCTTGGGGTAAGGGTAGGAATAACTTCTTCTGTTTGTATAGGCACAGTAGTTACAGGTTTTGAAGATTTTCTGGAAAGTACAAAAAGCCCACCACCAATTATTAATAAAATTAAAAAAACTGCAACTAATAATATCTTTTTATTTTTCATGCGACCATTTTCCAGTATGGATAACCTGCAGCAGTCAATCGTCTATCATATCTTGAAATACTTTTAGATCTAGACTCGTAAGGTACGTTTAATAACTTACACAGTTCACTAATTCTTTTTTCATATTTTTCAGTAACTTCTGGTGATATACAAAAATTTGTCGTTACATCGCTGGCGTTTGATACAATCATGTAGCTTCTAACTAACTCATGTACCAGATACCCTTTATATGTGAGGAGAAAGCCTTCATTTTGTTTTATAACAAGCCTTTGATTCATCAAGTTAGTTTCTGTTTTACTATCTCTCTTCGTGCTTAAAACTCCGGGTCTTATTTCTATCTCTGACATTTTTATGCAATTTTTTTATTTATGTAATCTTTTAATTCGTGAACTCTTAGTCTCTCCTGTTTTGTTGTATCTCTATCTCGAATAGTAGCTGTCTTATCTTCCAAACTTTGAAAATCGACTGTTATACAGAATGGAGTTCCTATTTCATCCTGTGAGTAATACCGCTTTCCGATATTTCCTCTGTTATCAAAAACAATCATATCATTTAACTGACTTTTAAGATTATGATAAATATCCCCTGCCATTTTTGCAAGAGGTAATTTATTGGCCAAAAGCGGAAATACGGCAACTTTAATAGGAGCAAGTTTTGGATCAAGTCTAAGAATAACCCTATCCTTTTCCTCAAAATATGAATCGAGCAAAAATGCAAGCATAGCGCGACCCACTCCAACCGATGGTTCAATTACATAAGGAACATATCTTTCTTTTGTTTCTTCATCAAAATATGAAAGGTCTTGTCCTGAATATTTTGCATGATTTAGTAGGTCATAATCGCCTCTATTTGCTATTCCCTCAAGTTCTCCAAACCATGGCTTGCCCATACTACCACCGAATGGCCAGCTGTACCAGATTTCTGTGGTACCCTTAGAATAATGAGCAATATCTTCTTTGGGCAAATCTACAAGCTTTATGTTATTTTTCTTAATTCCTAAATCTAAATACCATTTAAGTCGCGCTTGTTTCCAGTATTCAAACCATTTTTTATCTGTACCGGGTTTTGTGAAGAACTCAAGCTCCATCATTTCAAATTCTCTGACTCTAAATAAGAAATTTCCCGTTGTTATTTCATTTCGAAAACCCTTGCCAATTTGAGCAATACCAAATGGAATTTTGATGCGCGAAGACGCAAGAACATTTTCAAAATTTAAAAAAATACCTTGAGCTGTTTCGGGACGAAGATAAGCTTTATGTTTCTCATCATCCAAAGGTCCAATAAATGTCTTAAACATTAAGTTAAACTGTTTTATACCTGTCCACGAAGGTTTTTTGTGTATTTTTGAGTGTTTGGATATTTCATCTTTATAATCAGCCCGAAATCTCTCATGACAGATCTTGCATTCTATAAGGGAATCTTTAAAAGACTTTAGATGACCTGACGCTTCCCAAACGTTGGGATGTGTAATAATTGAGGAGTCAAGTCCTACAACATCGTCCCTTGATAAAACTATAGACCTCAACCATTGTTTTTTTATATTATTCGCAAGAAGAACGCCCAAAGGACCTAAATCATAAACGCCATTAATTCCTCCATAAATTTCTGAATTCTGAAAAACAAATCCCCTTCTTTTACAAAGCGCAACAATCTTTTCCATCGCGTTTGACTCGATCATTAAGTTTTCTGCCATGGTCTTATGATAACAAAAAGAATAGATTAAAAAAAGAGGAAAAGCACCTGTCTTATTTTAAGACCTAAGAAGCCTTACAAGGGTAAATGTGTAAAGAGACGATACAATACCTCTATGATCTAACAACTAAAACTTCGAATTGACCAATACCTCTTTTTGCCACCTGACGTTCTGTTAGGACTCTTTTCTTGCGTCTTCTTGCATCTTGCCATATTAAATCAAAGTTTACGATTGCTGACTTTATATCTTTAACGGCGTGCATTACTTCACTGTCCGATTCAAGTCTAAGAGCAACATCAAGTTCTGCATCTAGTTCAATTCCTACCCCAACTTCTCCACTCCTATCTTTAGGCTGAAGTAAGACTGCTCTAGCCAATCTTGGAAGCATACTGCCGGCTGGAACTATAATGTATAATACTCTATACTCTCTGTCTATCTCCAAAAATCTCTTCAGCGTTTCATCGAAATCCCTATTAACGCCTTCGCGATCTTTAAAAACACTAATCACTTCAAAAAAAGCTTGCTGTGTTCTACCGGAATCCTGTATAAATCTCTCTAAAACTTTTTGTGAATGTTGTCCCGAAACCGACAAAATTCCAAAAAAATAAGGTTTTGGCGCTTCGCTCGTCATCCTGGTAATTATATCATTTTCACGCAAACCAAAGATTTAACTTGCAAAGTGTTTTTCTTAATCTAAATTGACAAGTAAAATCTAAAATATGCTATAATTTATCTATAAAAATGAAGTTGCAAGCCAAATCCGAAGACAAGTTAAATTTATACGTCACAGCTCTTCAAATAATCTATATTATATTGGTTTTTACTTTCTTATTGAACGCTTTTGTAGTTGATGTAATTGTTGCTCCGCCAGCTTTGGCGCTTCTTAGAGTCCCCAGCAACATAAGAGCTATAGGCTATCTCCTTAATGCCCCATGGACACAAAGCCTTAAAGTATATCATATATTTCTCTTAATTATAGCTGTTTTGGTATTATTGAACCTGGTATCTTTATCTCGTCTTGAGAATAAAACATGGCGATCGATTTGTAGAATATCTTCATTCCTTGGCTTATTTATTGTTTGGTCGATACTCTTATTTTTCACCCTTCCCTTTCTTTTAACCGGTATTACTTTCAACCCTGTATATCTTAAAACATCACTTGTGTATGTATCGGTATCATTTATTTTGCTAATTGTTGATATCGCAACGTTTGCAGTTGCCGAAGGATTAGGCAAAAACAATTCCTAGGAAAGAAGAGAGAGAAGCATCTCTTTGGTCTTAAGCCTCTTTTCCAAAATATTTTCTATAAAAACCTGCCTATCTTCAAGCAAAAATGATTTTGGTATAAAACCCAAAAGTCTAAGAAACTCTTTTTCGAAATTATCTACAACATGCTCGGCATTTGAGGAATTTTCCAATTTAGTCAAAACATCTTTTAGTAAAAAAAACACTTTTTTGTTCTCTTGGTTCTCCGGACAAAAATTATTAACTAGCTCACATATATAGTAGGCAAAGCCAACCTTTTTCAATTTTTTTTTGATAGATTGAAAATCTTCCAAACTCTGTGCTTCTGTAAGAATTGGCAAAGGAGAACGAGAACTCCTGTAAAGACTTAAAACAGAAAGATTTAAAAGCTCAATATGGGCAGACCTTCTGCTTGTAATTTTTCTCACTCCCGGGGCTTTAACTTGAATTTTTCCGTAATTTTTGCTTAGAACTGTTAAGATTCTATCTGCCTCACCAGTATTTCTTCTCTTTATAATAATCCCTTCTGTTCTAAATGTTCTCATTTAAGATTTACCTGAAGCTCTTTATCTGTTAATAATTTGAGTTTTCTTTGCTCTCGATCATTAACTTTTATTGCATATTCATCACCATCTGTTCCTGGTTGTTTTTGAATAAGAAGAGGTATTGTTGAGTTCTTGGCGAATTTTTCAGGCATTCGATAGGAAATTGTAAAGGTAGCAGCACCTTCAGGCCTAACGGTAAGAAATCCTTCAAAAACAGTTTTTCCAAAATCTTCATATGATTTTATATTAACCTCTGAACCTTGACTGCTTATAAGTCTACTCCCCTTAGGAACGTAAATCCTAAACCAGTTTCTATACACTGCATTTAAACATAACCCTCCTCGCTCAAGATTGCAATCAGAGGCAGGATAAGGATTTTTGTAATTTATTGTCAAAGTCTTAATAATATTTCCGTCATTTTCTAGCTGATAATTCTGGGTCACTGTGCGTGAGATATAAAGATTAGATTTTTGTCCGCCGAAGTTTGCCTCGTTTATATTCAGGTAATCTCCGTCAAATGGCCGAATTCTGCCGTCTGCATTGACCGCATCTATTCCTTGCTGGGCGGCTTTGTCATAAAGATCAAATAATACGTGCTTTTCGGCGATTTTTGCAATAAAATCCTGAAACAGAGGTCCCCAATAAGCTCTCGGAGAAGATTTTAGAGCTTTGTTTAAAATAGCATATAATAAATCTCCTATTATATCTTTTCTTCTTGCCTGAATTGCTTCAAGATCCGATACTCTAAGATCTAAAGACAAGGGTGTGCTTATACTGCTTTCGAGTTGGTAAATTACCTGCGGACAATCACATCTTGGGTCTTTCTTGGTTGTAAATGTCATACCTGCCGCATCAACACGATCATCTAATATCTTTATTGTAGAAACCAGAACATATGTATCAATGGTAATAATTCCGTCTATTTTTACTTTTCCCCCTGCTTTATCATAAAGGGAATTAAAAGTTTTCATAGAATCTATAAAGTCAGGAGAAAGATTACTGTCTCTTAAATTAAATACGGAAACGTTTTTTAAGTATTTAAGGATAGGCTCAGGAGCCCTGGGTTTATTGGGTATTGTATTATCAAGATTATAGATATTGTCGGATTTATCCACGTAAATAACGCCCTTGTCTATTCTAAATATAGAATAAGCTGTTATAAATCCGCCTGTAGGACGCAATTCTTTATCATTTTGAAATAAAACTAGATATTTTTTTTCTCCGCCAGCACCTAAAAGATCAGGTAGAACTTTTATAAGAGGTTTTGCCTGCGAAATAAAGCTGACCCCATCATCCGTAATTTTTTTGATATTTATTAAATTATTTCTAATCTTACCGAGTCCGAAAATAGGAGGATAACGATTCGGATCAACCTCATCCATCTCTTTTTTTACCAAAGATAGATATTTTTCAATCTCATCAATGCGTGGGGTAACTTTACTCATTGTGGTAATAGCGGTTTGTATACGCTGCTCAGCCGAACCCATAACAAAGCTTCCTTGTCCTTTAAGACCTAAAACATCAGCATACGGCTTTACAGATTCAATAAGAACCGAGGCAGCATCAAGCCCGTAAAATCCTGATTTTACCAAATGCTGGGCATCGTTGTAATAAAGGTTTGCAATCGGAACAAATCTAAGATATCTCAATGAATTAAGATCGCTTTGCGTATTAGAAAGATCTTGTCTTGTTTTCTTGAGTTCTTCCGAGGCCAAAGCAACATTTTGTTTTTTAAGAGCATCAACAGTAACTTTAGTTTGATTATAAGTTTTTCTTGCGGACTTGTAGACTTTTTGAGCAGGCAGAACGACAGCAAAACTAGAAATTATAACTAGAATCAAAATTACAGCAAGAACTATCAGTGTATTCTTATTTTTAAAAAATAAGAATCGGTTACTAGTATTAACTTGCGGAGTAGAACTTAATGATCTAGAAACTACACTCTTACTACTATCTCTTCTGTATGGGGAATCTAAATTTATCTTCTCAAACCCTTCCATCAGTATATGTTAACTTGAAATCAACATTAATGTCAACTCTTATCTTATAACTTATAACTAATAACTAATTATAGAGCGCCTTTACCAGAGAGCATAGCCCACGGTGTTTTTAAAATGATCCAAAGATCATAAAGAATTGATCTTTTTCGAACATACGAAGCATCCATTTCTATCCTTTTATCAAAATTTATCTCGCTTCTTCCCGAAACCTGCCAGTAACCTGTTAATCCCGGCTTAACTGAAAGCACTATTTTAACTGATTTTTCTGTCTTTGGATATTTCTTTTGTTGTTCCTGCAGCTCATCTGGATAATATGCCCTAGGCCCTACCAAACTCATTTCTCCCTTAAGAATGTTAAAAAACTGTGGAACTTCATCAAGAGAAAATTTTCTAATAAAGCGGCCAACTCTTGTAACCCTTGGGTCATCTTTTAATTTATAACTACCATACATATATTCTTTATAAAGCCTTGAAAAGCGTGGATTTTCACGAAGCAGATCGTGGGCATTTTCAACCATTGAGCGAAATTTATACATCTTAAAAAGTTTGCCGCTTTTCCCAACTCTTTCTGGGGTATCGGCCAGAATTGGCCCTCTTGAGTCAAGTTTTATTGCTATTGCTACTACTAAGATAACTGGTGAAAAGATTATCGTAAGAACCAAAGAAAGTAGAATATCAATAATCCTTTTAAAGAATTCATAAAACAAGCTCTTTTTAACTTCTATGTATGGCATAACTATGTGAGGTGCTCATTTGAAGTTCCAGCCAAACTTTCAACCAATTTCTTAATCTTTGGCACTGAATTTTTATGACATATAAGAAGCACATCATCTGTATTTATTACAATCATTTTAGTCAAATCAATTCCGACTGCCAATTGATCGGTATAATTAAAAACTAGATTATCCGAAGAATCATTAAGAAGTACCTTTCCTTTTTCAACATTTTCATCTGATGATGCCTCAAGTGCCTCTTTTAATGCCTCCCATGCTCCTATATCACTCCATCCTAAATCTGCGGCTATTACAGATATATGTTTAGGATCCACCCTTTCTAAAATTGCGTTATCAAAACTTATCTTTTCAAACTTTGGGTAAATTCTTAGAAGACTTGAGAAATAATTTTTTGTTCCGATCGCCTCTTGAATTTTAATTAATCCTTCGTATAATTCTGGTACAAATTTTTTATATTGAGAGAGTATAAATCTCGGGGTTGTAACAAAATAACCAGGATTCCAGGCAAATTTTCCATTTTTCAAAAATTCTTGCGCTTCTTCAATTGTGGGTCTATAAACAATTCTCTTAAAACGGAAAATCTTAGTGCCGCGAATTGCTCCTATTTGAGCGCCGAATCCAATCCAGCCCAAATTTTGGTTAGCAAATCTTGCTTTTTGTCCTATAACAACAAGCTGGCTTTTATCTTTTCTAATCAATCGCTTAGCCATTTTTAAAACTTCTCTAAACCGTCTATCTTTTTTTACAAAGTGATCACTCCAAATAATAGCAACAGGAGAATCCGGATGATTTTTACCAAGCACCACCATAGCCAGCCCCACTGCGGGACCAACATCTCTCATATCTGGCTCGAAGATAAAGTTTTGCCTGGGGATCTCTGGTAATTGGGAAAAGATAACCTCTTCGTATTTTTTTCCAGTTGCAATATATATATCTTTAAATTTAAAATCCGGGGCAAGTCTATCAACTGCAAGCTGAAGAGTAGATCTTTCACCAATTATTTTTTCAAACTGTTTGGGTGTATTTTTACGAGAAAGAGGCCAAAGTCTTGTACCCACACCGCCTGCAAAAATTGCAATCTTCATAAGATAGTTATTAGTTATTAGTTATTAGTTATTAGTTTAATTTCTTCTTTAAATCTTTTTTCGAATATTTTAATGTTAAATCTCTGTGCTTGTCTTATGCATTCTTTTGGGTCAAAACGTAAGCTCATAAATTTTTTTAATGCTTCAATTAGCGCTTCTTCGGTTTGAGGAGTAAAAAATACTCCAGTTTTATTTTCAACTACTGTCTCAAGTACTCCTCCCTGTTTATAAGCGATAACTGGCTTGCCAAAACTCTGAGCCTCAAGAACCGTTAATCCAAAATCCTCTCTACCCGCAAAAACAAAAGCACGACAATCTATATAATACCCTATCAATTCTTTATCAGTCAAGTTACCTAAGAATTCAATATTAGGTCCTGCTTTTCTTTTAAGTCGCCCTTCTTCAGAACCTGTTCCTATAATTTTCAATGGTAGCTTTAATTTATTAAAAGCTTTTATAATAATATCTATTCTTTTATAAGGAACAAGACGAGAAACAATTAAAAAATAGCTATTAGCGTACGGCTTATGGTTTATAGTTTTTTTTTCTATACGCCATTTGCTATTTGCCATGAGCATCAACGGAGGATAAATAACATCCGAATCCCGATTGTAATATTTTTTAATTCTCTTTTGGACTTCCTTTGATATTGCAATAAATTTATCTGGTCTTTGAGCTGCTATTTTGTCCCAGATTCTTAAATATGAAACAGCTGGTTTTGAAATAAAACGAAGGAGAGGGTTTCTAAAATACTCATCAAAACTACTCCATAAATATCTAGTTGGAGTAAGACAGTAACAAATGTGTAAAGTGCCGGGCTTTGTGATTATACCTTTCGCTGCCTCTGATGTTAGAGAAATTACCAAGTCATATTCAGTAAAAGAAAAACTTTCAAAAGCCAAAGGCATAAGACTAGCATATAGTTCATGGCGCATGGCAAATGGAAAATTCTGGAGAAAGGAAGTTTTAATCTTAAAAACTTCTGCCCAGGGCGCTTTTTCTTTATCATAAACTGAAGTAAACAAAGGAGCCTGCGGAAAAATCTTATGAAGTGCGAGCAAAATTCTTTCTGCTCCTCCCCACTTATTAACCCGATCATATACAAGCGCCACTTTCACTTCTTGATTATACCATCTAAAAGTTGCAGTTTGTCATATTGACAGATAAGAAAAAAAGGGGTGTTATACTAATTATCCATGACCAAAAAATTAACAATAATCAACCTGAAACAAAGAAAGATATAAAAAGAATTGAAAAATCTTTAAGAAAGTTTGTCACGAAAGCAGATTCTAGAAATTTAAGAAGTGAGTTATTAAAAATTGAGGTAAGAGTAAAAAATATTGAAGAGAAAGCTAAGAAGGTTGACGAAAAGCTAGAACGTCTTACCGTTCTAGAATCCCATTAATAATATTCCTCAGTAATAATTTTAAACTTCAAAAATCTAATAATCTAAATCATTAGATTTTAATATATATCCACTAACTTATCGTCTGTTCATAGATTCTCAATGTTTCCTCGGACGTTTTATGCCAAGAGAATTCTTTGCTTCTTTTAAATCCTTTTTCAATTATTTTTTTATCAAATTTCCCCTCATATACCACTTTTAATTTCTCCGAAATATCGTTTATATCATATGGATTAAAGTACAGTGCGTCTTCCCCGCAAACTTCTTTAATAGCTGGGGTATTTGATGCCAAAACTAAACATTTATTTGCCATTGCCTCCAAAGCCGGCAATCCAAACCCCTCCATAAGAGACGGAATAATGAGAACTCTTGCATTTTCATACAAAACCCTCAATTCTTTATCACTTGCCTCTTCGTAAAATTCGATTGAGCCAGCAATCTTCATTCTTGACACCTTCTCTTTCAATCTTTTATAAAAGTAATCTTGTCTTCCAATTAACACTAGCTTTAAGCTTTGATCTGTAGTTTTGAGATTTGAGATTTGAGATTTGAGATTTTTGAAAGCCTCAATTAATTTTTCGAGATTTTTATGAGGATAAGCGTTCCCAACGTAAAGAAAGTATGAAGCATTGTGTATTTTGTATTTTGTATTTTGAAATTTATTTTGAATTTGTAATTTGGAATTTGTAATTTGAGGGTCGACTCCCTCATGTACCACTTCAATTTTCTCAGATGGAATTTTTAAATGATCTACGATTTCTTCTTTTGTGGCATTTGAAACAGTAATTATTCTTTTTGCCTTTTGAGCCGCGCTCTTAATAACAAATTTATATCCGAAAAACTTTACCATATAAAAAGGGTAGGGTAAAGTTGACGCTTTACCTGTTGAAAAATGCCATTGAATTAAATCATGAATAGTGACTATAAAAGGCTTATTGTAAAAAATTGGAACTGAAAAATATGGAAAATGAACAAGATCTAAGTTTTGAGAGTTCAAAATTCCTGGAAGTCGAATTTGCTCTTCAATTCCATGCCAGGAAATATCTGTGGTTTTAATTATGAATCTTGAATTATGAGTTATAAGTCTAACATTATTTATATTTTCTGATTTAACAAACAAAACATAATCATTTTGTTTATCTATTTGAGCCAAATTTGAAACAAGATTTCGAATATAGCGTCCAACTCCTGTTTCATTCCAGAACCGGCAATCAATTCCAATTCTCATTTTTGAATAGACGAAAGAGCCATTTTTCTTTTAATCTCTATTACAGCTAATATAAAGCTACTAAGAATTTTCGGATATTTATCTTGATAATGTTTTTTATAAAAAATTCTCATAGCATTAAAACGAGCATTTGTTGCCATCATTTTTGTCTGCAAACTTGCTGTTGATATTTTATTTGAATGTTTCTTAATGCCGCCAGAAATTCCTTTATGATGAAGTGCTGAAACTTTTGGTACGAAATATACTTTCCAGCCTTTTTCTTTAAGTCGAAAACAAAAATCTATGTCTTCTCCGTAAAAAAAATAATCTTCATCCCACCAATTTATCTCATCCCCCGCCTTTCTTCTTGCCATCATAAAAGCTCCCACAACCGAATCCACTTCATGTTCTTTTGTTAAATCAAGCCATCCCATCGTGTATCCAGAGAACAATTTACTTTTTGGGAAAATACGACTTAATCCTGAAAAATAACAAAAAGAACTCCAGGGAGTTGGAAATCCACGATGGGCCCCATCATCAAGTCTACCTGAGGAAAGTTTTACGAAACAAGTCGAAGCACCAACATCTTTACGGTTTTCCATAAACGAAATCATGTAGGATAATGTATTTTTATTTACTTCTGTGTCGGGATTTAAAAACAGGAGAAACCTGCCAACGGATCTTTTAACCCCGATATTGTTCGCTTTTGAAAAACCCAAATTTTCATCACTTTCAACTAGAATAACTCCGGGAAATCTTTTTCGGATATACTGGGCAGTACCATCAGATGAGGCGTTATCAACAAGAATAATTTCGTATCTTTTGCAAAAATCCGATTTGTAAATTGCGTCTATGCATTTTTTAACAAATTCTTTCGTGTTGAATGAAACAATAATTATTGAAAGGTCAATCATATCAATGAACAACTGAAAGGTAAACATCTTCTAGTTTTTTCGTAATTTTTTTCCAATCATATTTCTTCTCGACTAATTTCCGCGCATTCTTTGCGATTTTTTCATAAAGACCTCTATCGTTTAACAAACTTATAATTTTGTCTGCAATCTCTTCCTCATCTTCAGAAATAATAATTTCTTTACCATCTACTGCACCAAGAGGATCTGCTCCTAATTTAGTTGTAATGATAGGAACTCCAGATGCCATTGCTTCAAGTATTTTATAGCTTGTTCCGCCTCCCACTCTGATGGGAGAAAGAAGAAGATCTGCTTTTTGAAAAATCTGAGTGGTGTCATCCGGCGCATTCCCATCAACAACGAGGTCCAACATTGTATTTTTAGGATTTTTAAACTTATCAGGAATATTTTTTCCAACCACCCACAATTTGACTTTTGACTTTTGACTTTTGACTTTTGATTTGAACAATGGCCATATTTTTTTTAATATCCACTCCAGTGAATCTCTATTTTGTACCCATTTAAAATCGCCAATAAAGAGTACAGTCTTTTCTTTTTTATCAATTTTGAATTTTGAATTTTGAATTTTGAATTTTTCCAGGTCGACTCCATTTGGCACCATATAAACTCTCCTATTAAACATCTCTATTATTTCTTTATCTTCTTTTGAAACTGTAACGACGCAATTTGCTCTTTTCCAAAATTTTTCTTCCTGATTTTCAAGCTTTAAAATATCTATATTTAGCAATGGGCGAAGAAAAAATGCAACACTATCTTTATATCTTTTGTAAATTTGATATTCTATATTGTGTTCTGTTAAAACTACGGGAATTGAAACTTTAGGCAGGTTTTGCATCACGTAGAATGTTTCAACATGAACTAAATCAAATTTTTCTTTTTTCAGAAGATCTTCAATTTCTCTTTTCATTTTTAAATTTCTATGAGTCGTTAATAAAAATGGATTGGTCGAAAAACCTGTTTTTAATACATTTTTTAACGACCAGGCTCTTTTTCTATCAAAAGTTATCAACGTCCTGCAAAGTTTTTCAACTTCTTTTACATCCTTCTCTGTTTGATAAGGTCTTTTCTCACAAACCAACACTATATCGTAATTTTCAGAAAGATTTTTCAATAAATTGTACAGGCGAATATGGCCTCCTGAAAATAATGGGTAGGGCAAATATGATGAAACCATTAGTATCTTCATGGCTTTTGGTGAAGATTAAACAATATATAATCCGGGGTTGCCGAAACTATTTTATAGGTCTTTCCTATATCATAATCTTTTTTTTGGGGATTAACCAAGACAAGATAGTCTGCTCCCATTTTAATCATTTGAGGCAGCGGTTTTTCAAAACTAGCCCATCCTTGTCTTTTTATTTGATATAGAAATGATGTGTCCCCCTCATAGGGGGCTATTACTTTTGCATTTTCTGGAATTAGTCTATCAACTGCTCGTCCAGCACGAACAATAGCTGGGTTATTTATATTATAATAAGCACGAATATCTTGCCAGGAAAAGGCAAACATAAATAGTGCAAGAATAACAAATAATAAAAGACCTAGACTACGTCTTAAAAGCGATGTATTTAGCGTAAGAAGATATTCACCACCTAAAGAAACGAATATAATTAGACTTGGTACTATAGGAATTTGGTAGTAGTCATGCTGTACATTGCCGCCTGCGACAACGAAAATATATAAAAGAGAAGATATTAGAAATGTTAGAAAGAAAACATAGCTTTTTTTGTTGGTTTTAGACAATAACCCCAGAATAAAAAGAGGCAATCCCCATGCACCTAAAATTAAATTGGCTATTCTTTTGTCAAATAACCACGAAAAAAACGCCCCTTTAAATCTAATATCATTCATATTAAAAAGCCAATCGCTTCTGGGTATTCCCGCGGGATACTGAAGCATCCATATTCTCCAAAATGCAAGTGGCGCTATGGCGATAAAAAGAAAAAGCCATAATTGCCACTTTTTTAAAAAGCTAAACCCGAATTTATTGAAAGCAAGATAAACTAAAGGTAGAGTAAAAAATAAAGCAAAAGGTTTAAGAAGTAAAGATGAAGCAGTAAAAATAAGTGTAATCGTAAATCGTAGATCGTAGATCGTAAATCTTTTTCTTTCAAGCCATAGATCAAAGAAAAATATTCCTCCAAGTAACGTCGCGAGCATCATTACATCGGGTAAAATAGTTCTGCTGTAATAAATGTTGTAGGGAAGAAAGGCAAAAAAGAAAAGAGCCAGAAATCCTGCAAGTTTACTTTGATGTTTTTTAACTATTAAGAAAATAAAAAGGGATGCGGCAAGGGATGAAAGAATCGAAATGAGCCTCCCCCACTCTTCAATTGTAAAACGGTCAAAAATTTTAAAAACTCCAGCCTGAGCAATGTTATAAATTGGAAATTCTACGAAACGGTAGCCATTAGGGTTGTCGAAAAAATTTGAAGGAACATTTGATAAATCATCGAATCTTGGATGCAGAATATCAAATCCCTTTTTAATAAAATTACGAGATACTGCAGACGTATCTGCCTGGCGCCAAGACTGCCAGTCTGCAACAGGATTATTGAATTTATAAAGCCTTACTAAAAACGCCCCAAGTAAAATCAATATCACTAAAAGAATCTCTATTCTCTTCATCTAAACCTACCTCTTTACCGGAATAATCTCGCCGCTTAATGTTTTTATCATTTCTATAAGATTACCATTATTATCAAACTCAAACACTCTCCCAGACAAATCACCTTTCATACTAAATGCTTGTTCTGCAGATTTAACCTGATAAACTTTGACATTCTTATTATGAAACATTAACCATGTTGCATCAGAAAGTCCTGTGGGAAATATCCACGCCTCGCCGATTCGAATTGGAGTATTTACAAAGAATAATCGTGAAATATCATCTTCTGAATAATGCGCATAAACATAATTTAAAGAAGCAAGAAAATTCTTTGCCTTCTGACCGGCATTAAGCCAATCTGTCTGTATTTTTTGTACTTGGAAAAGGTGAGTAGAAGAAAAAACTATGAGTATTAAGGTAACACCTGCTATAGCAATATACTTACCACTATCAAGCAAGAAAGAGTAAGTTTTTTTTAAAAAGACTACAAGAATAAGCACAACTCCAAAAGAAGATAAATAACTATAACGGGAGGCAATATTTCCTAACCCTAAAAATGGCAACAGAGATATAATAAAGAACAAAAATCCAAAAATTATAATCCTTTTATCGCCTGATTCCATTTTCCTGATAAACATTTTGTATATTCCAACAAAAATAAAGAACACTACTATTGACCCAAAAAATGCAAGCAGTAAATTTCCTCGCAAGAAAACCCTTATTTTTTCATAAAAAGCCAGCGAAGATGGACCAAAAATTATAAGCGCAAGATACCCAATTGTATTACCGATAAAGTTATACGGCAGTCTAGTAAAATTATAGCTATAATCTCCGCTTAGCCAGTGGCTATTGGCTATATAACGAAGTAAAAGATATGGCAATATAGGAAATAATATAACTATATAACGAATCCATTGTGATAGGATATTTCTTACAGACTTTTCAGTAATAACGACGTCATAAAGAATGATAAGTAAAGGAACAATAATTCCTAGCTCATGAAATAACAAACTAAAGATAATAAAAACAAAAGAAATAATAAAATAAATTTCTTTTTTGTTTTCTCTCCAATGAATAAAGAAGAATAAGCTCAAAAATGCAAAAAATGAAGTAAAAAGAAAACCGGTTGAGGAAACCCAAAATACAGCTTCGTGATATCCGCTTAAAATAAGAAACAAAAATGAACAAGCTGTAGAAAGAAGATGGTTTTTAAAAACTTTCTTAGAAATTATAAATACTAAAGCTGCTATGAGAAAATGAAGAAAAACTGAAACAGAATGATATACTGATTGATTAAACCAGAATATTTTATACATTAATTCAAAATATAATTTTTCTCCCGGTCTATAGAAAAACCCTCCTGCCTGTGTAAAATAACCAGTAATTGTTTGTATGGAAAGGCAACGACTGCAATCTGAAGCCCAACGCAACCAGGTAAAATCATCGCCTACAAAATAATTGTTAAAAGTCGCAAAAAATAATGCGAAAGTAGTAACAAGAAGATAAATAATAATTGCATAGGAGGAAGTTACCACTTTCTTAAACTCTTCATAAATATTTATTTCTCTGTTTTTATATAGGTACAAAGTTCCAATAACTATTCCCATCAAGAGCCAATATACAAAAGCAATCTTTGATGCTTCAAAAACATCAATAAATACCGCATTTAAGGCCAATCCAAAGGTACCTGCAATAAAACCAAAAATAAAACTCCGAGTAGGCTGTGATGTCACTTGCGGCAATAATTTTTTAATATATATACCTGCGATTAAAAAAATTGATATAAAAGAGATAAGTCCAAAAAGTCCCGACTCTCCCAAAACTCTTAGATAATCATTGTCAACAGCAAGACTCACAGAACCATAACCGCTTCCTAAAAAGATATTTCGCTCAAACGCAAGAAGGGTTTTCGGCCATTCTCCTTGAAATCTTGTTGTAAAAGATAAATCGTATGCCTTAGCTTTTTTTATAACAAAGTCGCCAGAAACAACATAGACGTCTTTCGATTTTGTTTGCGACTCTATATTTGACTTTTGATAAAAATATACTCCCTCTTTCTTAACAACAGGAGAGAGGGAGAGATTTATATAGGAGGTTCCCTGTGGTAGACTTTCTCCATTTGGCCTGTTTGGTTCAAGAATAAGTGCTGCTTTTTCGGGTATTGCTGAAAAGGGAAATATCGCTGCAGGAGTAGCTGATTTAGTATCCTCGCCTGAATAAGATTGCTTTAAAACTGTCTTGCCTATAAAATACGAGGATGGTACTTCTTTAACCTGCCCTATTGAATATCCTGTCTTTGTATCTACTAATACATCTACTTCCGAAAGTGTACTAGCAAAACGCGAAAGAAGCATTGGAGAAAGAACTAAAAAAAGAAACGTTATTATAAAAAGGGAGACGATAATTAATTTCTTTCTCTGAAAGATAAGTAGCATTATAAGTGAAAGCAAAAGTACCAAAAATGAAATGCGGGATACGGTCATAAATAAAAGAGCAAAACCCAAAGAAGCTGAAGTCAGTAAAAAAATCTTTGTTAACCAATTTTTAAATCCGAAAGCCGTACTTACAAGGATAGGAATAATAAGAACCAAATATGCAGCCAGATCATATGGTCCTGCAAATGTAGAGGGAACCCGCGATAAGGCAGAAAGTTGTATGGGTGTTCCCTTTGCAAATTCTTCATTCGTCGTTAGATAAGCCGGGAATCTAAGAAATTTTTGTCCAAAACCATACCCTGCGACTAGAAAAAGCACGATTGCCAATACAATAGCAGCATATGGCATAAACTTTTTATCTTTTACGCCGCAGAAAGCAATAAAGAATAAAGACATATACTCAATTCTTCGCAACATACTTAAGAATGCTACGTTAGGAAAAACATTAGGCAGAGTTGGAAAAAGTAAAAGCACCCCATGAAGAGTTGCTACTGCGCCAATAATCCAAAATACCATTATCGGTAAAGTCAGAGGAGTTTTTAATGTAATCTTTTTAAGTAAGAACAAAATAACCCAAAGAATTATAGATAATAAAACTACAATATCATCCAGTCGGATATATACCCACGTATTTTGCACGTTTACAAGAGGGATTTTTGGATAAAGAGGGATAAACACCAATAAAAAGAGCGTAACAAAAAACAAAATGTTATTTTGAATAAAATGCAGTATTCTCATACTAAAATCTTATAGCTTTTCTATATGTATTCTTAAGATAATTATTGCCAATTAAAATTCCAATTAAAATCGCAATTATCGCTTTAAAAGTTAATAAAATCTTTGCCAAAATGTATTCCCAATAATTCTTATGTTTTTTATAAAAATATAAAATCCCTCTATAAATATTAATAATAGCAAAGTTTCTGTTACTGCTACCAAGCTTCTTATGAACTACATTAATGTTAGGATAAAAATATGTCAGAGCTCCTTTCTTTTTTGCCCTAAAACATAATTCTACATCCTCCATATACATAAAGAGGTTTTCATCAAAACCTTTCAATTCTTCAAAAAGCTTGGCTCGTACCATCATACAAGCTCCACTTATCCAATCAACTCTTGATATTTTTAAAGGACTTGACCGAGTAAGTCCTATTCTTTCTGCCCCAATAAGCATTAAAAAAAGATTTGGGAGAGTGTAAAAAGAGCCTGCCGACGCTTGAGGTAATCCGTCTGGATTGGTAAGCCTTCCTCCTAAAATACCAATGTCAGGGTTTTTATCCAAAAATTCAATCATTTTTAAAAATCCTCTATCTTTGACTTGCGTATCGGAGTTTAAAAAAAGCAAATACTCTCCCTCTGCATTTTTCGCGGCAATATTGTTTCCTTTACCAAAACCGTAATTCTTTTTATTTTGGATTAATTTGAGATTTAAGATTTCAGATTTGAGATTTGAGATTGTTTTTACTGTCCCGTCTGTTGATGCATTATCAGCAACTATCAGTTCTAGTTCTTGATTTTCAAACCTTTTTCTGTATTGTTTTATCATTGACTGAATACAACCAAGGATTAAATCTTTTGTATTATATGTGAGGACGATAATAGATAATTTTACCATCAAAAAATTTTACTATTTTAACGAAACCATGCCGCTCTACCCAGTTTATAGTTTAGGTTATTTTTTCTTTCTCCGATGGGTCTTGCGGGAATACCACCAACAATTGTAAGTTCCGCAACATCCTTTGTCACAACAGCACCTGCTCCAACAACAGCGCCTTTTTTAATCTTAATACCCGGTAGGACTATAGCTCTTGGCCCAATAAAAACGTAGTCTTCAATAATAACTGGCGCAGTTATAGCATGAAAATCAGAACTTTGTACATTATGCTCTGAATTATAAATCATAACCTCTGAAGCAATATCTACGTGGTTTCCAATAACAAGTCTGTCTCGCCCATCTAAAACAGCTTTTTCTCCAACTATTGTATCTTCCCCGATTGCAATGTTGGAAGGATTATAAAACCTCGCTTCCATATGAATCGTTGATCCTTTGCCGATTTTCACCCCCGAAAGCCGATAGAAAAAGCGTCTTAAGTAATGAGAAGGCGTGTAGCCAATAACATAATTCAAAATCATTACCCAAAATTCTAGACAAATAGTTTTTATTCTTCTAGAAACTTTTTCCATATTTAATACTTATTTCTTCATACTTAATTCTTGCAAGACCTCAAGGGTTTTGCGTGCTGTTTTTTCCCAGGAAAATTTTTTAACTTGCTCATATCCTTTTTCTATCATTTGTCTTTTAAGTTCTTTATCTTCCAAAACTTGTTCTATCTTATTTTTGATGTCCGAAACATCTAAAGGATTAAAATATAATGCCGCATCTCCTCCGGCCTCGGGAAGACTTGAAACATTACTAGTTATTACAGGGCACCCATACTTCATAGCCTCAAGAATTGGCAAGCCAAAGCCTTCATAAAGACTTGGTAAAATAAAACAGATGGCGTTTTTATAAAATACCGGTAAATCCTCATCTGAGACATTATGCAAAAATCTTACACGTTTTTCTACTTCAAGTTTTTTTGGCGCCTTCAAAATCTCTTTCCACATCCATCCTTTTTTACCAACTATTACAAGCTGTAGGTTTGAGGTTTGAGATTTGAGGTTTGAGATTTTGGCGAATGCTTGAATGAGCCGAACTATATTTTTTCTTGGCTGCAGTGTTCCTACAAAAAGTATATATTGTCTTTGAATACCGTATTTATCCTTTAATAATTTTGAATTTTGCATTTTGAATTTTGAATTTATTTGAGATTTGGAATTTATGATTTCGGATTTTACCCCAGGATATGTAACTATAACCTTATCCTGCGCAACACCATATGTTTTGATTATATCATCTTTGGAAGCCTGGCTTATAGTGAAAATACGTCTGGTTTTTTTTACCGAGTACTTAGTCCAAAAATTTAACTGAATTAAATCTTTTTTCTTAAAAAGCTCTGGGAAATGAATGTATGAAAGGTCGAGAATAGATATAGTAGAAGAAACTGAAACAAAAAGAGGAAGATAATGTGTGGGAGAAAAAAATACATCAACTTTTGAACGTCTCATTAAGAATTCTAAAGACAATCCAAAAAGCGTCCAAAGCTTTCTTGGTTTTACAATTTTATAATGCCAGTTTTCTCTTTCTTTAGGTAAATCATAAGTAGCCCCTTGAGGTAGATAAATAATATAATTATTTTCTCTATCAATTTTATTTAAAGATGTAAGAAGTTCATAACAATATTGTCCACTTCCAACTCTATTTGGTAAGCCAGTCTTTCTATCGTATCCAAATCTTGGAACTACTGCTTCAAAACCATTTATTCCAATTGTCATAAATTTATTAACGAGTTAACCCGTTAACTATTTAATTCCTGGATATATAACTTTTAATTTATTTTCAGGGATGCCGAGCAATTTTATAGCATCTATTTTCGTTGAATTAGAAATACAAAACACGATATCGGACTCTTTTTTTATCCATTTAAGTTTTTTCCTTTGGGTCTGCACAATTTTTTTATCCATTTCTTTTGGGTATTTGTATACTAGAAGATCATATAAAATTGTAGCTTTTTTTGCTTTTCTTGTTGGCGGCTCAATCCAATCAGAAGTTATAAATATATCAACACCTCCTATAAACCACTCAACCGGCGCAATATGCAACTTGTTCCATAAAATATCAAGAAACGTCAAGGGAATTTTAAATTTTCTTATTTTGAAATTTGAAATTTTAGATTTATTTGGAATTTGGAATTTGAAATTTGGAGATTCCTTTCGCAGCGATGAGAAGAAAAGTATGTATTCATTTTTTTTATCGATCTCCAAAAATTTTTGAACAAGATTTTGAAGATAATTTGCTACTCCTGTATTTTCAAAAGCAAGTTGACTAATATCAATTCCAATCTTCATATATATATTCTAGGACGTTTGAAAATTATTTCCCAACTTTTTTACTTAAAACTTTGCTGCGTCAAAAGAATTATAATAGCAAGAACGAAAAGGGCGGCGCCATACATAACAAGCCTCTCTGCTGTAAAAAAAATCCAGAAAGAGAAAAGTGGGATAGATAAAACAAGAGATATTAAACCAAAAACTATAGAAAGTCTCGCATTTCGTTTATAAATCAGTGCCAGGAAAAATATCAAAAAAATAATATCCTGTATCTTCATAAAACTTAATCGCTTGAATATTTCAAATTAAATTCAACATTATTTCTTGGTCGGGAACCTTGTAAAAGATGGATTATAAGGTCTGCCAAAAAACCAGTAAAAAAAATCTGAAGACCTGAGATTATCAAAAGCATCCCTAAAAAAAGTAGAGGCCTTCTGCCTATAGTTTCTCCCATAAAACGCAAGACTGTCAGATAACCAAGTATGACCAATCCTATAACAAGTATGATAAAACCTATCATTCCAAAAAAATGCAGTGGTCGTTCTGAATATTTGCTTAAAAATAGCATTGTGAACATATCAGGAAGGTCTTTAAAAATTTTAGAAATTCCGTATTTTGATTTGCCAAATTTTCTTTTTTCATGCACAACTGGCTCCTCCGTAACTCTAAACCCTTGTTCGTAAAGAATAAGAGGGATAAAACGATACATTCCACCATAAAGATTAAGAGATTGCGCGGCTTCTTTTGTATATACCTTTAACCCGCAATTATAGTCGTGTAATTTAAGTCCCCAAAAGAATGATACAAGAAGATTAAAAAAAGCCGAAAAAATTTTTTTAAAAAATGAATCCTTGCGATTTTTTCTCCATCCCGAAACCAAATCCCATCCTTCCTGTTGTTTTCTTACGAGTTTTTTAATTTCGCTAGGTTTATCTTGCAAATCCGCATCAAGGGTAGCAATTATGTCGCCTTTTGCCTTTGAAAATCCCAAAGTTAAAGCCTCGGCCTTCCCTTGATTTCTACGAAACGAAAATACTCTAACATTTTTATTCTTTGCCAAAAAACTCGTAAGAATTTCAAATGTTTTATCTGTTGAACCATCGTCTACAAAAATAATTTCGTAATTTTTTTTAAGTCTATTCAGGTTTTCCAAAAGTTCATTGTAAAAAGCTCTCAAGCTCTCTTCCTCGTTATATGCAGGAATAATAACGCTAATCATAGAGTTTATTTTACCATCTTACTAGGTATCAATCCAAATATAATATAAATTATTGCTGAAAAAAAACTTAAACCACTTATAACAAGTCCTATGTTCACCCACTTTTGAAGAGTATAATAAATTTCCAGACTATAGCTACCGTCTTTTGGTAGAACAAAACTATTAAGTCTTTTGTCAAATTCTACCCGCCGCCCCACTTCGCTTGGCGAGGCCGGGGAATTCTGAATTCTAAATTCTGTATTCTTTGCTATCCAGTATTTATCAAAACCCTCCGAGAATACTAATAAGTCTCCCTTTTTTGCATTTTTTACATAAACTTCATATTTCGTCGGATTAACATACCTGTATTTAACTTGAAGGTTAGTCGAGGGGCTCCAAAAATGATCTTTGGGATTTGGGACTTCAAAAACTTTGATTTTTCCAAAGCCGTCAATCTCCCTGAGCCATTTAATTTTCCTAGTTTCAGTTATGCTCTTCTCATACAATTTATCATCATACTTTCTGTCTCTTAGAAATATCTCTTTCTCCGAATCATAAGGAATAATAATATACTTGACTGACAGATCTTCAAGCAAGCCTTCTGTACCTTTTTGTTTAAGCTGTTTTATCTGATTTTCTGCATCTTTCTTAAAAATCTCCCCTCCTCCTATTGCCGGGTGGTTATTGGAAAAAAAACCGAACCGCTGCCACTCTGGAACCCAAAGGATTCTGAAGAAGTCTTTTTTACTGCTTAAAAATTCTTCAAGCCTTATATAATCCTTTGGAATTTCATGGGGCTTAAATGTGCCTGTTAATTGACCAAAAAATGCCGGTCTAATTAAGAACAACAAGTAACCGGTAACAAGCAAAAAAAATAAGTTTTGAAAATTGAGAATTTGAGATTTGGACCTTATTTGAAATTTGAAATTTGAGATTTGAAATTTTGATTGCGACTTCAACCACTCATAAGACTTCCATACAGTGAATGGAATTAAAACTGAATATGAAACTGCAACTAGCGTGTACCACTTAGTCGGGTCCCTAAACATCACAAATCCCGTGAAATGATTAAAAAGCCAAAGGTATATTCTGCCAAAAGGTTCGTTTACCCCTTTTGCCAAAAAAGCTCCGATTAACCCTAATAACGCAAAATAAATAACATAAGTCTTTAATCTTGAATCTTTAATCTTTGCTGCAAAAAACAGACTTGCATAAGCAAGTACTGGTAGAAATAGAAACTCAGGTCTCATAAAACCGACTTTTCCGAAAATATTCTCCGGCCAATTTGGATGCAGAAGTCCGATAGAATTCTCAAATTTAGCAAAACTGAAAAATTTAACCGACTCTAAAGAGCTGTAAACACTGCCTAGTTCTACAAGTGGATTTTTCCCGCCTGCTATCAACGGAATTATCCAAAAAGAATTCAAAAGAAATGTAATTACCGCCGGAATTATCAAAGAATAAGAAATTAAATTTAAGATACGCAAAAAGTTATTTTTTGATACTTTATACTTTATATTTAATACCAAATACAGCATTACGGAAGTTATGCATATATACGCAATCCTTAAATCAAACAAAACCAGAATTGAAAATAATAACCCTGAAAGTAAAGGTAATTGAAAATTGAAAATTGAAAATTGAATATTATTTTTTGAAAAATTAAAAAAATCAATGGTTTTAATAAAAACATATAAAACTAGCGGAGCCATGGCATAAGCAAATGCTACACCCATTTGCCCGCCTCCGACGATCATTAAGATGTAGGAGTTAAAAAGAAAAATAAAAGATGAGAGTAATGCGAACTTTTCAGAAAATAATTTTTTAAACAAAAAATAAGAGGAGAAAGCAGAAATTAATAAAAACGGCCAAAACCAGACCAATCTTTCTATTAAAACCCAGGGAATTTTGAAAAAATTAAACAAAAAAGATGTTGTAAATAAAAAATAAGAACTCAAAGACAAAATAAAAAGGCTTGTGCCCCCAAGTCCTGCATTTAAGTTAAAAAACCAAGAGTAAGGAAAAATTGTAAAAGTTTTTATAGACTCGCTGAAGTTATAACTCCAGTCACCCGAAGAAAGGGGATTTAAAAAAAACCAATTTTTAAAAACTGTTAGCGTTAATAAAATAAATACAAATAGAAATAATTTAAAATAGTTTTTCACTTCTTGTTTTTATCTCTTTTAAGTATCTCCAAAAACTCTTTAAAAATCCGATAATCAATATAAAAAATGCGATGTCTCCTGTTTTTTCAGCAAGAAAATTATTTTTGATACTGAAGAAGAATGGAATTAATATTAATAATCCTAAGGCGGAATAAAAAATTTTAGTCTCATTAAACTTAAAAACAATTACAGACATTAAAAAGAAAAATGTTATTATTAATTCCGGCACGAGTATTATATTGAAATACGGCAGAGTCGAAAAAAGCAATAATGTTAATCCAAATATTAATAAGAATAAAAAATGCGGCTGGTGAAAAATAAAGTAATTTTTAGCTTCTGTAAAAGAAATATTAATTTTTTTCATGACTAATAGCTTTAAAAACTAAAATAATTAATAAACTGACCACGCTAAAAAATGAAATTGTACTGCCTAAATAAAATAGTCTCTGCGGCCAATACTGAATTATTATATCGTAGTCTCCTTTTTTGTCTATTATCCAACCGTTTGCATAACCGTTTGTTTTCAAATGATTTTCTTCGGATACAGATTTTGAAAAAAGCGTTGAGATAAAATTGTTATCGATAAAATTATTTTCTGGTCCCAACTCCTTAATTTTGCCATTAAAATAACTTGCAACAATGTTTTTATTTTTACTTTTTAATTTTGCCGCATCTGGCGAGCTTCGCTCTTGGCGGAAATTTCGACTTTGAACAATGTATGCTTTCCAACCGTTGTCGTAATTTTCTCCGAAATTTAGAATAAACGGTTTTTGTGCATCACTTATATTAAGTATATACTCCGTAGGATTAATTTTTGTAAAAGTTATACCAGGAATAAGATTCTGCACGGGGTTTATGTTCTTTATTAAATATACATCTGGGACAAAAGTGTTGATAATATTAAAATTTTCTATTGAAAATTTACTTTGCGAATAATCAAAACCGGACGAATAAAATTGCAAAAAAGCGTTTTTTGCTCCCAAGTTTGGCGTAAAAGCATACTCAAATGTATGCCATTTTCCGTCACCGTTTAGAACCGAATTCAAAGTTCTGCTGTAATTTCCGTCCCAGTCTTTTTGATCGTTATCTTGAGCTAGTATAATATTAGGCGCCTTTCCTTCTGAAACTTTATATTCAAATTTTATTAAGTAAGTATTTTTATAGTCGAAACTCTTAACTGCGAATGTTTTCTTTTCTCCATAGTTTAAAACAAACTCTCCGCTTGATGAAGCGTTATCTGCGACAAGAAGATTATCTGGCTGCGGATAGATTAATTCCAGCTTATGCGTTCCTTTTGTAAGCTGAATGTCTTTTACCTTTATGTATTCTGTTCCATCTATTAATATTTTTGAGGGTGGGGTCGGAGAATTTTTTATATTAAAAGAATAATTCCCGTCTTCATTAATATTGAAAAATAATTTTTCATCCGTATTCTCTGTCGTCATCCAAATCTCAGACCTTAAGTTATTCAATGTGTCGCTAATAAAAACAGACAAGTCCTGCAGTAAAGATTGCGGAATTTTATCTGTGTCCGGCAACAATTCTAAAAATTTGTCTTGGACTTTCAGATAGGCAAGTATTTCTATTAGTTTCTCATTTTTTTCAATTCCGGAAAGATTATTTATTTTACCTAATGCTTCTTGAATATGATTTTTATATTTTTGTATTAAATTTTTAATTAATGTATCAGAATTATCTTTTTGCTCTCTTGTCAAAACTTTTGATAATTCTACCAGCCTTCTATTAGATAAATCTAAATTAAGACTAATCTCCTTATCAGGCAATCCCTTATAGGTAGCGAGTTGTTTCTGCTCTTTGTTTTTTACCAAGAAGTAAAACGGAGAATCGGGCAAAAGTTGCACAAAAGGCATTTGAATTTTGTCTTCTATTTCTTTTAGGCCATTGCTTTTACACAATATGCAATTTGCTTTTAGCACATAATTATTTATTAACGGTCTAATTTCGACATTTTCTCTGTTATTTTTAAAATCGGAGAATAGAATTTGCTGTTTTAGAGAATCACTTAAAGTTAATATATCTCCGATCGAAGATACACTAGATTCCGAATAAGTTAAATTTTCTGGCACATAAAAGAGGGGTAAAAAGTAATTATTCGAAAGTTTGTAGAAATTCCATTCTCCAAAGGTATTTGTCTGCTTTAAACCTTGCGCATTTTGCAATTGTTTGTTAACAAATGCGGGAGAATCGTATCCTCCATAAAAATTATATCTTATGTCTTTTCGCTCGACCAAATACTTTGCGCCCAAAATTCCTGCCAGTCTTAGCGCATTAGCATAGTCATTAAAATAAATTCCATTATATATTTGAGAATTAATATCGCCGACAGAATTCCCCAATCCGGTTGTCCCCACCTGATTTGACGTAAATAATTCTCCTTTATCATAAAGATAAAAAGAAACATCGGTCAGGCCGTTAAAATCCCAAGTATAGATAAAGGAAGGCATATTAGGAAATACAAAAGTTCTAAAAGTTTCCTTTTGATTGTTTATCCAATCTGCAGATTTATAAACATAATCCGGGACTTTTATGTGACTTGCCGGTAAAATTTTATGGACGCCGGGTTTTGGAAATTTTTCTCCGTCTATAAACGGATATGCATAAATTAGGGTTCCCGCAATAACAAAAACAAGAAATGCGTATGCTAATTTTAAATTTAGAAATTTTCTTTTTTGCTTAATCAAAATGTCAAAAATATATGCAACCGACACTGCTCCAAGAAAACTATAGCCAAGCGCAACCAAAAAACTAAATTTATACCAGCTGCTTCTAAACATCCAAAAAAGTGGAAGGCGAGCCGTTAAAAAATTGTAAATTGGCCCAAAAGGAGAATGCGATCCTTGGCTAAAAATAATTCCAATTAGAGTAATAAGCGTAAAAAATATTGTATATCTGTTTCGGACAAAATAAACAGCCACAAAGGCGAGAATAGGAAGCAAAAAACCTAAAAACAATAAAACGGGGTTATTCTGGTAATTTGCTGCATACGGGACATACGGATCGCTTCCGACACCCGAATACCAATCCCACGCCCCCTGCATTCTTATGATATTGGCAAGGCTTGTTACAGAACTTGTCCCTAAACTCCAATCTAGAAGATTAGCTCCTTTTAAACCGCTTGACGCGGCGACTCCCAGATATTGATAGAGAAATGGCAAAATCCAATAAGCATTTACAAGTAAAAACATAAAAGTGGAAAGAACAATAAATTTTGCTATTGAGTAAAATTTAGATAAGAAATTTTTTTTAATAAAACTTTCAATTAATATTAGAAAAATATATAAAAGGGGCGGTAGTAAAAACACTGCGTACATAGGCGGATTAGCGCCTGCTCCGGAGGCAATAAGAGAAGATAAGGCAATCAGTATCGAATATTTTAAAAAGTTTTTGTTTTCATTTACTGCTTTAATTACTAAAAGGAGGACTAATGGCTCTGCCGCATAAATTGACATATTAGCAACATCGCCAAACATTCCCGCGCGATACAGGTTGAATGAGTAGAATAAAATTGCAAAAAAAATGTATAGATATTTTTTTGTATCTGCTTTAAACAAATAGTTATACAAAAGAAGAGTTGCTAGAATTGGTAAAAATAACCATAAAGAGAAGAAAATCTTTTGTAAAGAAACCACGTTAAAGTGAAAAACGACAAAGTTTACCAAGTAAAGTGGTCCAAATAAAATAAATGCGGTAGGAGAAACAACATTCGGGTTGCCACTATTTGGAATACCAGACCACATATATATTAGTGTTTCCAGATACTTAAGGGGCCTAAGTGGTAAAGTTCCATCGGCCCAAGCTATAAAATAACCGTTCTTAAACCATAAAAATGGTATTGAAATTGCAAACAATATTAACAAATTTATTGCGCTTTTTATCTTATTAGACATATTTACTCATGATATTTAACATGCCTGAAGAATATTTTTCCCAAGAGAAATTGGATAAAACAAGCTTTTTACCGTTAATTCCAATTTTTTTTCTATCTTCAGTATTTTCGATGAGTTTTTTTAAAGCTAAAGCCAGTTGAGATGGGTTTCTAGGTTTCACAAGAAGAGCATTTTCTTCATTGGTAAGCACCTCTGAAACACCCGACCCTGTAGATACCACACAGGGTTTTCCCAATGCCATTGCCTCTATTACAGCCAACCCCCAAGTTTGCTTATCATTAGGAAAAATAAATACGTCACATGAATCGTAAAAATACAACAATTCTTTATCACTAACCGAACTTGTAATAAATTTTACAGAATTATCAAGTTTATATTCATTAGTCATTAATTTAATCTTATTAAAATAATCAGGATCTCTCTTGTTGGACCCTATTATCGCATATTTAAAATCTTTTTTTACTTTTAAGTCATCTTTAACACTTTTGACCGATAAAATTGCATCCTCAAACCTTCTCTGAGGATAAAAAATACCAAAAGACATAAGTAAACATTCGTGACTTCCTATGCCTAATTTTTTTCTAATCGTTTTGTTTTTATAGTCAGAATGCTTAAAAGACAAAAAATTTTTGATATCAATTCCACTTCTTACCACTTTTGCGTTTTTTTTATAAAAAATCTTTACCAATTTTTTAATTCTGTTGTCTAGAACCACTATGTCATTAACAAAATACTTAGTAACAAAAACATCAAGCATCCTTCTAAGTTTGAAGTTAAGGCTATAATTTTTTATGTAGGGATTATATACATGCCATAAATCATTACACATCCAAATTATTTTAGGTTTACCTAATTTTAATAACTTCGCTACCACCGCTGCCCAACTAGCCGGCCACTCATGAGGATTTAAAAGACGAAAATCATATTTGGAAACTAAATATCCCAGTTTAAATACGAGAAAGAAATTTCTTATTTGTTCCTTTATGGAAAAATCTTGTGAGTGGTTAAAAAATTCCTTATCCTTATTAAGAGATATTATATTTAATTTTTTACAAAGCTCCGGAAAACATTCTCTGGAATTGTATTCTATTGCAAAAACAGTTACTTCGTTGCCTTTATCTTGTAGGTAGTTGGCTAATTGTAAAAACTGCCTTGAACCCCCCCCTTTTATTGTTAATGAATAAAATAACAAAGCAACTTTCATGATATTAGCTTATAGAAAATAACTTACTATATTTATCAAAGATTTTTAAGTTTTCGTAGTTTTTAAGCAAATATTTATAGCCATTCATGCCCATTCTTGAAGAATTGTTATTTTTCTTAAAGGATTCATAAATTTTTAGCTGGAGATCTTTAGAGTCATTAAATTTTACAAGCAAACCACCTTTTGCTTTGGTTATAATTTCTCTAACAGCAGGCACATAAGCTCCAATAACCATTTTTTTCTTATGCCACGCTTCAAGATAGGTTAACCCAAAGGATTCACTAATCGAGGGCATACAAAATACATCGCAGGCTGAAAAAATGATTTCTTTAGTTTTATCATCAACATATCCAAAGTCCAAAAGAAATTTAGGATTAATCTTCTTTTTTTCTTTCACCCACTCAGGAGTATCATTACCAATAGTTATTAAGACGTAAGAGGAATTTTTTCTATATATCTCATTTATTACATTAAGAAGAGTAATTGCGCCCTTCATGTATCCCTTAATGCCTGCAAATAGAACTATTTTCTTACCGTTGAGTTTATATTTATCTTTGAATCTTTTAATATCTTCGTTCAATTTTTCAATAGGACTAAGCTTTTTGAAATTAATAAATAATGCTATTACCACAATTTTTTTATTTTTCAGATTTAATTTTTTTTCTACATACAACTTTTCTGCATTAGTAACTACATGTACTATATCCGCATTAGAAATAATCTTAGCAAGTTCTGGATTTTTAAATTCTTTCAATTCCGTATGCAAAAAGGGGGTAAAAATTAGTTTTGGTTTATTATCAAGTTTTTTTATTTCGCTAACTACTTGCCTGTTAATATTCAAAGGAAATGGTGAAGAGTGGATAATATCAAATTTCTCTTTTGCTAAGATGCTTCCTAACCCATTTAGAAATGGGCCATTTGATATAATTTCTAGTTTATCTAAAAGCTTTTGAGACAATAAAAAATTCAGATACCTAACCAGAATAAAACAAGAACTGGAAATAAATTGATTGCAGGAAAGTCGAAACACTTTTACACCATTGATCTTCTCAAATTTTTTATCAATTTTTTTACCAAAGATTGGATCATACCAATATCTACCAGTTAAAGCATTAGAGGTAATAATAGAAACATCAAAACCTATTTTTGCTAGATATTCCGAAATTTCCCTAATTATTCCTGAAGAGCCCGTTAAATTTGCAGGCAGATAAATTGGTGTAATAAAGGCAATTTTATTTTTTCTATTCATTGTAATTCTTAAGCCCGCCGAATAAATGGTAGTAATAAGTAAACCTAACGTTTCTTAAAACTTTATGTAGCAAACGCATGTCGTTTACCTCTCTTATATATTTTTGTATTTGCTTTCTTTTAATTAAGGTTGCATTTAGAACTGCTAGATTCCAGACTATTGCTTTCTGGATTGAGAGAAATAAAGAAAATTTTAATTTTATAAGAAGTATTAGCGCAAACGCTTCGCACATTAAAATATGAAGCGGTAGAATTTTTAATAGTTCCAATGTTCCTAAATTCTTGATATAAGAATTTATTCTGTTTTTAAATGAGTGATATTGAACAAACGCATTATCAAGTTTTGCGCTTGTGCCGCCCATTTTATGATAAACAACTGATTTAGGGACAAAAACAATTTTGTATCCCGCTAGCCAAATTCGGTGACACATATCTGTTTCTTCAAAATATACAAAATATCGGCTGTCAAAAATTTCCCCGTCTACTTTTATTTTTTCCAACACTTCTCTTTTAAAAATCATGCAAGCCCCTTTTGCGGAATATATGTCAATCTGTTTATTGTATTTCGGAGAATCTTTTTTTGCTATACCGTAGTGGTACAAAAAGCCGGTGTTTGTTAAAAATGCACCTACTGAATCAAGCCGGGTCGGGTCGTCCATTAACAAAATTTTACTTTGCACTCCTCCTATTTTTTTATCACTTTCCAAAACTTTTACCAATTCCGTTAAAAAACTTTTTGTAACCTTGGTATCGTTATTTAAAAATAAAATATAATCGCCTGTTGCATTTTTATACCCGATATTATTACCTTCTGCAAAACCTAGATTTTTCTTGTTTGAAACTATCTTTGTTTTTGGAAAATTTTTCTTAACATAGTCAACAGAATCATCCGTAGACGCATTATCTACAAAAATAACTTCAATATTTTTGTAGTCTTGTGCAAATAAGGATGATAAACATTCCTTTAAGAACCTCTTCCCATTCCAATTAACAATAATTACGGAAACTAATTTTTTCACAGTGTTTCTTTTAATGCTTTAGCAAAAATTTTGTCCCAAGTATATTTTTTGGCCATTTTTAAGGCGTTCTTTCTAAACTCGGAAAGCATTTTATCATCCGTTAATAGTTTTACAAGCGCTTCCGTTAGCTCTTTTTTATTATCGCTTATTGCAATTCCGCATTTATTTTTTTCTATCTCGTATGCAACCTGGGGAACTTTTGTTATAACAACGGGTAAACCACTTGCCAAATAATCTTTAGGCTTTCCAGGGTCTGTGTATCTAGTATAAGTTCTATCATCGTCAACATACGGTGCAACAGCAACTGCAGAATCTTTTAAAAGTTTCTCTACGTCTGAATACTCCTTAACAAAACCTGAAAACTTGACATGCCTTGTAAGTCTTTTCCTATCCGCAATTTTTTTGTACTTATCCCCTAATGGTCCACCGCCAATGATAAAAAAATGAGCCTTTGGAATTTTTTTTATAACATCAGGCATCGCCTCCAGCAAAAGCTCAACTCCCTGTCCCTCTCTAAGATGTCCCATAAAAACTATTTTGTATCTGTCTATATTCTTGAAATTTAATATTTTGCTTGGAATATCCGTACCAATGGGGACAACTATTTGTTTATCCCGACAATTAACTTCAACGCCTCTTTTTTCCCTTTCTTTTACCATTATCGCAGAAAGGTTCCAGACTTTATCGCTTTTTCTTACCGCTAGTCTGTCAAGAAAATGATAAATATAGTTTAACGTTTTATTTTCAAAACGGTTGGGTATATAATCTATAGTATAAAAAATTATGTGCCTTACTTTACCTATCAATTTTAAAGTATGTCCGCTAAAAGCATTCAGGTTGTCCACCCCTACAAAGTAATCGACTTTTGGAGCAAATTTTAATACCCACCAAATTGTCAAAAAAATATCTTTAAAATAAAAAGATAATTCCGGACCTTTCCACTTTCTAAATTTAGTTTCCTTGATAAGTTTTCCGTTTTTATAAATTTTTAAAAAAGAACGCGTGTCTTTTGTGTAAGAAAAAGCATGTCCGATGAATATCAGATTTTTTATTTTTTTTTGAAGATATTCCTCAAGCCGGAAGGCCGGTCCAGTTGCGTAAACGTGCGTTACAATAACAAAGGTGGAATTTTTGAGGCTCATAAGTTGGCGTATTCTTTATACCAATTTATTGTTTTTCTAAGACCTTCATTAAGTTTTATGGTCGGCTTAAAACCGATTTTTTCCACTGCCTTTTTATTGTTACTGTTTCTCCTTGGGCTCCCGTCCGGTTTTGTTGTATCAAACTCAACCTTTACACTTTTCTTGCTTATTTCAATTATTTTTTTTATTAAATCTTTTATGGAAATTTCCTCGTCTGTTCCTAAATTAATCGGGTCTGGTTTTGTATACTTTTCTATTGCCAGTATCATACCTTCTGCCAAATCTTCTACATATAAAAAGGCTCTTGTCTGACTACCGCTTCCCCAAACTTTAACCGGATTTTCCCCGTCAAAAACTCTTTTGATAAGAGCAGGAATTACGTGCGACTTATCAGGTTCAAAATGATCTCGGGGCCCGTAGCAATTATAAGGCCTGACTATCCCAACCTTCATTCCAAACTCCTTCGCATAGTATTCTCCTAATTTTTCTCCCATTCTTTTTGCCCAGCCGTAGCCTCCGTTTGTCGGCTCGGGTTCGTCTAAAAATCCTTCCGATTCAGGAGTTGGTATTGAGCAATCATGCGGATAAACGCACGCCGAAGAAACCACCAAAAACCTCTCCACCCTCTCAAGCCTTGCTGCTTCTATCATTGTAGCTTCTATCGGAAGATTGTCCTTAAACATAGTTGCATGATGCGTTCTGTTATACTCAATTCCTCCTACTCTGGCAGCCAAATTCATTACCACATCCTGCCTTCTGCAGGTTTTCTGCGCAACTTCTAAATTTGCGCAGTCGCCCTTAATAAATTTAATCTGTTTTTCAACACTTTTAAGATTATCCAATGAACCACTTACAAGGTTATCCAAAACCGAAACTTTGGCTTTTCTTTTAACTAATTTTTCAACTAAATGGCTTCCTATAAAACCTGCTCCGCCTGTTATCAAAACTTTTTTATCTTTCCAAAAATTATTCATATTACTTTGTAAATATTTCTACAATTTCGTCAATTTCTTTTTTTGTCAATTCTGGATTGTTTCCAAAGTAAAGTCCCTGCTCGTGAACAAGTCTGGCATTTGAATTGTTGAAATTTTTTACAACATCGGGCATGTATTTTTTAAAAAACGGCTGGACAACCATATCTCCCCCGACAATCGGCCTGATCTCTACTTTGTCTTTGCATTTCTCAACCAACTTATCCCTTATTTTTTTTGACTTACAGATAACTGGCACTGCAAAATTAGAAAGAAGCTCGATATGATCGTATTTAAGAGGATAATACTTATCTTTTATTTTATAAATTGGGGACGCTAATCTTAAAAAATTATCCCGTCTTTTTTCAATAATTTCATCTGTGTATTTAAGCTGAATATTGCCAATAAAACCGTTTATCTCCGTTGTCCTTAAGTTGTAACCCAAATCGTAAAAGGTGTACCTTGAGTAAAAAGTTGAATTGACATTATGTTTTATTCTTATTTTAAGTTGTTTTTGCTTTGTTAGGTTTCTATCCCAACCATGAGCTCTTACCATCTGAAGCATGGTTTCAAACTCGGAGCTGTCCGTACATACCGCCCCTCCTTCGACAGTTGACAGATGGTGACCGACATAAAACGAAAAAGTGGAAGCCAGTCCGAAATTTCCAAGTTTTTTACCTTTATAAACTGTTCCTAATGCTTCACAATTGTCTTCTACTAAAATAATTTTGTTCTTTTTACAAACCTTAACAATTTTATCGATGTCATCGCAAAACCCTAATAAATTTGTGAGAAACAGCATTTTTATCGGATATTTTTTAAGTGTTTCAAGAAGCTTTTTGCTTGATACGTTTAGAGTATCAAGTTCTACATCTATCGGGACAGGATTGAGCCCAAGCTGAATAAGAGGCATAACGTTTGTTGACCATGTAACCGCAGAAAAACCTACATAATCACCCTTTTTAATTTTCCCAAGGTTTAAAAGAGATTGAACTACAGCAAGATTTGCGGAACTTCCGCTGTTTACAAAAACGCAATATTTTCTTTTCTGCCATTTGGCGAAATTTTCTTCAAATTTTTTGCACTCCTTGCCAATACTTAGCTGGCTGGCACTGTTTATAAATTCAACAAGCTTTTTCTTTGTTTCTTTTTCTTTATAAAATGTTGATTTGATAAGCTTAATCATAAACTCAATTATATATAAACCATTTTAAAATACAATATTTTAAAAAGTCGAAAGAAAATAACCTAACCCTCCCGCGGCAAACTCTGTGGTTTTCATAAAAAGCATACCCAATCCAACTAATGGATTTTTAAATAATTTTTTAGGTCTTGAAAAAAATAATTTGTATCTTTCTAAGATATTTGCCTGTTTATTAAAATATGCCTTATTTGATTTCTTTTTTGCGTATACATTAGCGGTTTTTGCGTAGTAATATTTTTTTTTCAGCGTATACCAAAGTTTTAATCTCCCTTCATGGTGATATATAAAACTATTTACTCTTGAAATTGATTTCTCTCCCATTCTTTGTTTTATCCTCTGCGGCAAGTCATAATCTTCAGTCCCGGTCTGCTTTTCGTCGTATCCTTTAAATTCATTAAATATCTTTTTAGAAAAAAATCTGGGAGCCTCTATCCAGTCAATTCCAATATAAAAACTCCTTTCTAAGGCTTTACATTTTGTCCAAAATCCTTCGCCGACTGACTCTTCCGGAATAATCACTCCTCCTACTGTTTTATAATTTTCAACTAGTTGAATACAGTCCTCTACAACTTCTTTTGATAGTTCCATATCGCTGTCAATAAATAAGAAATATTTCCCTTTTGCTTTTAATACCCCGAAGTTTCTCTGCGCGCTTCTTTCCGGGCCTTTATTAAAAACCAATTTTGTGTATTTTTTAGCAATTTTAACTGTTTTATCCTGCGAGTTATTATCAACAACAATTATTTCTAAGTTTTTATATGTTTGGTTTTTTATGCTTTTTAAACAACTATTTATATTTTTTTCTTCGTTTTTTGTACTAACAATAACCGATATTAAAGGATTAGTCTTCATATTAATTTTTTAAATTCTTTGTAACTTTTGTCCCAGTTAAAATTTTCGGCCCATAAAACGGCTTCTTTTGATAATCTTTCTCTTAAGCCATTATCCTCAATGACTCTGATTATTGCATCTGAAAATTCTTTTATTGGCGGTTTTTCCGATAAAACCAGGCCTGTCTTATCTTTTATAACCGAATCCCTAAGCCCTGTTACGTTAGTAACTATTGACGGCGTTCCGCAGGCTGCTGCTTCGGTTACCACCATTCCCCACCCTTCTTTAACGGAGGGGAGAAGTAAACACCAGGCTTCTTGCATAAGTTTTACTTTTACGTCATTTTTATGTTTTTTGAGAAAAAAATTATTTTTATTTACAAAAACTATATTTTTCGAAAGTTTGAGTTTTTTAGTCAAGTCAAAAAGCCTATTCTCGTCAGGCCCGTTCCCCACAATTACCAGTTTTGCGTTTTTATGTTTTTTAATAACATCGTAAAAAGCCCTTATGCAAAAATCCACCCGCTTCATTCTTACTAATCTTCCCACATATATAAATAATGGGTACTTTGTTTTCTTGCCGTTTTTTTTATACCTTTGATGATCCAAACCCATAGAAAATATGCTTATATTTTTTCCTTTAATCCCAAATTCCTGCAAATCTTTTTTTGTGCTTTCCGAATAGCATAAAAACCTTGTATTCCTGTAGGTTAAATACTGTAATTCCTCTAAAAAATATGCTATGTATGATAAAGGCCTTGACAATTCAAAGAAAAAAACTTCCTTTGCCAACTGATTTACGTAAGCTATCCGATTTTTTTTAGGTACATACAGAGGGGTTTGCCAGCAAAGTGTATTTATCATGTCTATTACCCTATCTGGTTTATTTTTAAGATTTTTGTAGTATAGAAAAACTTCAAAATAAACGCTGAATCTGTTACCTTTTCTTATTATCTTTACGCCATCCAACCTTTCTTCTTTTAGACAGTTAGGAAAAGCTCTTGAAAAAAATGTCACCTTATGTCCGTCTTCTACCAAACGTTTGGCAAATTCAAAGGCAATTATTTCCGCTCCGCCGGCATGGGGATTTTTAACATCTTTCCAGTTTAAGATAAGAATTTCCATTAAGCATTAAACAAATTCCTGTTTGACAAAACCCAATCATAGAGTTTTTTTATTCCTTCCTTTACTTCCACTTTTGGCTCCCATCCGAAATCTTTCTTGGCTTTTCTGATATCTGAGACATAAATCGGCTGGTCGCCCGGCCTCCACTTAGAAAAATTGGGAGATAACTTTCTGTTAAACAATTTCTCTAAAATAGGCTTAAAGTCGTACCATATAGAAATAGTGTTTTTTATCCCTCCGCCTATGTTATAAATCTGTCCTTTTGTTTTTTTAATATTTTTTGCAGCTATGTCGTAGGCACTAATCAAATCATCAACGTACAATAAATCCCTTACTTGTTTTCCGTTTCCGTAAATTGTTATTTTTTTCCCTAATGTTAGAGCAATAATAAACCAGGCAACCCACCCCTGATCCTCTATGCCAAATTGATGCGGACCGTAAATGCAAGACTGTCTGAAAACTATTGTATTAAGGCCGTAAATCCTTGCGTAATCTCTTACATACTGGTCTGCCGTACCCTTGCTGCAACCATACGGCGAATGAAAATCCAAACTCCTTTCCTCTGAAACTCCATTTGGCAAATTTTTAAATTTATACCTTGTTTTCCCTTCTGCAATTTTTAGGTCCTCTAATCCTCCATATACCTTGTTTGTGGAACTGTAAATTAAAACGGCTTTGCTTGCAGATTTTCTTACAGCTTCCAACACATTAAAAGTACCCAAGGCGTTTATTTCAAAATCCTCCCGGGGATTTTCAACTGAACTGGTTACGGCAACCTGCGCTGCCAAATGAAAAATCAAATCCGCAGATTTTATTAATTTTTCAAGTTTATGTAAATCATGTCTTATATCTCCTATTATTATATTAACTTTCTTATCTGTAAATTCACCTTTCAACCATTCTATATTTTTCCTACTTCCTTCTCTTGAAAAGTTGTCAAAAATTGTAACTTTGTCACCCTTTAATAAATAATAAGATGCGCAGTTTATACCGATAAAACCTGCCCCTCCAATAATAAGAACATTTTTAGTCATAATTTATTTTTCAATTCTATCATAATAATGAAGTATTTTTAATCTGTAGAAAACTGCGGCTGTATCCCAAAGCATCCAAAAGATTATCCTCCAAAAATTTAAGGATGTAATTGTGCTGGCGTTTTTAAAATTTAATTTAATAGGCGACTCGTAAATTCTATGATATCCAAATGCATATGCAACTGCCAAAACTTCAACATCAAAAGCAAAACTCTTAACCAGAATTCTGGAGAAAATATCGTAAGCAACTTGTCTTTTAAAAAGCTTAAGCCCAACCTGAGTATCACGAACCTTAAATCCAAACAAAGTATGAGCTAGAGTCCGGTAACCCCAGGAAAGAACCTTCCTAACTAATGGATAGTTCACTTTTGATTCAGGATGAAGTTTGCTGCCGATGACAATATCCGCATTATTCCAGTCCATCAGATCCAAGGCGATGGATATTTCCGAAGGATCAATATCCATCCCTGCATCAATAAAACCCACGATATCTCCTTTTGCCTTAAGCATTCCATATTTAACCGCATATCCTTTACCATGATTTTCTTCATAACCTAGTACTTTAAGATTTTTGTTTGTTCTTTTCTGTTTGTTAAGAATCTCATATATCCTATCCAAAAACCCATCCGCAACTACGATGATTTCATGGCGACAGTTAAGTTGAGAAAGAGTTTCATCTATACTCTTAATGTCTTTTACAATAGTTCTTTCTTGTCTTCCGACAGGGATAACAATAGACAGAAGTCTTTTTCTTCTCATTTATTTTATTTTCAAAGACTGACTATATATCTTTTTATTGCGTCTTGCCATGGGGGAAGTTTTATTCCAAATCTTGCTGCTCTCGTATTGTCAAGTGCGGAAAAAAATGGTCTTCTTAATGAACCTAAAATTCCTTTTCTGTTAACCGGAATTATTTTAGTCCGAAGCTTTCTTATTTTTATAATTTCGCTTGCGAACCGTGCCCATGAACAATATCCCTGACTTGCTAAATGATAGATACCACTGACATCTTTGTGGACTAAAAGCTCAAATGTGGCTTTTGCCAAATCGACTGCATAAGTCGGATTAACGATCTGCTCACTAGCTACTTCAATTGAATCTTTATCTTTTGCTTGTTCTAAAATTTTTAAAGCAAAATTACCTTTCTTAGACATACTTCCTTCTTTTTTTCCATAAACTCCGCAAGTTCTAATTATAACTCCCGTATTTGAGTAATTTAAGACAACGTATTCTCCTACAAGTTTTGATAGACCGTAAATTTGTAAAGGATTAGGCTTATCATCTTCTTTATAAGGTGAACCTTTAAGTCCGTCAAAAACATAATCCGTTGAATAGTGCACAAATTTTATATTCTTCTCAAAACAGAATTGTACGATCGGCTTTAATGAACTGGCATTTATTAGAAATGCGTCTCCCAGTTGTTCTTCGCATAAAGAAACATTGTTAAGAGCAGAGGCATTTATCACTATATTCGGCTTTAATAATTCAATTTTAGATCTAACTTTTTCAAAATCAGTAATATCGAGCTCCTCATGTCCAAATGCATAAGTCTTATATGCTCTTTCATGTGATTGCTTATCAATTTCGCTGCCCAACTGTCCATTCTTTCCAATTAAAAGTATTTTCATTATTTTTGAAGGAAGAACTCTCTAACTTTGTTCCATGAAAATTCCGAGCCATCTTCAAATTTTACATTCGCCTTCTCATAAGGGACTCTTCCTTCCTCTTTCGGATTATAAAGACCTGTTGGGTAATTTAATAAGATGACTGGCTCTTTTGAGACAACCATAAATCCATGAAGGGTTCTTTTGGGAACTAGCAAAATGTAGGGATCTTTATTTCCCTGCATATAAAAAAGATTTAAAAATCCGTTGGTGAAAGAATTTTCTCTTTGGTCTGCGACTGCAACAATAATTTCGCCTTGAGCAACTACAAATCTGTCTTCTTGATAGTTTGGGTGATAATGCCAGACATTTTCATCTCGGGCCTTGCCACTTGGAGTAATTGAGTAATATTGCATAAAAAACTCTCGCTTAGGACCATAGATTTGTGGCCAATCAGTTCTAAGTGTTTCTACCAAAATACCACCAGATTCATCTTGATTTATTTTTAGAGGATAGATTAAAACATTTTCGATAAGCCTTATTTTGTCTTTATTTTTAAGGGTGACAAATTCCATAAATCGATTATACAATATTTCATGAACTAAACTGAAGGGTTCGTTAAAAATGCTATCCTTTCCTTTATTTCTCCAAAACTCCAGTAATTTCTAAAAAAGGCGATCAAAAGCAAAACCAAAAGCACGCTTGAAACAAAAAGGGATACTCCTATAACCTGGTAAAAATTTGAGTGATAAAAATATATTAAAATAATTTGTAGAATTGCAGCCGGGATAACAAAAAAGGCTATTTTTGTTTTATTTAAAGAAAGAAAGAAATTGACGCATACGTTTACCATACTAAAAACGGTAAGGTATAAACCAAAGACTCCAAGGTATTTTGCAACATACAAATATTCCCTTCCGCCTAGGAAAAAATTAATGACAAACTCGGGTCTTATAAAATAAAATGCAGTGATTGCAATCGATGGAAACATTACCAAAAAAAGAGCAAGATAAAAAAGGTTCACAAATTCTCTGCCTGTTGAATGTCTTTTAACAAGGAGTGGAAACATCACCACTGGGATTGGAAATGTAAAATAAAAAATTACCTTGCCTATTAATGAAAGCCCTGCATAAAAACCCGCGAGCCGTGGCTCAAAAAAATGCTTTACCAAAATTACGTCTGTTGATGTAAACGACGTTAGAAAAAGCACGGTTGTGAAAGTTGGAACAGCGTATAAAAAAATCTCTCTTGTGTTTAAACTCACCTTTTTAACTGTTGATTTAGCACTCAAAATCTTTGAAAGTGGGATAAATGCAAGAAAAAACATCCCAAGAGTCATAAAAAAAACAGACCATAAACCGCTAAAAGCCCGATAACCCAAAATAGCCAACAAAATACCAAAGGCAAGTTTTACTACTCCTCCAAATGCGTTCAAAAAAGAAATAAAACCAAATTTAAGAAGGCTTTGAAGAAATGCCGTATTTAACGCATTTAAATAAAATGAAGATATGGCAAATCCTGTTATAATAACGTACCAGACATTATCCAAATTCAAATAATTTAAAATTGGAACCGACAGGGCAAGAAACAAAACAATAATAAGAATTGAAATCCCCAAAATCATTTTGAAAAATGTCAAATAAAGCTGTTTAAGTTTTTCGTTTTCCTCCTTTACAAAATAATGCGTGGCAAATTTTACAATAATAGTGCTAATCGACCCCGCCGGTATGGATGCTAATGTGATTACAGACAAAAGGGACGCAAATATGGAGTAATCTGCATACGAAAGGTTTCTTGCCAAAAAAAGATTAAGAAGAAATGCCAAAACATTGGCTACCATTGAACCAATAAATATGTAAGAACTTCCGCTTATCAACTCATGGTTAATAAGACTTTTTATTAAATTCATTACAATACTTTCTTATATACTTTTAAAGTATCTTCTGCTGTTTTTTTCCATGAAAATTTTTTCGCCTGTTCCAGTCCTTTTTTTGAAAATTCTCTTCTCAGGCTGTCGCTTGCAAATAATTGTTTAATCCCTTTTGCAATGCTTTCGACATTATATGCATCTACATAAAAAGCTGCATCTTTTGCAATTTCTTCCAAAGAACCCTCTTTTGATGTTACAACAGGGCAACCGCAGCTCATAGCCTCGAGAATCGGCAAGCCAAACCCCTCATATAAGCTGGGCATTGCAAAGACAGTGGCCATATTGTAGAGAAAGACTAAATCTCCTGTCGGAACAAAATCCAAGCGGATAATTCTTTTATCGTCTTTTGCCAATTCTTGAACCCGAACTAGATCTTGGTTCCAAGGATTATTGCGGTCAAAATCTTTACTTGCTAAAGTCCTGCCAGTCATAACCAAAGTAGCATTAATCTTTTTTATCGCTTCGATCAGCCTTGGCAGATTTTTATTCCAGGTAACATCGCCTACATAGAGTACGAACCTTTCAGGCAATCCATATTTTGTTTTCAGATCCCTGATTCTTGATTCTTGATTCTTGATTCTTTTAAACTGTTCTCCTGCTGCAAGATAAACGACATTAATTTTTTTGTCAGGTATACCAGTATACCTAGTAATGTCTTTTTTTGAACATTCTGAATCTGTAATAATTACATCTGCTCTTTCCAAAAGTTTTTTTTGAATTTGCCATTTAATTTCTCCTCTTATTCCTCTTGGAAAAGCATTTGAAAAAACAAGAGGAGTCAAATCATGAATTGTAATAGCTGATTTGCGATTTTTAACTAGAGGAAGTGTCAAAAAAAATGGCTCAAAATAAGGATAGTGAACTAAGTCTATATCTTTGGACAGTTTTTCTCCTCGAGTAAAAAAAGTGTATTTATTGTCTGGAAAATATTTCATTAATGATCTTTTTAAATTATCTATATAAAAACCTGTTCCTCTAACTCTGTGTTGTAAAAAATGTCCGCTCTTAAGGGGCGAGATATCTATTGCTATATTCATACCTGTTTTAAATATACAGCTTTTACAAGAATTATTAAAAGTATTAAGAATGATAATAAAGAAACCGTATCTGAAAATTTTCTGACAGGAGTTTTTACAAATTTAACTTCGATATTATATTTCCCTCTTAAAACAGTCAGTTTAATTAACCCATTTTTTGTAGGCTCTAACAATGAGGGCCTATTATCTACAATAGCATACCAACCAAAAAAATATACTATGTTAATAATATAACCATATACTCTTAAGATATGTTTGAAAAACATATCTCGTAGAATTAGCTTGTTTAATAATAATGTCTCATTTTTAATTTTCAATTTTGAGGTTTGAACTATTTTTGTACCATTTCCATGCAGTTTTAATTATCGTTTCTAAATCTGAATATCTGGGGTTAAAGCCAAGTTCATTTTTAATCTTTGTTGGATCAGCAATTAATACTTCTGCATCCCCAGGTCTTCTTGCGGCAATTTTAACTTTTAACCCAATACCTGAAACTTTTTTTATCATTTCAATAACTTCTCTATTAGAATAACCTTGTCCTGTTCCGACATTATAAAAGAAACCTCCTTGCTCTTTCTTTAATTTTTCAAGAGCTAATATATGAAATTCTACAAGGTCTATTACATGTATATAATCTCTAATGCATGTCCCATCTTTTGTATTATAGTTATCGCCATAAAGTGTAAATTCTTTATTTTCTAAAGCTGCTTTTATTGCCAAAGGAATTATATGTGTTTCAGGATCATGACCTTCCCCCATTGAACCATCTAAAGATGCTCCTGCAGCATTAAAATATCGAAGGCTTATAAAATTTAATCCATAAATTCTGTTATACCAGGGAAGGATTTTTTCAACCATAAGCTTGCTTTCTCCATAGGGATTTGTGGGGTTTGTAGGATGATCTTCTGGGATTGGGGTTTTTATTGGATTTCCGTAAACACCAGCAGTTGAAGAGAAAATAAAATATTTTACATTATTTTTAGTTGCATGTTCAATTAATTCTAGTGACCCTCCTGTATTGTTATAGAAATAGATTCCAGGATTTTCCATAGACTCTTCCATAGAAATTAAGCCTGCAAAATGCATTACTGCTTCGAAATTGTATTTTCTAAACGCGTCCTCCAACTTGTCTCGATCCCACAGATTTGCCTTTATAAAAATTGCCCTTTTGTCTATATTTCTTTCCTCTCCTCTCTCAAGACTATCCAAAACTATAACCTCGTCTCCTTTTTCAAGAAGTCTTTTTACCACAAAACTACCAATATATCCTGCGCCGCCGGTAAGTAAAATTCTCATAAATCTATGGCTTAGGACTTATGACCTAAGAATTATTTTTCAATATTTTATTAAACCTGATAACATTTTACCAACTTTTTCTGATTTTTCTTAAAGCTTATCGCAATCATTTTTGCTAATATACTTTAAATTTAATCCAAGAATAAAGTAATATTTAACTTCTTATAACAAACCCCTAGAAAGATATAAAAACTTAATAAATTCTTTTTTATAGCTTCTTGTGTTTCCTTTCATTATATTCGCGACTACAGATATAGATGCTCTTCTTATTTGACTTATTAAACCCAATATTTCTGACTTAGGAAATTTTTCAGTTATTTTGTAAATTTTAAGAACTAAAAGATGCGCCTTTTTATAAACGTCAAGTTCCTCAAATCTGTTTCTCATTGTCTTATCGTCCTCAGTCCTAAATACTTAATATATGATACAGGAAATCTGAGGGAAGAGAAAAGAGAAAAAACAAAACCCTGCCAGCTATCTATAAAACCTTTATGTCTTACATATGTAATCAAGAACCAATAAATCGGTTTTACAAAAATATACCCTAACCCATAAAAAATTTTTTGAATAATATTTTTGTTTTTCTGCTCTTCCCTTATCTGCGGAGCGAAAAAATCATTATAATTACCCCATTTAGAAAGGTAGTGCGAAAAATTTTTATATGGGTAATGCAAGAGAGCATTTTTAAGATAACCAACTTTTCCTTCAACCTCTGCTTGCTCGTGAACATCTTTTTGCGGGAGTCTTCCTTTACCTCTTCTATAAAGTCTTAAGGTGTAATCCGGATATTGCCCGCCTTTCATAAGAAATCTTCCTAAGAACCAATTTTTTCTTGGCATCCAATAACCATTCGGGCTTACGACTTCTGATTTATGGCTTAGGTCTTCAGTCTTAGGTCCTAAGTCATAAGTCAATATTTTTAGTATTTCCTCTTTAAGTTCCGGTGTAACTCGTTCGTCCGCGTCAAGCTGAAGAATCCAATCGCAAATTGCCATATCAATTGCCATTTGTTTATTGATATGAAAGTTAGGCTTATTTGTTGTTACCTTTATCCTAGCACCATAATTTTTTGCTATCTCAACCGTCCTATCAGTTGAAAATCCATCAACTACAATAATTTCATCGGCTAAATCTTTGGCAGAATCAAGGCATTTTTTCAGATTTCCTTCCTCGTTGTATGTTGCCAAGACAACAGACAGAGTTTCTCTCATAATTCGTATAATACCTTTAAAATTTAACTTTTACAAACTTAAAAGTAAAGAGTCCCAAAATATTTAAAAATACCACTATAGAAATAGCATCTGCAAAAGCTCTTACTTTTGTTTCTTTATAAAGAACCGCTAATTTATAATTGCCTTTTCCAAGAACAAAAGTCATAAGCCCTCTATATTGTGGATTTTGAAATTCGATTTGTACAGGATTGTTGTTGGCAATTATTTGCCAACCCGGAAAATATAAAGTATTCTCCAAAAACATCGTTTTCTTTCTTGCCGCTATCTTATACTCGTGATAAATTGAGGTTCTTTTTATCTCTGTTATTTTAGCCTCGCCATCCACTACTTCCAGATGCGCTTTTGGCTCTTTTTCCATAAATCTCACAGACCAAATTGGTGCACTCTCACCTGTATCTGTAGTTCCCTTATAAATTCCTGTGTAAAAACTTTCTGGTTTATAAAGATATCCTTTAGGCTTTATGTAATCTTTACTAAGAATCAAAATCAAAGCTATAAGAACTAGCGAAAACCAAATCTGAAATTTTTGAGGAATAAGTGAAACAAAAAAAGCTCCTAGAACAGCAGTTGTAAAAATAGTTATTGCCAAAAATCGCCAGGGAAATTGAAAGTTTTGCAAAAGCATAATTCTTGACCAAATAAAGTTAGAGACAGGAAGCATCAAAAATATAGCAATAAGAGTATAAATAATAAGACCCAAGATTAATATATAATCCTTATTGGTTTTTTTGTAAAGATAAAATCCAACAATTGGAGAAACTATTAATGATAACCAATTGATGATTCCAACTTGAACGGTAAATTGACCTGTGATGTCGTATTTCCATGAACCGTAAATTAAATCTTTTAAATTTACAAATCTTTCTAAATACGCGCCTTTTGTTACAATATTTCTAAGTGTGTATTTTGCTTCAAAAAGACCTGGAATCCAAAAAAAGGCAGATAAAGCAAAACCTAATACTAATATAATAGTATAATAGTAAATAAGTTTTCTTTTTCTGTTTTTATCTTTTGCGATTAAAAAAAGTGTATAAAAAAGGATAAACGGTATAAATATAAGGCTTACTGCGTTGTGGGAAAGAATTAGAAAGGCAAGAGATATCCCTCCAAAAAGAACATTATTGAAATTTTTTTCTTTAGAAATTCTATAAATAAAAAGGAGAACTAATGGAATAAATGCAAAAGCTAAATTCTCACCTATGTCTCCTCTTACATAAAGGTCGACAAATCTATAAGGTGCATAAGCATATAAAACTGCGCCTAAAATAGCAGAATTCCTTGAAAGAAAAGAGGATAACCACAAGTACATAAATATCAAAGACGAAACCATAGAAAGGCCAAAAACTATCTTTGTAGAATCAACCAAAGAAAATCCTATAAAATGGAACAGGGATGCGATATATGATGGGAGCGGATACAAAAACTCCAAAATAGGATGGCCATATCCCCAATTTAGATTTCCCGCCCAGCGAGGAATAATTACACCTTCTTTTAAATTTTGATAAAAATTGGCAATTCTTGCCACATGATCCTGTCCATCATGAGTAATTGGCAATCCGCTGTGGAATAACGAGATTATAGGGATAACACAAAGCAATATAAGAAAAATTAAATACTTAATTTTCATTTTTTGATACCACTTCTACGGCAGGTTTTCCATCAAGGTTTTCAAACATAAGAAGACTAGCTTCGGATTTTGGAAAATCCGAAGGATTACCTACATAAAGGGTTTTCCCTTCTATTGCATTATCTTTAAAAGAAATGGGCTTAAACAAAAGATTGTCAATTTTATGCGTTTGAGCAAATCCGCCAGATACAGTACCTCCGTTTCCTAAATACAATGTTGGCTTATATCTAGTATAAAAAAGATAAAACATATAAGATTGGTATAAGTTATCCCTATTTGAAATTACAACAGTTTTATATTTATTTTTGACTCTAGAAACATAAGGCATTACATTTGATAAAGCATATTGAAATGAAGATGATTCCGTTCTTGGAAAAACAAAAAAATATTGATTAAAGAAGTAGTAAAGTTGAGAAACCACTAAAATGGCAAGCAAAATAATTCCAAGCTTTTTAGGGAAGAATTTACCCATTTCAAGGATCCCAAGGCCAATCAAAATCTGAGGTATTGGCAATACATTGTAAGATCTCATAGCATGAGGGGCTTGAGTTGTTATAGAAGGAGCAACAAAAGCTATTAGAGCCCAAGAAGCGACAACAGCTTTTGTCTTTGATGAATATTTATTTTTGAAAAGGGAAAATATCCCAACCAAAAGAAACGGAGCCTCCCAAAAATATAAAAGTCCAACTCCTGGCGCTTTAAATGATTCGTTTCCACGATTCTCAAAAATCCATTGCGGATTAAAATTTGAAAAATATTGGGAAATAAAAATATATACGCTTGTTATTCGTCTATTGTTTAGAACCTCACCAATAATATCGCTCTTCTGCCGACTTATAAGAAGACGTTTTGCGCTTTGACTATATAAAGGATTAGAAGCATCAAATGCGCTGGTTCCTTTAAATCTAATAAGCGCTTGCGGAGAAAAAGAAGCAGCTAAAATTGGAATCGAAATTAATAATCCTATAACAATAGATAGTAAAAGAGTTTTTTTTATCTTATAAAGCTCTTTTCTGTATATAATACCCAGAGCAATAACTATAAGCGGGGCAAATATTTTTTCACTCTGATATGAATATAAAGATAGAGCAAAAAAAATTGCAGAAAGAATAAGAAACGTTTTTTTTCTTTGCGAAAGCAGAAAAAATAAAATTCCAAAAACAACAAAAAATAGTCCTAGATTTGCTTCGTGGCCAAGTCTTGAAATATATACACTCAATGGGGATATCGCGAACAATCCTATTGAAAGCAAAGCTAAAATTTCTAATCTCAAACTACTAATTTCTGATTCTTTTGAATTTTGAATTGTATTTTTGAGTTTTGAGTTTTGAGTTTTGAGTTTAAAAAGTTTTTTTACCAAAAAATAAGTTGCTAAAATAGTTAGAACTGAAAGAATCACCGAAGGTAAGCGCACCGATATAGCATCAAGACCAAAAATTTTTACAAATGGAATGACAAGATAAACGTAAAGCGCAGGGCGCCAATCATCGTAAGCTCTGAGAAGAATGGGAAATTTATATCCGTACTCATCCTCTCCTGTTTGAAGAATTGAGTAAGCATTAAAACCAATGCTTGCCTCGTCTAAAGAGGCACTCGGTGGAACGGTATTTAATTTATAAAAACGTAAGAATACGGCCAAAAGAATAATACTTAAAAGAAAAAGAATCTTAAGATTTCTCATAATCTTTCAACCATTTTTATTGCCGGAGTTCCATCTAAAAAATTTATGGTTTTTACTTGTCCTAAGTCATTTTGCGGAAAATCAAGCGGTCTTCCTATATACAAAACTTCTGTTTCTTTTTCATTTTCAAAATTAAATGGCCTAAATTCAAATTTTCCAAATTTATGATTTTCTCTAAAACCCCCAGAAGCAAATTTTGATTCTTTCTGATACAATTCGGGTGGGTATTTTAAGTAAAAGAGAAAAAACATATAAGACTGATCTAAATATGGCTGGTTAGATACAATAATTTTTTTATATTTTACTTCTATCTGCTTAACGGTATCTATTGTTTGTTTATAGCCATACTGCCAATCTTTTGAGTTAAAATAATTAAGCTGAACAAAATATTGGTCTAAATAATATAAAAAATTAAAAATAGCAAATAGCAAATAGCAAATAGCAAATAGTTTCCATATTTTAAAATTTAAAATTTTAAATTTAAAATTTGAAATTAAAGCAATACTGCTAACTATTCCTAATGCTATAAATATTTGGAACATGGGAAGAAAATTGAGGGACCTAACCGCATGAGGCACTCCACTTGTAATTGACGCTGGTATAGGTGCAATAAGAAACCACGAAAATATTAAAAACTTTATTTTTTTATCAAACTTACCAAAAATCAACTCATAGATACCAACAAACAAGAATGGTAATTCGAAAAGATACAAAAGTCCCATATTAGGAGCATGATGCCTTGCAATATCACCAGTTATAAAAAGCCAATTAAGATTAAAGTGCGAAACATATCCTGATATAATCTCTTTGGCAAAAACGATACGGCGGTTATCTAGTATGAGACCTAAGAAATCATTGTTTTGCCTATCAACAAGAAGTTTTTTAGAATTTTCTTCCAAAAGCTGTGAGGACTCTGCAAAGATACTGACTCCTTGCGCTCTTTCAAAAACGTTTTTGTTGCTAATGATATATCCTGCCATTGGTAAAAACACCAAAATACCAATAACTACTGCATAAATAATATATTTTTTAGGAATAGAAAAAAGCTCTTTTCTAAATATCACGACAAGCGCTAAAAGTAAAAGCGGGGTAAAAACTTTTTCACTCTGATAGACATATATATTTATTCCCATAAAGAAAGCAGATAAAATAAGCAACCATGGTTTTTTAAGACCTTTGAGAAAGAAAAATACAAAGAAAACATTAAATGCAAGACCAACATTTGATTCGAACGCAATTCTTGAAAATTGGATGTGCCAGGGAGAAATTGCAAGTAAAAACGCTGTTAAAAGAGCAAGTGGTTCAACTTTTGAGTTTTGAGTTACAATTTTGAGATTTGCATTTTGAGCTTTGAGTTTTTCGCCGAGTAATTCTTTAACCAAGAAATATGTTGCAATAACAGTCAGTATGCCAAAGATTACTGAAGGTAATCTTACCGCGACTACATTTAGACCAATTATTTTGATAAATGGAATGACTAAATATGCATATAAAGCAGGCTTATAATCATCAAATGACCTAAGTACAATCGGCAATAACTTTCCATACTCGTCGCGGCCTGTATGTAAAATCGAATATGCATTATACCCAAGAGCAGCCTCATCCCAATCTGGAGAAGGCGGAACATTTCCTAACTGCCATAATCTTAATATTGAGGCAGTAATAATAATCAAAAAAAGACAAAGATAAACAATTTTTTTATTCATTTTCAACCCAAACATCAATTTTCTCTATAGGCAACCAGCATTTTCTCTCCGTTAAGTAAGTAAAACGATTTCAAAATCTCTACTTTTTTTGGAACTCTTGCTGGAATATCGATATAAAGGACTCTCCTTGCTTTATCTTTTATTGACAAAAGACTGTCCGAAAAACGATATTTAGAAAATCCGCGGATGGTCACAAATCCAAAAGAATCTCTTTTAATTTGTGCAGTTTTTCTAAATATCTTAGGGTTTGTATTTGTATAAAATAGATAATATATATATGGTCTTCCCAATTTATTTGTAATGCGGATTTCGTCATATTGATTTTGAACGCTTTTTACATACTCAATTGAATCTCTGTATCCATACTGCCATTCTCCCGAATAAATTCTTGAATAATGCGCAAAATAATCATGATAAAAATATACAAAATTAAAAATTAAAAATGAAAATATAAAAATGACAATTAAAGATTTAAAATATTTTTTTAGTCTTAGATTCTTTATCCAGATTATAAACGAACTTACTCCAATTGCGGTTATGGTTTGGAAAGTCGGAAGTGTTGCTTCGATTCTTAAAGCATGGGGGGTTTCACGAGCAGTCGCGGCAGGAATTATTCCTAAGATAAGCCAAGCGGGAATAATCCACCAATTGCCTTCTTTTCTTTTAATAAGCAGAAAAACACCAACAATGAAAAATGGCAAATCCCATAAGTACATTTCTCCAACTGTTTGAGTTGAAAACTTAGGATTTCCATCTCCTTTTATAAAAAGAAAGCTTGGACTTAAATTATCAAAATAATGTCTGAAATAAGATACAGCATAAGCAAAGCGTCTATTGTGAATTACTTTTGACCAAATAGCATCATTATCATTGGTAATTTCCTGATTTGTATTCTCAATAACAGCTATATCGGAAAAAATATTTACCTCTCTAAACCTAAGACTTGCAGCTGGTGTAAATAAAAAATTTATAAGTGGCAATAGCAAAAAAAATCCGAGAATAATTGCAAGAGCTATTTCTTTTTTTCGCGAAAGAAGCTCTTTTCTAAAACCTACTGCTAAAATTATAATTAAAAGAGGAGCAATAATTCTTGCGGTGCTAAAAGTATACATAGAAAGAATAAAAGAGATAACAGACAAGATAAGAAAAAATCCTAAGGTGTAAATATAACCCCACCTCCGAGGTGATATAGAGGCTACACCTTGAGATATTGCCTTGAAAAAAAGAAACATGCCCATTACGATGAAAAATGATGCAACGTTTGCCTCAAATGCCGCACGAGAGAGCAAAATATGCCAAGGAGATATTGCAAGAATAAAAGTGGAGAATAAAGCATAAAGTTCTTTATTTTTTGAATTATAGAATATTCTTTTTACCAAAAAATAAGTTAGTAAAACCGTAAGAACGCCAAAAAAAGCAGAGGGGAATCTCACCGCAAAGGTGGTGAGTCCAAATAATTTTATCGGAATGACATCTAGATATGCATAAACAGGAGGCTTAAAATCCCCAAATGACTCTAAATAATCAACGGGTAAAAATCTGTCAAATTCATCTTTCCCATCAAGTCCCAAAGAGTAAGCATTATATCCCCAGGCCACTTCATCCCAGGTCAATGAAGGAGGATTTGTCCCAAGTTGATAAAAGCGTAAAAAAGCGGCTACTATAATAATAAAAATTAAGATAAAATTAGTTCTCTTCACAAAGTTTGGAAATAAACAACATTAGTATGATATCATAATTAAAAACGAATGAAAATTAAATTTCTCCCTCTTTTTGCAATAATTTCCCTTTCTTTAGTTCTTCGCCTATCTTTACTAGACAGAATTCCAATTGGAATAAGTGACGATGAACTAGATTATATATTGAATGCCAAATCAATATTCTTAACAGGAAAAGACATCAGTCAAACATGGTCTCCTTTTTCGCTTACTATTCCTCCCTATGAAAACCCAAAAGCCGAATTACCTTATATCTTAATTGCTCCTTTTATAGGGGCTTTAAATTTTTCTCTTTTAGCCGCGCGTTTTCCTTATGCATTATCTAGTGTTTTACTGATAATTGTTTTATATTTAGTAGGAAAAAGACTGTTTGGAGAAAAACAGGCATTTATAATTGGTCTTGTTGCAGCAATTAATCCTTGGTCTATATACTTTGGTAGAACCTCTTTTGATGCACCTCTGGCTGTATTCTTTTTCTTATTAAGTTTTTATATCTTATTGATAAAAAAAGGCTGGAAAATTATTTTTTCCTTCCCTTTTCTATTCTTGGGATTTTATACTTATATCGGTACAAAAATTATATTTATACCATTTGTCATCATTGCAATACTGTTTGTCTGGAAATATATTTATAAAAAGAAGTATACTTTCCAATATGTCATTGTACTCCTCTTGTCTTTAGCTACTATTTTTTATTTCTTTGTTTCTATGCGCACGGCTACATCTGCAAGACTGTCTGAGATAAGCATTTTAAATCTCGGCAAGACAGCACAAGCTGTGAATGAAGCAAGAAAAAACACAATAGAAAATCCGCTAAGCAATTTATTTTCAAATAAATTAACATTGATTAGTCAGGATTCCATAAATAAATTCTTAGGCTTTTATTCTAGTCAATTTTTGTTTTCATATGGTGATTCAAGATCTACTTTCTCTATCTGGAATCATGGAATGTTTTATTACCTTGATATAATTTTCTTGATTATAGGATTCTATGGGCTTTACAGAAAATATAAAGAAGTTTTTTTTCTTTTCCTTAGTATGCTCCTAATCACACCTTTACCGTCTGTTTTAAGCAATGTTGGAACATCCTACCCAATAAGGTCATCTCTTGCGTTTCCTTTTTTAATAATTATTACAGGTTTTGGAATATGGTATTTTTTAGACTCCCAAACTATTGCTAAATATAAAAGGACAATAACTCTGTTATTGATCATTTTTTATTCTCTGTCTGTTGCCAATTTTATGTATATATATTTATTTAGAAATCCAGTCTACAATTCTGAAGGCTTTGGTTTTTCAAACAGAGTAGTTTCAAAATACATTAAGTCTGCAGAAAATAATGGACAAAAAGTATTCGTTTTAACAAACAAAAACAGCAAAATAATTCCTTCTCTTTTTAGACAGTATTTATTCTATACCAATAACTACAATTCAAAAAGTGCAAATTTAATAGCACAAAATATAAATAACTACCAATTCAGATATGATAACGTTGTCTTTGGTTCATGCCCAAAAAAATTAGAAAAAAATACTGTCCTAATTGCCGAGCGTGACTTTAATTGTAAGACAGTAGATAAAACGGCAAAAAATTTAACTATTGCAAGACTTTCAGATGGAGGAGAGATTTATAAAATATTTAACGATAAAATATGTAGTAAATATAATTTTAGAAGATACCCTGAAAATTTATCTCTTAGTGATTTTAATGTAGAAGATCTACCTGAAAAGAAGTTTTGTGTTACATTTATTACTAAACTTGAGTAAAATTACTTAATCTCAATTTTTATTTATCATAACCGGCAACAAAATTGAACGATTTCTTCATTGATAATGATTACTAAAGTCTCTACAATAGGTTTATTGTACTAACTAAATCTTATACGATGTGCTAATAAAAAAAGTTAACAAGCTATTTTTTTCTCAAACTTTTTTATTATTTGCAATTATTTTTCTTGCATCTTTGGTTTTCCGTTTAACCAACCTTAATCTTATTGAGTTCAAAACTGATGAAGCAGTAAATTTGCTTCTTTCCTCAAGACCTTTATTTGGTCATCCATTTACCCCAGGAGGAACAGTTTCAAGCGTTGGAATCTTAAACCCCCCTTTTTTTAATTATCTTCTTTTTCCCTTTACTCTTATAACCCTTGATCCAAGAGGAATTTCTTTTTTTATAGGACTTATAAATTCGCTAAGTATTGGATTTTTGTTTTTAATAATAAAACGTTATTACGGAATAAGGATAGCCTTAATTTCAACTATTCTTTTTGCTTTTTCCCCATGGGCAATCCTTTACTCAAGAAAAATTTGGACCCAAGATTTATTAGCACCATTTTTTGTTCCTTTATTTTATAGCCTGCATAAACTAGTTCTGGAAAGAAAAACGTTCTATTGGCTGATATATACAGCAGTTGCTCTATTTCTTATAGAGCTCCATCAAACAAGTATTATCTTTATTAGTATTATTACAATCTTTCTTCTGTTTCAAAAGGTCAAATTAAATTTAAAATATACCTTTTTGGGCTTATTGATAGGGTTGTCTCCTTTAATCCCTTATTTTGTTTATGAAATCTCAAGTAGTTTCCCTGATTTTAAGACCATTGTCTTAGCAAATAATAGATTAAGTGCTTTTTACAATTTTTCTATATTTTTAAGACCTCTCCAAATTACTAGTCAAGGAAATTTCAATTTTGTAATGGGAAATGATTTATTAACTTTTTCAGAAAAATTTCCCATTATTTTTCAATTAAGGAAAGTGTTTTATCTTGAATATCTACTTTTGCCTTTCGGTCTTTTAGTCTTTATTAAAAAATTTAAAAAAGTTTCTTTCTTGGCCTATGCAAGCATAACCTTACCGATAATATATTTTCTTTTAAAAATTGACCCTCTTATGCATTATTTTATAATTCTTCTACCACTTTTGTTTATTTTTCTAGCAACTTCTTTTATTTTTTTTATTGAAAAGAAAAATTTAATTGTTAAATCGCTGGCAATACTCTTGTTTCTTACATTAGTCTTAACTTCTATTTTATTCAATGGTGCTTTTTTTAGCTTAATAAATAGTTTGGGAGGGTTAAAAGGAGATTATGGTGCCACTTTTCTTTCATCAGAAAGGATTGTAAAAAATAGATTGAAGGGCTTACAAAGCTATCCAGATTATAACCAGATGTTTCTTTCAAGTTATATTCCTCTAAATTATTTATATGGTTACTTACCACTTGGCCGCATACTTTACGGCAATGAAAATGAAAAAAGAGCAGAAGAATTAGAACAAAAACTACAAGAAGGAACCCGTGATCCCAGAGTAGAACAAGAACTCCTCTCTTATTATTCTAGGAATCTACCAACTCTTGAAAGTTTGGATAAGCTTGCCAAAAAAAACAAAGCCAATCCACAATTTGAACGAATATATAAATTAATTTACCAAGATTATCTTTCGAAGAATTTTAAGAAAGAATATGTTTATGGACAAGCTAAAATAAGATTTTTTTATCCAGAGCATTGGAGTGCTAAACAAGTCGATGGTGAAATTTTATTAAATGGAGATGGCTATAAAGTCTCTGTTAAAAAACTTACCAATGGAAAAATAAAAGTAAGTTGTATCGTAGTTAAAAACAAATGCGATAAAAAAGTAATTGATGATATAATAAAATCTATCAGACCTTTATCTTCCTATTTATTACTTTCTGGCCAGAAATAGGCAGTTATAAAAATCATTGATAGATAACCAAGGTGGCTGTTGTTAAAATAGCGAGACAAATACCAAAATACAAAAAGAAAGAGTCCATAGACTATTATAAGTCTTGAAATGCTATTTTCTTTTTTTTGCCAATTGACTAACCAAATTAAAAATGGCAATCCTATCAAAAGCTGCCAGAGCCAAAAAGGATAATAGGAATGCACATCTTTTATAAAACCTAGCTGATTAAGGAGCGCTCCTAATCCATATCCTGAAATCGGATAACTGTGCGCCGTATTTCCAGAAAGATAAAATATGGTGCTTGAAAGATATGCATTTGGATTCCAGAAAAAAAATGGTAGAACGATTACAGAAAAAGTTGCAGCAAACGGAATTAGAGATATAATAGTTTTTTTGAGATTTTTGTTTTTAAAATAAAGATAGACAAAATAAAACGGAAAAAGTGGCCAAGCTGATTGTTTTATGGAAAAAGCAAGCGCCATAAAAATTCCAGCTAATAAATCTTTCTTCTTATGAAGCAAAAAGAGGGCAGTAAATAAAAAAGTAAACATAAAAATATCATCTCTTCCTTCAAGAAAATAACCAAGGGTAGCCGGATTAAAGGCCAGCAATATTAAAAATTCAAGTTTTTTAGATCGTTCCTTTACAAGCTTATCTGCCATTACCAATAGCACGAAAAATAAGAATAACAAAGGTATGCGCCCATCAAAAAATCCAACAATATGACCGAAAAAAAGATAAAAAGGAGTTGCAAAAAGTAAATAAAAAGGTTGCATAACAAAATGATAAAGAGCCGGATTAAGTTCTGTATCTGAATAATTCCATTTTTCAAGCGGAGTTCCAAAATATGTAATAGCGTAGGGATTTTTACCATGAAGTAAAAATCGTATTGCGGATTCTTGCTGAATTATTATATCGTTAATATTATAGATAGGAGAGGTTTGATGTCGCACAATAATAGCGGAAATATATGCACTTCCTATAACCACTACTATGAGCACCCAAAGTAAGCTGTGTTTTAGTAAGAAATATAATTTTTCTTTTAGTTTTATGAAATCTAAAATTATATAAATAAGAAGCCCTAAAAAAATAAACCCAAAAAGCCAATAAGGAGTTTCTTTAGGACTTATTCTATAAGTCATGATAAAAGGAACAACAAGTGCAAAAAGCAAAATTGAATCAAGTGAAATTTTTCTCATAATTTTTTACCATAATACCACTCTTCGGTTGCCTGATAGACAGTACTTGGATTAACGAGAAACCATCCTTCTTTGGATAACTCACCGCTGGTTGAACTATCTAAATTAAATAATTGATATCGCCCTATCTCTCCAAAAACAACTGGATGGACAAAGTCAGAACTTGATGTTGCAACTGCCAATCCTATTTTAATTCCATTGTCACTTATTTTATTTTTTGAACTCATATAAAGACTTAAAGGCAGTGTATTACTTCCATATTTTTGTCTATAGTCATAAATTTTGAATTTCTTACCAGGATAAGTTTTTGCCAAAACTCTCTCCCAATCTTTTGCTTGGATTAAAGCATAATTAGTACTATTAAAAATATTTAATAAATTTATCTTCATGCTTCCTATTATTAATAGTATAACTAATAAAAGGCCTAATATTTTATTAAATTTAATTAAGTTATAAGTTGCCCAACCTGTCAAAATTAGCACAAAGGGATGAGCAAAAATTAGATAACTATCAAACCTTACCCCACGATAGTACCGTAAAATAACAAAAATTAAAAGGAAAGTTAGGATGACAAAAAGCAAAGGTTTCTCTATTTTTCTTTTTAAAAATAGATAGACTGTAACTACTGATACAAGTACAATTGAAAAATAACCCAGTATCTTTTGCCCCCCAATAACATATGCCCAGGCTGAAGGCCAATATAGCCCAACATAAGTTAACCATCTATTTGGATTATATATTTTATATTGACCGAAAAAATAATAATCGAGTAAAGCTCTTGTGTCATAAAAATTATGATTTAAGTCAAAAATGATTAAAGGTACAAAGGGCAGAATAAATCCAGCAAGCAATAATGGTATGCTTTTAAGATTGGGTCTTTGAACAATCAAAACAACTGGTATAAGCGTTATCAAACCTATTGCTTGTAAATGAATATTTATAGCAAGGGATACAAAAAAAGGAATTAAAAATAAATAAATATTTCTTTTAGTTTTTATGTATTTAATAGCAAACAAGACAGAAAGCACTGAAAAGATCGCAACGCCCGAAGGATTTGTTAAATTCCCGCTTTGTGCAATTAGGGATGGGGAAATTGCAGTAAAAAATCCAATAATCAAACCCAGCCATTTTCCACCTAAATCTTTCCCAATTAAAATCATCAAATAGACAGATACAATATAAGATAAAGTTAGGATAATCCATGGAGTTAATACGGCATTTGGATAAATAGCTGTCGCCACTCCTATTTCCCAATACCATAAAGGACCCATCACAAAAGAACCTGCTTGTGAAAATGGTCCAAGTGTTGGAACTCTATGCTGCCTTAAAGCCTCCCTTGCAACTATAGCATCCCTTGCCTGATCATGGGCCAATGCCCAGCGACTGTCATAATTATAAAAGTCAAGGAATGAAGCCAAAATGATAATTAAAAAAATGCAGATTCCAAACCAATGTTCCTTAATAAATGATCTAATCTTTTCCATAAATTAATCGATAAATCTGTATTTTATTAATGTCCATAAAGCTATAGATCCATCCCTTATTGTGTGAAGTTTTTTCCCTTCATCGTATCCCCTAGGTTTAGTTACGATTGGTACTTCTAAAATTTTATACTCTTTCTTAAGTAACTTAGAAGTGATTTCCGGTTCAAAATCAAATCTTCTAGAATTAAGTTTTACTTTCTCTAAAGCTTTTTTGGGAAAAAGTTTATAGCAGGTTTCCATATCGGTAATCCACTGTCTGTATAAAATGCTTGTTACAAGACTTAAGAATCTGTTACCAAGATAGTGCAGCAGAAAAAGAAAGGTTCTCTCATCTCTTGTAAAATTCGGCAGGCGATTAAGTCTTGTCCCATATACAACCTGTGCTTGGCCCTTTTGAACTGGCGCAATAAGTTTTTTTATATCATTTGGCTCATATTCCAAATCCGCATCTTGAATTATGATATAATCCCCTGTCGAATTTTCAATTCCTGCCCTAACAGCTGCTCCTTTCCCCATATTTTTTTTATGTTGTATAAATTTAAAATTTAAGTTTTGAGATTTGAGATTTGAGATTTGAGATGCGCTAGCATCAGTCGATCCGTCATCAACAACAATAATTTCTTTGCTAACACCTTGGATATCTACAGCAACCACTTTTCCAAGAATATCTCGTATTGTTTTCTCCTCATTAAAAACAGGCATTATAATTGATAATTTCATTTTTCAAATTCTTTCACCACTTCCTTATCTGATTTAATAAATAATTTTTGCGCCTTAAAACTAAATTTTATAACCTTCGGCAGTAAAATAAAAGCTTCAAAAAAACCAAGAAAAAAGGCCCAATCTAATCTTATAACAGCCTTAATAAAATGGTATGGTAACCATAAAAAATGTAAAAATTGAATATCAATATCTGTAGCATTCTCCCAAACAAAAATAAATTGATTTTTATATGCAATTGTCTTTACTTTAAAGTTTGAATATTTTCTTCTTATTATACCTTTTTGATGTTCGTGCAAAGCTACGCTGTCGGGTTCAAACAATAATTTATATCCTGACTTAAGAGCCCTGTAGGATAAATCAATATCTTCGTAGTAAAATGGATTATAAAGCTCATTAAGCCCAGAAAGCTTATCCCAAATTGATTTTCTAAAAGCTCCGCTCCCGCCACTTACCCAAAGAGTATTGTTTTTATTAACCTCCCCCCTTTCATGAACCAAAAATCCTCTTTGCCATTTTCCAATACCTCTACCTCTTAAAATGACTTGATTGTCCTCAACACTTTTATCCATGCACCCAACCGCAAATACATCATTATCTTTAAAATGCTCTATCAATGGCTCCAGGAAATTTTTCTCCGGAATAACATCTGTATTCAGCAAAACCAAAATATCTCCTTTTGCTTCTCTTGCCCCATGATTTACCGTCGATGAAAACCCAAGATTTTTCTGGTTTTTAAGAAGTTTCAATTCGAAGTTTTGAGTCTTGAGTTTTGAGATTTGAGATTTGATAAAAGTTGTACTTTTATCAATGGAGCCATCGTCAACAAAAATAATTTCTACTTCCCCATTTTTATAATTAACTGCTGCTTTAAAAACCTCCGGCAAATTTTTCTTTAAAAGCTTTTCTCCATTATAATTTGGAATAATAATGCTTACGTTCATAATAATGAATTATAAAAAACAACCTGATGTTTCCCTTCTGGAACAATTATGCCTCTAAAATTATAGTCAGTTAAAAAAATTTTTGTCTCTTTTCCATCGATAAATGCATGCCATGTAGGATAATAACTATCAACTAAAACCAAGAACCCTTCACCTTTATTTTCTGTTCTAATTATAATTTCATTTTCAGAATAATTAGTAATTTCTGCCTTCCCCCTATTCCACCCTAGAAATGGAATAGATAGGACACTTTGGAAATTTTCGACTATTGCTGTTTCTAACGGATCAAAATCTTTTCTAAACATTTCTTCTATTGTTTCATTCTTATTCTTTGTTAACCTAACTTGATTAACGAAGAATGACCGGGGTAAAGCGTTTAAATTTTTATAGACTTTTGTCTGACCTTCTTGAAAAATTTTAACAAGGCTACTTGAGGAAATATCAGAAAGACTTAATATATATTTCACTCCTAAAAGATCTATAATTTTTGATGAATAATTATGCGGCGTAATAATTCTGTTAAATCCAAAAGGTGGAGCTATATCGGGCCGTCCTCTCTCTAATGCGGCAATAAGTTCTGCATATCTTTTAAGATATAAAGGATCGTAACCATCAATACTTTGTAAATTGTACATAATAGAAAAATTGGGCGGCAGGATTTTTGAGTCTGTTGTCATAATCCTAAAATTCCCTTTTTGTTTTTCAAGAAAAGAAAGCGTCTTTGTAGTTGGAAAAAGATATTGTCTTTTTATAAATGGGGTAAACTTAAAACTAAATCTCAATAAATCGAAAACAGTCAAGCCCACTATGATAATATACACTATTAGAATGACATTTTTACTGAGCTTTTTAAGAAACGACAATATGAAAATAAATAGGCTTAGCATCAAAAATATACTTGTAGGTAAAATGAGATTGTGTTTTGCAACAAATAAATTCTCTTGCGAAACCAGCCTTGTTATATAAACTCCAAATAGAACAAAGACCCATAAAAGTGAAAAAAAGATTGCTATAAAACCTAAAGGATATAAGATCTCTTTTTTGCTTTTTGTCCTTAGAAAATAATCAAAACCAAAAGCCGCAAGAACGGCAAGAGAAAAATCTGTTATAAATAAGAGTCTGGTCGGCTGTGCAGTATCAATAAAGGGGATTTGAAGTAAAAATGGAAGATTCGCAAAGATCGTCGGAAGAGAAAAGATAAGAGACAGAAAAAATATACTTCCAAAAAACAAAGTTTTTCTATCATGACGAAAAAATAAAGAAAATAGAGCCATAATAATAGGTAAGATACCTATATAGCCAACGAATTCCCCATAGTTCCAAATTCCCCAATAATTAAGAGTCGTAGGGTTTCCAAAAAAATCAGGGGCAATAAACTGAATAAGGTTTTGCCAAGGAATAAACCATCCAGAATTCTGGAAAGGTAGCTGATCAACATTTCGCGCTGAACGAAGGATAAATTGAAAAGTTGGAATCCATTGAATTGAAGTCAATATAAAAAATAAAATATAAGAAACTAAGAATATAAGTAAAAATTTTGAATTTCTTTGTTGTAGCTGCAACCACCGAGCAAGAATATATAGCGTTGTGACAATAAAAAGGTAAAAGAAAATTTGAAGATGCCCAGCCAAAAAAGAAGAACTAATTGAAAAAATGAAAATTAAACTCCAAGTTATTAGATTTTGAGATTTAAGTTGTAGTTTTGAGATCTGAGATTTTAAATTTAAGATCTGTTGATTTTTAAATATTTTATCTATCGATAGCAATATAAGTGGCAACCACAGTACGGTATTAATTACAGTTCCCCATTCCATCCAGGCAACAAAAAAACCAGAAAACATCAAGGATAACGATCCAAAAAAGCTTGCCCATTTATTTAATCTTAAATTATCAAGATAGAGATACAAAAAAAATCCTGCCAAAAGAGGCTCAAAAAATATAAGAATACTCCATGCTTTATAAAATGACATAAAGAAGAACAGTATATTTAAGGGATAAAATGCGCCAGATTGATAATTGGCAAGAAGCGGTGTTCCTGCAAAATTATATGGATTCCATAACGGCAAATTAATTTTTTTTTCAATATTAATGGTTAAATATCTCCACGGATACTGTTCTCTTACGGGATCTGTAATTAAATAATTCTTAAACGGAATGCCTCTTGGATAATCTTTTGCGTAAAAGTCACGAAAAGGATGATAAAGTCCAACAATGGTGTCCGAAGGAATAGGTAAGAACTCCTTAAAGATAAATTGCCAGAAAAATAAAATAGAAATTGTTATAATTAAAAAATACGGTAATTTTTTCTTCATAACTACCAAACCACCTTTAGGGTGGATTAGCTTAACACATCAAGTATTGATAAGTTTTGAGAGCTCTTTACAAAATCTATCCTCACTAAATGTCTTTGCTTTTTTAACTGCTTCCTCAGACATCTTCATCCATAACTTTCTATCTTCCATTAATGATTTTGTTTTTTTTATTAATTCGTCCAAACTACTCCACAAAAATCCATTTTCCCCATCATCAATAATTTCCTTCTGTCCTCCTTCCTTTATCACAACAGGAACAGAACCTGCCATCATTGCCTCAACGGTTGATATTCCAAAATGTTCAGCACGCTCCGGATGCTTTTCCAAATTTTCGCCAAATCCTGAAGCATGCCAATAAATTTTGGCTCTTTTATAATAATTATTTATCTCTGATATTGAAACATTTTCCAATACCTCAATTGGAAAATCTCTTGTTCTATTTTTTAAATCTTTCACATAAGAAATATCACCAGGTAGAACAGAACCAATAACAAAGAGCTTCCATCCGATAAATTCTTTTTTATAAACTTTTTTAAAGGCATCAATTAAAACTTCTTGTTTTTTTGTATTTATAGATTTTGTAAAACGTCCTACTGTCAAAATAATATTTTCTTTTTTTGAATATTTAAAACCTATTTCTTCAACATAAGGAGACAAAACCAAGCTATTAATTAAGAAAGTCTTATCAAGATAATTTTTAACAAAATTAGAATAACAAATTACTTTATTGATTTTTCTTAACTTTAGTCTGGTTAGAAATTTTTTTCCATCTACCCAATTCACAGGAAACTGAAAAAGCAAAATATTTTTCTTCGCCAGTAGAAGTGGAATGCTGCCATTGCTTAAAAATATAATGACATCGAAATTTCTAGTCCTTAACATTCGCTTAATAAATGAAGTATTTTTATCAAAGATATTATCTGTAAATCTTATTCCGGAAAGGTCAACACCAAAACGCTCTTCTGCTCTACTTTTTATCTTACGCTCATCATCTACCTTCCAAAATATAAAAACATCATTATTTTCTGCTAAGCATTTTACAATTGAAAATATATATTTTTCTCCGCCTCCTAATGTATCAAGATATGGATCGAAAATCCCGATCTTCATAGTCTTAATTCTATCAACTTTTCTACCTCTTGCAAAGCTCTTTACTCTATGTTATTCTCTAAACATGAACTATTTTGGTCAGTTCAATCAAGTTCCCCCAGTGGCCATTTTTATTGTTTTTCTCTGGTCTCTTTTGTGGAAAGGTCTTGCTTTATGGAAGTCATCAAAACAAGACCAAAGAAATTGGTTTATTGTACTTTTAATTGTTAATTCTATTGGGGTGCTTGAAATTGTCTATCTTTTTGCTTTTGCAAAAAAGAAAATGAAACTAGAAGAACTTAAATTTTGGGATCATGCCTAGGTACTAGTACTAAAATAAGAATTATCCCCAAAACTGCTAGATAGATTCCTAATCTAAAACTCTTTGGGTCATAAATAAATCTAATTATGTGCTTTCCTGAAGGAACCTTAATTGCTCTAAAAGTATAATCAGCTCTATAAATCGGTGTATCTACCCCATCAATCTCGGCTTTCCAGTCTCTGTAATAGCTATCAGACAAAAAAAGCAGCCCTTGATTATTTACGGCAACATCAATATCTATTTGATCTGGACTGTAATTGGTAATATTTGCACTGCCTATATCTTGTTTTGTTTTCTTAATACCCGGGTCTTTTTCTAAGACAATTTCTTTCTTTAAATTAAAATTATCACTAAACATTGTATCAATAATCTTTTGAGGGTCTGTAATAACTTTATACTCGCCTACTAAAAACACGCGGGGAAAAACAGTTTTGTTTTCAAAAATTTGATACCTGCCGTCATCATAAATAAGATTAAAGTTTCCCTTTGGATAAGACCCAAACGGGAAAGCCCAAGCTTTATTATTATCGGCTACCTTATGGATAATATATTTAATTCCTAAAAGGTTAATTGCTTTTGGGGTATATATACCATTTTTTGGAAAAGCGACTACAGAACGGTAAGATTCTTTAATTTTTCCATTGTCAAGCGAAGCTATAAATTCACCATATCTTTTAATGTACAAAGCATCGTATCCATCAACAGAGGGAATGCTATAATAAACAGTATCTTCTCCTTCAAGATTGCCTAACACTCGTTCGTATCCTAAAATTTTAGAGAATTCCCTAGTAGTTTTAACATCAGGAAAAACTAAATTTTTAGGGTCGAAAGCTTGCCATTTTAACGTAAATCTGAGCATATCAAAAGAAACGACAAAAATTAAAATTATAGAAAGTGACAATATAAAAAGGGAGTTTTTACTGTATCTTCTAAAAACAACTCCGATAAAAATTAAGAAATAAGAAACAAGAAAAATAAGTGTTGGTAGAATAAGATTTTGTCTAGCAACGATAATTCGTTCGGCCGGTATAAATAATTTTAAAATAACTATCGCCCATAAAACTATAAAAACTAATAAAAATGCAACAAACCAAATAATGATTTTCTTCAAATTTCCATATTTTATATCTTTAATAAGTTGATCAAACCCAAAAGCTGACAAGGTAGTAAAAAGAAAACTATAGATAACTATAATTCTGCTTGCGGCACTGGTAGATAAAACAGGTATATGAAGATTTATGATAAGATTTAATAAGGGTGTATTAAACGCCAAAAAAATGGTGATAATGCCAAAAATGAATAAAAAAAGTGTTTGAACTTTTTTTTTACCTAAAATACTATAAAAAGCAAGCATTATAGGTAAAACTCCTATATAACCATTCCATTCGGCATAATGTCCGAACCAATCATTTCTAGTAACAGGGTTGCCGAAAAAATCAGGAGCTAAAAATGTTGGGATATATTGCCAAGGAATTGCTTCTTGTATCTGGAATAATTTACTTCTGAATGATTGAGAATAGAACTCTATTGATGGGAGTAGCTGCGGCATTGCCAAAAGCAGACCAAAAAAAGTATAAAGTATTACATATAAAGTATTATGTATATTTTTAGTAGTGATAAATTTATAAATAACGTAAATAAAGATTGTCGCTAAAAAATATAAGCTAATTTGGAAATGACCGCTGAAGAAAGATAGGGGAATAGTTATAGAAAGTAGAATTAAGAACTTGAACTTGGCTGTCTTATAATATTTTTCTATTGCAAAAAGGCAAAGAGGTAAAAATAAAATGGCGTATCCTAAAGTCGCATAACCCATCCAAACAGTAATAAATCCAGAAAACATAAACGAGATAGATGCGATAAGGCTTGCAAATTTACTCCTCTCAAGACTTCTGGTAAATAAATACATAAAAATACCAGCTAAAAGAGGTTGAAGAAGGACAAGAATGCTCCATGCATCAACAAAAGGCATTATAAAAAACAATAAATTAAATGAGGAAAGTACTGCTGACTGATAATTTGCAAGATGTGGGGTTCCTGAAAAACTATAGGGATTCCAAAGAGGGATATGGCCTTGTTTATAAGTTTCTATTGTAAAATGCTTCCATGGGTAAATTTGAGTAATAACATCAGGCATTGCATTATTTTTAACCGGACCCGCAAACTGGGGGTAAGCGCTCCAAGGAGGAAAAAAATTAACTTGATAAGTCGAAGCGAACGGGACTCTATTTTTAAGAAAATAAGGACTTGAAAAAATAAACCAGATTAAAAAAATAAAAATAACCGGCCAAAACCTCAAAATAAAATTTTTAAACATACTACTTGATATAAAGCTGCTCTGTTATTGGGACTTTTTGTATCTTTTTACCTATTTTTTTACCTTCTTTATCAATTATATCGTTGCTGAATGACTCCCTTGATAATAACCACAACTGATCAAAACGATCTTAATACTCTGAATAATACTTTATTTCAAAATATAATTTATCGCCTAAATATTTAAAAAGACCTTGCGCATTAAAAACTTTAATGCTTTCAAAATTAGCTAGAACTGCCCAAGTAGCGCCCTTATTGAAGGAATACCTAATTGTTTGATTAGCATATTCTTCCTTATCTAAATCAGCTTTTAACTGTTTTGTCTCTAAATAGAACTGGATTCTATCAGTCAGATAAAAACCGCAATCTGCCTTTCCTGACGACTTAATATATTCTTCTGCGGATACTTCATCTTCCTCCACCTTCCAATCTAAAAGCTTAAATAAGGGAAGGACGAAATCTTTTTTTGTGGCTTCCTCTGTGTAGCTTTTGGCTTTCCCAGAAGACTTTAGTTGTTTGTACCTAGCAATAAGTTTTTCTATTTCTTCTTTCGGCTGATTCTGATTCATTTATTTTGAATTATACTGCGGAATTAATGGGCTTACAAATATTTTTATTTTTATTATCTTCTAGTGATTTAGTCTACTTTTTCTTATTCTGCATTTCCCAAAGTCTTGCGTAGGTTATAAATATGCTAAATGACTGGTAAATACTTTCGATAAGTCCTGCTGTTCCCACTCTCCACCCTCCCTGTTTAATATAAGAATCCAAAAAAGCAGAAAGCATAACACGCGGAAAACGCCACCATGTCATTTTGGGATGCCCTGCTTTAAGCCTTAATTCTGCTTCAATCTTCGACCATTCGATTGTTTTATTTACTATTGATGCAAGGTTCATATGCGTATAGTGAAGTAAAAATCCGTCGAGCTCACCTATTTTGCCCTCCACAATAGGACTTTCATGTAATTTTCCTTTCCAGCCTTTAAGACTTTCCTTTTTGAATAATCTTTCCAGTCTCTCAATATAAGGCCATTCATTATTCCCAAGGTAAAAATTTTTTCTCTTCAATCTATAAATTTTGAATTTTACCTGCTCCACTTCGCTTGGAGAGGCGGGGGAATTTTGAATTTTGAATTGAATCTCGTCTGCCAGAGGAGACGAGATTCTTTCATCTGCATCAACATATAAAATCCAATTGCCTGTTGTTTTGCTTAGTCCAAAATTCCTTAACTGCGAAAAATCGTTTGATTTGTATTCAAAAACTTTCGCACCAATCTTCTTTGCGATATCTCTTGTTCTATCGATTGAACCGTTATCGATAACAATAATTTCATCGCAAAAAGTAAGAGACTCAAGGCAATCTACAATCATATCCTCTTCATTCTTTGCAATAACTATAGCTGATATTTTATTCATATTGAATAACTCCCTTTCCCAAATTTCCCTAAATAGAAATCCAAAACTCCTCTTTTTTGCCACCGTCGTCCTTTGATTGATAAATTTAAGCTCTCCTGTAAAAGTGCAAGTTTTGATTTGAAAGGAGCATACCTAATACCAAATAAAAGACGATTTCGAGTTATGTAATAATCCTGAAGACTCGATCCTGAACCGCCTACTGATGCTGCATTTTTGTGCCAAAGAAAAGCAGTTGGGACGTAGGCAACTTTACATCCTGCCTTTTTGACCCTCCAGGATAGATCGCTATCTTCGTAGTAGAGAAAATATTTTTCATCAAGCATACCAACCTGCTCTATTACATTTTTTTTGATAAGAAAGCATGCGCCGCTTGCATAATCTATTTCCAAAGCCTTATCATACTGACCGTAGTCCACCTCGTCAACCCCTCGATGTCTGCCAATAACGTTTTTCCAATCCATATCTCCTCCTGCATACCAAATTACCTTGCCTAAATCTTCTTTCTTGTATCTTTTCTTATGGAATTCAAATCCAGGGGCAAAATAGATTTTTGGCGCAGCAATTCCAACGTCATTATTATTAAAAGTTTTAGTAAGCTCCAAAATTAAATTTTTATCAACAACAGTATCATTGTTTAAAATCAAGATATAATCTGCATTGCGAGAAATGGCGTATTTAATTCCTGTATTATGTCCGCCTGAAAAACCTAAGTTATCTTTATTTTTAATAATTTTTAAAGGGATAGCTTCTAGATAAGTCTCATCGATTTTAAGAGCTTCCCTTGATCCATTATCGACTAAGACAACCTGCAATTTGAAGTTTGTTTGTGCAAGTTTTTTGATAGAATTCAGGCACTCAAGAGTATTTTTTCTACCATTAAAATTTACGATAGAAATAAAAATATTTCTCATAAAGTAAGTTTCTGGATAGCACGGTAAATTAATCTCCTAAAAGGGCTCTTAACTGTCTTCATCTTCTCTTTAGAAAACCAAAAAAACAATTCTTTATTTGTCTTCCTAAATTCATCTTCTATATCTTTCAGTAAGTCTTTATCCTCAATACTCTTAAAACCCTCTTTTTGCCAAATATTGACAAAGACTACAAAATGATAAAAGGCCATAAGAAGAGATAGTATTAAACCATGAAACCCATCTTTATAGCCTTCTCTTGCGAAAAAACGGCTTACGAACTCACGTGCCGGGAATCTTATTGCATCTCTTAGATCAAGAATATACCCATTCGCAAGCAGTTGCTCTGCTTCATTCGGGGTATAAATATTAATCAGTTTATTTAAAAACTGCTCGATAGTTTCATAATTATAATGAAGTATTGGATTTTTTAGATAGTTTGTTTTTCCGGTAAGTTTAATCATTTCATGAATATGCTTCTCGGGGAACTGCCCTTTTCCTTTCTTAAAAAGCCTCAGCTGATGGTCCGGATACCAACCCGTATGTTTGATCCACTTGCCAAAAATAATATTTTTTCTTGGAATCCAATATCCATTTATTTCGGACTTTGGCTGTTGGATTTCAGATTTAATTTCTTTTTCCAATTCCGGAGTGACTCTCTCATCAGCGTCTAAGTTTAAAATCCATTCTCCATTTGCCTTTGAAAAACCAAAATTCTTGTTAATGTTTAGCATTGGATAATTTGGTTTTGTAAAGATATTTGATGTGTATCTTTTGGCAATTTCAATTGTTTTATCGGTTGAGGAATTGTTAATCAAAATTATCTCATCAGCAAACCCGACAGATTTAAGACATTCTTCAATCTTATTTTCCTCATTATATGCAGTTATAACAACAGAAAATCTGATCATAAATTATTCTGTTAAATTTTTTCGAACAAACCGTATATCAGACAATATTTGTTTTCTTGCAAAAATAAAGACTGCTGCAAAATATAGTATAGCACCCAAGATAATTATAACTATTAATGTAAGTAAATTTTTGATTACCAATGGGCTTACAAAATATAGCATGGTTCCCATAATAACTGAGGAAAAAAGTGGATATCTTACAGTACTTAAGACATTAAAATCTATATGTCTTCTTACTAAGTAAACTACAATAACTACCGAAGTTGCAATAACAAAAGATGCTATAGAAACGCCGTTAAATCCTAATGTAAATATGGAAATAGGCGTTAATACCCATGTTAGAATTGTCCAAAAAACCATAAGATATAAAGTTGTCTTAATCTTACCAATTGCTGAAAGGACATTGGTCAGTGGAGTTGATATAGAAGATAATCCTGCATTGAGAGCAAAAAATGCAAGAGAAAAAAGCGCAGGCTCCCATTTAGTATATTTTGGTATAAGGTTTACAAAATAAGGCGCAAGAATTACAAGCCCTGTAAGAGAAGGAAAAATAAAAAAACATACTGCAAATATTGACTTTTCCAAAGCTTTACCAAGAACCTCTTTATTTTGCTGCAGTCTTGAAAAAGAAGGAAAAGTGATACGTATAACATTATCCATTATAAGTCTAAGAGGCGTAAAAGCCCATTTCTGAGCAAAGCCTATATAACCAACTTGAGCAATCGGCAAAATCTTACCAAGATAAACAATAAGAAGGTCGTCTTTAATAAGAGCCAAAAAACTATTCGCTTGAAAAGGAATACCAAAAGACAGAAGTCTTGAGGCTGATTTTTTGGAGAAGCCAAGTCTAATTTTCCATGGACTTATCAAATAAATTGCAATAACTCCAGAAATCCCTCGTGCTAATACTGCAAAAGTAAAACTTGTAACTCCGAAACCTTTGATGGCTAGAGCCACAGCTACAACATTAAAAAAAAGATTTTCAACGACTTGTGGGATAACCAGTCTTTGAAAATCAAGATTCCGCTCTAAAATAATTGATGGAATTGTTTTAAGAGACGAAAGGAAAAAAGCAAAAACTAGAGCCTGAAAAAGCAAAACTCCATCACTGTGCAATTGGTAAAAAGAACCTACAAATTTTGATAGACCTAGTGCAACCAGAACAACTCCTATTACAAGAATCTGCTGAATCGTAAATGTAGTACGAAGCTCTTCCTGTGTAATTGTCTCTTTTTTCTGAATAAGTGCTGCAGCAAGTCCGATGTCTGAAAAATATGACAAAAAAGCGATTGCCGCCGACACCACAAAAAAAACTCCAAAAATAGACGGGGACAAAAAGATAGTTAATAAAAAATTTGCAACAAACCCTATCAACTGTATTGTAAAAGTACGATAAACTAAAGCAAAAACTCCACGGATAGATCTTTTTGTAATAAGTGAGACATCAATTTCTTCCATAAATAAAGGGCTTAGATTTTGTGCTTTTGCACCCAAGGTTTTGTCAAAAGCAGTCTTAAAATAGCCTTGATGTCTCCAAATATTGTAGAATAAAGCCTGACTGTGGAACCAGGATTATCAATCCAATGAATAGGCTCTTCATAAATCTTATAACCACTTTTTTCGGCAACAATTAGAAGCTCTCCATCAAAAAACCAGCCACTGTCCTGAATTTTTGGAATTAGCTCAACCACAACTTTTCTTGTTACTCCTTTAAAACCGCATTGAGCATCGGTAAAATGGGTCCCGAAGAGAAAACGAATAAAAAAGAAGTTTAAAACTCTTGAGATAAACTCACGAACTATTGTTCTTCCTTCAACTTTTGCGCCCTTTGCAAGTCTTGAACCTACTCCGATATCAAAACCGTTTTCTAAGGCTTTCAGAATTCTAGGCAGGTGGACAAGATTTGTTGAAAGATCCAAATCCATATAAAAACAGAAGTCTTTACCTGACTGGCTCCATGCCCTTTTAACAGCTCTACCTCTTCCTTTATGATCAAGTCTTAAATATTCAATCCTTTCTTTTTCTTTTGCTAGCTTAGCGCCAACAACAGAAGTTTTATCATTTGAGGCATTGTCCACTACGGTTATATTCCAGTCATAACTTTTTAGCGAATCGGTACAAAATTTATAAAGAATTAAAATATTTTTTTCTAATTCTTTTTCTTCGTTGTAAACAGGGAGTGTTATTTCTAAAGTCTTATCTTTCATTTATATAGGCTTCTCTTTAGAGGAATTATACCAATAATAAGTATAAATAAGCCAGTAAGAGAGATAAAATTAGCCAATTTTTCTATCGGCGTTTCTATAAACTCCATATTAAATGTATGTTTTCCCGAAGACATAAAAATGTTCACTCCTTGATTTGTTGCATACAGCTCAGCTTTTTTACCATCTACAAAAGCAGTCCATGCGGGAAAAAAGGCGGTGTTTATCTTAACTTTTGTATCTTTAGGAACATCGATAAAAGCTTGTAAACTTTTAGTATCTTGAACGCCGTATAAAATTTTTACACTAGATTCTGCGGGTAATATTTTGTTATTTACAATCTGGTTTTCTGATTTAGGTTTATTAAAGTTTTTTGGCATATACTCATCGGATATTTTTGAGGCGATCCACTTGAGAGCAACATTATTTGTGTAATCATTGTTATTTTTGTTAATAATTATTTGTGGTATAAAAAGTTTTGCGTTAAGGTAAATAAGAGCTAAGATCACAATTACTGCGCTTAAATAATATATAGTATTAAAGTGCCTAAACTTATAAAATAAAATTCGTAAAAACCAGAAAAGCGCTCCGGCAAGAACTGAAGTAAAAAACGAAGTAAATAGAAGAAATCTCCATGGGTATTGCAAAAATGCCATAGGGAAAATTAACTCCCAAACAGGTTTAGATATTTCAAGTGTCAAGAATACTGAAACGAGCAGTCCAAAAATTGAAAATAAAATAAAAAATATCTTGCTATTATCTTTTTTTCTGATTAAATTTTTATTTATTAAAGAAGTTGCTAAGACAATTGCGGCTGTAGACATAAGTATATATAATTTACCAACCATAAAAGATATTCCATCAATACACCCTGAGGTTGAACCTCCAAAACCCCAAGGAGAGCTCCAAAGCTGCTGCCAACAAACAAAGTGATCTCGAAAATTTGCCCCTCCTCCAATTTGAGATAGTACATTTGTAGATTTCATTTCAAAAAGAGCAGGTAACCAATAAAAGGCAGACAAAAGTAAACCCAAAAAAATAGTAAATAGTAAATAGTAAATAGTAAATAGGTTCTTGTTTCTAAAAGCGACGAAGCAATAGAATAATAGAATAATTATTAAAAATGGTATTATCATCATAGCTGTTAAATTATGAGATAGAACAATTCCCGCAAATCCAATCGCTCCAACAATTACCCATCTCAAGTTTTTAGATTTACTCGTCTGGCTGCGAGGCGGAAGATTTGAGATTAATTTGTAGAATCCAAGAAACATTAAAGGTATAAATGCGTATGCCCAGAATTCCGCAACATCGCCCCTAACATAAACATCAACAGCATGATATGGCGCATAAACATAAAATAACCCTGAAACTACTCCTCCAAGCTTCCCAAACAATTCCTGAGCAAAAAAATACATAAAAATACCTGAAAGTAGAATTCCTGTTCCCATCATAATTTTCGTTGAGGTAAGTGCGTTAAACCCTAAAATACTTAGAAGTCCTCCAAAATAATAAGCAAGCGGTGCATAAAAATTAAAAATTGGGTAACCATATCCATATCCAAGATCTGCAACCCAGCGCACGGGAAACATTCCATCTCTTAGTGCCTTCCCTATCTCAAAAACTCTCGCCACTTGCGTATCATCATGCATTGGGAAAAACCCAGGGTGAAAAAGAGAAAGAATAGAGGGTATCGAAAGAAAAATAACCACTAGAAGTCCTAGATACTTTTTCAAAAAATTCATACTAACTCGTATTATATAGACAATTCAACTAGTTATAAAATAGAATTTTAGCTAACTCAACGTTTAGCTGTAAAGTGCTAAGTGTAATCGCAAGGCACCCCAAGACACCCTAAGGGTGGATTAGCTTGACACCCTATGGATATAAACTGCTTTTAATGTAATACCAATTAAGATTATTAGACTAAATAAGGAGATAAGATCTGCTAAAAGGCGAAGAGGGGTTTCTGAAAACTTGAGTTTTATTTTGTGTTCTCCTTTTGGAACCGACAGATCTATGACCCCCCGGTCGTTGGTGTATTCAATATTGGACGGATTTCCATCGATAGTGGACTTCCAGCCTGGAAAATAAATTGTATTTATCCTGACTTTTGAGTTTCCCGAAGAATTAATATCAAACACCACTTGTTTAGAATTATAATCTAAATTATTTATATTTGCTTTTCCTTCTATTAGTTCTACTTTCTCTTTAAAATGTTGATTGGGCTGATTCTTTACCCATTTTGGCATATATTCATTTTGCACTGTAGTTGTTCCTTCATTAGTTGAATAATAAAGATCATCCCTCTCAAAGAATTGGGATGGAATCAAATAAGATTTTGATGATAAAAATGCAAGAACAAAGATAAGCAATACCATTATGATTTTTGCCCTATTTGGTAAAACCGAAATTGCGAAGGCTACGAGAAAAGCCGCACATAATATAGCGATCGATAAAAACCGAAAAGGAAACTGAATAAAAGAAACTGGAAGAATTTTCCATAATGGAACACTTAACGAAGTTGCGAAAAATACAGAAATAATTCCGATAATAAACAGTAACACTGTCAACCGATGTTTTGAAAACTTAATTTTCCCGATTAAAAATAGTACAAAAGTCAACAAAAAAATAAATAATGTAGAAAAGCCTATTAAATTTATACCTACAAAATACATATTAAAATCAGAAATAGGAGTTTTTTGAAAAATTGTATATTGTAAATCAAAAATAGCAGGCAACCAAAAAAAAGATGCTAATCCCAAACCCAGCGCCAACATACTAGCATATCGATATATTAGCACCCGTTTATTTGAGGAGTTTAAGACATCAAGAGTAAGGTAGAATATTATAAGAGGTAAAAATAAAACTGCAAGAGTATTATGCGAAAGTACTAAAAATCCTAAGCCTACGGTTGTCCAAAAAAAACTCTTTCTTTCTATTTGCCAAAGAATAAATGGGACCACCGAAAGGGCAAGAACTTCTCCAACTGATCCACGGTTATAAAGATCATATAAATAGTAGGGAACGTAAATATATATAAGTGCGCCCAGAAGGCTTGATAAACGATCGAATAACTTTGCCAGCCAAAAGTAAACAAAAATAGCTGACGTAATTATAGATAATCCCAAAATGATTTTTATGGAATTGATAAACCCAAAACCCAAAACTTTTGGAATTTCCGCAAGATACATAAACCCCGGATATAAAAAATCCGCAACTGGGTAACCATATCCGAAGTTTAGCCTCCCTAAAAACCTTACAGGAAATTGACCATCACGAAGCGCTTGATGAAAAGCTGAAAATCTAATAATCATCCACGTCCCATCAGCAGTTTGGAAAAACCCGGGATGAAAAAGAGCTAAAACGCTCGGTATTGCAGCCAAAATTACCAGTAATATAAATATCAAATTATATTTCTTTACCATATTTTTTTATCCATAAAGGTATCAGTATTAGAATTAAAAGACTGATTGATGATATTTTAAGTCCAAGAAAAAAAGAGGCAGGATTGTAAGAAAATACAAAAGTATGCTGGCCTTTAGGCACCTCAACTGCTCTAAAAGAATAATCAGCAATATATGTTTTTACGGGCTTGTTGTCAATAAGTGCCTGCCATTCATCCCAATAATTATCGGATAGAAATAAAAGACTGTTACCATTACTTTTTGTAGAAAATGAGACTTTGTTAGGCGTATAAGATAAAAGTTTTGCGATACCTAAAGAATCTCCGTCTATTGACATTGATGGTTTTTCTTCTAAAATTAAAGTTTTTTGTAAATCAAGATTTTTGTTGTAAATGGCTGAAATTACGGAATTTTTATCCTTAATAATAACATAGCTTCCTGTCATAAAAAACCTTGGAAGAGCATTTTTATTTTCATAAATCTGCCAAGGGGAATCCTGCCAAACTAGCTTATAATAATTTTGCGCAAAGGTATCATAGTCAGGCACATATTCTTTCAAAAGACTATCATTTTTATTCAATATATATTTAACTCCCAAAAGATTAATAATTCTTTGTCTGTAATAATTATTTTTTAAATCATTAGTTCCAAATCCCGGCACAATATTTGCATCTGGTCTTGGCAAGACGTTTGGTAGCGTACCCTTTGCTGATGAAGCAAGAAGTTGCCCGTAAGACTCTATATGTAATGGATCATTGCCCTCTGGAGAATACGTGCCGTCAATGGTCTGGAAATTAGCGGGAATATAAGCAGATCCATAACCCCAAAACCTATTAATCCCAGCATTTTTCTGTAAAAACGAGACAACTGAGGTCTTTGGGTAAACAAAAGTAGTAGGAGAAAATGGTGTGATTTTATTGAAAAAATATAACAAATCAAGAATAACAATTAAAGTAAGAAAAATTAAACCTAATGTTTTTGCTTTTCTTTTAAGGTAAAAAACTATTATCGTCGCGATCGCTAAAAAACTCGGTAAAATAAGATTGTGTCGCGTTATTTGCAGATATTGATAATTCACCGGTCCTAACTTGGATAAAATGATTACTGCAAGCCAAATTGCTACATAAATTAACAAAAAAATTATGGAAATTTTGCTCTTATTCTCTTTATTAATAAGCCAGTAATCTATACCCATCGAAGATAAGACGATAAGACTGAATATAAAAATACTTAGCTCTCTTGTTGGCACAGTGGTTGATATTACAGGTAAAGGTATAAGATAGAAAAATTTAACAAGCGGCAGATTAGTTGCTAATATCAAAGACAAAGTGCCCAAGACTAAAAAAAATCTTTTTTCTAAAATTTTTGATTTGGATACTCCGTAGAAAGCAAAAAAAATAATCGGTACACCAACATACATCACTCTTTCTATATAAGTCCCACTGATCCAATAATTACGCGTTGCTGGGTTGCCGAAAAAATCAGATGCAAAAGCCGTAATCCAATAAAACGATGGTAAAAGTAAATTGGATATTTGGGAAATTGAATAACTTCCTCTTGTTGAATTAAGAAATAATTTGTAGGTCGGTAAAAACTGGAACGCCGATAGAAAAATTGGCAATATTATGCTAATTAAAAATATAGATATGTTCCGTATTTTTATTTTCTTTTTTCTTTCAAATACTAACAAAAATAAAAAGTAAAAAAAGCAAAGTACATAAATATAAAAAACTCCTTGTATATAACCTGCAAGAATGCTGAAAGTTAGAGTAAATGTCAATGACAAAAAATTAAAAATAGATGGTTTATCTAAAATCCATTTAGTAAATAATAATGCTAGCGGAAGCCACAATAAAGTACTCCCAATGTTCCCATACTCAAGCCAAACTATCATATACGATGAAAAAGCAAAAACAATTCCCCCAATAAAAGAAGTGAATTTCTTAAGAAGCAGTCCTTTTGACAAAAACAAATACATAAATATGGCTGCTAAGAATGGCTGAAGCATAATAATAATTGTCCAAGCAGTATTAAAAGAAAATATGAAATATAAAATATTAAAAGGGTAAAAAATTGCAGTTTGAAAATTTGCAAGCTGCGGATTTCCAGAAAAATTATGAGGATTCCAAAACGGAATATCGCCATTTTTTATTTGATTTATAGAAAAAAATCTCCAGGGGTATATTTCTTTTATAACATCCGCTCCTTGGGCTTTATTTGGATAGCTTTCTAATGTTTTATATGGGTTTTCATTTATCAAAAGATCGCCTGGAAAAGGAATTTTACCTATAAACACCGGTCTGAAGAAAAAAAGGACAATGACGAGAAACAAAAAACAGTAACTATTCTTAAGGAATAGATCCTTAAGTTTTTTGTAAAACATATGAAATTTTAGATTGATTGGACCCTGTATAGCCTTGAGTAGGAATCTTTAATTCCTTTTTTGTACTCAATAACAGGATAGATTGGCCAGTTTTTAATAGCTTTTTCAAATTCATGTTGATTTGAGAAAAGCACAAAAGTAGGCATTATTTTAGACTTCTCAATTAAATCTTTAGGAATCTCTGCAGGAATAGGATATATTCCTCGTTTTTCGATATTCTTATCATCTCCTAAATAAATTTCAACGGAATATGTGGGAAGAGACCCAAAAGTTCCAAGTGACGCAACATAAATTTTACCCTTTTTTGATTCATCCAAGAGATAATTAATTATCTCTCTTATTCCTCCCCCTGAGGGCCAATCATTTATATACTGGCCAAGATCTGACTGAGGAATCGGGGCTTTTGCAAAATCGGAGAGGACTAGATAGTCAGACCGAATTGCCAGGACAGAAAAGACTATTAGAAGTGCAACCAATATATATTTATTTTTCAAAATTTTAAATATTTCAGTGAGGGAAAATGCTATAAGAGGAATGAGCGACAAGGTCATAAAAAGAATAAATCTGGGATACAAGACTCTTCCAAAAAGAGCAAGAGCGACAAAAGGAACAGTAAACCAAATTACAAGAATAATTTTTTCTCTTGTGAATTTTAGCGAAATGAAAAAAGATAAAATTATAAGAATAAAAAAAGGCCAGGTGATATATGTTATAAACCAATCCCAAAGTCCTCTAATATTACCTATGAAAAAATTAAACGGGTGAGAAAGCCAATCACGAAAAGAATAAATAAAAATTGTATTTTTTTCATTTATGATGTAGAAAAAAGGCGAGAGTCTTAAAATAGAATAATATCCATAGGCAAGAATAACAGCAACGACCATAAGTACTGCCCACTTTATTAATTTTTTTAATTTATTTTTGCTCCCCCAATCAAAAATAAGAAGTAAAAAAGGAGCAAGATAGATATTAAAAAATCCTGAAGTCTTAGTGAGAACTCCGCCGCCCAGTATTATTCCCAGAATTAATGCTACATCAAGACGAATATACCTTATTAAAAGGATTTCAAAATACAAGCTCCAGACAGTAAAAGTTCCCACTAAAGTGTCATAAAGTGCCATCCGGTCGTAAACGAGAGCAAACGGAAAAATAATATAGACAGTGGCAGATAAAATTCCTATGGAGCGATTTTTAAATATTTCATTGCCCAAAAAGAAAAGCCCGAGCATTGTAAAAAATCCTGCAAAAACCGAGACTATTCTTCCTGCCATTAAAGGATCACGAATAATTCTCATCACCGTCATATTAAGCCAGACAAAAAGTGGCTGTTTGCCGTCTGTCAAAGAAATAAATCGCCAGCTTGCATCAAATCTTGCAATCTGAGACCATCGAGTATAAATAGCCTCATCGGTGAAAATTGGAAGAGACATGATATTGTACAGGCGAGTTACAAAGTAAAGTACAAAAATTGCGATACCAGCAATAATTTCAAACCTGTATTTTTTGACTATCATAAAAAGATTATACCAATAGTTAAGCATATTTTTGCCTAAATCTCCAGCCGATAATTAAAACTATCGAGACGATAATTGAGATAACCATAATCAAATTTAATATAAACGGCACCGGCGGATTCCAATTCCCAAGATATAGAAAAGGAACATATTCTAAAAGAGAAAAAAAGGATAAAACGATAACTGGAATAATCACATAGAAACTTTTTTTGATAAAAGCTGTAAATGACAGAACATATAGTAAATACCATGGTTGGAAATTGGTCCTAATTGTTGCAATAATAATAGGTACAATCATAAGCAAAATTATCGAAATAAAGATTTTGTTCCAGTTGATCTCTTTTTGTCTTCTCTTAAAAAGCAAATAAACATAAACGGGAATTATAAATGCCGTAGCAAACTTAATCCCAATTGATAAAAGAAGTGATACAAATGAATAAAAATGTTTCCTCTCTAAAAAGAGATATAGCGACAATATGGCAAAAAACATCATAGGCATATCATTATGTGCCGATACTAATCCTTCTATAATAACTAGGGGGTTAAATGCAAAAAGAATAAGTCCAAAAATTTTATCTTCTGGAGAAATCTTGCGCAGAATCCTTCCTATAAAAAAGGCTGTTCCTAGAAAACTCAAGACTCCGAGAAACTTAAAAAGAAAAAAAGTAGGAAGAAAGTGATTAAACCCAACAAACGATAGAGGAACTGTTAAGACAAGCCAAACCGGACCGTATGGATAAAACCTATGCGTCCAACGCATAAAAGAAAGCATCGGGTCAGCAGGAAAATCAAGGGCACGATGCAAATACGGATTTTGACGGTAATAAGTTATTATTTTTGCATCAAAGATATAGTTGAATAAATCGTAAGAAAATGCATTGTAGGAAAATAATAAAATTACAGCTGTTAATATAATTAAATACCATACCTGTTTTTCACTAATCTTATTTTTGTAAGAAAGGAAAAGAAATATCATGTAAAAGATAAACAACGATGCAATAATTGCAATAAAGAAACTTGTTGAGAGTGGCCGGTTAAAATAACCTATATGCTGAAAAAATTTCTCAATTACCTGCCAAACAGACCACCTGGACAAGGTAAGATTTAAGTCAACTTGGGTAAAAGAATAAAAGAATAAAGCAATAATTGTTATCAAATAAAAAGATGCCAAAGTTTTGAGATTTGAGATTTGAGATTTGAGATTTGACATTCTATTTGTAGATTCCTTTTATAGAATTAATCTTAATTCCAATAAGATCTAGTAAACCATCGATCGAATCTCTTACAGGATTTACTCTTCGCGTTTCAACATAAAGCCAATTTACGGAGACCTCTTTAATCTTATAACCTAGCTTCTGTGCTAAATACAAAAGCTCGATGTCAAATCCTGCAGATACATTAGATCCGGATATTTCTTTAAAACCCTTATGAATATTTTTTATCTTCTCGAAAAGTTTTTTTGCAATATCGTGTCTAAACATTTTAAACCCACATTGAGTATCAGAAATTCCCGAAATGCCGATTAACAAAGTTCTGAGAAATATCATACCTTTCGCCATAATAAGTCTTGTCCAGGGAGCACCTTTCCTTTGGGAATGTCTTGAACCAATTGCAATATCAAAACCGTTTCTCAAAGGCGGTAGGAGTTTATCGATTTCCTCAATTGGGGTTGCCTGATCCATATCGGCAAAAAGTATATATTCACCCCTTGCTTCAAGTACTCCATCAGTCACTGCTCCTGCTTTACCAAGATGATTATCTTTAATAATTTTAAAGTTTATGTTATCTTTTATAAAGTTTTCGACAAACTCCACACTTCCATCCGTAGACCCATCATCAACAATAATAACTTCATACCGATACTTTTGTTTTTCTAAAAAATGTGCAACCTTATCTAAGACTCCTTTTTGAAGATTTGCCATTTCATTATAAGAGGGGACCACAATAGAAAGAAAAACTCTATCCACATTCAAAATTATACTAGAAAAAAATTCTCAACACAATTTGGAGACCAACCTTACCAATGTAATTCGTAGCCAGCATCTTTTAATCCCTTAAGTATTGCTGGAAGCGCAATTATTGTATTAGGAACGTGCATGTGCATCAATATGACAGCACCCGGATAAGCTTGGGATAATGCAATATTCAAAATCTCTTGATCACCACCGGGATAGCGCCTTGCCCAATCCATTGTATCTATATCCCACATAAAAATTGTATAACCAAGACTCTCTGCAATAGAATCAACAAAATTATTGTGTGCCCCGTACGGAGGCCTAAGAAAATTACATTCGCCCACACCAGCACCACCTAAAATTTCCTCCTTTACTCCTTCACCTGAAAGCGTTGTTAAATCTGCGTGATCTTTTGTGTGATTACAGACAAGATGGCCTTCTTTTTCGGCTCGCTGTATAATATCGGGCACACTGTTCGCATAGTCACCTGTAGGGAAGAAAATGGCTTTGGCACCGTAACTGTCTAAGATATCAAGTATCTGTTCCATCATCCCTGAATCATCAAATGTCAGAATAATCTTGTTGCCGTCACCTGGTCTAATTTCCGACCGGGAATTATCTGGTGGTACTGTGTATGTCGTCTGTGTCGGAACTGAAACCGGTTCATTGCTTGTATAAAGCTGTGATATCCAAAATTCCCCGTAAGAACTATTAACTCTAAACCATACCCCTCCATCGGTATCTCTCTCACATTCAATTAGAAGCTCTGTATTTAAAGCAGTTCCTCCATTAAAAACCGAGTCTAAAGAAGGAAAAACTCTCTTTTTAACACCTATATTGGGTGTAACATAGAGCGTTCCTTCCTTCTTTGTATCTTGGGGTTGACAAATACTTAGATCAACCTGTGGTGGTTCTGGGGTTGGCTCTAACGTTGGCTCAGGAGTAGGACTTGGGATTGGTTGTGGAGTCGGCTCAAGAGTTAATTCAGGTGTTGGAGTTGGTGTAGAAACGATTTCAAAAGTTGGACTAGGAGATGGCTCAAAAATACTTGCTGCGTTTGGGATATTACTCGCGAATGATTTTGGTAAAGAATCCTCATCGTTATTGCCTCTTGCAGCACAGGCAGCATAGAGAAAGGCTGGAGCCAAAATAGCGGCTCTAATTGCCAATTTGCGCATAAAACCTAGTTTATTTTTTGAGTCGGAAACAATCTTTACAGCTTCTAAAAACTTAGACCTGTAAAGGTTTTCTGGAATAGTAGAATTTTTAACTGAAGAATTACGTTCTTTTTTCATTTTTTTGGGGCAGTCAGAAACGTAGAAGTTTTGAGACAGTTGAATAATTTAATATCATAGATCTATTACCTTTGTCAAGCTGTGGCCTTGACGTATTGACTGTAATTTGATAGTATCCATCTATTATCCTATAAAACGCTGCCCTAATATGGGCAACAACAAAGAAATTCGAAAAACCTTTATATTTAATCGGCAGTTTTCTAGGCGACAAATTTTAAAAGGTGCGCTCTCGACAAGTATAGGATTGATAACAATCGCTTGTGGCATGCCAGAAAAGCCAGATGCACCTAACCCACTTCTAGGTCGTAATCAAGCACCTCCTTTTGCTTCTACACCAACTTCTATTTCGGAACTTATGCCAAAAACACCAGAACCATCACCTACTCCAGAATCAACTTCTACTCCTAAATCTACACCAATACCAGAACCTACCCCCGAACCCACGGCTTCTATCGAAGTACCAAAACCGGCAGAGGTGGTATGGAGAGGGAATGCAGACAAACCTCAAATATATCTTACCATTGATGACGGTTGGGACCCCGCACAAGTAGAACAAGCTCTTGATGTTGCTCAAAAATATAATGTACATCTTACATTCTACCCAGTCGGTAGAACTATAGGATTTGCTCCAGAACTCTATAAAAGAGCTGTTGCGCAAGGGCATGCAATTGAAAATCATACATGGAGTCATGAATGGCTAGAAAATATTTCAGAAGATGAAATAAGATATCAGATATTAAAACAACAAGAAGCTGTACAAGAAGCTGTAGGGGGCGATTACAGGCAGTACTTTTTAAGGCCACCCGGCGGTGCTGGTATATTTGGCTATCAAAATCCTCTTCTTTTAAAAGTTTGCGGGGAACTAGGTTTAAAGGTTGCAATGTGGTCTTCAGATTCAAACGGATGGCGAGTATATCCAAGAACTGATCAAGACGCTATAAACTACATTCTTGGAAACGTATTTGAAAATTTTTTTCAAGGAACCATTATTCTTCAACATGCTATTCCTGATGATATAATTGCACTTCCATCTATTATAGGAGCTGCAAATGCCAATAATTGGCAAATGATTACAATGAGAGAAGGAATAAAATAAATATAAAGTTATAAGTTTAAAGGAAGATAACGAAAAGCTCATATAAAATTATCTGTATGTCTAAAGAGCAAGAAACAAGAAAATCTAGAGTATTTAAAACTACTTCTTTTTTAGGAAGCTTGGTACTGATAACTACTGCTGGTTTATCTGGATGTACTGATAGAGAAAGTAAACGAGTATCTTATCCTACAATCGTTACTCCAACGTCAATTCCAGAGTTAAACCCAATGTCCTCCTCATCTACTCCACTTGAAATCTTTAATACCGGAGAATGGGAGGAACTTAAAAATAATCTTCAAAAAGAGATTAAACAGTTTTCTGGAACAGCGGCAATTTCTATTACTGATCTGAATAGTCAAGAATCAATTTCTATTAATGGGGACTTACAATTTTATCCGGCATCTGCAATTAAGAGCTTGGTTCTTGCTTCAGTTTTAAAAGATGTGCAAGTCGGACTTTATGCTTTAGACACTAATATTGATTTTCTAATTAGACAAATGATGGAAGAATCTGACAATTCCGCAACAGATGAGTTAATCGTGAAAACTGGACTTGAAAAACTTCATAATTTTGTTTCGCAGTTGGGAATGCAGGACAGTGGTTTTTATAATGGATTTAGTGACGGAAGTGATGACTATCCTTATTTGGGCTATGGAGAAAACTATTCTACAACTAATGACTTAAATTTATTTTGGATTAAACTTTATCAAGGAGAAATTCTCTCTCAAGAGTTTACAGAACTTGCTCTTTCCTATGCTCAACTCCCCACGGTTAAAATAATTTATTTCGAAGATGAAGCAAAAGTTTTCCATAAACCCGGCTGGCTTGATAATATTTTAGTTGATGCCGGTTTAGTTGTTACAGAAAAAGGAGTATATGCTGTTAGCTTTATGGCTCAATCTGATGAAGCAGAAGATATATATATGTATGATACGGACAGATATGAATTGGGGGATAAATTAACCCACCTGGTCTGGGATTTTTTCCAAAAGGCACAGTAATCACAACTTCATAGTTATTGTGTAGTAATTGGGCCTAGAGGCACTTTGTCCTGAGGATCATCAACAAAAAAGTAGAGAACAGGTCCGCGCTCCGCTCCATCCAATCTTTCCAAATAGCTCATAACTTCCGGCGAACCGCCAATCTGTTTTCCTGTCCAAGTAGCAGGACCGGAATCGCCAATTACTGCAACCACAGCTTTCCCGTTTTGGGGATTAACAACAAGTATTTTTCTGTATTTGAAAAAATTGTAATATTCCGCAACATGCTCATTAAAACCGGGAGATAAAAAGGTTTGTACTGCAATGTAATACTTTTCGCGCTCGCTATCCTGCTTGGTCATTTGTGCGCGGGACGGAGCAAAATATCCCCATGCACCCAGATTGGATGACATATCAACTTGCATGAATTGTCTTACATCTTCCTCATTATCAAAATGTGTATCAATAGAGTCTCCAGGGTAACGAGGAAGATGTTGCTCTTTACCAATAATACCATAGTTTCTGTCTAATCTTTTCCCGTCAAGTTCTGCGGTAATCTTAAGGTTAAAATAACGTGATAAAATATCCGTAATATTTTGTTCTTCAGCCGGGGTTAAAGGTTCTACCGCTCTTGGTAAAATTATTGATAAATCAGAAATTAAACTGGATATTCTATCTAATTTAAGTTCCAAGGAAGTGGTTTCGGTTGGGGTCGCCGCGGGAATCTCGGCTGGAGACTCAGTTGGAGGACGAGATAACAAAGAATCCGGCCCTAAAAGATTACGGGGATCCAGAGTAGGCATCTTTCTAACTTCTACATTTGGTTTGTCTAAGTCTGAAATTGATGGTGTAATAACGATTGAAGGACGATATACATTATTGTCTTCTCTATCGGTAGATCCGAACATGATTGCGCTAAATGCTAGCACAATACCTCCTAAAGAACTAACTTTAAGAATTTTATTAGATTTTTTTGATTCTTGTTCCTTATGCATAGTAAGTACCTTTATAATCAGCGAAATACTTGGAATAATGGAAAATGCAGGCTTTAATTATACTACATTGTTCCTTGGCTTGAAAATTCTATTTTGCCTTCGTAATCTTTTCTTGGTTCTCTAAGAAGAAACGCAGCACCAGCACCTATTAAGGTAAATATCATAGAATAAAAAAATACTGTACTAAAAGAAACTAAATTTGCCTTAATCACCATAAGGTATGCGGCTTGTCTTAATATATTTGGGTCAAAATTATTAATAATAGTATATTTTTGTACATTAACTATTGCGGAACTTGCGCTATTTGTAAGAATTGTGGCAAAGATAGCAATTCCGAATGCACCAGCTATGTTTCGAGCCAACGCAAGAATAGAAGAAGCTACTCCTACCTCTTGCATAGGGACGCTTGATATGGCCGCATTTGTTAAGGGCGCAAAAGTAAAACCAAGACCCACAGCGAAAAAGAATAATAGAATTGCTATATGAACAAATGACCAAGTTAAGTCTATGCTAGAAAAAAGATAAAGTATGAAAGATGCCCATAAAAGTCCTACCATTACAACGTATCTTGGTAGAAATCTGACTGAAAGTCTTGCGCCGACCTGGGCAGACATCAACATTCCTATAGCCATCGGTATGAATAAATATCCTGATTTGGTAACATCGTACCCAAGATAAGTCTGAACGAAAAGAGGGAGAAGGAATATTCCTCCGATTAAGCCCATAAAAGTTATGAAAGAGACTATCAAAGACGCTGTAAATTCGGTGATTCTAAAAAATTTAAGGTCTACAATAGGTTCAATCTGTCTTTTTTCTATAAAGACGAAAAGAACTAACGATAAGACAGTCACTAGATAGAAAATTATACTATTGAAACTTATCCATCCCCAACTCTGTCCTTGATCCAATACTAAAACCAATGCGCCCAGAGCTAATCCCAAAAGTATCGAACCCCACACATCAAAATTTTTAATCCCTTTTATCTTTTGTACCGGCTCTTCAATAAACCTCCAGGCCATAAAAGTTGCCAGTGCTCCTAAGGGAACATTGATATAAAATATTGACCTCCAAGAAAAACTATCTATAAGAGGCCCTCCTATAAGTGGGCCAAATACTACTGCAACACCGAAAACTGCAGACCAAAGCCCCATCGCCTGTGCTCTTCTTCCTCTATCCTCAAAAGTAAAAGCTATAATCGAAAGTGCCAAAGGATAGTCTATGGAAACGGTAATCGCCTGTAAAATCCTAAAGATTATAAGCATCTGAAGGTTTGAAGAGAGTCCTGCCAACATCGATGAAACAACAAATCCGACAATCCCAAAAAGATATAATGGTTTCCTTCCTGTCAAATCCCCCAGTTTTCCAAAAATTGGGACAAAAATCGCATTTGCAATGATATACGCGGTAGCAATCCAGCTTGCCTGTGATACCGTAATTCCAAAATCGGAAATTATCTTAGGAAGTGCTAGATTTGCAACTGTACCATCAAGTCTTCCCAAAAAACTTGCAAGCATTACAGTTAAAAGAATTATTATTTCATATCCAGTAAAACCTTGTTTTTGAACCGACTGATTATTTCTTTCCTGCCTCATAACGGATTTATGGAGTCTTTGTGTAAATAGTCATTTTTGCAGACATACCGTTTTTTATTTGTGGGTATTTGTAAGCATCGAATTTTGCGTAAACAACGAATTGTTGTGTTGGTCTTTCGCTTGATACCGAAAACTGCAGTTGAGTTTGTTTTGCTGTCTGACTCACCTCATCAACGTATCCCAAAAATGTCTGGCCTGGCAATGCATCAACCGTAAATGAAACAGCTTGTCCGATTTTTACCTTGTCCAAACCCTTATTTTCGTCAATTGTCCCTGCAACTCTCATGTTAGCCGGATTTATCATTTGAACAACAGGAGTTTGTATATTAGCAATACTTCCTATAGATTGCATTGTTGCTACTACAATTCCATCTTGATAAGCATTAAGACTCTGCGTTCCAACGATTGCCAGAGCATCTCCTTTTTTGACTTTTTCTCCTTCATAAACCTTTAAATCAACCAATGCGCCTGGATTTTGAGGAGAAATGGTTATTATTGGCGCCTGGATTAAAGAGTTTTCTATACCAACTCTATCTCTTGATTTTTCGTAAAAAATAAAACCGCCGACAATCAAAACCAGGATAAAAGCAAAAACAAGTATTTTTATTATTCTGGGATCCCTTATTTTTTTAATCAACTCTCTTATTCTTTTCATAAAATTTTATAATTTTTAGATATTATTGATTGTGGATTGGTTATAACCTTGTCATCTTTGGAAAGCCCACTTAGTATTTCTGTCTGGCCGCTGATTGTATCCCCTATTGTCACTCTTTTAAGAATAAGTTTATTGTTTTGAAGCACCCATATGAAGTTTTGAGATAAAACTGTCCATGACGGAACAAGCATAACTCTTTGTTTAAAATTACTTTTAATAAGAACTGTTCCTGACTGTCCAAGCATTGCTGTATTTTGATTAAGACCATCTGCTTTTATATCAACTCTGTAAACGCTTTCTCCGGTTGTCAAGATTATTCTCTGTGGATAAATTTTACTAACGACTCCTGTTATAATTTCTCCATTACGTCCATCAGGCATTATTTTTGCGCTGTTTCCAATGCTTATAAAATTTATATCCTGCTGTCTTACATTTGCGGAAAACACCATCAAGGAGGGATCTGCGACTATAAAAGAAGTTTGGGGAGTAATATTGACTCCAGGCGTTGTCACATCCTCACGTAAAAGGATACCGTTGATAGGAGAAGTCAAAGATGCCAGTTGTAATGTATAGTTTGCAATATCTACGTTAATCTGAGCTGAATTTTGAGCAAGTAAAGCATTGTCTATAATTCTTTTTACATTGTCATAAATAACATCTACCTCGGGGATTGCTGAATATCCCTGTTTATTTATTGTATCCAGGGATGTTCTCTGTTGCCCTTCCAAAACTCCTGCTTTCTGACTTTCTAAAGCCTGGTCTCCTGCGTTTTTGGCTGTCTGATAATTATTTGCCATAAGTTGCAATTGTTTCTGTAAAGTATATGTATTTAAAGATGCTATTGTCTGACCTTGATAAACAGTATCACCTTCTTTAAAAGGAAGGTATGCTAACTTGCCTCCAGTCTGGAAATTAAGAGTTACTTTATTTTGCGAATCGGTAGTTCCGTTGGCTAAAACCTCTGAACCAACTACCTGCAGATCTGCGGTTTCATATTTGGGGCTTTGGTAAGCATTATCAAAAAATGCAATAAAGAAGATACCAGAAACAACAACGAGCGTAGTAAATAAGATATTTTTAATTAAAGTTTGTTTTTTGGAAATTTTTTTTATCTTTTTATTTTTCATATTTTTTTGACTTTTCAACAATCTTCTTTAAAATTCTTAACAATTCCTTTTTATCTACATCGGAAAGATAAGATAGTAGTTTATTTATTTTGTTTTTTCTCTGCTTTGAAACTTCTTTTAATAATCTTTCCCCCTCTCTTGTTAAACTGATTCTTACAATTCTTCTATCCTTCTTATCACTGGCTCTTTTTGCAAGTCTTGTTGTAATCAATTTATCAACTAGTGAACTTGCTGTAGGCATTGTAATCGAAAAATTTTCGGCGATATCTCCCATATGGGCGTGCTCTTTCTTTTTTATGCACCACAATGCTTCAATTTGAAGCATTGTTATATGTAACCGTCTGGATTGAAAAGATATATTATGTTTCATTATCCTTATAACTCTAGACATCGCCTCAATGATTTCACTATTTATTTCGTCATTCATATTGTTTGTTTATCTAAAGGTTAGATATTATAATAAATTTAGTTGGATAAGTCAACAGTTAGGTTCTCCCTGCAGTTTATTTATGCTATAATATTTTGAGGCTCCATCGTCTAGGGGTTTAGGACGAAGCGTTCTCAACGCTTAAACACCGGTTCGAATCCGGTTGGAGCTACAACTTAAAACTAGTCAACTTGGTATGGGGAGGGGGCATGAAGAATAACTCTTGATCCCCCCACTACTTGGTCTTTTTCTTTTGGAAGCGCTTTTGTTAAAGCAATGCCTAAAACCTCATCCATATGAGAAACATATATAAACTTAAGATCTCTTAATACCTCTTTTGGAACATCTTCTAAATCTTTTTTGTTATCTTTTGGCATGATAATGGTTTTAAGTCCCGCTCTATGAGCTGCGATAACTTTTTCTTTAACTCCGCCAATTTCTAAAATTCTCCCTCTTAAAGTTATTTCTCCTGTCATGCCGACTTTTCTATTTATAGGAATTCTAGTCAAAGCAGACACAATTGCAGTAGTTATTGCAATACCTGCAGATGGACCATCTTTAGGAACCGCTCCTTCAGGAACATGTACATGAACGTCAAGTTTTTGATAAAATTTCAAAGTAAGGCCAAGTTGATTTGCTCTTGCTCTTATATAAGATAAGGCAGCCTGACATGACTCTTTCATTACGTCGCCAAGCTGTCCGGTTAAGATAAGATTTCCCTTTCCAGGCATAAGCGCAACTTCGATAAATAATATATCTCCACCCGCTTCTGTCCAGGCAAGACCGGTTGACATTCCAATTTCATCCCTTTTCTCCAAAATTGTAGATCTTATCTTAATTGGACCTAAGAATTTTGGAACATTTCTCTGAATAATAATTACTTTTTTGGTTTTACCTTCGGCAATCATTTTGGCGACCTTTCTAAAAATCGCCGCAATCTGCCTCTCAAGGCTCCTGACTCCTGCTTCTCTTGTGTAATGTTGAATAATAAATCTGATCGCATCATCTTTAAGCTCTACTGTTTTATCTGTTAAGCCATGACTCTCCATTTGCTTTCTAATTAGAAACTCTTGAGCAATTTTAAACTTCTCGTATTGCGTGTAGCCGGCGAAATTTATTATTTCAAGTCGATCGCGAAGAGCAGGCGGAATAGTATCCAGAACATTTGCGGTTGTTATGAACATAACATTAGAAAGATCAAAAGCAACCTCAAGATAGTGATCTGAGAATTGATTATTTTGTTCAGGATCTAATGCTTCAAGAAGAGCAGATGATGGATCGCCGCGAAAATCGGTACCCACCTTATCTATCTCATCAAGCATAAAAACTGGGTTTCTAGTTCCCGAATCTTTTATACCTTGAATTATTCTCCCAGGTAACGCTCCAACATAAGTTCTTCTATGTCCTCTAATTTCTGCTTCATCTCTTATTCCGCCGAGCGAAACTCTTACAAACTTTCTATTTAGAGCTCTTGCTATTGATTTTCCAATCGAAGTTTTACCTACTCCTGGCGGCCCTACAAAACATAAAATTGGTCCTTTCATTTTACCTGCTAATTTATGAACTGCAAGATACTCAACTATTCGTTCTTTTACTTTTTTAAGTCCGTAATGATCTTCATCTAAAATCTTTTCCGCTACTTTTATATCAGTATTATCCTTGCTTTCTACATTCCAAGGAAGAGTTACCAACCAATCAAGATAGTTTCTTATATAACCCGCCTCTGGGTTAAACTGATTCATCTGCGCCAGTTTCTTAAGTTCTTTTTGTGCCTTTTCCTCAACATCCTCTGGCATACCAGCTTTTTTAATTTTTTCCGAAAGCTCTCTTATTTCACTGTCCTCATCGGTTTGTCCAAGCTCCTTTTCTATGGTCTTTAATCTCTCCCGAAGAAACGCTTCTTTTGCTCCCTTCTCAAATCTTTCCTGTGTTTTTGAGCTTAAACGTCGTTCAATCTCCAAAATCTTTATCTCTTTTGCAAGAAGCTCTGAAACTTTTTCAAGTCTTTTTTTCACCTCTAGCATCTCAAGTAAATCTTGTCTCTCTTGTGGTCTTACATCCAAAACAGAAGCAATTAGATCCGCAAGCTCTGAGGGAGGATTATCAGACATTATATTCATAAATGTCAAAAAATCAACTGACTTTCCAAGATTTATGGCTTTTCGAAATTGATTTGTTACGTGATGACAAAGCGCTTTAATTTCGGGGGAATTATCTAAAACTTCAGATAACTCTGTAACTTTTGCAAGAAGAAATTGTTCATGTTTCTCATATGAGACAATTTTCACTCTTGAAATACCTTTGACTTGGGCATTTATTTCGCCATCGGTTCTAATCATTCTCTCTATCCGAGATAATGTTCCAAGAGAGTATAAATCATCGGGTGAAGGCTCGTTGAGTTTTGAGTTTTTTTGGAGGACAAAACAGACTATGCGTTCGTGCGCAAATGCACTTTCTAAAGCTGCCAAGCTCTTTGGTCTGCCAAATGTTAATACAGAATCTATATTTGGGAAAATAATCCCGTCTCTAATTGGTATAACAGGAACAAGTCTTTCCATAGATCTAAAGGCCTTACTGCGATATTAGCACTCTATCAGATTATCTGCTAATTGTCAAGGGGTCAACTCCGTCCTTATGGGGTTGACACACATTGTTATCCTACCTACAATTAAAACATCATGATGTATCTAAGTCAATTGTTGAATAAAAACGTTTATTTTAAGAATAAGGTGTTTGGCAAGATTCTGGATGCTGCCATCATCGAAACTTACCCTTTACCGCCTTTATCGAAAATAGTTATCAAAAAGGGCGGTAAAAAGATTACCATAAGTCCCGATGTGATTAATTTTGCCCAAAAATATCCTTTTCTTAAATCTGTCCATATTCCTCTTCTCCCCTATGATGAAAATGATTTTTATCTAAAAGAGGATCTTTTGGATAAGCAAGTGATTGATATAGATGGGAAAAGACTTGTAAGGGTAAATGACATAATGATCGAAGAGAACGGCAAACTTAAAGTAGTTGGAATTGATGTAGGATTCTCGGGTATTTTTAGAAGACTTGGTCTTGGTACAATTGTTAAAGTCCCAACAAGAATATTACCGTGGCAAATGATCGAGGCTTTTGATTATGGAGCAGGAACTGTCAAAATCAAATTAACACAAGATAGGTTAAATACTCTGCACCCAGCTGAGCTTGCAGATATTTTAGAGGAGGTAGGCACAAAAGAAAGACTAGGAATCCTTGAAGTTCTTAATCCTGACACAGCCGTAAAGGCAATAGAGGAGGCGAACACCGAAACTCAAGAGGCAATTCTTGAACAGCTTCCCTTTTCTCCTCTTAAGACAGTTGTCAATAAGATGCATCTATCGGAAATTGCAGATATCTTTTATAAGATAAATCCTCTCAGGATTGCAGAAATCTTAAGACTTTTGGGGCGCGAAAAGGCTAAAACAGTTGAAAGGCTACTGAATTTTGGCACTAATAGCGCCGGCGGAATAATGACACTTGATTACTATTCCTCAGATGAAAACAAGACTGTAAAAGAAGTGATGAGTGATCTTGAGACCAAATCGTCAAAACCCGAAGCCATAATAGTTACAAATGGAAATGGTAAATTGGTTGGAACAATTTACACAAAAGACCTTGTTAATTGCGACCAACTTGCCCTTTTAAAAGACATCGTAATAGATAGAAAATTTGTTTATCCAGATATAAATTTTTCTCAAGTCCTTAAAATCTTTACTCAATACAACCTTAGACTTCTACCGGTTATTGATAGGGAGAAAATGCCAATTGGCGTGGTCACAATTGATGCAGTCCTTGGAAACATAGAAGAACGACAAAAAGAAAATGAATCAATTTAAAAGGCGCTTTCGCAGACTTCTTCCTATACTTGCAATTATTGGGCCCGGCATTATCTCCGGTTCTGTTGATAATGATGCTGGCGGCATAGCAACCTACTCAATTGCAGGAGCATCTTTTGGTTTCTCGCTTTTATGGGTCCTTTTCTTGACTACTTTTTCACTGGCTGTAACTCAGGAGATAGGAGCCAGAATGGGACTTGTAACCGGTAAGGGACTTGCTTCGCTTATAAGAGAAAAGTTCGGTATTAGTTGGACAACATTTATAATGATTGTTCTTTTCATTGCCAATATCGGAACTCTTGCGGCTGAATTTGCAGGCGTTGCAGCGTCTCTTGAAATATTTAATGTTCCGCGCTTTATCTCAATTCCCATTGCTGTTTTAGTAATATATCTTCTTGTGACAAAGGGAGCTTTTAAATCTCTTGAACGGATCTTTCTAATGCTCTCTTTTTTTTATGTTGCCTATTTTATGTCTGCAATACTCGTTCACCCAAATTGGGGACTAGCTTTTAAAAACCTAGTTACACCTTCTTTTTCTTTTAACAAAGCTTATCTTTTAACATTGATTGCTGTTGTAGGAACCACAATAACTCCGTGGGGACAATTTTTTATTCAGGATTATGTTGTAGATAAAAAACTTGGAAAAGATGATCTTAGAATAGAACGCGGGGATGTATTCTTTGGAAGTTTTTTGACCAATTTTATTGCTTTTTTTATAATAGTAGCCTCCACGGTAGCTCTTTTTACAAAAGGCATTAGAATAAATGATGCCAAAGATGCGGCCTTGGCTCTTATGCCGCTTGCCGGGAATTTTGCCTCCTCCCTTTTTGCCTTTGGATTTCTTAATGCTTCTTTATTTGGAGCAGCTCTTGTTCCCTTAGCAACTTCCTATGTTATAACAGAAGCTTTTGGTTTTGAATCAGGATTGAATTTCAGTTTTAAAGAAGCTCCACAATTCTATGGATTATTTACTCTCTCGCTAATACTTGGAGCTTTCTTAGTAATTATCCCCTCTATTCCTCTTATGCTTATTCTTTTTGTTTCTCAAGCTTTAGACGCAATACTTCTATTACCAATCTTAGTTTTCCTTTTTATATTAGGAAACGACAAGAAGCTTTTAAGTAGCTATGCCAATAACAGAATTATAAATGTGGTTGTTGTTGTAACATTTATAGGAATTGCGCTTAGCTCTATTATTTACTTTATCTCGCTATTTCTGCCAAGCTAAACTCTGGGGGTAAAAACGGTTACTTCTGACTTTCCATGAGATCTAAGATGTGCTATTGAATGTTCCATTCCTCCCCCTGTCCAAGCCTGCTCTTTACATGACTCTTCTACTTTTTCACCTTCATCATTAAATCCTTCATAGAGTTGATAACCGCCACTTTTTGGAAGCATGACTAATTCTATCGGACTACCATAATATGCCGGAGGTCTTAAGGAGTCTTCGGCAAGCACAAGACCCCAATGTCTGTAATATGAAGCAAGATCTGGATATCTTCCCTCTACTCTTCGCGCCGAAAGCTCAATTCCTTCTACTGCGTACGCTTGCATGTGTGGCCAAAGCGAATTTGGACCGTGGTAAATATTCTTCGGATGAGAATAAGACTCAGAACTAACAGTAGATATTCCCCCTCTTGAATCGTGAAATCCAAGCATTCTTTTTATAATTTCGTAAACCAGTTCTTCGTCTCCAACTATACACCTGCCACGGTAGTCGGAAGCCAAAACGATTGCAGGATTAACCGTAATAGTCCGTATTTGGTTTAGATCCCCATCGAGAGCATCGGCCAAATAAGCACCTTTACTATCACTAAAGACAAAATGCCTGTTAAACATCTTTTCAAGATCAACTGCTGACGTCTTAAGTGTGCGGGCTAAATCCGGACGAATATCTGCTAGCCTGTCAGCCCATTTTAATCTTGCTGCCCATGTAAGCGAGATTATCTCAACGGCTGTTATTGGATGCTTAGCTAAGGTTCCATCTTCCTTAACTATGGTGTATTCTCCATCTGTCCACCTATGATGCGTAAGGCCGGGAAATTTTCTTTTAGGATCAAATTTTGCACCAACATATGCAGGAAAACCTCGGTATCTTTCTGAATCTTTAATGTCCCATTCAAGCATCGGCACTACATAAGGTATAAAATAGCGTAATAAATCTGGCTTAAATTCTATGAGTTTATCCATTACTATTAGAGCAAGGGGGTTGGAATCTCTGGCATCATAATTTTCTCCCATACCATCTTCGTTAACATACCAATCTTTTGGAAATCCTTCTTCAATTCGTCCAAACTGATGTCCAAGCTTTCCTCTGTATTTTCCTCTCTCCGGTCTATCTTCTTTAGCCATAAATCTTAGCATGCCGAAAACCGCGGGTATCACCGGTCCTTCTAAAAGACCGTTTGGGGAGAGTTTATGAGCTTCTATTTTGTGATTAATCATAGTAAACCCATCTCTCTGAAAATACATAGAAAATCTATCTAGCGCTGAAGATGCACGAACACCATCACTTCCCATAAGATAATCTGTTTGATGCGCGATTGATTCAATTATATCTAGGGGGACTTTGCGTTCCTCTAATTCAGAGGAGCTGTAGTTACTAATTTCAGCGGCTGACACCATATTCTTGCCTATATTTATTATTTATACTATTTTTAACTAATGTCAATACCCGTAATCTGCGAGCAATTCTCCTTTTTCATTGTATAAAAATGCGTGATCTCCAAAGTTATTCCAGACTGCATATTTTCGCTCGGGACATGCCCAGTATAGCTTGTCTTGACTATCTTTTCCACATCCAGAGTATAACATAAAAGTACTATAGGCTGCAAGTGTGAAATTGTGAAATTCATATTTATTAGAGGCCGAACTGTCTTTAAGAAGCCACTTATCCATTGATACGGAACGGGAGCATACATTTCCTATCTTAATCCACTCACCATTTTTATTCTGATTATCATTACCCGGCGCATCGGCATTAATAGTAACTATTTTGATACAATTCTTAGAAGCATCTGAACTAGTACTGCAAAGATTTTTCCATAAACCCAGACATCTATCTCGCGCTTCTTTTTGGGCTTCTAAAGTTTCCTTTTGATATTTTACATTCGGCTGGATTGTTTCAGACACCGCCAGACCTCTTTTGACCATCTCAAGATTAACAAAGGTACTGCCAACAAGAATATAAGCCAAGGTCCTTGCGTATCTATCCTTTGCGGCAACATCAAATTCTATCTTTACTTTTTTCCCTAATACTAAATTTTTGTTTTCTTTTGTTGCCTGACTTGAAAAAGGTTGTCCAATCTCTGGTGCGTTTATCCCAATATAACGAATTTTCTCGCCCGAACTTGTCTCAATGGTATCTCCGTCCAAAACGCGCGTGACTAAAACTTCGGTTTTTGTAGAATTTAATTTTTTACCAAAACTTAAAATTGGAGTTGTAGGAAGACTAGATATTATTGAGGAGGATCCCGATTTAACAGATGTAAATTTTGATGGACTATTGATAAAAAATCCCGTAAGAATAAAAAGAATGCCTAAAAGAAAAAGGAGAAAAGAGATTTTATATCTCATTATTCTGCTTATAATGAACCCGAAAACGATCTTTGTATATTAGGCCTTGAATTATGCTGCCAATAAAAAACCCATGTAAAATTTTTGATTTTAAAGATTTTTTTTTCAGAAGTTTTAGCAAAAGCAAAAGGTTGGCATAAAACAGAGAAAAAATCATCCAGTGATGAATATGATAATGCTCGTCTTTCTTATAGACTTTCACGCTTGGGAGATATGAAATGTTTTTAATCCTTTTCTCAGGAATTCTTTTTTTAACAGGGGATTTATTATGAGAGCTAATTGTAAAAAGGGAAAAACCAGTTAGTCCACCGGCTACAAATTTACCCATTTCTTTTGTAAATTCTTTTTTAAATAACTTCGTCATAACTCTAAAATTTTACCACTCACGGTTATAGCATGCAAGTCTTATCTGGAAGAAGAAACAGTCTCGCGACCTGAAAATTTAGTCTTGGGCTTCATCCAATCATGGGCAAAAATCTCCGCTTCTCCGCTTTTTATTCCCGCAAGAATTTTCTCGGCTACATACTTAGCAGTATCGGGAGAATAAGGCAAGCCCTCCACCCAATCTTCCTCCGTTTCCTCTTCTTGACTTTGAACATCTTCTCTAATTGTGTTCTTCTCAAAGTCAGTAAGAGTGACATAAGGATAAACAACGCTTATCTTAATATTATCTTCCTTAAGCTCTTCTCTTGCGGTAAGACTTATATTTACTAAGGCTCTTTTCAAAGATGAATAAGGCCCCATGTTAGGAAGAAACATTAAAGCGGTTCCCGAAGAAATATTTATAATTGCTCCTCCACTTTCTCTTCTCATTATTGGAATAACAGTTTGCATGGCAATGATCGGTCCGACAAGATCCAGCTCAAAAATTTTCCGGAAAAAGTCTAGATTTATTTTTTCAACCGGAGAATCATACCCCTGCCCGGCATTATTTACAAGAATATCAATTCTTCCAAAATGTTCTTCTGTTTTTCTCACCATTTCTCTTATGTCGTCCTCTTTTGTCATATCTGTTGAAACAAAAAAAGAGCCAGGAAGACTTTCTGAAATTTTTTTCAATTTGCCTCTTGAACGGGAGGCAAGTGCAACTTTTGCGCCTTTTTGAGTCAAAAGTTTTGCCAAAGCTAACCCAATACCGGATGACGCCCCAGTTACAATTGCAATTTTACCCCTTACCTGCATAAAAACATTATAACATTGCTCCAAGCTTGACTTCAAATATTTTTTGGGATGCAGATTAGCGAAGTTATGAAAGTAGCACACGCGTCAGTGCACCTATGCCCCCCCTATCAGAACTCATGAGACTTGTGTTGTTATTGATGGATTGTTTGCTTCAACCATACTTTAGGAAACAGTAGGTATACAATCGCTTCAACAATAACACTAATCAGAAAACTTCCCAGTATGTCAATTGGCGAATGGATACCAACATAAATTCTACCGATACCTACAAGAAGCGCAAAGATAGCAACTAATATACCAAGCCTTCGATTAAAAATAAAAAGAATAGCGCTTATTGCAAAACTGATAAGTGCGTGATTTGAAGGAAAGCCATTATTTGCTGCATGAGGAATAAGTGGAGTAAAATGACGAACTACAAAAGGACGAGGGTTATAAAATAAAATTCCTGCAATTTGACCAATGATAAAGATAATTGGTAAAGATATTAAGGTAAATAGTAAAATCTCTTTTTGCTTTTTCCTATCCTGTTTTAATAAGTAAATAATACCAATAAGAATTATTAGTAGGTAGAGGTATTTTGCAAAAAAAATCATTAAAAAGCTCATATTATTTCTTCTTACCAAATTTGACAATTTTTAGTTTATGGTTAAGGTAATATAAAATTAAAGCAATAAAGACAACTAAAATAATAGTATTAAATTTACTAAAATATGGTGCAATGTTTGTCCATTTTGATCCTAAATAAAATCCAATATATGTAAGAATTATAGACCAGAATAATGACCCAAGAAAGGTGTAGAGTGAGAATTTCCAAATGTTCATTTCCGCAAGTCCTGCCGGGAGCGAAATAAAGGTACGTACAGCTGGAAGAAGTCTACTGAAAAATGTAATACCATTCCCATATTTTTGATACCAATGGACTGCTCGGAGATATTCATGCTTTGACAATAGTATAAATTTTCCATACCTATCAATGAGGTTTAAAATTACAGTTTCTTCAAGATAATAACCAAGCACATAAGCAGCAAGAGAGCCAACTAAATTACCTATTGCTCCAACAAGAACAACTAAAGGAAATGAAAGGTATCCGCTATGTGAGAGGAATCCCGCAAATGGCATTGTTACCTCAGAAGGAATAGGAATAAGAGCAGATTCTAAAGTCATTAAGATAAAGACCCCAACATAGCCAGTGGATTGGATTATATATATAATAAAACTTGACAAGTACTCAAGCATAAGAATTTTATTATAGCAGAAAGAATTGCCTGAGGAACTGGGAAAAGCCCAGAAATCCCCTCCTCCATGGAGAGATTTTAGACTAAAAGTGGAGGATTGATGTAATAAACCTTATGAAAATAATCAACAAAAAAGGAAATATGTCAACAATCCGTTTTTAAACTGAACTCTATAAAATCGGTTTATAGTCTTGACATACAAACTTAATATTAGTAAGATACTAATATATTAAGCAACTAATATATTGGTATGCAAACTAGGAAACAACTCATCATTGAACTCCTTCATAGCTTCCACGCTATTCGGAATATAACCAGGGCCAAATCTCTTCATCTTGGCCCCCAAAACCATATTACTCACACGCAGTGGTTTGTTTTAACAATAATCGACCAATTCAAAAAGAGAAATATAAAAGACGTTGCAGAAGCACTGGAAATGTCATCGAGTGCCGCAACCCAGCTTGTAGATCCCTTGGTAAAGAGAGGTTATGTAACACGTCAGGAAGATCCTGGAGATCGCCGCTTAATACAATTGGAGCTTTCCCCAAAAGGTAAAAAACATATCGCTGCTACAAAAATACCACGTATAAATGAGATGGCTAAGATATTTGATCCATTGACCAACAAGGAACTTGAACAATTTGTACAACTCCATAAAAAAATCATCTCTAAACAATCATGATTAAGGTAAAAAATTTAACAAAAAAATTTGACAATTTTAGCGCCGTAAATAGTATCTCGTTTGAGGTAATGGATGGTGAAATATTTGCCTTTCTTGGGCCAAATGGTGCAGGAAAGTCAACAACGATAAAAATGCTCACTACTTTACTTTCTCCCACAACAGGAAAAGCAACTATTAATGGGTATAATCCAACAACACAGTCAGATGAGGCTAGGCGTTCATTCGGTGTAGTTTTTCAAGACTCAAGCTTAGATGACGATTTAACAGCCGTAGAAAATATGAAACTACACGGCGTCCTTTATGATGTCCCTTGCAATATATTGGAACAGCGAACAGAACAACTTCTTAAACTTTTTGGTCTGTGGGACCGTAAAGATAATTATGTAAGGGAATTTTCTGGGGGCATGAAGAGAAGACTTGAGGTAGCAAGGTCCTTTTTACATCATCCGCAGATTCTTTTCCTCGACGAACCAACTCTAGGCCTTGACCCGCAGACGAGGCATTCTGTTTGGGCCAGTATAAAGGAAATGAATCAGACAGAGCACATAACGGTATTTTTTACAACACATTATATGGAGGAAGCCGATCGTATGGCAAAACGAATTGCTATTATTGATAACGGAAAAATTATTGCGAATGGCACTCCGGAAGAGCTGAAAAAGAAAACAAATAGTCTAACGCTTGAAGACACTTTCCTAGCCTTAACTGGAAAGAGTATCCGAGAGGAGTCAGCAGGGACCAATCAACAACTAATAAAATCTGGGCATAGCTTTAGAATTCATTAAACAAGACGTATGAGAAAAATCTACATTCTTTGGCTAAGGCAAATTAAGAAGTATTTAAGATCCGGGTCTCGTATGCTTGGCTCCCTTTTTGAACCGTTGATCTTTCTTCTTGTATTAGGATATGGTCTTGGGCCTGTTTTTCAACAGGCCGGTCAGGGAGATTATTTCAGTTTTCTTACTCCTGGAATAATTGGCCAAAGCATTTTATTTAATGCCATGTTTTCGGGAATGGAGATTATTTGGGACAGAAAGTTTGGATTCCTGAAGGAAACGTTCGTGGCGCCAATATCTAGATTTAATACCATGCTGGGAAGAACTCTAGGAAGCGCGACTGTTGCAACCATCCAAGGAACGTTGGTTATGTTGGTGGCATTGCTGTTGGGATTTAGACCAAGTAGCCCTTTTTCCCTTATCTACGCGGTTTGGGTAATGTTGCTGATAGCAATTTTGTTTGCAACTCTCGGCACAGCAATTGCATCAATGTTTAGCAATATCCAGGGATTTCAGTCAGTGATGAATTTCATTGTTTTACCTATATATCTTCTTTCTGGTGCTTTATTTCCGCTGCAACAAACACCCGGAGCACTCGGATTATTTGTCCGTCTTGACCCTCTCTCATATGGCGTTGATGCATTACGAACCTTTTTTACTAATACTGGTTATTTTGGATTGAATATAGACATTATAGTTCTCGGAATTACAACTATAATATTTTTGTGGTTAAGTGGTCATTTCTTTAACAAAATTCAAATTTAATCAAGGCTGAGCCTTATAAAATCGGCTGCCCTGTCAAAACTCAATAAAGGCATGAAAAGGCCATCTGGGTGCTCCTCGAGCCAAATTGAGATAAAAGACAATCGTCTGAATCTTAAGATTATTTGCTCTTACTAAAAAACTCAATACTCCAGCCTAAGACATAACCTGTTATCCAAGTTGATACAACAGCTGTAACTCCGCCCAAAAGGAAGGTAGTAAAATCTAGGTTAAATCTGCCTAATGCACTGATATCTAGACCCATAAATAACCAGCGGACAACTGTTAAGGAAAAATCAGGCAGTAATAAGATAAAAGCTGAACATACCACCCAGACAATAACTGTTGTTAAAGCAAAAGCATTGGCAAGTGTTACTTTTCCCAATTTCATTAAGATCACCTCCTCTCGCTAAGTCTGATACTCAAAAGATATTCATAAATAGGGTTAAGAAGCGCACCTGTTCCTATCGCCCACAAGATTTCTTCCAGTGGAACACCTAAAATAACAATGCTTGAGAGATGACTTAAATTCCAATGTTTAATAAAACCAAGAATAGAGAATACTTCTGATAGTCCAGATGGAGTAATAATAATACTTGCAATCAGTATCTCTTTTCTTAGCTTCTTTTGGAAAATAAAAATTACCAACCAAATAACAAATAAAGATAGTGAACCTATTAAATAATGCATAGAATTTATTAATCTGGTTTCGTCAATAATAAACTTCCGCCAGTACCACTTAATAAAAGCAATCCATAAATAACTAGTAATTGATTGAATGGCTTTGTACGGTCTAAATATACCGCTTCGTTGGAGGGCATTACCGAATTTTTCTGCTTATCCATTTGCGCTCCTTCCAAGTGTGCTTTAGAGGGACTAAACCAAACATAAATGCCTAAAACAATCAGAATTGTAAAAAATAATGAACCAAGAATCATGATCGGTTTTCGTTTACTGGGAGAAAGATAAGGATTGCGATCGACTACAGGTACTAAAAACAGGAATGCAAACAGAATCACTCCGCCCCAAACCAATCCCGGAACATCAAAGAAGTTTTCCAACGCCACAAAAGGATAAAATACCCACCAAGGTTTGGTTACCTCTGTATCCGGCACACCTGGATACCCTAGCGGGGCGGGGAAAAGTAAAGCTAATATTCCGGCCGCAAACAGAAACAATAAACCTGCACCGGTTAATTTGATCAGGTGCTGACTAAAGGAAGACTCGCCCTCTCCTGCCGTTGGCCTGGACGTGCTTTCAGAAGAAACCTTAGGGGAAATACCATGATGCTTGATCAGAAAAAAATGGGCAACAAAAAGAATAATCAGCGCTAAAACTAAGATATTAGTATGTAAAATATACATTCGGCTAAGCAAGGATAAACTAGCAGAAAAACTATCACTAAACCAAGCTCCCAAAACTCCAAACATTTCTCCTATCTCCTTACTATGTCCCAGCGCTTCCATCCCTTCCTGGTCCCATTTAACGACTGTGCCGGAAAAGACAAATGCCATCATAATTGCCAAAAGAAGAACTCCGCTGTACCAAGTTAGCTCTCTAGGCTTTTTATAGCTTCCGGTAATAAATACCCGGATGATGTGGAAAATCAAAATAATAAAAATCAGGTTAGCAGTCCAATAATGCAAACTTCTGACAAAATCTCCAAAAGGAGCTTTAGTGATAATATAAATAACACTTTGGTAAGAATACGCAGGGTCGGGATTATAATATTGCGCAAGATAAATACCAGTCAAAGCCTGGATTAAAAGGCCAAAAAAGACCAAACCACCAAGCATAAAAGGTAAGGAATTGGCGTGTTTAGAAATAGGATAGGATAAACTATTTAAACCGGCACGATCTGCGAGGGCTTTAAAAAATTTCATAAGTAAAATTCTTCAGCAATAATATTTTTTTGGATCGACATTTTTAACACTCACATAAGTTTAAGAACTTTTATAAGATCTTGTAATTTAACTGTGGCGACTCCCACTACTTGATCTGCAGCGCCGTAGTATATAAAAACTTTTTCTCCAGTAAGAACTGTACCACAAGGAAAAACAACATTTGGAATCTGGCCTGTTTTTTCATAAATAGTTTCTGGCTCAAAAATAGGATTGTCAGTTCGGCTGATAATTTTGGTCGGGTTTTTAAGATCCAATAGCACTGCACCTAGCCGATAAATTTGGTCTTCTGAAATACCATGATAAAACATAACCCAGCCATCTTCGGTTTTAATTGGCGGGGCAGCTGCCCCCACTTTTTTGCTGTCCCACCACCATTTTCTAGGAGCAATCCATCTCTGCTCCTCAAGCCAGGTATTATCTTTATAATCCAGTGTTGAGCTGAAAGATAGGTCAATATCCAGACCGCTTCGGTGAACAATCATATATTTTCCATTAACTTTTTCTGGAAAAATAAAAGCATCTTTGTCGTCTATATTAGGAGGCGAGATGAGCACTGGTTTTGACCAATGCCATTTCTGATTTAAAAAATCTTCAATAGTAATCCAAGTTAAAGCTACCCGTGGCGGGTTTTTACTATCAAAGGCTGTATAACATATATATATCTTATTGTCGATTTGAGTCAGGCGTGGATCTTCACAACCAGAATTTGCTCCGGGTTGAATTTTTTGTTCAAATGGCTCTCGGGGAGTATATATAGGCTGCGGCAAACGATTATCAATTCGGATTCCGTTTTGACTTTCTGCATAACCAAAAACCGAAGTATTATCTTGGGACATTGCCCGATAAATGATATGGAATTTCTCCCGAAGGTACAAAACAGCAGGATTGAAGGTCGCTTTGCTTTCCCACGGATGTACTTTTATGGGTTTAATAATAGGGTTTTCTTTTGCTCGAATCAATCTTACAGTTCTTTCCTCTCTACCGATCATTTGTCCTAAAAGTGAAGAGAGCTTAATAAAAGCCAAACAACAGGTAGTGTCTGCAGCGCCGTAATAAAGATAAAGCCAGTCATCTTTTAATATTGCCCCTGATGGAAAAACTACATCCGGCACGAGCCCTATTCTTTCATAAGATTCTTCTGCAGTTAAAATTGGGGCTTGCGTTCGGGCAATAATTTTTAAGGGATTATTTAAATCAAGAAGCACGACTTCTATAGTAAAAGATCTTTTGGGAGAAAAGTAATTTCTAATATAAGAGTAAATAACCAGCCAACCATGTTGTGTCTTTATCGGCGGAGCACCGACTTCAATATGATCCTGAGAAGATCGTTTCAAAGATAAAGAGTATTTCATATAATTTTGATACCATTTTTGCCAATACTCGGGCGACCAAAGATCAGCTTCTTTATCAAAAGACGCTAAACAAATTTCAGCAGGCGGCTGATCAGTATGTACGGTAAAAAGTGACCATATTTTCCCGTTGATTCTTTCGGGAAAAAGTGCCATACCTTTGGCATTAAAGGGTGTTATCAGATATTTTTCTTCAACTGTCTTTAAGTCTTTACTTATTGCCAGCCCTATCTTTATTCCTTCAGGCCGAAAAGGGTAGGTAGAAAGGGCGGTGTAGAAAATATAATATTTGTCACCAAGCTTTGTTACTCGCGGATCCTCGCAACCAAATCTTTCCCAAGGTTTCTCCGGCACAATAAACCGCTTCCTGTTTTCAAAATGAATACCGTCTTTGCTCTGCGCAATACCGATATCAGAAACCATAATTTTCGTTTGTGCCAAGGTATGGTAATGCCGTAAAGACATTGCCCGATAAACCAAATAAATTTTGCCATCTTGTTTAACTGGACAACCATTGAAAACCGCTCCTGCCTCCCAAGATTGATCCTTGTTTGATTTAAGTACTGGATTATCGGCTGATCTTTTAATTATCATTCCTTTTCTTCCTTACAACTTTAGATGAAAGTTTTGGTTTGGCTTCTATCTTGAATGCTTCTAAAAATTCTTTAAGTGGAGCAGAAGCTACGCAGACATAACTGTCTGCTCCGCCATAGTAAACAAACAGTTCTCCATTTTTTACCACCGCTCCTGACACATACACCACGCCGGATTTAAAACCATCGTTCTCGTACCATCTTTTTGGTTCAAGCACTGGTTCTTGACAGCGGTGCAGTATTTTGGTTGGCTCTTCTAAATCCAAAAGCATTGCCCCGACTTTATACTTACCCGGATCATGTTTATCTATAGCATGATAAAACAAGAGCCAGCCGTCTGGAGTTTCGATTGGTGCAGGACCAGCACCTCTTATCCAGCTATCCCAACAATTCTTTCTTTTTCTGTTACTGTAGCCATTATAATAACTTTTGAGGTAATAACCATCATTAAAATCCAGACTATCAACATAATCTATTAATATCCGTGGACTAATGCTGTGAAGAATGGCATATTTGCCTTTGATTTTTTTTGGAAAAATAACCCAATTTTTATGAAGCTCATCGGGTGGTGAAATTAATTTTGGGGACATCCATTTCCACCTTTTTTCTGAAAAATCCTTCACCTTAATTGAGGTTAATGCTACCCGCAGTCCTAAATCACAAGCAGTATAAGTCATATAAAGAACGTCTTCACCCTCTATTTGAACAATGCGAGGGTCTTCACATCCTCCAAAACTACCACCGGAAAAATAAGAATAAATATTATAAAAGCGTTGTTTAACCGGATGTTCATAAATTGGAAAGGAAAGCCTTTTTTCTATATGAAAGCCGTCATTTGAAGAAGCGTATCCCAGACGAGAGATGCCATCTTCCCCAATTGCTCTGTAAAAAAAATGAATTTTGTCATCCAATAGAACTACTCCTGGATTAAATGTCTGCCAGGATTCCCAGTCATTGTCCTTGACCGGAGAGATAATAGGATTTTCCAGTAACCTATGTAGCTCAACGTGTGGTTTGAGAGGTGATTTTACTTTAGTAGTTCGAAGCCCTCTTTTCCTTGAAAAAATTTTCTTTATTATTGTTTGGACAGTAATTGTGGACATAACCTTAGTCTTACTACTTAAGAAGATATGCAATAACTATTTCCCCTTCAACCCCACATTTGGTTTTTGGCGTATAGCATACCGGCCGCTTGAATATAGAGTTGTTTAATTGCCATATTCAATATTTCATATCGAAATTAGATATGTATTAAATCTTGACACATACCCCCTACGGGTGTATATTATTAGCTTATATGAAACGTACTAAGAATGTCAAGAGCGAGACACAGAAAAGAATAAATATTATCAAGGGTCAACTTGATGGCTTATCTAAGATGATTGATGAAAATAAATATTGTATAGATTTGCTCAATCAAAGTTTGGCCATCCAAAACTCTATCAGAAGCCTTGATGCGCTTATTTTCAAGAAACATTTAGACAAACATGTTTCAGAGCAATTCAGAAAAGAAAGAAACAAAGCAATTGAAGAACTGCTAAAATTATTTAAGAGGATCCACCAATAGAATATAAATATACCTGTCCATGGCCCTGATGTTGTGTCAGAGGCTCCTGTGCCTTCGCTACCTG